>JBNKLC010000021.1:0-9018 GCA_050292155.1 Arcobacteraceae bacterium
TAGAGATTTTTTATAATAGAAAAAGAATTCATTCATCAAATAATTATATGTCCCCATATGAATTTGAAGAGGAAATGTTACGTTTAGAAATGGCTATATAGAATTAATTGTTTTGTGTCCTATAAAGTGTTGACAGATCAGATAACTTTATAGGCTCATTTATCTTTTATTTCCCGTTGCATTTCATCTTATCGTAAAAATATACAAAATTAAAAAATAAAAATACTCTAAACTGACAGCTTACAATTAAGGTTTTTTATTTATACTTTAAAAAGTAAATCTGAAAAAAAGGGGTTGATTATGAGATATTCTATTTTTGTATTTGTAACTTTTATTTTTACTGCGTGTTCCTCGATAACACCGTTTGTACAAGATACTAAAGATAAAATAACAATCAATACAAACAATACCACTGTTACTGTTTTGACGCAGGGAAAACAAACTTATAAAACAGGTGGTTGTCTACAAAATAGCTTTTTCTTTGAAAATGAAAAACATCAAATTGATTATATCAATCTTAAAACACATTGTGCATGGACTGGATTGGCAGATGGATATTATCAAGATTTTTTAAGAGAAAATATTAAAGGATTGGTCAAAAAGAAATCTTTTAAATTAAACAACGGGGATATATATCAGTTGGGTCTACACAATCGATATTTCTATCTTGTATCTTTGTATAATGCAACAGGTAATCTCTTTTTGATTGATTATACAGGAGATGTAGTTTCTTTGATATTGAATAAAAATTTATCTATCGAAAAGAGTTCCCAAATGGATGAGAGATTAAAAAAGTCTCTATTGGAAGCATATCAGTTTAAAGGTTACTTTGAAAGTCAAAGGGGAGAAGAAAGTAATATTATACCTGTTCTTTGAAAAATAAAGTAACTTTAAAAAGTTACTTTAGATTTCCTAAAATATTTATCAAATCGTTAGATACGGTTACTAAATCATTGGTCGCATCAAGTGTTTCTTGTGATTTGACACCGCTGTTTTGTGCACTCTTTGAAACACCTACCATGGTATTTGTAATCTCATTAACCCCTTGGCTGGTTTCTAGTGCAGTACTTGAGAGGATATTTGTGATATTTTCCTGTTCTTTCATAGAATCAGAAATATTACTTGACATTGAAGATATATCTTCGATGGTTTTATCAATAGTATGAATCGAATCAAGAGAACTTGTTACCAGAGATTGAATTTGTGTAATTGCTTCGGTAATCTCTTTTGCAGCTTCATCCGATCTTGAAGCAAGATTTCGTACTTCTTGGGCAACTACGGCAAATCCTTTTCCTGCTTCCCCTGCAGTTGCTGCTTCAACGGCAGCATTTAGAGATAAAATATTTGTTTGAAATGCTATTTGTGTGATAACATTGATAGTTTCGCCTATTTTTTGAGATTCTTCATTGAGTTGTACCATTGAAGAGGTGGTATCTTTTGATTGGGTTTGTGCTTCTTGGGCAATTCTTTCACTCTTAGATGATTCTTGGGCAATAGTTCTAATTGAAGCCAACATCGTTTCGATTTTTTCAGAGAGATCAACTACTGCTTGATTGATTTGTGTGATAGAAGCAGATATGCTCTCCGAACCGTCCATAGTAACTTTTGCACCATCAGACATCTCTTCTGCCGCATGGGAAAGATTTGTAAGTGATGATGTCAATTTTTGTACATTGTCATCAATATCAAAAATAAGGTTTTTTCTATCTGTAGTATCTGTTGCATATTTTACAACCTTAAAAGGTTTTCCGTTAAAATCAAAAATAGGGTTATATGATGCTTGTATCCAAACCTCTTTACCCCCTTTTCCTATTCTTAGGTATTCTCCTGCATCAAATTCTCCACTATTGAGTTTTTTCCAAAATTCCGGATAGGCACTTGAATTTTTATAAGACTCTTCACAAAACATACTATGATGTTTCCCTTGAATCTCTCCTAACGTATATCCTAAGGTATTAAGAAAGTTATCGTTTGCAGTAATAACCGTACCGTCCATATTAAACTCAATCACGGCCTGTGATTTTCCTATAGCATCGATTTGACCTTCATAATCAAGGGATTGTAGTTTTCTCTGAGTAATATCTTGGGCAAATTTTATAACTTTGGTTACTCTACCCGAACCGTCTTTTATAGGTATATAAGAAGCTTGTATAAAAATAGCATCACCGTTTTTTTTGATTCTTTTAAATTCGGCAGTTTGTGTTTGCCCCTGATTTAAATCATCCCAAAACTGTTGATATTCGTTACTGCTTGTATATGCAGTATCACAAAAAATTCTATGATGTTTACCTATAAACTCATTGCTGGATTCATATCCTAAAGCTGTAGTAAAATTTTGGTTTGCACTAAGGATAGTACCATCGTTTTTAAACGAAATAATAGCGTAGTTGGCATCCAAAGCTTCTAATTGAGCTTTTTCCTCTTCCGTTTTTGAAAATGAAAATATTGACATATGTAAAATTTCCTTCTTTTTAAGTTATTTTTTTAAATCATAACTTAATTTTTCTTGAAGGAACTTAAAAAATGTCCTAAAAATGTGTCACAATTATGTCACTAATTTTGGTTATTATATTAAAGATTAGAAATCTTCTATTTTTATTACCGTTTCTTTTTTAGATTCTAAATCTTTTATCCAGATCGTATTTTTTTGCAGTTCATTTTCCCCTATAAGCGCCACGGTTGAAGCTCCTTGTTTAGCTGCATTGTTAAGATGTTTTGAAAAACCTCTGCTTTTATAATCAGTTATAACCTTACTTTCAAGTCTTTTTTGGGCAACCAATGAGAATACTTTAGGGATAGCATCTTCACTCATAGCACCGATGTAAAGAATTTCTTCTTTAGATTCTTTCATCTTAATAAGTTCAAGTAATCTTTCAATCCCTATTGCAAAACCAACTGCAGGGGTGCTTTTACCCCCTAAAAATTCAATCAATCTATCATATCTTCCACCACCTGCGATGGCACTTTGTGCACCGATCTCATCACTTACAAACTCAAATGCTGTTTTGGTATAGTAATCAAGTCCCCTAACAAGGGAAGAATCTACTTCATAAGCGATTCCATTTGTATCTAAGATTGATTTGAGTTGTTCAAAGTCGCTGTCACACTCTTCACAAAGAGAATCGGTAATCTTTGGAGCATTTACAAGCTCATTTTGACAGTTTTCATTTTTACAATCAAGTACTCTAATAGGATTGGTCGTAATTCTTCTATTGCAATCTTCACATAAAGTGAGTTCGTTAAGGTGTTTGATAAGGTTGTCTTTATATTGGGGCATACAGTTGCTATCCCCTAAAGAGTTAAGCTGCAGTTTATATCCGATACCAAAAAACGTAAGCATCTCGTGGATCATTAAAATAATCGTAGCATCTTCATATACACTAGCTTCCCCAAAAGATTCACATCCAAACTGATGAAATTCTCTAAGTCTCCCTTTTTGCGGTCTTTCATATCGAAACATAGGACCGTGGTAATATACTCTGGTTACCCCACCGGCTCTATCTTTTTTATTTTGTACAAACCACCGTACAACCCCTGCAGTTCCCTCAGGTCTTAGACATACGTCGTTTTCCCCTTTGTCGATAAACTGGTACATCTCTTTGCTTACGATATCGGAACTCTCTCCGACACTTCTTTTAAATAGTGCAGTTTCTTCCAAAATAGGTGTCTCAATATAACTATAACCGTATTTTTTCGCAATACGTGAACAGTTTTCTACAAAGTAGGTAAAAAGTTCGCTTTCATTATCAATAATATCTTTCATCCCTCTAAGAGATTGAATATTGGCCATTTAATTTCCTGTTAGTTTTGATTTTTCGTAGGGTAGCATAAAGTAGCTTTAGCCCAATTTATGTATAATAGCTCCCATGATTGACTATAAAACAAAACTTACAACCCATAGACAGTTTTATCCGATAAAAGATATTAACGCATCGATTGAAAGTGATAGGGGAAGAATCCTCTCATCTCCTGCATTTAGACGACTGCAAAAACGAACACAGGTATTTGCACTTGAACTAAACGCTTCAATACGTACGAGACTTACTCACTCATTGGAAGTGGGGCAGAGTGCAAGATATATAGCTAAAACAATCCTTGCAAAACTGCAAGAGGAGGGAAAAGATTATGGACTAGAGGGGTTAGATAATGCCTTTGTCTCAACTGCAGAGATGACAAGTTTACTCCATGATATAGGCAATCCCCCTTTTGGACACTCTGCAGAGGAGACCATCAATCAATGGATCAAAAAAAATGCTCTGCCTATCTTAAAAAATTTTCAAGCAACCACTAAGGAGACAGAAGAGTTAAGAGAACAGCTTAAACAAGACATTTGTAACTATGACGGCAATGCTCAAGCCATAAGACTTATCACAAAGCTTCAAAGGCTTAATTTATCTTATACCCAAATTCTCTCCGTGCTTAAATATACGCGAGGTGCATATGAGAAAAAACCGCTAGAGGATAGCGAACTTTACTATTTACAAAAAAAACCGGGATTTTATTATAGTGAACGGGAGTTTATCAAAGAGATACAAGATACTTTAGAGGTAAAATCTGGACATAGATTTCCACTTACTTATATCATGGAAGCAGCCGATGATATCTCATATCTGACAGCGGATTTAGAAGATGCAGTCGAAAAAGGGATACTAAGCTTGGATAATGTCTATAGTTTAATAAAAACAGAGTGTGAAAAGGAAAATGAACACTATTTACTGGAACTTATCGAAGATAAATACCAAGAGGTAAAGAAAAACGATGAAGCATATCAATTTAATATGTTTTTTACCATCGTAAGGGCAAAGTTGGTAGGCTCACTGGTACAGCACGTTGCTAATATATACATAAAAAATCATAAAGCGATTTTTAACGGTACTTTTAGTGAAGCACTTTTAGAGTTTGACAAACAGAGCAAGTACTATAAAGCGGTAAAAATACTCCAAAATATATCCACAAAATATATCTACCAAAACAAAGAAGTACAGCAACTTGAACTCCAAGGATACAGAATAGTAAATACACTTTTGGATATCTATAAACCACTGTTAAATCTTACCGCAAAACAGTTTCAATCATTGGTGGAGGGGAACAGCAAAGATATAAGTTGCCTTGTCTCTTCAAAATTGATTAAAAGACTCTCCTCAAAACAGATAGTAGCATACAAAGAGGATACTAAAATACTGGATTCTTCCGATATACAGAGGTACACTATTTTAGAGTGGTATTTTCGGGTAAGATTACTTATCGATTATATAAGCGGGATGACCGATGATTATGCTTTAGAGGAGTATAAGATATTAACAGCTATTAAGTAAGTGTATCTTTTAGCTCTTGGTAGTAGTTTTGTATCTTTTGGTTGTTGTGTTTTACGGCACCTTTGATTAAAATATTGCATTTTTTTATAAGCTCGTTTATTACCTCATCTTTGTATGGCGAGTTGATATGTTTTAAAAGAGCTTGAATACGATATTTGTCTTGTAGAGGAGTTTCAAAAGAGAGTTGCCCTTTATGTCCTGCTATTTTTTGGATAAGCTTATCATCTATATACCCCACTTGGTGTTTTAGAAGAATTCTAAGCCAAAGGTCATAATCTTCACAAGCTATTAGATTGGTATCGAAGTTACCGATTGTATCCAATATACTTTTATTTAGCATAACTGTAGATGTACCGATAAAAGTATTTGGTAGATGCGTGGTAAAAGTAGTTTTGTCTTTTTTTTGCTGGTGTGCTTTTTGTTTTATAGTTTTACCGTTAAACAGCCACGTTTCATCGGTATAAGAGAATAAAATATCATGATTTTGTTTGTGAAACGTTATCTGCTTTTCCAACTTATTACACTCCCAAATATCATCACTATCCAAAAAACATATCCACTCATTTTTCGCTAGTTTTATCCCTTTGTTTCTAGCACTGCTTACGCCTTGGTTTTCTTGATAAAAATATTTAATAGGGTAGTCTTGTAAGATATTTTTTGTATTATCGTTTGAACCGTCATCGACAACGATTATCTCATCTGCTTTTATGGTTTGGTCTAAAACCGACCGTATAGCTTTTGGAAGATGCTCGGCACGGTTAAAAGTGGGTATGATAACTGATATTTTCATTTTAGTATAAAATATATTTTACATAGATTTTTATTTTGGTCGGTTTATCCGGTTTTGGATAGTCTTTATATGCAAGTTCTATTGTTTTGATCGAGTTCTTATCAAGCATTGTATAGCCTGAACCGTCGGTTATCATAAGATCGCTTATATCGCCGTTTGGATGGAGTGTAAATTCAACTATATTCATACCGTGTTGCCCAAGTCTTCCTGAAAGAGTAGGGTATCTTAGATATCTTTGGGTAATTCTCCCTATGATATTTAGATTTTGTTTTAAGTATCTTTTTTGCTCTTTTGAAAAACTAAAATATTGTTCTCCGTAGAGTTTGATATATTGTTGTGTTTGTTTATCAAGTTTTTGAAGTTCCCTCATCTCTTTTCGTATCTCTTCTATTTTTTGTTGCTCTTCCTCTTTTTCTTTTTTGGAAAGTGTAAAAAGCTTTTTGAGATCCGGTGTATTGGTTGTTTTGGGAAGTTTTATGGTTTTTACTTTTTTAAGCAGGGGACTTTTTGTAATAGTTTTTCTCTTTTTTTGAATAGGTTTTGCCGCTTTTTTTACGGGTTTTTGAGGTTTTGGCTTTTGCAGTCGTACATATTTTATAGAAGTGTATCCCTTTTTATTTTTCATTTTTTTAGTAGAACTATTTATATCAAGTTTTTCTTTATGTAGACTATGGTTAAGGGTTCCATAAAAAATAGAGTGTAATAACAATGACAATAAAAATGCAACGGCTAACGGTAGAATGAAGTTTTTCATCAATTTATTATAGTATAATGCCCTTTACAAAAAATAAGAGTAGGAAGTATATAGAATGTTTGATAAAAGTATAACAGCATACGAAGAAGCAAAAAAAGTGATTCCCGGTGGAGTTGATTCTCCCGTACGTGCCTTTGGCGGAGTGATAGGGACACCTCCGTTTATAGAGCGTGGAGAGGGGAGTTATCTTGTAGATATAGATGGCAATAGATATCTTGATTTTGTACAAAGCTGGGGACCTTTAATATTTGGACACTGTGACAGCGATATTGAAAATGCCGTGTTAGAGACGGTAAAAAAAGGGCTTTCATTTGGCGCACCGACAGAGCTTGAGACCGAGTTGGCAGATGAAATAGTAGAGATGTTTGACAATATAGACAAGATACGATTTGTAAGCAGCGGAACAGAAGCAGTTATGAGTGCAATTAGAGTAGCACGTGGAGTTACCGGTAAAAACGATATAGTGAAGTTCGAGGGATGCTATCACGGGCATAGCGACAGCTTACTTGTAGCTGCAGGAAGCGGTATGGCTACATTTGGAGCTCCTAGTTCTCCGGGAGTTCCAAGTGATCTTACAAAACACACCCTTTTAACAGAATATAACAATATCGAACAACTGGAAAAGTGTTTTAGCGAATCGGATGATATAGCTTGTATCATCATTGAACCGATGGCGGGTAATATGGGATTTGTCCCTGCAGATGAGGAGTTTTTGGCAAAGGCACGAGAACTTTGCGATAAACACGGTGCAATACTTATCTTTGATGAAGTGATGAGTGGATTTAGAACAAGTCTAAAAGGTGCACAAGGTATAGTCAAAACAGTTCCCGATATGGTAACATTCGGTAAAGTAATCGGAGGAGGGATGCCTGTAGGAGCATTTGCAGGAACCAATGCAATCATGTCCCAACTAAGCCCCGAGGGGAAAATATACCAAGCAGGAACACTCAGCGGTAACCCAGTAGCAATGGCAGCAGGTCTTACAAGCCTAAGAAAACTAAAAAGCGATAAAGATATTTACAATAGATTAAATGCAAAAGCTGTCAAACTTACATCAGGACTCAAAGAGGTAGCAACAAAACATAATATCCCACTCCAAGTTGATACAAGAGGAAGTATGTTTGGCTTCTTCTTCTGTGAAGAGGTTCCACACAATATGAAAGAGGTAGGAAAGTGTGATTTTGATAGATTTGCAAAATTCCATAATGAGATGCTTAAACGTGGCTTTTATTTCGCTTGTTCACAATATGAAGCAGGATTTATCTGTGATAGTATGACTGATGGGGATATAGAAGCGACTATTAAAGCTGCAAATGAAGTAATGGCATTACTTTAAAATTTAAAAAATCAAGAGGCGATTTTATATCGCCTTTATTTAAATCTACACTTATATAATATCAAGTAATTTTTTCCCATATTTCACTCCTAATATATTTAACATTTTGCTAAACTATTGAGTTTTTTGCTTAATATCCATACATTTTGATAAGCTATTAAGGATATATCTTAATAGTCCAACATAAGAAGTGTATAGAAAGACTTGAAACTTTATAAAAAATATTGCAGAATACAATACCTTTATCTTAAAATAGCCTATTTTTAGGAGTTTAGCCGTATTTAATAGTATAACATTTTAAATGATAAGATATTAAGTGATTTTATAGGTAATTTATATATAATGTATGACTAATAAATAGTTAGCTTACAAAAGGAATTTAGTTGAGAAAGAATGAGGGTAGAGTATATTTTGCATTTGATGGGGATGATTTCAATCCCAATGAAATAACAAAATTACTAAAAATTCAACCTAGCAGTATTAGGTTAAAAAACAGTCTACCATCTGGGAAATTACCAAAATTTAGTTCTTGGATATTTTCATCAGAAAATATTATTGACGAAATAATTGATATTTACGATATGACAGCAGTATTAGTAAAAACCTTAGAAAATAAAGTTGATGTAATTAATGAAATAAAACAAAAGTTTAATGTGACAACACGATTAGAAATAGTCTTGTCATTTTCAACAGATGAAGAGATTTCTACTCCAATAATTGGATTTGAAACTGATACAATAGCCTTTTTAGCCAAGATAGGAGCATCTGTTGATATTGACACATATCTACTCAAAGCTAACAAGTACGAGGAGACCAATAATTT
>JBNKLC010000022.1:0-16892 GCA_050292155.1 Arcobacteraceae bacterium
TAGAGATAATGACTTCTTAAAACCGGTATTTACGCAAGATTTCATTGATACATACCAAGGATATAAATTTGAAACTCAAGTATGGCCTGACGAAGCTAGACCTACTGCTTTTGAGTTTAAGTCTACTTATTCTTGTTAGAAAATAATTTTTTAAAAATTCTAAAAAGGTAATGGCTCTCCATTACCTTTTTTATTTTATAAGATTTTATGTTTAACAACATTTTAAATATTATTTAGATACAATCCCCCCATTATAAAAGAATATAATCTTAATTTATCTCAATTTTAGTTGATACTACTTACTACGTATTTCAGAGATAATCTTAACAAAGGAACATAATGGGTTGTAATTTAGACAAATTAACTTCATTTAAAGATAATTGTGGGTTTGGTCTTGTCGCTCACCTAAAAAACAAACAAACACATCAGAACCTTGAAGATGCCATCACGTCACTAGAACGTATGATGCATAGAGGTGCCATCGCCGCTGATGGAAAATCGGGAGACGGAAGTGGATTGCTTCTTTCTATGCCTGATGAATTTATGAGAAAAGTTGCATTACAAGAAGATGTCGATCTTCCGAAACAATATGCCGTGGCATTTGTATTTGCAAAAGATGAAGCACAGTTGGATATTTTTAGAAATTACTGTGATAAAAATGATTTAAAAGTTGTTTTAAATAGAGAAGTACCCGTGGATACTTCGGCACTTGGAGAGTTTGCACTTTCTATTTTACCAAAAATGGTACAAGTTTTTGTAGTACCAAATACTTTAGTAAGCTCAAAAAGATTTGAAGCAATGCTATATTTAGCAAGAAAAGAAGCGGAGCATCATTTAAAAGAGAGTGAAGATTTTTATATCCCTACATTCAGCTCAAAAGTGATTGCTTATAAAGGGCTTGTGATGCCTACGACTATTAAGCAGTTTTATGTTGATTTAAACGATCCCGATTTTAAAATCTCTTTTGCCCTTTTTCATCAAAGATTTTCAACAAATACTCTTCCTAAATGGAGACTGGCTCAACCTTTTAGAGGTATTGCACACAACGGAGAGATTAACTCAATTGAAGCAAATAGATTTAATGTAGCCGTTAAAACAGAATCTATCAAATCGGAAGTTTTTACCGATGAGGAGCTACAAAGAATTTTCCCTATTTTACAAGATGGTGGAAGTGATAGTGCCAGTTTGGATAATATGTTTGAATTTTTGATGGTAAACGGGATGGATTTCTTTAAAGCTGCAAGAGCATTAGTCCCTGCACCTTGGCAAAATGCTCCGTATATGGATAGTGATTTGCGTTCATTTTATGAGTTTAATGCTATCAGATTCGAAGCATGGGACGGTCCTGCAGCGGTTTCTTTAACCGACGGGAGACATATAGGGTGTTTGATAGATAGAAACGGTTTGAGACCTTCAAAGTATTTTAGAACAAAAGATGACAGAATCTTTGTCACAAGTGAATACGGTACAGTCCTTTTCGAAGACGATGAAATTATTGATAGAGGAAGATTACAATCGGGTCAAATGATAGGAATTGATCTTGAGAACGGGGTAATCTTTAAAAATGGAGATATTAATAATTATCTTAAATCGGTTCAAAACTATGAAAAGTGGCTGACTAAAAATATGAAATATCTTCAAGAATATGTGGAAGATACATTTTTGGATCTTGATGATTATAAATTTAACGATATTTACAAAAGACAAAAATATGCAAACATAACTTATGAAACTTTGGATCAGATGATTATCCCTATGGCAGATGAAGCAAAAGAGCCTACAGGATCTATGGGAGACGATACTCCTTTGGCATGTTTTTCCAATGCAAATAGAAACTTTACCGATTTTTTTAGACAAAAATTTGCCCAAGTAACAAATCCTCCAATCGACCCATACAGAGAAAAGATTGTAATGTCTTTAAATACAGGTATCGGTCACGCGTATAATATCCTTGAAGAGTGTCCAAAAAACTCTAAAAGAATTAAAGCGGCAAGTCCTATTTTGATGAAAGAAAAATATGATGTGCTTTTACGATTTGGGGATGAAAAATCAGAATTTTATGACGAAGATTATAAGAATAGAACTTTTAATACAACATTTGAAACAGATCTTCATAGTAGTCTGCAAAAACTTTATGATGATGTAAAAGATGCAGTTATCAACGATAATGTAAGCGTTGTAATTCTTGATGACAGAGCAATAAGTGAAAATAAAAAATTGATACCGATGGTATTTGCAGTAGGTTATATCAATCAGCAACTTCTTGCAGATAAAATTAGAAGTAAAGTATCAATTGCATGTGTATCAAGTGAGATTTACGATCCTCATGCGGCAGCCGTTCTTTTCGCATTTGGTGCGGCAGTGATTTATCCATACATGATGTATGCTTCTATAATCTCTTTTTATGAAAGAAAAAATATCTCAGAGTATGAGTTACAACAAAAGCTTAAAAACTCTGCAAAAGCTATGGGTGCCGGAATTTTAAAAATCATGTCTAAAATGGGAATTTCAACAATGGCAAGTTATAGAAACTCATCGCTGTTTGATATTATTGGGTTAAGTGACGAAGTTGTAACTGAATGTTTCCATCATGCGAACAGTGAACTTGCGGGTCTTTGTTATGAAGATATTGAAAAAAGAATTGAAAAACTCCATTATGAAGCATTTTTTGACGATAAGACAATGTTTCCTCTTGAAATGGGTGGATTTTACAAATATACCCATGGTGGAGAGTATCATGATTATGCTCCAGCTGTTACCCATGCAATGCATAATAAAAATGCAACATCTAAAGAAGATATCAGTGACTTTAAAGAGTTAAAAAGACTTGTTGAAAATAGAGATAAAAAGTTTATTAGAGACTTTTTAAAATTTAACAGCGATAAAACACCTGTTTGTAAAGACGATGTTGAATCAAAAGAGGAGATATTTAAAAGATTTGCCGCAGCTGCAATGTCTTGTGGGTCTATTTCCGTTGAAGCTCATGAAGCTATAGCTATGGCTATGAATACAATCGGTGCACAATCAAACTCGGGAGAGGGTGGAGAAGACCCTGAGAGATTTAATACTTTAAAAAATTCAAAAATCAAGCAGATAGCATCTGGAAGATTTGGAGTAACTCCGGGCTATTTGGTAAATTGTGAAGAGTTGCAAATTAAACTTGCGCAAGGTGCAAAACCAGGAGAAGGTGGACAATTACCAGGTGCTAAAGTTACCGAGATGATTGCAAAATTAAGACATACAACCCAAGGAGTTACTCTTATCTCTCCTCCTCCTCATCATGATATTTATTCAATTGAGGATTTGGCACAACTTATATTTGATCTCAAACAGATCAATCCAACGGCAAGAGTTACCGTAAAACTTGTATCTTCAATCGGAGTTGGAACTATTGCTGCGGGTGTTGCAAAAGCCTATGCAGATAAAATTATCATCAGTGGAGCCGACGGAGGAACTGGAGCAGCACCTCTGACTTCCATTAAGTATGCAGGAAATCCTTGGGAGATGGGACTAAGCGAAGCGCATAATGCCCTAAAAGCCAACCATCTACGATCGATGGTCCATTTACAAACCGATGGTGGATTAAAATCGGGTATCGATGTTGTAAAAGCGGCAATGCTTGGAGCAGAAAGTTACGCATTTGGTACGGCAGCCCTTACATTGCTTGGATGTAAAATTCTTAGAATTTGTCATACAAATAAATGTAGTGTGGGTGTTGCAACCCAAGATGATGATTTAAGGGAAAAATTTAGCGGAACGGTTGAGCGGTTGATCTCATATTTTACATTTTTAGCAGAAGACGTGCGTGAAATTTTAGCAGCCCTTGGGTATACAAAAATGGAAGATATCATAGGTAGAAGTGATCTACTTGAAGTGATTGACGATGAGTTTGCCAAAAAGTTTGATTTCCAAAATATCCTTAGAAAAATTGACGGGGTTGATACCTGTCAAGTGGCATCAAACGAACCGTATGATAAAAATGAAGAGTCTAAAAAACTTCTTAGAAAAGTGATAGGAACTATAGAGAACCCTACAAAACCTATCGTAGTTTCAGCAGAGATTAGCAATTTAAATAGAAGTTTTGGAACACTAACATCAGGAGAGATTGCAAAAAGATATGGAGATGAAGGATTGCCTGAAGATACGATTACATATCATCTAACTGGAGTTTCGGGACAATCTTTTGGTACTTTTTTAAGTAAAGGTATCACAATGACCCTTGAAGGTGTGGCAAACGATTATGTCGGAAAAGGTATGAGCGGCGGTAAAATAATAGTAAAACCGACACTTCAAGGACCGGACTATGCAGGAGCCGGGAATACTTGTCTTTACGGTGCAACAGGTGGAAAACTGTATGTTAGAGCAGCCGTAGGGGAGCGATTTGCAGTGAGAAACTCAGGATGTATAGCAGTTGTCGAAGGGACCGGAGATAGTGCTTGTGAGTATATGACAGGCGGTATTGTTGTAATTCTTGGTAAAACAGGAATTAATTTTGGTGCAGGTATGACAGGGGGGCTTTCATTTATTTATGATAAAGATAGAGAATTTATCGATAATATGAATCAAGAACTTATTGAAGCTCTTAGAATCGATACCGATGATACGGAGTTGGAGAGAATCTATTTAAAAAATCTTTTAAAAGACTACGTAGAACAGACAGACTCTGAGACGGCAAAATATATATTAGATCATTTTAGATCAGAGATTAGAAACTTCTGGATGGTAAAACCAAAAGATATGAAAGTATTACCGTTAAATCCAGAGGATGGAGATTAAGATATGTTGAATTTTACAAAAGTAGATAGAAATACTCCGACTAAAAGAGGAGTATTAGAAAGAATTAAAGATTTTAGAGAAGTTTATAACGTATTTGACAGACATAAAGCAAAAGAACAAGCGGAGCGGTGTATAGGGTGTGGTGATCCATATTGTCATAATAAATGTCCGCTGCATAATATTATCCCTGCTTGGTTAAAACAAACTGCAGCCAACGATATAGAACTTGCATTTAATATCTCAAACGAAACATCTCCTTTCCCTGAAATTTTGGGGAGAATTTGTCCTCAAGATGTACTTTGTGAAGGGGATTGTTCACTCAATGATACCCATGGGGCCATCACAATCGGTGCTGTTGAGACACATATTAGTGAAACAGGATTTGATCAAGGTTTAAAACCAAAATTTACGACACAAAAGATAGGAAAAAAAGTTGCAGTTATAGGAAGTGGACCTGCAGGTATCTCAGCGGCAACTTTTCTATTGCGTGCAGGGGTTGATGTAGATATGTTTGAAAGATCTCCAAAAGCAGGAGGGCTTTTAACTTATGGAATACCTGGATTTAAACTAGATAAATATAGAGTACAAAGAAGAATAGACTTTTTAGTTGAAGCGGGTATGACTCTACATACAAATTGTGAAATTGGAAAAGATAAATCTTTTGAAGAGCTTGAAGAGAATTATGATGCAGTCTTTATCGGAATCGGTGCTACCAAGGGTAAAAAACTTGGGATGAGTGGTGAAGACAATGATAACGTATATCTTGCAATGGAATTTTTAACGGGTATCCAAAAAAGAAACTTTCTCGAAGAGAGTGACAAGTACAAGGATGAAGAGGTCTCAAATTTTATTGATGTAAGTGATAAAAATGTGGTGGTTATCGGTGGTGGAGATACTGCAATGGATTGTGTAAGAACATCGATTAGAGAGGGGGCAAAATCAGTCAAATGTCTTTATAGAAGAGATGAAGCGAATATGCCCGGATCTAAAAAAGAGGTTATCAACTCCAAAGAAGAAGGAGTTGAGTTTGTATTTAACGTATCTCCAAAATCAATTGAAATTGATGGTGTTAATGTTATAATAACGGAGATGTCTGAACCGGATAGCTCAGGAAGACAAAGTGTCAAAGAGATAAGCGGAAGTGAATACAAAGAGGAAGCAGAAATAATCATATTGGCACTTGGTTTTGATCAAGAATTACCAGAGTTTATCCAAAATAGTGGATTGGAGCTTGATCGTTGGAACGGGATTAAAATAGATCAAAAATGTCAAACTTCCAATCCAAAGATATATGCAGGGGGAGACAGTGTTAGAGGTGCCGATCTTGCGGTTACGGCAGCAGCAGACGGTAAAATGGCGGCAGCTGCAATAGTTGAGAGTTTTAAAAATTGATTTTATAAAAAAGGTGTACAAAGATGGAGGCATTGGAGTTTTTACTTGATAATGGAGCTGATCCAAATACTAAAAACAGTAAAAACTTTACTCTACTTATGTATTGTGTGAAATATGCAGATTTAAAATTGGTTAAAACTGTTTTGTTTCACGGCGCATCGATAAATGCAAAAGATCTATCGGGATTTAGTGCTTTGGATTATGCTATTGAAAAAAATAACTTAGATATGGTAAAATTCTTGGTTGAGAATGGAGCCAAGGTATATGATCATAGCTATATGTTAGCTTTAAAAAGCAATTTTAAGGCTATTGTATGTTATTTTGACAGTCTTGATCCTAAGATGGAAATATTTTTTAAAGAGAGTTGTAAATAGTATGTCTTCAGAAATTTTAGAATTATTAAAAAGCGGTGCAGATGCAAATACAAAAGATCCAAGTGGGTTTACTCTTCTGATGACTTTTGCCAAGAAAAATGATATATCTGCGATGAGAACTCTTTTGGAATATGCTGCGGAAATCAATGCAAAAGATATTTTGGGACTCAGTGCAATTGATTATGCAATAAAAGAGCATAATTTGGAAGCTGTAAAGTTTTTGGTTGAGAACGGTGCACATGTAAGCGGGGATTCTTATATGTTTGCATTAAAAACAAGAAACAGTAAAATAATAGATTTTTTTGATAGTTTAGATCCAAATAAATATGTCTTTTTAAAAGATAAAAAATATAGGTTTTAAGATGAAAGTTAAAACTGCACAGATAAAAACTCTCCTTGATGCATTGCCGTACATAAAAGAATTTAGAAATAAAATTGTAGTTATCAAGTATGGCGGTTCGGCTCAAACCAGCCCTGAACTTCAAGAAAAATTTGCTCAAGATATTACCCTTTTACAACTAACGGGGATCAAACCTGTAATCGTACACGGCGGTGGAGCAAAAATATCCGATATGCTCACAAAGTTGGATATCCCCTCGGAGTTTGTAGACGGTCACAGGGTAACTTGTGAAGAGAGTATGCGGATTGTGGAGATGGTTTTAAGTGGAGAGATCAATAAAAACATCACATCCCTTTTAAACTATCACGGAGCAAAAGCAATAGGAATCAGCGGAAAAGACAGCAATGCTATAGAGGCTCAGCCAAAAGAGGGTGGAAAATGGGGATACACCGGAGACGTAACCTCAATAAACTATAGAATGATTGAAGATTTGATCGATGAGGGATTTGTCCCTGTAATTGCCCCTATTGCAAACAGTGCAAAACCAAATCATCCTGGATTTAATATCAATGCAGATATAGCAGCCTCTAAAGTTGCAATTGCACTACAAGCAAATAAAGTACTTTTTTTAACCGATACAAAGGGTGTATTAGATAAAGATGGAGAGCTTTTGAACTCTTTAGATAAAGATGATGTGGATAAATATAAAAATGACGGTACAATCGGTGGAGGAATGATCCCGAAAGTTGATAGCTGTATCGATGCTATTTATAATGGTGTAACAAAAGCGCATATTATAGATGGACGAGTAGAACATTCAATTTTACTGGAGCTTTTTACAAGTGACGGTATCGGAACACAATTTTTACAAAAAGACTGATAAAAAAAACAGATGTCTCATATAAAACTTCACAAACAAAATCTTTTTCATAATTTGGATTATTTTAGTGAAATTTGCGGTATAAAAGACAAAGTATGTACTGTCTTAAAAGACAATGCCTACGGTCACGGATTAGATCAAATGGCTTCAATGGTCAGCGAATATGGGATAAAACATATTTGTGTAAGAAATTTGGACGAAGCAAATATTGCAAAAAAATATAATTTTGAATCTATTTTAGTATTTTATGAGATCCCTGCACAAAAAGATGATTCAATCATCGTTTCTATCAACTCTTTAAAACATTTGGAACTTACTCCTAATGGAAGTAAGATTGAGCTTAAAATCGATACGGGAATGAATAGAAACGGGATTACGATAGATAAAATTCAAAAGGCACTTCAAATTGTAGATGAAAAAAACTTTATCTTAAACGGAGTGTTTACACACTTTTGTTGTTCCGATGAGCTAAATGATATAACAAAAAAGCAAGAGGAACTTTTTTTACAAGCAGTAACTGAGGTTAAAAAATATATCTCATATCCTTTTAGAATCCATTGTGCCAATAGTGCAGGGACTCTGCATGTAGATATGGATAAGTATGATATTGCACGTATCGGGCTTGGAACATACGGCTATTTGGATTTAGAAGAGCAAAAATACTTAAAGCCTGTTCTTTCACTGCATGCAAATAAGATAGCTACAAAAAATATTGAAAAAGGAGATCATGTTGGATATGGATCTGAAGAGTTTATTGCTCCAAAAGATATGGTTGTATCTAATTATGATATAGGATATGCCGATGGTCTTTTTAGGGCAAATACCACAAAACAAAGAAAAATAGCAAATGGTTTAGAGATATTGGGTCGTGTATCTATGGATAGTTTTTCTGTGAAATCAACTGACGATGAGGTGTGTGTATTTGATGATGCAACCCATTTTGCCAAAGTGCATAATACAATTACTTATGAGATACTTACAAGTTTAAAACCGACTATTAAACGGGTAATTGTTTAGATTAAATTTTATGTTGCATTGCACAAGGGCTGAGTCCTGTTTTTAAAAACATAGCCGTTACCGTATCCATAGTTTGTATATGGTTTGTAAGCCACTTTAAAAGCTCATTGCTCATATAATCTTTTAAAATATTGATATTTTTTGTATTTTGCCATTGCTCTAAAATTTCTTGCATTCTATCCAGTGCATATTGATGTTCTTTTTTATGCATAAGATATGGTGGAAATTTTTTTTGCTGCATCATCTCTTCTTCATTTTGAAAATGTTTCACGGTGTGTTCAATCCATTTTTTATACTGCTTATTTAGTTTTTGTTCATTTTGGGTTGAATGATTTTTTTCATACTTTAAAATTTTTTCAAAAAGTTCATTGATTATATCCACATCTTCAAGATGCACTTCATTCATAAACTCCATAGCAACCAAAGGTAACTGTTTTTTATCTATTAACACTATAATTCCTTTTTTATAGATTATACCATCTTATAACCATAATAATTTGATATTAAATTGAATTTATAGATAAATAATGGTATTATCTTCACGGGAGTGAATATCTATTCAGGAGATTATAATGAAAAAGTATATTTTTTTAGCAATTGTTTTTTTAAGCACTGTTTTATACGCAAAAAGTATGCCGACTATTGTTCCGATGCAATGGCTTCAAGAGAATATACATAATTCAAAAGTGGTAATTGTAGATTTAAGAGAGAAAAAAGAGTATGATAAAGGGCATATTAAAGGTGCAATAAATATGCCGGGGCTTGGGAGTCTATTTGATGAGAAAAGCTGGATGATGCCAAAATTAAATTTTTTGCAAGAGCTGTTTAGTAATGCGGGAATCGATAAAGATTCTTTAGTAGTAGCTTATGACAATGGAGATTTTTTTTGGGCAGCAAGACTTTATTGGATATTGGAAGTTTTAGGGCATGAAAATGTGGGAATTTTAAAATATGCTTATGGAAAAGAGATTGAAAAACATTTTGCTATCTCCACAAATTCAACTATCAATCTCAAAAAAGAGTTTATCCCTCGGGTTGATAATAACCAAATCCAAACAAAACTAAGTACACTGATGGCAATTGGGAAAAAGACGATAATAGATGGTCGTGCAAAAGAGCATTATGAGGGGAAAGCATCTATAGCCAAAAGATACGGACATATTCCAACAGCACTGAATTATGCTTGTACAAATAACTTTCAAGTCTCTAAAGATGGGAATTATATGAAAGATTTTGATGAGCTTGAAAAAATTTATAAGGATATTCCAAAAGAAAAAGAGATTATTTTGTATTGTCAAGGCGGGGCAGAAGCGGCACTTAATTATATTGTGTTGAAAAAACTTGGATTTAAACCTTCTGTTTACGATGGTTCTTGGAAAGAGTGGGGGAATGATACAAATGTTCCTATAAAGAATCCTTCAGAACAAAAACAAGAGTAAAGTTACATTGTATTATAAACGATCTATTAAAAACAGACTTACTGTTATTATTATGGCAGTAGCATTTTTTACAAGCAGTGTGGGGTATGGCATATTTGTTTATTGGTATATGCAAAACCAACACAAAAAAGCATTGGAGTTAGCTCAAACAGTGGGGGTAGTTTTAGGACAAGATATTGCAAAACTTGTCTTGCTTAACGATGTTTCTGCTGCTTCTGATATTACTACAAATTTAAAATCATTTCAATCGTTAGAGACGATGGTGTTGTACAATCAAAAAACAAAACCGATTTTCCAATATAGTAAATATGATAAAAGTTTTGAAGTGCTTTCTTTTGAAAAAAAAGACAACAAACAAGTATTTATACTTAAAAACAATATATTAAAACTCCAAATAGATGCAGAGTATCAAAATACCCATCTAGGGTATATAGAGTTGGATTTCAAGGTTGATAGTCTTACCGATATTGTTGTTAAAAGTAAAGAGATAATTACCATAGCAGCGATAGCAATGGCAATTTTTTCTTATATCCTTGCCTATTTTGCCGCAATGAGGTTTACAAGGCCTATTAGAAAATTGGTTAATTTTTTAGAAACGGTTGATCTTGGTTTCTCTTTAGGGAAAAAATTACATACAGATGATTCAAGTGAATTTGGACGTCTGTATGATGAGATCAATGTTATGTTTGAGAGATTGGAACACTCTTTGGAAGCACAAAAGATAGCCGCAGTAGCTTTTGAAACCCAAAGCGGTATGACAATTACCGATAAAGATCAAAAAATTCTTCAAGTAAATAAAGCATTTACTAAAATCACAGGCTATACAAAAGAGGAAGTTATCGGAAAAACACCTTCCATATTAAAATCAGGTTTACATGATGAAAAATTTTACCAAGATATGTACCGTGCTTTGGAGATAGATAAAATCTGGATAGGGGAGATAGCTAACCGACATAAAAACGGTGATATAGTAAGTGAGCATTTAATTATTCAGGCGGTGCTTGATGAGAAGAATCAAGTCAAATATTACATCGCATCATTTTTGGATATCACAAACCAAAAGATCATTGAAGCTAAATTAACAGAACATGAAAAGATGTTGATACAGCAGTCAAAAATGGCACAAATGGGGGAGATGCTGGAAAATATTGCACATCAGTGGAGACAGCCTCTTTCGTTGATTACAACATCGGCAACGGGATTAAAAGCACAAAAAAAATTTGCGATACTCGATGAAGAACTGATGGATGAAAGTTTGGATATCATAACTGCTTCTGCACTTCATCTCTCCGAGACGATAGATGACTTTAGAAATTTTTATAAAGATGATAAAGTATTAAAAGAGTTTAATATTAAAAATGCCGTGCGAAAAGCGATCAAGCTCTTGATGGCAAAATTTAAAAATAAAGATATAACATTTGTTGAAGATTTTGAGGATATCTCTTTTGAGGGGTATGAAAATGAATTGATACAAGTTTTTATCAATATTTTAAATAATGCCAGAGATGAACTTATCAAAAAAGAAAATATAGAACGAGTGATAAAAATAAAAACATATCAAACCGACAGCCATATAGTTATCGAATTTCACGACAATGCAGGGGGTATTCCAACAGATATATTACCAAATATATTTGAAAGCCATTTTACTACGAAAGAGGAAGATGAAGGGACAGGTATAGGATTGTATATGTCACGGATAATTATTGAAAATATGCAAGGCAGAATAGAAGCTAGTAATGAAGAAATAAATTTTAAAAATGTGATTTATCAAGGGGCGAAATTTACGATTGCCTTTAAAAAATATGGAAAATAATAGAATAGAATTTGGAAAAATAAATTCCAAAAAAGACAATGCAGTATTTTTGGCAATCTATACCAAGGAAATATCCCCTTGGAAATATTTTATCGATAATATGCAGCATACAAGCTGCCCTGCCGTTATTATGATAGATCGTTGGGATGGACGTATGGGATTCCCCGGCGGTACGCTGGAACCCGATGAAAAACTTTTAGATGCTTTGGTAAGAGAGATAAAAGAAGAGGTGGGGATACGTGTCAAACAAAATAAAGTTCAAGGGGTAATATCCCAAGAAAATGAAAAAATAGTGACCCATCTTTATGCGTTAGAGGTTCATGAACTAGAGTTTTTACATATCTACTATCATATACTCAATAATTTTTCAAGATCGATTTTAAATCATGCGTATGAATCGGGCGACGAGTCACATTTTATGTCGGAGATTACAGGGATAAAAATAGTTCCTATTATTGAACATAACGGCAAAGGGATAAATAAATTTTTACAAAACACTTTTGCAGGTGGAGGAAAGCTAGATATGGAAGTTTTTATCGAAGAAGTTTTAAATATGCAGTTAGGTTAAAAAATGGGAACAATCAATATAAGTTACTATAGAGATTTTGGATTTGATCTGATACTTGGATCGTATAGGGATAAATTATGCCTTGTAGGATTTATGGGGAGTAAAAATAGAACAAAACATGATAAAAAGATTCAAAAATATTTGGATGCAAAGTTTGTAGAGCGTGAAGATGAGGTTTTAGAACAAACAAAAAAAGAGCTAGAACAATATTTTAAAAAACAAAGAATACAGTTTGATGTACCACTTCTTATGCTAGGTACGGAATTTCAAAAAAGTGTATGGAAAGCCTTACAACAAATCCCTTATGCAGAGACATTTACATATAAAAAACAAGCTAAAATGTTGGGAAATGAAAAAGCAATCCGAGCAGTAGCCAATGCAAACGGGGCAAACCCTATCTCTATTATAGTACCTTGCCATAGGGTTATAGGAACTAATGGAAGCTTAACGGGATTTGGTGGAGGATTGGGGTTAAAACAAAAACTATTAGAGCTTGAAAAGGGAGTATAGATGTTGATACAAAAAGCTAGTATAGAAGATATCCCGCGGCTTTGCGAACTTTTAGAGCAGCTTTTTTCTATGGAGGTGGAATTTACACCCGATAAGGATTTGCAACAAAAAGCCTTAAAAGAGATTATTGAAAGTGATAGTTTGGGAGATATTTTTGTAGCGATAAAAGATGATGATATCGTTGCCATGGTCAATATTCTTTACAGCTATTCCACTGCTTTAGGAGCACCCGTAGCGGTCTTGGAAGATATGATAGTCGATAGCAGTCACAGAGGAGAGCAGATCGCTACAAGATTGATTGCATATATAAAAAAATATCTTAAAGAAGATGGCTTTAAAAGGATAACACTTCTAACCGACAGCGACAATACAAAAGGGCAAAATTTTTATAAAAAATGTGGATTTGAACCGTCATCTATGCTGCCTTTTAGAATACAATTATGATCTTAAAAATTTACGAGAAGCTTTATAAAGAATACGGTCCGCAAGGTTGGTGGCCTTTTATGGGAATCGGCTACCATCCAAATGACTACAGCTATCCCAAAAACAAGCATCAAATATTTGAGGTGGCACTTGGATCGATACTTACCCAAAACACCACTTTTATATCGGTGCAAAAGGCACTTGATAATTTAGCAAAATTAGATCTCTTGAATCTTAAAGCTATAAAACAATTGGATAACGAAGAGCTTAAAGTTGCTATAAAACCCGCGGGATATTTTAATCAAAAAGCAAATTATATTTTAAACTTTATCGATTTTTTTGAAAAACTAGAGGGGAAAACTCCAAATAGAGAAGTGCTTTTAAAAGTAAAAGGGATAGGAGAAGAGACCGCCGATTCTATTTTGCTTTACGGATATAATGAGCCGGAATTTAAAATAGATGCCTATACCAAAAGATTGTTATGTGAACTTGGACTTGCTACACAAAAATCAAAATATATTGAACTAAAAAAACTTTTTGAAGATGCGATAGAAAAAGAGATATTTGATAAAGAGCAAAGAAGACAAATATATCAAGAGTATCATGCCTTAATTGTGGAGCATGGCAAAAGGTATTATTCTAAAAAGCCTTACGGGGTTGGGTGTTTTTTGAATGACATATTGTTAGTGTAATAAAAACTATAAATAAAACAACAACAACAAATAGCTTGTTAGGTTTTTTTATTTGTTAATATATGTGAAATAAATAGTGAAAATACTCTTTCAAAGTTTTCATATGCCTGTTCAAACAATTCTTCAACCAATATAGTATTATCTGATAATTTTGAAATACTATAAGAATCTTTCGAAAAAATGGATAAGTTACTATTGGTTAATTTTTTACCGTTACTATCTATTAAAAATATTTCTAAATTAATTTTTGCACCTAAATATTCTTTATTATTTTGATCAACAAAAGTTTTTCTTAATCCATATGAATATATATTTGCACCAAAATAAGTTGATGAATTTTCAAGAATTTTTGTATTAAAAAACTCATTGTCTTTTAAAGCTAATAACATTTTTGCTTCTAAGTTTTTATCAAGATCTTTAATGGTAAACTTTTTGATTTTATTAAAATCTTTTTCATATTTCTTTTCAAATTCACTTTGATTATATGAGTAAATTCCATTATCTATAATTGCACCAATTAGTGATGGAAGAAGTCCACCACCAGCTGCACCTACGGCATCCTGTACTTCTGAAGAACGTACACTTTTATCAATAGTAAAACTCAAATCTTTTGGCAATTTCGGTTTATGAATAGATATAGATTTAATATCGTTAATTTGAGCTGTGGTTAATTTATTATTTGTACATCCCGTAAAAATAATAGTTATTATTAATCCAATTGATAACAATTTAAGTATTTTCATTAAAAAAATCCTACTAGTTTAAAATTTTAAGAAAATATTATACATAAAAAAGTTTAATTAAATAGTGAATAGTTGGAATGATACTAAAAATATAAACAAAAATTTATTTTCTTAATTTATTGAAAATGATAATAAAATTATTAGGTATAATAGCGAAGAGAAAAAATATATTAAACATCCTCTTTGTAAAGTGGTGATGGAAAAATATATGTTGCGGATAAGAACAATGGATATAATAGATTTTAAAAACATAAACGTAGGATACGACGAAAAAATAGTTTTAAAAGATATAAATCTAAAAATAAAACAAAACGAACACTGGGCAATACTTGGAGCAAACGGTTCAGGGAAGTCCACTCTTTTAAAACTTATCCAGTCCGAACTCCATCCAAGAAGAGTTGAAGGGTTTAAAAAAGAGATATTAGGACAAAGTAGATATTCTATATTTGATCTAAAAAAACAAATAGGAATAGTGACCAACGATCTTCATATATATTTTCAGATGAATGCTTCATTTTTAAAAGGGTATGAAGTAGTTCTTAGTGGTTTTTACGCTACTATCGGAATATTTAAGCATCAGGACTTTTCTGATGAACAACATAAAAAAGCCCTCAATGTGATAGAGTTTTTAAAAATAGGGCACTTAAAAGAAAAAAGAGTAGATAGTATGTCTACAGGAGAGCTTAGAAAGTGCGTAGTAGCACGTGCTCTTATACACGATCCAAAAGCATTTATATTGGATGAACCTACTGTGGGACTTGATATAAAAGCACAGATAGATTTTATACAAACTATTAGAAAGCTTTCAAAAAAGAGTACTATAATATTGGTAACGCATCATCTTGAAGAGATATTTGAAGAGATTTCAAAAATAGCTTTGATAGCAAATAATACAATCTATAAGCAGGGTTTGAAAGAAGAGATTCTAAGTGATGAAAATCTATCAACTATATTTGAAATGCAATTAAAAATAGATATAAAAAACGGTCGATACTATATAAAAGAGATTATTTAAGTAATATTTTTTTTAGATCGTCTTTATAAGCCCTGGCTACAAAATCATAAGAGAGAATTTTATTTATAAGTTCTTCATCGGTTGGTGCGATATGAAGATATCTTGCCATATCGTATAGAGAAATCTCACTCAGTCTTGTTTGTAAGATCATAGGTTCATTGATATTTAAAGTTCCCCCTTTTAGCACTCTTACATACCATCCAGTGGCATAGTTTTTTACGATATAGCGACTTGCCGTTTTCCCAAATAAAGCTCCTATTTTCCAACACGGCTGTCTAGGTTGTGTTACCTGTACTTCAATATCTCCTATACTATAAATATCTCCTGCATAAATATCTTTTTCATCGTAACCGTCTATAAAAATATTGCATCCAAAAGCTAATCTATCGAGTTCATCTTTATATTGTTCTTGAAATCTTTCAAAATGAAGGTTTGAGCCTATATGCAGGGCTTTGTCTACTCCTCCATGATATCTTTTATCAATTTGTTGATCACCGATTATCCCAAGTGCATCTACCTCTATAGAGTTAAAAAATTGATCTTTTTTATAGGCACTTTGAAACTCTTTGTCCCCTCTTAGGTAAGTTTGTCCTTGCCCCAAAGCGATACTCGTAATATTTGATTGCATTAGTCCTCTTCTTATTTGCGGTTATATAAAATTTTTCCCCAAGTTGCATTTGGTACATATTCTTTTGGAGCTATAAACTTTACATCTTTTTGTTTTAGAATATCTTTTTTATATCTATGGATAAAAACAGAAGCTCTATAGTTTTTGATACAGTGGATAAACACTTTTTTATTTTGTTTTTGGAGCATTTTTAAAGTATGTAAAAAAAGTTCAAGCCTATCAAGTTCCGGAGTCTCCCAGTTTATCGGTATATGATAATAAACCATACCATTTTTAGAT
>JBNKLC010000023.1:0-23408 GCA_050292155.1 Arcobacteraceae bacterium
CACTGTTGAAGATCGAAACTCTTCATTATATTTACTTCGTGACATCCTGTCTCCTAATTAGTTTATTTTAACTCAGAATTCTTTAAATTCTTTGTCCTAATTAGTGTAGCCAGATCATATAGAGATATACTAACGCATAAATACACAGCTTGTCTTAAAGCCGGGAAACTAACACACTATACAAGAGAATATCATTTTCCAAAGGGGAAAATGGTATTTCACTCTACCCTTTCTCCTATTTATAATGAAGATGGAAGAATTTACCAAATCTTTGGTCTAGCAAGAGATATAACAGAATCTAAAAAAGCAGAAGAGGAGATAAAAGCTTTAAATGCAACACTTGAGCAAAAAGTAAAAGAGCGTACGAAAGAGTTGGCAGAAAAAGAGAGGGAAGTAAGAACTCTTGCAGAAAATATGCCCGACTTTTTAGCTCGTTATGACAAAGAGTGCAGAAGAATATATGTTAATAAAGCAGTAACCGATTATTTTGATGTAGATTCCAAGGAGGTACTCGGCACTACTCCTGAAGATAAACCTTTGCACGGTGTTCCTAAAGAGTTTCAAGAAAAAGTTTACTATGTTTTAAATAATAAAAAATCAACCGAGTTAGAAAGCTACAATGACTTAAAAGGAAAGAGACAATGGTGGAATATTATCTTTACTCCGGAATTTAATGAAAATGGCGAGGTTGAAAGTGTTATTTCTATAGCCCATAATATCACTAATCTTAAAAAAGCGGAACTTGAAATAAAAGAGAGAGAGGAAAAATTCTCACAACTGTTTCAATCAAGCCCTGCAGCGGTTTCCCTCTCTTCCTTGGATCAAAACATCTACTTGGATGTAAATGATAGTTTTCTGACCTATACGAAATATACGAAAGAGGAGGTTCGAGGAAAAGGCGTTGCAGAGTTAAATATTTTTGCAATTCCTGATGATAGAGAACGATACTTGGAAAAACTTTTAAAAGATGGTTATCTTAGGGATTTTGAATTTGAATATAAAGCTAAAGACGGTACAACAGGGTATGCTTTAGCATATGCTTCAATTCTTGATATTCGAGGGGAGAAATGTGTATTAACCCACAGTTATCCTATCAATGCAAGAAAACAATTGGAGTTAATAACCACGGCTATTAATAGCGCCTCTGAGGCTATCTATATTGTTGCTTCATCTACTCAAATAATTATCTATGTTAATGATGCAGCTTGTGATATGCTGGGATATACAAAGGAAGAATTACTCTCAATGAAAATTAGAGATATTGATACTATCCATCTTGATAAAGATTTAAAAAACGTTGAAAATCGAGCCGATTATGGAGAAAAATTTGCGATAGAAACACAACATAAAAGAAAAGACGGGACAATAATTGATGTTGAAGTAAAAGTAAGTGCCTTTCAATTCGGCGGTAAAAATATCGGTATATCCGTAATCAAAAATATAACTGATGAGAAAAAAACACGTCTTGCACTTGAGCAGAGTGAAGAGGCATTTAGAGCAATAGTAGAAAATTCTCCCGACGTAATTATTAGATTTGATTTAGAGGGGAACCGTACTTATATAAATCCTAGAGGTTTGGAGCTGATGGATAAGCCCTTGGAAGATATTATAGGGAAACATCCCGATGAATATTCTCCTTTACCGGAGCTTGAAAAATTTAAAGATATTTTTGCCCAAACAATAAAAGATAAAAAAGAAACAATATACGAAAGTTCTTATCGATTGCCTGACGGTACTTTAGGCTGGGGTGAGCAACGTTTGGTTCCGGAACTTGATTCAAAGGGTAAAGTTGTCAGCTTATTGCTTATCGGTAGAGATTTTTCACATTTGAGGAAATCATAATTGTTACTTATTGATACATCTTTAATATTTTTCCAGAATCTCTTTAAAGCCCATATTTAAAGTATATTTTCAATAAATATTAAAATTACAACCTAGAAGTGACCATAATGTGACCAAATAATTGTTATAATTATTTATAATTTTTATAGAAGGGTCACTTATGAAAAAATCGATAACTTTCAAGCTTGGTATCTCTATTGCAGGGATAGCTTTAGTTTCACTGATTATAGCTTATATAATCTTGGAGTTTCAAGCTTCAAAAATAGAAGAGGAAGTTTATCTTCAAACGGTTGAAGAGTTACACAATACTACCGAGCATGAGCTTTATGCAAAAAAAGCCGTAGGTATATCAAATGCCGTTTCGATCGCCAATGACGGAAGGATAAAAGAATCCCTAAGAAATAATGACAGAGACACCGCAATATTAACACTTGGGTTTATATCAAAAAAAATGAAAAAAAGCACCCCTTTTAAAAATATCAAAGTACACGTTCATACCAAAGAGAACCACTCTTTTGTACGAAGTTGGAAACTTGATAAATTTGGCGATGATTTAAGTTCGTTTCGAGCAAGTGTCGTAAAAGTAAACAAAGAGAACAAAGCAGTTAATACTTTTGAGGTAGGAAAAGCGGGATTATCGCTTAGATCTGTTGTATGTGTAAATGATGATAACGGTACACCGCTTGGTTCATTGGAGTTTATGCAAGGGCTTAACTCTGTTGCAAAAGATTTTAATAAAGACGGCAACGCTTTTTTACTTTTAATGGATGAGAGTTTAAAAAAAGCAAAAATCGATTCCTCAAAATTATTTAAAAACTATGTAATATCCCAAAAATTTATCGATAAAAAGTTTTTAAACGATGCAAAAACTATCGATATGGCTAAACTTTTTCAAAATAAACAACTTATAACCAAAGATTACTTTTACAGTTTTGTGGATATAAAAGATTTTGCTAATAAAAAACTAGGAATTGCCCTTGTGGGTAAACCTATGAAAAAAGTAAATCACGCCGTTGAGACTGCCCAACATATTATCAATAATGCTTTGGAGATAATTGTTATGCTTGTAGTTACTATCATTGTTTTTTTAACCTTTGCTCTTAGAAAAATAGTAATAGCTCCTCTAAAACAGCTTGACGATGCAATCCATACCCTTATAAAATCAAATGATACAAGTTCAAGGGTAGATATAGTCTCAGAAGACGAGATAGGACAAGTAGCACGTGGTTTTAATGATTATTTAACCCATATAGAAGATGGTATAAAACAAGATATGACACTTATAGACGAGGCTGAAAAAGTTATGAAAAGGGTATCAAACGGATGGTACAGCCAAAAGATTACAAAAGAGACAAACAATAAAAGCCTTAATCTTTTAAAAGAAAATATCAATGTTATGATTGATGATACAAAAGCAAGATTTGTAAAGATTAACGATATTCTTGATCAATATGCCAAGTATGACTATAGAGAAAAGCTTATCATAGAAGATATAGAAAAAGACGGCGTACTTGATAAATTTATAAATAATATCAATATTTTAAAAGAATCTATTACAGGTATGCTTGTAGAAAATAAATCAAACGGTCTCACACTCGATGATAGCTCGGATATACTTCTGAAAAATGTAGCTTTGTTGAATAATGCTTCTAATGAAGCGGCAGCTAGTTTGGAAGAAACTGCAGCTGCTCTGGAAGAGATTACAAGTACCATCGCCAACAACACTGAAAATGTAGTAAAAATGTCAGGCTTTGCTTCTCAGGTTACAAACTCGGTAAACGAAGGGGAAAAATTGGCAAATGAGACTACCGATGCTATGGATGATATAAATAATGAAGTAACAGCTATCAACGAAGCGATTACCGTTATCGATCAAATCGCATTCCAAACAAATATCCTCTCACTCAATGCAGCAGTTGAGGCTGCAACAGCTGGGGAAGCAGGAAAAGGTTTTGCCGTGGTAGCTCAAGAAGTAAGAAATCTGGCAAGTAGATCGGCAGAGGCTGCAAATGATATCAAAGCATTGGTTGAAAACGCCACGCAAAAAGCAAATCATGGGAAATCGATAGCCGATAAGATGATTAAGGGATACCATGGATTAAATGAAAATATCTCCAAAACTATAGATCTTATAAAAGATGTAGAAAATGCTTCAAAAGAGCAACAAAGCGGAATAGAACAGATAAACGACGCGGTTAGTGAACTTGACCAACAAACCCAGCAAAATGCAGCAGTAGCAAACCAAACAAACGATATAGCGATGCAAACCGACGGTATCGCAAAACTTATTGTCTCCAATGCAGATGCAAAAGAGTTTATAGGGAAAGATCAAGTTACTGCAAAAGGGATAAACAATACTGAAAATATCATTATTTCAGACGATAAAGCACCTAATGTTTTTTTAGAAAAAATCTCCTAATAGATAACAAGAAAACATTTTAGGTGCAATTGTCAATTTTTTATAAACACTACAAAATATGACTTTATAACGCTAAAAGAAAAAATTAAAAGCTGTAATAAAGTCACATTTTAGTCTTATTTCAATCATCTTATCAAATTTTATAAGCTCATCTTGAACATATAGATTGTACTATAAACAATCGAAAAGTAAAATACTTATAAGAGGAGTACATTATGGACAATACAAAGGGCGATATGGGACAAATGCTTGGAAAAGGTTCGCCAAATCAACAGCAACTGGCTGTTTTTTATACCGGTAACGATTCTATATATGCGATAAATATATCCAAAGTAAAAGCATTTATAATTACAGAAGAAACGGTTATCGACGATACTCCTACAGATAATAAAATAATTACCGGAATTGCTACTATCAGAGGAGAACCTATTACTTTGTTGAATCTTGATGTGTGGCTTGGTAATCCTCCTTTGGATATAAAAGATTACAAACTTATCGTATTTTGTGAATTTAGCAATAAACAAGTGGGTATTTTGGTAAAAGATATGGTTAATATTGTTGAAAAAAATAGTAGTGAACTTTCACATACCGAGGATCAAAATTCAAAGCTCATCTATACAACTTACGTAAATGTTCACGGTAAAGATCTTCTTTGTAGTGTCTTTAATGCAGAACAGTTACTTGAAGATATAGGTTGGACAAACGAAAATGCAAGTAAAGATCTTATGAGCTATGCCCAACCGGTAAACAGCGATAAAATAGTTCTTGTAGCCGATGACAGCCCCCTTACAAGAGAAATGATTGAAACTCTTTTGAATCGAATTAACGTAAAATATGCAATATGCGACAACGGAGAAGAACTTTTAAATAAAATTAAAACACTTAATCCACAACAAATAGGGATGGTGGTTACAGATATAGAGATGCCTGAGAAAAATGGATACCAGATTACAGAGTTTATAAAAGGCGATCCGCGATATTCCCATATCCCCGTAATTATCAATTCAAGTATGGCAACGGGAGCAGTTAGAAGCAAAATGGAAAAGCTTGGAATTGATGGGTTTGTAGCAAAACCGGATATTAAATCTATCTACGAATTCATTACTAAGAAGATGCCAAAATAAAAAAACACTTTAATTATGTCACGTTTTAGTCACATTGAGATGACTAAAATGTGTTAGAATGTGACTATTTTTATACTTTTTTTCAATTTTAATACTTTTTTGAGATATTTATAAGTTTAGACTTATTATTACTAATATATACTTACTTACCATAATAAGGAGGAGTCTGTGAGTATAAAAAATAAAATATTAAGTACCTTTGGAGTACTTATTGTATTATCATTACTAACTGCAGTATTTGTTTCTTTAAATATTTTAAAAATAGAGACAGGTGTAAATGATTTAACAGGAAGAGAGTATAAAGGTGTTACTTATCTCTTAGAAGCAGATAGAGATTCATACCAATCAAATGTTGCCCTACTGCAAATTATCAACAGCAATAAAAACATTGAAAAAACCCTTAAAGAAGGGGTTATGGATAATTTATTGCAAGTAAGACAACGATTTGACAAGTTCAAAAAACTTCTCATAGAAGATCTCTCATCCCATCAAACCAAGTTTAAAGAGTTTGACGATTTTTACGCTTTGTGGGAAAAAGATACCAATACTGCCGTATCGTTGATAAAAGCAGGAGAATTGCAAAAAGCTGAAGATTTTTATTATAATACTTATCTTAAAAATTACGGTGCAACAAGAGATGCAATGGATTATTTCACCGGAGAAACATACAAAGTTATAGATGCAAATAAAGAAGGAATCGACTCTTTAATAGCAACATCTTTGAAGTTTTTCATATTTATGTCTGTACTCCTTATCATAGTTACTATAAGTGCTAATTTTTATTTGAGTAGAAATATCAACTCTTCTATTGAAAATTTCCAAAAAGGTCTTTTAAATTTCTTTAAATTTTTAAATAAAGAGATTACAGATATCCAAATGTTGGATACATCGAAAAAAGATGAGATATCGGTTATGGCACAAGTGGTTAATGATAACATTACAAATACAAGAACACTGATTGAAGAGGATAAAGCCCTTATTGAAGATGTAAAAAGAGTCGTAAATGACGTAAATCAAGGTAGATTTACTCAAAAAATAAACAAAAGCAGTCATGATAAAACCCTTGAAGAGTTGAAATCTACATTTAATGAGATGATTGAGGGTACTGCTAAACGTGTTTGTTCAGATATTAACAAGATTAATAAAGTACTTGAGAGTTATGCAAAACTTGATTTTACCCCAAGAATACAAGGTAAAGATGGATCTGGAAGAGGGATAGGGGCTGTCGGTAAAGGGATTAATAGCTTGGCGGATATTATTACCCATATGCTTGTAGAAAATAAATCAAATGGTTTAACCCTGCAAAATAGTAGTGATGTTTTACTTCATAATGTAGAAACACTCAATAATGCATCAAACGAAGCAGCGGCAAGTTTGGAAGAAACAGCAGCAGCGTTAGAAGAGATGACAAGCACTATTACAAGTAACACCGAAAATGTGGTAAAAATGTCCGGTTTTGCTTCAAAAGTTACAACATCTGCAAATGAAGGACAAAATTTGGCAAATGATACCACCAATGCTATGGATGATATTAATGATGAAGTAAATGCAATTAATGAAGCAATTACAGTTATTGATCAAATTGCATTCCAAACAAATATTTTATCTCTCAACGCAGCAGTAGAAGCTGCTACCGCAGGTGAAGCAGGAAAAGGATTTGCCGTTGTTGCACAAGAAGTTAGAAATTTGGCAAGTAGATCCGCAGAAGCAGCAAGTGAGATTAAAAATCTTGTAGAAAATGCTACACAAAAAGCAAATCACGGTAAATCAATTGCCGATAAGATGATAAACGGATACCATGGATTAAATGAAAACATCTCTAAAACAATTGAACTTATCAAAGATATCGAAGCTGCTTCAAAAGAGCAGCAAAGCGGTATCGAACAAATCAATGATGCGGTTACGGAACTTGACCAGCAAACACAAAAAAATGCAGCTGCTGCCGGTCAAACAAATGATATTGCTATGCAAACCGATAAAATTGCCAAACTTATTGTTGCCAATTCCGATGAAAAAGAGTTTACCGGTAAAGATACGGTAAAAGCAAAAGTAGCTAGTAGCGGTCAAGGAGTGAACTTTCCTGGAAAAGAGACAACTTCTAGTAAGAGCACACCTACTCCTTCCAATTCAAAGGATAAGCCGGTAGTAACTTCCTCCAAAGAGGTGGAGAAAAAAAGTTCTAAACCAAAAGGACAACCTATCCAAGAGCAACCTGCTCAAGATGATAGTGACGAATGGGAAAGTTTCTAAAACTTTCTCGTCATTATAATGATTTTTTATTATTCAAACACTTCTAAATAATTTTCAAATTCATAAAACATTTTAAAAAATATTCTTTAAGTCACGTTTTGGTCACATCATTTACAAATAATTGAAACTGAAAGATGACCCTTTTTATGTTATCATAATCTCTTATATTGATACTATAAAATTTAATTAATACTTTTTAGATATGGATAATAGATGATAGATAACTCCAATTATATGAATGCACTTCCTGATGCGATAGTATGTTATGACCTGCGGTGTAGACGAATTTATGTCAATTCAGAGTGGGAAAGGATCAATGAAATCCCGGCACATAAAGCTTTAAATAAAACACCCAAAGAGGTTCCAGGGGTCTTAGAACCACACAAAGAAGAGTTTCAAAATAAAATTTGCAATGTTATAGATAACGGTGTTTCAAATGAATGGGATTATAAATACAAAGACAATAATGGCATCTATCAACATTACTCCATAAGAGCAACTCCGGAATATAATCATCTTGGAAATATCAACTGTGTACTAACGACAGCTAGAAATATTACTAAGTTTAAACAAGTTGAACAAAGAATGCAAAAACAAATCTCATATTTTTTTGAAAGTCCCCTTACCGGTATGGCGGTAATCTCAAAAGATAAAAACTGGCTTCGGGTTAATCAAAAACTTTGTAATATCCTTGGTTATAATTTTGAAGAATTTAATACAATAACATGGGAAGAATTAACCCCTGCACAAGATTTGGATAAAGAGGCAGAACAATTTAATAAACTTCTTTCAGGGGAGCTATCTTGGTATAAATTTGAAAAACAATTTATCCATAAAAATGGAAATGTTGTTTTTACGCAAACAGCTTTTAGCTGTCTCTATAAAGAAGATAATACTATTGATTCAATTCTTGTGCTTATTGAAGATATAACAGAGAGAATCATTGCAAAAAAAACACTTCAAGATCTTAATAATACTTTAGAACAACGTGTTTATGAACGTACTATCGAGCTCCAAAGAGCAATTGAAATGCTTCATATCGAGATAGATAAACGAAAAGAAAAAGAGAAAGATCTTTCTTTTTTAAATTTTGTTTTTGACTGTTATCAAGATATCACTTTTTTAATTGACAAAAAGGGAAAATTTGTCTACGCTAATCAAGAGGCATGTAAAAAATTCGGTTATTCAAAAAACGAACTTATAGGAACCAGTGTACATGACGTTAATCCAGATATCACCAAAGAGCAGTGGCCGAAACATTGGCAGGAGGTAAAAAAGGCGGGATCTGTTGTTTTTGAGAGTCTTAATCAGACGAGAGACAAAAAGATATTTCCCGTAGAGATCTCTGCCAACTATTTTGTACTTAAAGATAAAGAGTATATTGTAGGGACAGTGAGAGATATTACACAGAGAAAAGAGAATAAAGAACTTTTAGAAAAAAAAGAAAAAGAGTTTAGGTCATTAGCGGAAAACTTGCCCGATAATATTGCAAGATGGAACACGGAAGGTCGCTATATATATCTTAACTCAACTCATATGAAAACTTTAGGTGTTCAAAATACAAATGAAGTTTTAGGGAAAAAAACAATAGAAGTTAATTCTCATTTTATCCAAGGAAATAAAGCAATAGAAAGTATCTTAAATAAGGAACAAGACTCAATCACTATCAAACAAGATATACTTAAACATGATGGGAAATATGAAATTCACGAGGTTAAATTAGTTGCCGAAAAAGATGAAAAAGGAAATATTCTAAGTGTACTTGGTATCGGGCATGATATTACAGATATGCTAAATGTTCAAGAAGAATTAAAACACAATGAAGAGAGATACCGTACATTGGCACAAAATGCCGATATCCCTATCTATAGGTACGGTAAAGATTTTAAAAGATTATATGTAAATCCTGCCGTTGAGCGACTTATAGGAAAAAGTGCCTCCAAGGTTTTAGGGAAAACTCCTTTAGAATCAAGGATGATTCATCCCGATTATGATGAAGTATTGATGAATAGTTTAAAAAAAGTATTCGATACGAAACAAAATGATAGTGTCGAGCTTCTTTTTGTGCTACCTAACGGAAGTAAAAAATATTTTATCCATAACCATGTGCCTGAATTTGCAAGTGACGGCAGTGTTGAGAGTGTTTTGGCTATCGGGCATGATATAACTACCCAAAAAGAGTTGGCACACAGTGAGAAAAAATTTAGAACTTTGGTTCAAAATGCAAAAACTCCTATTTATAGATTCGATAAAAATTTTAAAAGGTTATACGTAAATCCAGCAGTTGAAGAGCTTGTGGGCAAAAGCTATAAAGAACTTGTAGGAAAAACTCCTTTTGATGTAAAATTAATAGACGACGAGTCTATTAGTCACTTAAAAAAAGCTTTGGATAGCGTCTTTGAGACAAAGCGATCAACTACGGTGGAGCTTAAGTTTATCTTGGCAAACAATTCTCGAAAATATTTTTTACACAATCTTATTCCGGAGTTTGACGATAACGGTAATGTTGAGACTATTTTGGCAATAAGTCTTGATCTAACCGCACAAAAAGAGTTAGAAAAAACAGAAGAAGAGTTTAGAACATTGGCAGAGAACTCTCCAAATATCATTATGCGATATAATAAAGATGCTACGCGTATCTATGCCAATCCAACTTTTTCCAAACAATCCGGAATACCTGAAGATCAACTTTGCGGGTATAAACCGGAGACACAATGGGGAGTTTTTTTTGATATACTCAATATGCCTGTTGAAGAATATCAAGGACAAATATCCCAAGTTATAAAAACAGGGCAGTCTGACAATGTGATTGTTGAATGGATCAGAAAAAATGACGGTGTGCAAGTAGCCCATAACATTCACTTAGTAGCAGAAAGAAACCATACAGGTAAAATAATAGGGGCACTTGGCATCGGGCATGATATCACTAAACTACAAGAAGCAAATAGAGAACTTCTTTTAAAACAATTTGCACTTGATCATATACACGACTCGGTATTTTTGATAAATAAGGACTCAAGTTTTGAATATGTAAATAAAGGGGCATGTAAAACTTTGGGATATACCGAGGAAAAACTACTTCAACTAAAAGTAGATGATGTTGATTCGGCAAATTGGTCACAAAAAAATTGGCAGCTATTTTGGGACAAATTAGAACAACAAAAAATACTTACCCTAGAAGTTGAGCATATAAAAAAGGACGGTATAACTTTTCCCGTAGAGATAGAGGTAAACTACTTTATGTATAATAATATACCCTATTGTATGGCTATTGCTCGTGATATTACTGAACGAAAAGCATATGAAAAACGTATCTTAGAAAATGAAAGGGAATTTAGAACATTAGCCGAACATACCCCTGATACTATTGCAAGATACAACAAAAAATGTGAAAGGACGTATGCAAACCCTGCATTTTGTAAGATTGCAGGAAAAACAAAAGATGAACTTTTGGATAAAAAACCTACTCATTATATGAAAACATCAAGTGCGATAGAATATGAAGACACTTTAAAAGGGGTATTACAAAGTGGTATAGAAAGCAACTTTGAACTTGTTTGGAAAAATGCAAAAAATGAGACCTTAATCAGTCTTATTCATATAGTACCGGAATATAATGAAAAGGGGGAAATTGAAAGTGTATTGGCAACTGGACGTGATATTAGCAAATTAAAAGAGTTTGAAAAAGAAACATTAAAACAAAAAGAGTTTCAAGATAGTTTACTTAGCGGGGTATCCAAAGCAGGATTAAATTTAAGTGTTATTGAAAATGGCAAATATATTTATACCAATAGTTATGCAATTGCCAAAGAATATGGCTATGATCCGAAAAAACTCTCCCAAACAAAGCCTGATTTTCTAACAACAATTCATCCCGAAGATAAAGAAAAAGTGATGCAGACGTATAAAAAGCGTTTAGCAGGAGAAGATGTCCCTAGTAGTTATACAATCAGGGTAGTTGGAGTAAAAGGTCAAATTGAAGAACATGAACTCTCAATAGTACTTGTTCCAAATACCGATCCGGTTCAAATCATTGTTGTAGCAAAAGATATAACGGAAATGAAAAAAATTGAGCGTGAAATTACCAAACAAAAAGATTTCCAGGATACTTTACTTAAAAGTGTAGCTAAAGCGGGTCTAGGTTTACATGTTATAGAAAACGGAAAATATATTTATACAAACGATACCAACCTGGAAAAAGAATATTACGGAGATATTTCTGCTAAAGATAAACCCGACTTTTTAGAAGCTGTTCATCCCGATGATAGGGAAAAAGTAGCATTAATGCACCAAAAACGTTTGGCAGGAGAAGATGTCCCTAATACATATACAATAAACCTATTAACAAAAAAAGGGCTAATCAGAGAACATGAAATTTCGGTAATTATGATACCAAATACCTCTCCTATCCAATCTATAGTGGTAACAAAAGATATAACCGAGCGTAAAAATATAGAAAGACGTATAGAGTTTATGGCTCATCACGATATCTTAACGGCTCTTCCAAACCGTCTTTTGGCAAAAGATAGAGCAACTCAGATTTTTTCCAGAACAGAACGTCTAGGTAAAAAAGCTGCTATTTTATTTATAGATCTTGATGGGTTTAAAACTATCAACGACTCATTAGGACACTCTGTCGGTGATGAGATTATAAAAAAAGTTGCAGCAAGACTTCAAAGCTGCATTAGAGGGAGCGATACTATAAGTAGACAAGGTGGAGATGAATTTATCGTAATACTTCCCGAACTTAACGATATAATCGAAGCAACGGATAAATGTGAAACACTGCTTGAACAATTTAAAGCACCTTTTCAAACAACCCATCATACCATCTCTTTATCCGCTTCGATTGGTATCTCTATCTATCCCGATCACGGCAACTCTTTTGAGATCCTTTTACAAAATGCAGATGCAGCCATGTATAAAGCAAAAGAGAATGGGAAAAATGATTATCGTATATTTAACGAGCAGATGAAACATAATCTTCTTCATATGCTCGAAATACAAAATGATCTCAAAAGTGCTATAGAAAATAAAGAATTTATTTTGCACTACCAACCGCAAATAGATATCTCACAAAATAAGATTATAGGTGTGGAAACATTGATTAGATGGGAACATCCTCTCTCAGGGATGGTGCCTCCAATGGATTTTATATCAATAGCCGAGTCTACGGGTCTTATAGTCCCTATAGGGGAATGGGTCATACAAGAAGCTTGTACCCAAGCTGCACTTTGGCATAAACAAGGCAAAAAAATTTTAGTGGCAGTCAATATCTCCGCTATCCAATTTAAAAGGGGTAATCTTCTAAAAGTGGTAAAAAAAGCTCTTAAAAGTTCAAATCTTGATCCAAAATATTTGGAACTTGAACTCACTGAATCTATACTGATACACGATACCGAAAATGTTTTACAGTCCGTAAGGGAGATCAAGGAGCTTGGAGTACAACTTTCAATCGATGATTTTGGTACAGGATACTCAAGTTTAGCTTACCTGAAAAAATTTGCGGTTGATAAACTAAAAATAGACCAGTCGTTTGTAAAAGAGGTACTCGTGGATAAAGATGATGCCAATATAGTAAAAACTATAATCCAAATGGCAAAAAGCTTCAACCTTCGCTCAATCGCAGAAGGGGTTGAAAATCAAGAGGTTCTTGATCTTATTAAAGAGTTTGGCTGCGATGAAGTTCAAGGATACCATTTTGCCAAACCTATGAGTGCCAAAAGTTTCGAAGAATACTATAAAGCCACTTTTAATAGTTTTTAAAATATTATTGTATTGAGACTAATATGTGACCACTTCGTTACCAAAATAATGTTACAATTTCTCCCATAAGTTATAGATAATTTTTTTATTTATATTCTATGAGAAATATTTAAGTATAAATATACTAAGGAAAAGCTATGCGTAATATGTCGTTTAAAAAAAAGATCTTAACTGTAGTGCTTACTACTATAATTTTGATCGCATTCGTTACTATGATCAATTCAATCGTAAGTATCAAAAAATTGTCACAATCCAATATCGAGCACTATACAAAAGATGCTTATGAAAACAAAGAGCATGAACTGAAAAACTATGTATCTGTAGCAATGAAAACTTTAGAGAGTTATTACCATAGAACTGCAAAAGATAAGATTAAAGCAGAAGTCTCAAGCTATCTAAAAGAGCAGACAAATCTCCTGTTTTCAATTATTGAAAAACAGTACGATATGTACAAAGGGATAAAAAGCAAAGCTGAAATAAAAAAAATAGTAAAAGATATCGTGAATCAAACAAGATACGGGGAAAGCGGTTATTTTTGGATAAACGATATGGATGCTAAAATGATTATGCATCCTATCAAGCCATCTTTAGATGGAAAAGATTTGGCAAACTTCAAAGATAAAAACGGCAAAAAAATATTCAGTGAATTTGCAAATGCGGTAAGAAATAGCAACAGCAGCGGTTTTGTGGACTATGTGTGGCCGAAACCGGGATTTGATAAACCTCAGCCTAAAGTTTCTTTCGTAAAACTTTTTAAACCTTTTAATTGGGTAATCGGTACAGGGGCTTACGTGGATGACGTATCTTCTAAAATGAAACAAGAAGCACTGAAAACAATATCTCAAATGAGATACGGTAAAAGTGGTTATTTTTGGATAAACGATACTCAGCCTAAAATGGTTATGCATCCTATCAAACCTTCTTTAGACGGGAAAGACCTCTCTAAACTTAAAGACCCAAATGGATTGTTTTTATTTAATGAAATGGTAAAAGTGTGTTCAAAAGACGGCGAAGGATTGGTCAAATACTCTTGGCCAAAACCCGGGATTAAAAAGCCTCAACCAAAATTTTCATATGTCAAAGAGTTTAAACCATGGGGATGGATAGTAGGAACAGGAGCTTATGTAGATGATATTGAACAAAAAGTTCAAGAGCTTCAAAATGACGCAAATGAGAAGATACAAGCAAGTATAATCCAAACCATAGCGATTGCATTGATTATCTCTATAATTATGGTTGTGCTAGTATCTATAATCTCCGTAAAATATATTGTAAAACCAATAGAGCATTTTCAAGAGGGATTACTTAATTTCTTTGCTTATCTTAATAGAGAAAAAAACGATGTCGCTCTTATGCAAGTAGATTCCAAAGATGAAATAGGAGCTATGTCAAAAGTGGTCAATCAAAATATCCAAAAAACAAAAAATTTGATAGAAGAAGATAAAGCCCTTATCGAAGATGTAAAAAGAGTCGTAGACGGAGTAAATGCAGGTATTTTAAAACAAAAAGTAGTTAAATCAACTTCTAATGAAAGCCTTGAAGAGTTAAAAACAAATTTTAATTATATGCTTGAAGAAACTACAAAACATGTTTGTGAAGATATTAATAAAATAGATAGAGTACTGAATAATTATGCAAAACTTGATTTTACCGATAGAGTAGAAAATGATGTGGGGAAAGTTTCAAAAGGATTAAATCATCTTGCCGATATTATTACCGATATGCTTACAGAAAATAAATCTAATGGTCTTACTTTGGAACAAAGTTCAAACATACTTCTTAAAAACGTAGATATACTTAATAATGCTTCCAATGAAGCAGCGGCAAGTTTGGAAGAAACTGCTGCTGCATTGGAAGAGATGACAAGCACCATCTCAAGCAACACGGAAAATGTAATTAAAATGTCCTCTTTTGCATCGCAAGTAACCAAGTCCGCATCGCAAGGAGAAACACTCGCTTCCCAAACTACAACCGCCATGAACGAAATAGATGATGAGGTAAAAGCTATCAGTGAAGCAATCAGCGTAATCGATCAAATAGCATTTCAAACAAATATTTTATCTCTCAATGCAGCAGTAGAAGCGGCAACTGCAGGAGAAGCAGGTAAAGGATTTGCAGTCGTTGCACAAGAAGTCAGAAATCTAGCATCAAGAAGTGCCGAAGCAGCAAATGAGATAAAAGCATTGGTTGAAAATGCTACAAATAAAGCAAACGGTGGAAAGAAAATCTCAGATGAGATGATCAAAGGATATGAAACTTTACGGGAAAATATTGCACAAACAATTGAGCTTATTAAAGATATTGAATCAGCTTCTAAAGAACAACAAAGCGGTATTGAACAGATCAACGACGCTATCAGTGAACTTGACCAACAAACACAGCAAAATGCAACAGTGGCAGGTCAGACACACGATATAGCGATACAGACAGATCAACTAGCCAAATTAATTGTTTCAAGTGCCGATGAAAAAGAGTTTATCGGAAAGGATACGGTTCAATCACATAATTAAGAAAAATACTATTTTTTCTTAATCTCAAATTTCTGAGGTCGAATAGTCAAATCGGTAATTACCCCTTTGCTATTTAAGACCTCTTTAACCGTATCTGCTATCGTCCGGGATAAAAGATACGTATCCTCTTTTGATGAAGGCTCAAACTTCAACTGATTAAAAAAATTTGTTTGAGTGATATCGGGATTGATATTTGTAACCCTTACTCCACTTTTTCGTACCTCTTCAAATAAACACAGTCCAAAGTCTCTTAGTCCACTTTTTGTAGCAGTATAAAGAGCTGAAAACTTTGAATGTTTTGTTGCTTCGATTGAAGTGATATTAATAATATGTCCTTGTGTTGTTTTCAAGCTTCTAAGGAGAAGATTTGAGAGAATTATAGGTGCCGTTAAATTAATATCAATCAACTCTTTTATTTTAGCGATACTTATCTCTTCGTGAGGCTCAAACACCCCGATTCCGGCACAATTTACCAAAAGATCGATTTGTGTATCTTTTAAAATATCTTTTATCTCTTTTTCCAAAGAGCTTGTGTCTTCAAGGCGCGAGTTTAGTTTGATAATTTTAAACCCGTTTTTTTCAAGCTTTTGGCTTATCGCTTTGCCGATACCTGAGCTATATCCAGTAACTATTGCATACTTCATCTTTTGATTATCCCGCGTTTTAGTTTCAATCTTATATAAAAAAGGATTAAAATTGCAAGAGATACAAGTATCGATATAATGATAACTTGAAGATACTCTTTAAGCAAAGCTTCGTTTTGTCCTATAAAATATCCTAGAAGAGTTAAAATCAAAACCCAAATTCCTGCACCCAAACTTGTATATAATGAAAACTTCCAAATATCCATCCGAGCCAGTCCAGCAGGAAGCGAGATATATTGACGTACGGCAGGGATAAGGCGTCCGCTAAAGGTTGAGATATGCCCGTGCTTTGCAAAAAAATCTTCCATTTTTTCTAAGGTTTCTTCCTTTACAAGTACGTATTTGCCATATTTACTTAAAAAAGCCCTTCCAAATTTAACTGCCAAAAAGTAGTTAAATACCGCACCTGCCAAACTTCCTAAAATCCCTGCAAAAATTGCTATAAAGATATTCATCTCGTTTTGTGCCGCCAAATATCCCGCAGGTACCATCACTACTTCACTTGGGAAAGGGAAAAATGAGCTTTCCAAAAACATCATTACAAATACCCCTATATATCCTAAACTTCCTACGGTATCTACAATAAAACCAACCATTTCATGAAACATATACATCCTTGATACTATTAAAGCAAAATTATAACACTATTCATTTAAAGTTTTTAATTCTTAAGCTAAAAGTTACCCTTAATATTTACTTAAGTTAAATAGGTGTAGAATTTCTAATGGAAAAAAATTATCCATTAGAAATTTTAAAAGGAATAAAAAAATGAAAAAATATGAAACATACAAATGTCCAAAATGTGGAAATGAAGTTGAAGTACAAAATGTAGGCGGTGGGACACTAACCTGTTGCGGTGTAGATATGGAATGTACCACCGAGAACTTAACGGCAGTAAATCTTATGAAAGCTTTTGCAGGGGAATCTCAAGCGAGAAACAAGTATGAGTTTTTTGCCGATATTGCTTTTGAAGAGGGATACCATAGGATTGCAAAATTTTTACAAGAAGCGGCTGATAATGAAAAATATCATGCTATGGCAGAGTTTAAAGCATACAATAAACTTGTAAACGATTTTGAGATGGATCAAACATCCAAAAACCTTATCTATGCAGCCGAGGGGGAAAAATACGAGCATGAAATTATGTACCCTGAGTTTGAAGAGATTGCAAAAGAAGAGGGACTTAAAGAGATTGCTCGAATGTTTAAAGCAATCGGTAAAGTTGAAGTTGAACACGAACGTGAGTATAGAGAATTGCTTGAAGCTCTTGAAGCTGAGGGATTCTTTGAAAGCGACGAAGATGAAGAGTGGGTATGTGAAGTATGCGGTCATGTACACCGAGGGAAAAAACCTCCAGGGGCTTGTCCTCTTTGTAAAGTAGATAAAGAATATTTTAAAAAACGAAACAACGATGTAACCGTAGGATAATTATCATCTCAAACCCAATAATAAAGCTTTTTCTTATTGGGTTTGATTTTTTTGGATTTTCTCCATATAGGCATTTTTCATAAATTCTTCCATTTGATTATTGCTTGAATACTCATAACCAAATACATCTTTCCATAAAGAGTGTGCCTCCATACACATATAAAAATAAACTTTGCCATGCCATGGTTGAAAACTTTTATACAGGTGTGTAAACATCTCTTTTTTGGTTTCTATAGAGTATGATTGTTTGCCATTTATAGTTTCAAAAGGCATTTGTAAAATCTTTGTTTTCATTTTACGCATCCGTAGTTGTTTGATAACGGGCTTGATAAATGTAAGAGTTCCCATGGAGATTAAAACCACCTCATCGGGTGTAAATTTTGCAATAAGTTCATCGTATATCTTTTTATATTCTTTTAAATAGTCTTTATATACCACAATTGGATGAAAATGAAACCCTACCAACACTCCTTTGTCCGCCAAGTCCCTGGCACTTGCTATTCGCTCATCCAATGTAGCTGTTAGATGTTCTTCATGTTTGATGATAGTCGGGGTATTCAAAGACCAAGTGACTATGATGTTTTTTGGAACCTCATGTTCTAAAAAATATTTGATATTGTTTGATTTGGTTTTAAATTCAAGTATTACATTTGGATTTTTTTTGGCAAAATCAAATAAAACATCTAAAATCCCTGCACGGTTTCCCCACATAAGAGAATCCGAACTTTGCCCCGTTCCTATATGATACGTTTGATGGGGATTAAGGTTTAAGTTTTCAAGCTTGTTTTTAAAATCTTTATCAAATCCTATTTTATTCTGATTATAAAAACTTTGAATAGAACAATAAGAGCAATCAAATCCGCAACTCTCAACCGCATCCAAAGTAAGTAGATTACAACACCTAGTCCCCTCACTGGCAACGGGACAAGCTCCTAGTCCCATGCCACTTTTACTTATTTTATGAAAAGTATATTTTCTAGTCTCATATTTTACGTCTTCAAAAGTGTTATAATCGTTTGGTTTTTCTTGCAGCTCTTTGTGTTTTTGTACATAAAATTCAAAAATTTTTTTGGAGAGTTGTTTCCCTGTATACTTTTCAATTAATTCTTGCGGAAATAACTCCTCAAAAGAGGTTTCATTCCACATATAAAAATCATCTTTTATATCTTGGAGTATCTTTTGTTGCGATACGGTAAAAGGGATATTGTCTCTATTCATTTTCTCTTAGTTTTTTGGATTTAAGGAGGAGGGAGTGTTTAAAGACTACTCCCAAAAGTCTTTTAATACAGTTTGGTAACAATAATTGCTACCAAAAGTATAATAAATAGAATTTTAGTCACTTTTCCCTCCTTCTATCGTGACTTTGGATGCATAGGCATAAAAAAAGGTGGGAAGCGTCGACTCTCCCCACCTAAAGCTATACACCCTTTAATCACGACAGAGTATGGCTAAAATTCTATTTCAAGAGAATTATAACAAAACTAAAAAATAAAGTCAATAGCTTTTAAAGCTCCACACTGAGCATCTCTTGGTCTAACATCGTTTTTCTATTTTCCATATTTTGCACGGCTGATTCAAAGGCTCGGAGTATCATTCGTGAAGCAATTTGTTGCTTTTTGGGAGCTATTTGTATCTGCTCATCCATTTGATTCATAATTTCCAGTGCCTCTTCCACAGTTGTCCCTTTTACCATAGTAGTAAAAATTGAACCAGAAACGGTAGTATCTTGACACGACCTGCATCCAAAAGAGATATCTTTGATAATATTATCTTCCACCTCTATATAGATATTGGCAAACTCATTTGACTTTGGACTTACCGCTTGTCCTACACCGCTTGGATGCGCCAGTTTCCCGTAGTTTTTGGGATTTATCATATGATCCATAACCTCTGCGGACATTTTGTCCAGTTCCGGATTGTCTTTGAGTGCCTCTTGGTTTTTTTCTATTTTCTCTTTTCTTGTCATCTGTCTCTACTTTGTATTTAAACCGTTTTTGACAAAATCAAATATGATAGGATTTGGTTTTTGTAAGCTACTTGTAAACTCAGGATGAAACTGTACCCCTACAAACCAAGGATGCTCAGGAATCTCAACAACTTCGATTAGACCGTTTGACTGCCCCGTGATTTTCATACCGTTTTTTTCAAGTATCTCTTTATATTCAGGATTCGCCTCATATCTATGTCGATGTCTCTCATACGATATTCCACTTCCATAAGCAGCTTCAAGATGGCTCCCTTTTACAGGTTCAAACGGATACTCTCCAAGCCGAAGCGTTCCACCCATTGGAGATTCAAAAGTTCTTACCTGTTCGCTTCCTTCTGTGTCTAAAAACTGCTCGATAAGATAAATAGCAGGTTCGCTTGTATCTTTATCAAACTCCACACTGTTTGCTTCATCTATTCCAACAACATTTCTCAGATACTCTATAATAGATAACTGCATCCCAAGACAGATCCCAAGATACGGTAAGTTGTTAGTTCTTGCATAATGAATCGCTTCGATTTTCCCCTCAACGCCCCTCTCTCCAAAACCACCTGCTACAAGCACACACTGAGAATCACCGATAATTTTTTTAGCACCCTCTTGCTCTATCTTTTCACTGTCACACCAATTGATGTTAATATTGGCATTAAGATGTGCTCCAGCGTGAGTTAGTGCCTCTATAAGTGACTTGTATGATTCTTTAAGTTCAAGATATTTTCCTACAAAAGCGATATTGATCTCATCTTTTGGAGCGATGATATGTTTTACAAGGCTATCCCACTGATCCATATCGGGCTTAATCTCTTTAAGCTCAAAATGTTTTGCAATAGGTGTTAAAATACCCTCTTTTAAAAAGTTCATAGGTACTTGATAAATAGTCTTGGCATCCCCTGCTTCTATAACGGCATCTTCATCTACGTCACAAGAATATGCAAGTTTTCTTTTTAAATCACTCGGTAGTTTTTTCTCCGTTCTACATACAAGTAAATGAGGCATAATACCGATACGTCGAAGCTCTTGGACAGAGTGTTGTGTAGGTTTTGTTTTCAGCTCCCCAGCTGCTGCGATATAAGGTACAAGTGTAACATGGATATTCATAGTAGTAGTTTTTGGATTTTCATGCCGAAACTCACGAACCGCTTCCATAAAAGGTAAGCCCTCGATATCTCCGACAGTTCCACCAAGCTCCACTATTAAAAAGTCATGCCCCTTACCCGCAACGTAAATTCTACTTTTAATCTCATCTACAATATGGGGAATCACTTGAATAGTTTGACCCAAATATCCACCCTCACGCTCTCTTTGGATAACCGAGCTGTAAACCTGCCCCGTAGTAAAGTTATTCCCTTTGGATAAAGTTTTAGAGATAAATCTTTCATAGTGTCCTATATCAAGATCAGTCTCAGCTCCATCGGCTGTTACAAAAACTTCTCCATGTTCTAGTGGACTCATGGTTCCTGGATCCACATTTAGATACGGATCGATTTTTAACATACTTACATCAAAACCGCTTTGCTTTAAAAGTGCTGCTATCGATGCACTTGTGATACCTTTCCCTAAAGAACTTAATACTCCACCCGTTACAAATATATACTTAGTCATCCAATGCCTTCTTATATTAATTATAACCGCGATTGTACAATATATATGATAAAAAGCTCTTTAGAACTCAATAAATACTATACACCACTATCACTTATACATATTCTTAAATTTAGCTTAATATTATATACTTGTCACTCTTTTGGGTTGTGTTTAAGTTTTATATAAGCTTTATAGAGTTAAACTTGCCGATAACATTGTGAAAGAGTTCTCTTGCGCAACTGTTAGATTTCGAAATTTAAAACAAAGGAAACAAATGAAAAACACAATCAAAATGTCACTTGTAGCTGCTTTAGCGGTTGCTGGTCTTTCTTCAACTGCATCTGCAGGTTCTTTAGAAGAAGCAATCAAAGGTGTATCAATCTCTGGTAAAATGGAAGTTGAGTACGATTATACAAACGAAGATTCAAACGTTGCTAATACTAACGAAGTTACTACTGACGACTGGGATTTAGACTGGGATATTACTGCTAAGATTCCTGTAAACGATAACGTTACTGCTGTATTTGGTATGGAAGGTGATACTTATAACTCAACTAGAAATAATGGAGGAATCGTTACTGGTTCTGCTGCAGGAGACGATAGAGAATCAACTGTAAATGTAACTAAAGTATATTTCCAATATGCTAACGGTCCTGTTACTGCTATGGTTGGTAAACAAGGTATCGGTGCTCCATGGTTTGACGATGAAAGAGGAAACGGTGTTAAAGCACTTTTTGCTGCAGGTCCTGTAACTTTAGCTGCTGCTCATTTTACTGGTTCTAATGCATCTGCTGGAGCAAATACTGTTAATAGTTTATCTACAGCTACTACTCCTTTTGCTGCTGTTGCTTTAGGAAACACTGATATTTCTGCTGCTGCTGTAATTGGTTCAATGGGTCCAGTTAATGCTCAGTTATGGTATGCAAACCTATCTGGTATTACTGCTCTTTCTGCTACTCCAGACAATCAACTAGATGCTGATTCTTGGGCATTATTACTTGATGCAAAATTTGATATTGTAAATGTTGGATTAAAATATGCTCAAGCTGATTATGATTTAACTACTCCAGGTGCTGGTTACAATGGTTTAGATGATGATGCTGAGATGTTACAAGTTTCTGTTTCTGCTGACTTTGGTGTAGCTACTCCATATATCGCTTACGGTCAAACTGATTCAAAACAAGGTGGAGCAGGTCTTGACTTAACTAATGATACTGATTCTACACTTGACTTTGGTTCAGAGATCTTATCTATTGATGATTTAGATGATGCACAAGCATGGTTAATCGGTGTAACTATTCCTGTTAATAACTGGACATTTGATGTTTCTTATGTAACTGGTGAATATGATGATTATAGTGACATTGATACTGCAAAAGATACCGCTTATGGTTGTGACTTTGATGAGTTCTTAGTTCAAGTTGATTATAAAATGTCTAAAAACTTCACAATCGGTGCTCACTACTCTGTAGCTGAAATGGAAACACAAACTGCTGCTAATGCTAAAGTTTCTACTGATTACGATAACGCTGCGGTTTCTTTAGAATATAAATTCTAAGAATCTTCAACGTTACTTTTAAAAGGTTGGGCTTTGGCTCAGCCTTTTTTTATATTCAATACAAATATAATATATAAGCTTTTTGAACAATAATAAAAAGTATGATTGTATTAAAAAAGATAAGTTAAGATTAAAAAAACTCTAAAGTATACAAGGGTAGTGTAAAACTAACTGTGTAAATCCAAAAATTTAATCTATTAGGTATAATGATCTGATAGATTTATTTGAAGGATTTACAAATGAATATTTTAAATAAAGAAGAATTACGAAAACAAATTAAAGAAGGGAAAGAAGTA
>JBNKLC010000024.1:0-24913 GCA_050292155.1 Arcobacteraceae bacterium
TATGATATTATCATCAACAATAAGAAATATTCAGATAAGGCAAAGGCATATATTTTGAGGCTTTATCTAATTTCAGCTTGGTATAATCATAACAGATATATTACAAATAGATAAAAAGGAATGTCTAACATTATGATTAAAGTAGCTTATATTGATTTTCATTATAATATGCTTGAACAAGAGCATGGTAGTGCACAAAAAGTAATACAAAGTTTTTTAGACAATATTCAAAATTTTGAAATGCTTTCAGTATCTGTATCCCATGATAGAAAGTATATTGAAGAATATAAAAATAAAGTAAAATATTATGTAGTGCCTGAAGATAGATATAAAAATCGTGTTTTTAATAAGCTTTTAAATTTGAATTGTTTTACATATAGTAGAATTATTAAAATTTTAAATAGGGAAAAACCACAAATTTTACATTTTCATAATAGACATGAGCTGGTAGATAAAATATTAAAAATGCTTAAATACAAACCTAAAGTAATTTGTCATTATCATTTACATTTTAAAAAGCCAATTATACCAAATTGCTGTGATCGAATACTAGGAGTTAGTAAAGCGACGCAAGAGTATATTGTGAAGACTACAAATACTATAAAAAAAAGCTCTTTTGTACTTAACCCAGTTTCCTTTGATCTTGATAAAGTTAGCTTTGACAATACACACAAGATTCAATCAGATAATGAAATTAAACTTTTATTTGGAGCAGGTACTGATACAAAAAAGGGTTATAACGAAATAGTAGAAGCTTTGAAACAATTAGAATTGCTAAATATTAAATATAAATTATTTCTTTGCGGAAATATTACTACAGAAATAGATGACACTTTACAAATTGAAAAAATGGGCTTTGTAAGTTCCGAAAAGTTTTATTCTTTAATGCAAGTTTGTGATATTTTACTTTTTCCATCTTATTTTGAACCATTTGGATTGACAGTTTTAGAGGGTATGTATAATTCAATTAAAGTATTGCCTTCAAAATGTGGCGGTATTATTGAGATATTAGGAGAAGAATATCCATATTATTGTGAAGTAAAAAATAGTGATACTATTGTTGATAATATAATTAAATTAGAAAACTTGGATGAAATAACAGAAAAAGAATTGTTTCAATTTTATAATGAAAGATTAAAGTTTTTTTCTCCTACCCTTGTTGCAAATAGATTAGAAAATCAATATAAAGAAGTATTGAGTGAAAATTAAAAATATTTTAGTAGTATCTCACGGTGCGGCACTTGGAGGAAGTCCAATTTCAGGTCTTAATGTAGGTAGATTTATTGATAAGAATAGCTTTCAAATAGTTTATTTATTTGGCGAGAATGGACCAATTGTAGAACAAGCTAGACGTGAAGGTTTTAAAGTATATGTGGCAAGAAAAAGAGGTTTCTTATCAATCCCTTTAATTTTGGATGTTATAAAAATTATTAAAAAAGAATCAATTGATATCGTTCATCTCAATACTCTTACTTCTTATTATAAATATCCTGCAATTGCTGCAAAATTTCTAAAGAAAAAAGTGGTATGGTTTGTAAGAGAAAATCCAGAAGAAAAAAGATGTATCAAGTTAGCAAAATATATTAATAAATATGCAGATAAAATAGTGACGGTATCTTATGATACAGCAGAGCATATGTATTATGCAGATAAAAACAAACTTATGACTATACATAACGGAATTGATTTAGAAAAGTATAAAATAAAAAATAAACAAGAATCTTTAAAAACCTTAGGTTTAGACGATGGATTTGAGTATATTACTACCATTGCTTCGATAGAGCAAAGAAAAGGGATACTAGATCTCTTAGAGGCATTTAATAGAATACATGAAAAATACCCTACGATAAAATTATTGATTGTAGGAAAAGATAGGACGGAGAAACAGGAATATTTACATCAAGTTGAATCTTTTATTAATAAGAATAATTTACATGACAAAGTTATCTTATTTGGAGAAACAACTTTAATCCAAGAGATTATGAGTGTAAGTAAAATATTTTTACTCTGTGCATACTGGGAAGGATTGTCTCGTGTACTTTTAGAAGCAATGGCTTGTTCAAAAGCTATTGTCGCTAGTGCAAACGGTGGAAACAAAGAGCAAGTTTTTGATAATATAAACGGCTATACTTTTAAAGCAGGCAATATAGATGCTTTAACTGAAGCTATTTTAAAAGTCTTTAATTCAGATATTAAAGAGTTTGAGAAAAAATCAAGAGAATTAGCTGAGAAGAATTTTGATATAAAAGTCACAACAGCTAAGATTGAATCTTTGTATAAGTCATTGATACAAAACTAGCTATTTGTTTCTCTTGCTTTTCATTTATAGTATACAAGTTATTACACTTTGATTCATAAGGTGCATTAAATATAAAAGAAAACGGTACGCAAGGTGCATTTGATTCTATTATCAATACATTTTCTCCCACTGGTCTTTGCTCTTTCATATAACAAGGTCCTGCAAAGTTAATAAGAGGGATATGAAGAGTATCGGCAATATAGCTGTTTCCGGTATCACTTGAGATATAAAGGTCCATTTTAGAAATTTCATAAGGAAGGTTTTCAAGTTTTGTTTTTCCTAAAAGTGAAATATAGTTTAAATTGTATTTTTCTATTAAGGGTATTATATCGGCTAAATATTTCTCTTCCTTTTTGACACCAAAAAAGTAGATTGAAATATTAAAATTGCAGAGAATAGAAAAGATTTCCCCCCAAGTGTTTTTATCTATGGTTTTTAGTTTATTTCCTGCACTAAGTGAAATTCCTACTTTGAAATTTGCATCAAAATCAGTATCGCTGGGAATAAGGGGTAAAATTTTACAAAAATCTTTATATGAATAGCTAGGATTGACCATCTTTACATAACTATCCAATGTGAGATTTTCTTTTGTATGGATAACTTTTCTAAAGCCAGTACTTAATAATTTTACATACCATTTTGTGGAATATGTTTGAAGGATAGTTTTATTTTTGGCAAAACTAAGAGATGCTAAAAAAGTATTAAAACTATTTGGCATCATAACGTATACATTTTCATAATTATTAAAAAATAGGGTAAAAATAGCTTTGAATTTATTCTTTTTAAGGTTATTTATTGTATAAATATTATTAATCTTACTTTCATTTGTAGCTAGAGAGTAATTTATCTCATCAATTATAATATCACATGAATCTTTTAAGGTATCCAAGGTAATGGTTGTATTTACATAATCTCCGATTTTAGCAGTTTGAATTATAAGTTTTTTGGATTTTAACTGCTTTGTCCTAAAGAAACTCAGGATAAAAAATAATGGATATAAAAGTAAATAATAGATAAAATACGCCAATAAAATCCCTAGGAGTCAAGTTGTTTCAAATTTTTAACAAGGGCAATTATAGTCTAAATACTTTTATAGTTTTATTTAGTCTCTATTTGTTTTTTTTACCTATACCTCATACTGCAGCAATGAAGAATATATTTTTAGTTCTTTCTTTTTCATTTTTTATTTATTTGCTGATTAAAAAACTTATTTCAGTTAATGTCCGTAATATTTTATTTGTGTTGATTATATTATTTTTAATGGAGTCTATTATATCTATTCTGATAAACCAAATTGAGGTTTCACAAAGCTTTAGGGCAATTAGACAAACATTATTTGAACAGATTTATATATTTGTAGTAGTAGTTTCCGTATTTAACACAAAAAATAAGCTTGAATATTTAATATATGTCTTAATTACATCTTTTGGGATTTTGACTATATTGTCATTATTTGAAGTAATACAATTTTCTTTTTTTGCGCAATTAGACTTAACAACAGAAACACAAAAGAGATTGAAGTACTATAGTGGATATGCACTTAAAGCTTCATTTTATCTTTCAATTTCTATTGGTTATTTTATTTATAAGTATCAGCAGTTATCTGTAATTCAAAAGGTTATATATAGTATCTTATTGTTTACAAGTTTACTTTTAACAATAAATTATGAGTCAGATGCAGTCATATATACTTTATGTTTAACAACGCTTTTAACTATAATAATAAAATTTAGAAGTAAGATACAATATTCTATAAAAAATTTTGTACTTATTTTATGTTTATTTATAGCTTTAATACTTATAGTTGTTAATATTAGTGGTAAGCCTTTGAGTGCTTTTGATATAACGGAAGAATCAGCATTTTCTGGAAGGGTGGGTATATGGAAAGTAGAGTTAAATTGTATTAAAGATTCTTTAATATTAGGTTATGGATTTGGTTGGAAAAAGAACTATGAAGTATGCAGTCAGCAAAAGTATGTTGATTTTATAAATAAAAATATTAAGTTAGATTATATAAGGACTTTTTTTCTTGAGAGTAATAGGGATAAATTAAATCCCCATAACCTTTATATTCAAATATTACTAACAAATGGTGTACTCGGTTTATTGGTTTTACTGACTATTATTGGCATAAGTGTATATTATTTAATTAAAAGTAAAAGCAATTTGGCAATAATAGTTTTTTTACCAGTTGTTTTTGCCTATTTATTAAATAATACTATGAATGGTCTATTTGAAGGGGAAGTTGGAAAAGTTTTATTTATTGTTATTGCTGGTAGTTTGGTACTTTATAAATTGAGTAAAGATGAACAAGCTTTATTTAGTTCGAGCCAATAAAACAAAATTTGGCGGTGCAGAGGTTTATTTAAGCCGTTTAAGTGAAGAGTTACAAAATAGAGGCATAGAGTTTAATCTTATCCATTCAAATATTCCTAAATTTTTCCCTTCATGGTTAAGGGTGTTATTTTTTAATAAAAAAGTTTGTAAAGAGAAAAAAGATTCTTTATATTTTTCACTAGAGCGAATCAGCTGTCCCGATATCTATAGAGCAGGGGATGGTGTACATAAGATATTTGTAGAGATTGAAAAAAAGTCGTTTTTAAATCCATTACATAAAACTTATATTTTTTTAGAAGAAAAATGTTTTACCAATGCAAAAAAAATAATAGCAAACTCCCAAATGATTAAAAATCAGATAATCGATACGTATGGAATTGCTGAGGATAAAATAGAAGTAATTTATAACGGTATTCCATTGGAAAAACCTGACTTTAAAACATCTCTTAATCATCTTCAAAAAGAATTCTCTTTTACAAAAAAAAACGGTAAAAAGATTTTTTTATATGTGGGAAGCGGTTTTAAAAGAAAAGGGGTAGAGGAGTTTTTAACTATCCTTTCAAAACTAAAGTATCAAAATTTTCAGGCATTTATCGTTGGAAAAGAGAAAAAAATTGATTTTTATAAAGAACTGGCAATAAAGTTAGGATTAAAAGAGAAAGTGATATTTACAGGTTCAAGAACCGATGTAAAAGATTTTTATACAGTCTCTGATGTTTTTCTTTTCCCTACAAGATATGAGCCATTTTCAAATGTTGTTTTAGAAGCGATGAATTATTCAAATGTGGTAATTACTACAAAACAAAACGGTGCCAGTGAAATTTTGGATGCAAAGTATGTTATGGAGAGTTCAAAAGATTATACAATAGCTCAAAAAATAGATGATTTACTTAGTAATGAGGAAAAATTAAATATAATAAAAGCCAAAAATATGCAGATAGTAAAAAACTTTAGTATAGAAAAAAATGTTGAAAACACTCTATCTGTTATAAATGAAGTTATACAAATGAAAGAGAATAAATAGTTGAAAAAGTTTTTTACCCAATATGTCCCTTATTATAAGCAATATAAATTAAAGATTTTTTATGCAATTATCGGGATGGCTATGGTTGCCGTTGGAACCAGTGGGAGTGCTTATGTGATAAAGCCTGTGCTTGATGAGATATTTATCAACAAAGATACGGCTATGCTTCAAATTTTACCGTTTGTAGTTGTATTGCTTTATGCAATGAAAGGTTTTGGACGTTATATAGAAACCTACTACATCTCTTACGTTGGTTCTGATATTATAAGGCAGGTAAGAGATAAATTTCTCTCCCATCTTCTTATTCAAGATATTAAGTTTTTTCATTCAAAACATAGTGGAGAGCTTTTAAGTAGAACTACCAATGATATCAATGCCATCCAAGCAGCAGTATCTTCCCATATCTCTGTTATTATTATGGAGTTTATGACAATACTGGCTCTTGTGGGAGTTGTTATCTATCAAAGTCCAAAACTAGCTTTTTATGGTTTAGTTGTATTGCCTTTGGTGGTATATCCTCTTTCCCGTCTAGCCAAAAAGATGAAAAAACTTTCTCATCATGCCCAAGAAAAAGTAGCTTTATTAACTTCTATTTTAAATGAGATATTTTCCAATATCGAGATTATTATCGCCAATAATTCCCAAAAAAAGCAAGAGAAAGATTTTAAAAAGTTAAATCAACAGTTTTTTGATGTGAATATAAAAGGGGTTAAAACAAATGCACTGGTTTCTCCTCTTATGGAAATTGTGGGGGCTATCGCAGCAGCTGTTGTAATTGCAATAGGGGGGATGGAAGTAATCAACGGCAATCTTAGTGTCGGATCGTTTTTCTCATTTATGACGGCACTTTTTATGCTCTATACCCCTATTAAAAGGCTTTCAACAGTTTATAATAAATTTCAAGCTGCAATTGCTGCAAATGAGCGGATAAACTCAATATTGGATACAAAAAATGAGATACTAGAAGGGAAAAACAGTTTAGATGAGACAATTGAAACAATCAGTTTTGAAAATATTGGTTTAAAATATGACGGAACAATTGCTCTTAAAAATATTAATCTTACCGCTTCTAAAGGGAAAAAGATAGCTCTTGTAGGAGATAGCGGGGGTGGAAAAAGTTCTTTGGTTAATCTAATTTTGCGTTTTTACGATCCATTTGAAGGGATAATTAAATTGAATCAACACAATATTCAAGATTTAACCTTTAAAAGTTTAAGAGATACCATCTCTATTGTGACTCAAAGAGTCTATATCTTCAATGATACTATTGCCGATAATGTAGCTTTTGGAAATGAATTTGATGAGAATAAAGTGATAGAAGCTTTAAAACAAGCTCATGCTTGGGATTTTGTACAAAACTTAGAAAACGGTATCTACACAATTTTGGATGAATCGGGGACAAATTTAAGCGGGGGACAAAGACAAAGGATAGCAATAGCCAGAGCACTTTATAAAGAACCGCAAATTTTAATATTTGACGAAGCTACAAGTGCTTTGGATAATGAATCCGAGTCTATTATCACTGAAGTCTTAGATGAGGTAAGCAAAGATAAAATCACATTTGTGATAGCCCATAGATTAAGTACTATTAAAAATGCAGATACAATAGCGGTGTTTAAAGATGGAGAGATAGTGTGTCAAGGCAATGAAGAGGAGCTTTTAAAAGGATGTGATGAGTATAAAAGGCTTCATAACCTTGCATCCATGTAAAATATGGTAGAATAAGAGCTATTTTAATAAAAAAAAAGAGTAGATAAACAATGGAATACAACGATATAGACTTTAATAGTAAAACGATATTGATAACAGGAGCGGCTGGATTTATAGGGAGTAATCTTTGCTTTTATTTTCAAAAAAATTATCCGGATGCTACAGTGGTGGCATTTGATCTTTTTAGAAGCGGGGAAACTTTTTCAAACGGGAATCTTAAAAGCTTCGGTCACTTTAAAAATCTTCTTGGCTTTCAAGGAGTTGTAATAAGCGGGGATATAAACGATAAAGAGGCTTTAAAAGCTTTAGAAGAAAACTATAAATTTGATTATATCTTTCACCAAGCGGCAATCTCTGATACTACAGTGGCTGAACAAAATATTATGTTGCAAACTAATGTAAATGCTTATGAGGATTTGTTAAAAATTGCTATTAAACATGGGGCAAATATGATCTATGCAAGTTCCGGGGCGACATACGGGGACAGCGACAGATTTGAAGTAGGATATGAAAAGCCAAATAACGTATATGGTTTTTCAAAAGTGATGATGGACAATATCACGTATGAGTATCTTAAAAAAGACTTGGATATCTCTATTGTGGGACTAAAATACTTTAACGTTTACGGTCCACGTGAGTTTTTTAAAAATAAAACGGCATCGATGGTGGTACAGTTTGGACACCAAATATTAAAAGGGCTTACTCCAAAGCTTTTTGAAGGAAGTGATAAGATTTTAAGAGATTTTATCTATGTAGAGGATATTGTCCAAGCAAATATCAAAGCTGCAAATCCTAAAAAAAGCGGTGTATACAATGTGGGAACAGGAAAGGCTAGAAGTTTTGAAGATATTGTTAATATCTTACAAAAGGAGCTTGGTATCGATAACGGCAAAGAATATATACCAAATCCTTTTATAGGTTCATACCAATTTTTTACAGAGGCAAATATTGAAACTACAAGAGAATTTTTGGGATATGAGCCTAATTTTTCCATGGAAGAGGGTATCAAAGCTTATATTCCAGAGATTAAAAGACTTTATGAACAAGAAGTGAAATAATGGATACAGAAGATAAACCAAAAGTTTTAGTCATCGGTGATCTTATGATAGATCACTACCTTTGGGGAAAGACTGATAGGATTTCTCCCGAAGCTCCGGTACAAGTGATAGATGTACAAAAAGAGACAACAGTCTTGGGCGGTGCTGGAAATGTCGTAAATAACTTAAAAGCATTGGGGAGTGACGTATCTGTTATATCTGTCGTGGGTGAAGATAATACTTCTAATGAATTAAAGCAAATGCTTGACGATATTGGTGCAAATCACTATTTAGTAAGGGAAAAAGCAAGAAAAACTACTAAAAAAAGTAGAATTATTGCTTCGGCTCAACAAATCGTACGATATGACCATGAATCAAAAGATGCAATTTATAAAGATTCAGAGGAAGCAATAATTACCCATTTAAACGTGATTATAAAGCAATTTAACGTATTAATCATATCAGATTACGGTAAAGGTATTATTACAGACACTTTAATGAAAAACGTGATTCGGTGTGCAGATGAATCCAATACAAAAGTATTGGTTGATCCCAAGGGAGATGATTATAGCAAATACAACGGAAGTTACCTCCTTACACCAAATAAAAAAGAAGCTGAACTGGCAACTGGGATTACAATAAATGATGATACTAGCTTAAAAGAGGCTCTTTTAAAGCTTCAAGGTACCGCAAACCTAACTGTTCCTATGGTTACCCTTAGTGAAGATGGGATTGCCATTTTAGACAATTCTAACGAAGTTGTTAAAAAACCAACCGTTGCAAGGGAAGTTTTTGATGTAACTGGGGCAGGGGATACGGTAATTGCTTCACTTGGATATTGTTTGGCAAATGATATGGATATTATCAAATCTTTAGAGTTTGCAAATTTAGCTGCAGGGGTAGTTGTAGGGAAGATCGGTAGTGCCACGGCTACTTTAGACGAGATAGAGGAGTATAAGAGCTCACTCCATAAAAGTTCAATTGAATCCCATATTAAAACTTTTGAAGAGATTGAACAAATTGCGCAAAGATTAAAAAAACAGAATAAAAAAATAGTATTTACAAACGGTTGCTTTGATATTTTACATCGTGGTCATGTAAGCTATCTTGATGCTGCAAAAGCTCTTGGAGATGTACTTATCCTTGGATTAAATTCCGATGAAAGTGTACGGAAACTCAAAGGCTTCGATAGACCGATAAATACCCAAGAGGATAGGGCGTATATCTTAGCAGCACTTGAATCTGTGGATTATGTAGTAGTGTTTAATGATAATACCCCTTATTCACTTATACAAATTGTAAAGCCTGATACCCTTGTAAAAGGTGGAGACTATGAAGGAAAAAAAGTAGTTGGAAGCGATATTTCAGGAGAGGTAAAACTTATACAATTTGTAGATGGTAAAAGTACTACAAGTACTATACAGAAAATACAAATGTGTAACTCTTAAAGGTCTTTTTTGCATATCCTAATCGAGGTTCCGACATGGCTTGGGGATGCTGCTATGGCAACACCTGCTATAGAAAATATACTGCAAAAATATCCAAGCGCCAAGCTTACTATTTTTGGATCTTATGTAGCTACTAGATTGTTTCTTTATCATCCTAATGTTGCAAAGATTATCATAGATGAGAGTAGAAAAGAGGGTAATAGATATTTAAATCTTTATAAATATGCAAAAAGTGTTAAAAATATAGATATTGCAATTAGTTTTAGAAAAAACTTTACTACAAAGTTTCTTTTCTTTTTTCTTGATGCTTCCAAAAAATATATTTATAAAAAAATTGATAAAGATATAGAGGTGCACCAAGTACTGCGATACAATAATTTTATCAATCAAGCGTTAGTTATGGACCTGGTACCCAATAAGCTAAAAGTATATACAAAAAATCCTCCTAAAAAGTATAACAAACCCCTTTTAGGGATTAACCCCGGGGCTACATATGGTAGTGCCAAAAGATGGTACCCGGATCAGTTTGCAAAGGTAGCCATTGCACTTTCGGATAGATATGACATAAGGATATTTGGAGGCTCAGGAGAACAAGATATAGCAGTGGATATTGAAAACGACCTACAAAAGGCTAACATATCCAATTATTTAAACCTTTCAGGGAAGACTTCGGTAGAAGAGCTTATAGAGAGCATTGCATCTCTTGATCTATTTATTACCAATGATAGCGGTCCCATGCATATAGCTGCTGCATTTGGTATTCCTACGGTTGCAATCTTTGGTCCTACGAAGTTTAATGAAACTCATCAATGGAACAATGAAAAAGAGATGATAGTAAGAAAAGAGATGGAGTGTAGTCCATGTATGAAAAGGGTATGTCCGTTAAAACACCACAATTGTATGAAGCTCATTACAGCAGAGGATGTATTAGAGAAAGTGCAGTTGAATAATATTTAATACCTTTAATCGTACAATAAAGTGTAAAAAAAGACTATTAAGGGTAAACACATAATCTCTAGCTAAATCTATTTAGATAATATAATAAGTCAATTTATAAAATATTTGAGTAAATAAGGAAAATAAATGCTTTTAAAATTTAAACAGTGGTTTCCAAAAATCGGTCAAGATACATGGATAGCACCAAGTGCAGACGTGATAGGAAATGTTACAATTGGGGAAGACAGCTCAATTTGGTTTGGTACGGTTATTAGAGGAGATGTTCATAAGATAGAGATTGGAGATAGAACTTCTATACAAGATTTATCTATGGTTCATGTTACACATTATAAAAACGAAGATATGAGTGATGGAAACCCCACAATTATAGGAAGTGACGTAACGGTGGGGCATAAAGTGATGCTCCATGGCTGTACTGTAGAGGACGGTTGTCTTATCGGGATGAGTGCTACTATTTTGGACGGTGCGGTTATTGGACATGGAAGTATCGTAGGGGCACACTCCTTGGTAACTTCAAATAAGGTATTTCCTCCACATAGTTTAATTATGGGAAGTCCAGCAAAAGTTGTTAGAACTCTAAGTGATGAAGAGGTAGATGGACTTATAGAACACGCTGCAAGATATGTAGAATTTAAAAAAGATTATTCCTAGCATTAATTATTACTTATAAATATCATAATTGTTTCTTTTGACCTAACTTGTATATTTAAGTTATATATAAGTATATTCGGATAACATTCCGCCTTTTAAAAATCTGTATAATGATTAATGGAGGAATATGACTAGATTATCAAATATTTTTGTGCTTTTTATGGTCTTTACTTACAATTTATTTGCTTTTGATGAAACACAATTAAAGTTAGCAAAAAAGATATACAATATCGGAAAAACTTTTCAAACAGATGATGGGATGACTATTGAAAAAACTTTAACAGCTATTAGCTTAAGGGAATCATCTTTAGGGAAATATGTTCTTGGAGACAAAAAAAAGAACGGAGAATTTAAACCTCTTCACGAGATGTCGCTAGGACCCTTTCAAATGAGGGTATTTACAGCCAAAGAGATTATAAAAGAGAATAAATTAAAAGAATATTATCAATATTTAAAAAATACCACAGCTCTTATAAATAAACTTATTACAGATGTTGAGTTTGGTGCAAAGCTTTCGGCGTACTATTTTATAAAAAATTATAATGAAGCTTTAAAAAGAGGGATGAGCCGTCCTTATTATAGAGCTGTTTCAAGGCATAACGGCGGATGGAATAATACTACTTATTATGGTGCTTTGATGAAAAATATGAGAAGTATTAGAAAACTAGATTTTGTCAAACTTGACCAAAAAGTTTTAGCTAAAAATTAAAATATACTTTTGCAGTAAAAAGAAGGGTTTAACCCCTTCCTACGATGTAATAAACATCTTTATTATCTACTTTTTGTAAATCCACTTCATATTTTGTACTCCAATGATTTAATTCATCGGTAAATTCTTTTAAAATACCATCCTCTTCATTATCACATTTGATTTTAAAGCAAGGATGAGAGTTTGAAAGTGCTATATAGGCATTCATATGTTTTAGCTTATCGTTTAAGCTGATAATATGTTTTGAAAATTTTTCAAAGTTTTTTGTGTTTTCAATAGCGCTTTTTGTTTGAGTAAGTGTAGCATCTCCATGTCCAAGATCAAGTTGAGCCACTAATACTTCAGGTGTTATCTCTAAGTGCATAAATTATTTCCTTTATATATTTTTTTTGGTATAAAAGTTCATTTTAGCTAAAATTACCAAAAAATAAAATAGGAATCCCATGGAGATAATCCCACTTTTTCAAAAACTATTACGATATAAAACAGTTACTCCAAATGATGCAGGTATTTATGATTTTATAGAAGAGTATTTAGGAGATTCTTGGGAAGTGATGAAACTTGATATTGGGGATGTTACCAATAGATTTTATTATAAAAAGTTCGCTAATAGCGATCAACACCTCTGTTTTGCGGGACATATAGATGTTGTGCCGCCTGGAGAGGGATGGAGTGTGGATCCCTTTGAGGCAGATATCATTGACGGTATTATCACGGCTCGTGGAACGCAAGATATGAAAAGTGGCGTAGCTGCGTTTCTTTATGCCTGTAAACACGCCGAGAATTTTAGCGGAACACTCTCTATCCTTTTAACAAGTGATGAAGAGGGAGATGCGATAAACGGTACGGTAAAAGTACTTGAACATCTCAAAGAGATAAATTTTTTACCTACAAGTGCCATTGTAGCCGAGCCTACATGTGAAGAGGTTTTTGGAGATGCTATTAAAAACGGTCGGCGTGGAAGTATCAATGGATATTTAGAAATAAAAGGGAAGCAAGGTCATGCCGCATATCCTGAAAAAGCTATAAACCCAGTACATCAAATAGCACCTATCTTAGGGGAGATTGCAGGATTTGACCTTGATGAGGGCGATCAATTCTTTGCTCCAAGTAAATTGGTGGTTACGGATATACGAGGTGGTATGGAGGTCACAAATGTAACTCCCGATAAACTTAATATGATGTTTAATGTTAGAAACTCTACAAAAACAGATAGGGAAACAATAGAGGCTTTTATTAAGAGTAAACTTGGACATTTAGATTACACCTTGAGGCTGACTCAAGGTTCATACCCTTTTGTAACCGATGGAAAAACTAAGGTTGTAAAAGCTTTGCAACAAAGTATCCAAAATATATGTGGGATAGATACAAAGCTAAGTACCGCAGGGGGAACCAGTGATGCAAGATTTTTTGGACAGTTTAATATACCTACGGTGGAATTTGGTGTAATCAACGATACCATCCACGCGCTTGATGAACGTACCAGTATAGAAGAGGTTGAAAAATTAACTGCAACTTTTGGGCATCTTATAGCCAACTGGTGCAACTCGTAAATTTTACCCTTTTTAGGGTATAATCTTTTTAATTTATTCAAAGAAAAAAAGGATTTTATTTGAAACATGTTCCAATACTTGTTTTAGACTTTGGAAGTCAATATACACAACTTATCTCAAAAAGACTTAGAAACAGTGGATTTTACTCGGAAATCGTACCATACAATGAACCTTTAGAGGATATCAAAGCAAGAACACCAAAAGGGATAGTTCTAAGCGGTGGTCCTGCATCGGTTTATGCTGAGGATGCCTATAAAGTAGATGAAGAGGTTTTCAGTCTTGGACTTCCTATTTTAGGAATTTGCTACGGGATGCAAACTATTGCACACTATTTAGGAGGTTCTGTAATCCCTGCTGATCATCATGAGTATGGAAAAGCGGGACTTAATATCACAGATACCGAGTCTCCTATCTTTAAAGATGTATCAAACCTAGAGACCGTATGGATGTCCCACGGAGATAGAGTTGAAACACTTCCCAACGGATTTGAAGTGGTAGGGACGAGTGAAAACTCGCCGTACGCTGCTATTGCAAATGAAGAGAAAAAAATATACGCTTTTCAATATCATCCAGAGGTTACCCACTCTGTAGAGGGTGCCCAAATGCTTTCAAACTTTGCAAAACATATCTGTGGATGTAGCAGAGATTGGAATATGGGAAATTTTGCAAAAGATCAAATTAAAAAGATCCAAGAACAAGTAGGAGATAAAAAAGTACTGTGTGGAGTAAGCGGTGGGGTTGATAGCTCTGTTGTGGCAACACTTTTAGCCGAAGCTATTGGAGAACAGCTTATCCCTGTATTTGTAAACAACGGATTACTTAGAGCCAATGAGGTAGAAGATGTACAAGTTATGTTTGCCAGACGTGGTATTGATCTTATTACCGTAGATGCATCTGGAGAATTTTTAGGAAAGTTAGCAGGCGTAACTGATCCTGAACAAAAAAGAAAAATCATCGGTGAGACATTTATCGAAGTATTTGATAAAGAAGCAAAAAAACATGATGGGATAGAGTTCCTAGCGCAAGGGACACTTTACACTGATGTTATAGAATCTGTTTCAGTAAAAGGACCAAGTAAAACTATTAAATCTCACCACAATGTTGGTGGACTTCCCGATTGGATGACATTTGAACTTATTGAACCACTTAGAGAGATATTTAAAGATGAGGTAAGAGAACTTGGACTAGAACTTGGACTTTCTCCAAGGATGATAGGACGACATCCATTCCCTGGTCCCGGACTTGCTATTAGAGTGATGGGCGAGGTAAATGAAGCTGACCTTAATATTTTACGACGTGCAGATACAATTATGCTAGAAGAGCTAAGAGCTTCAGGATGGTACGATAAAACTTGGCAGGCATTTACAGTCCTTTTAAACGTAAAATCAGTAGGTGTAATGGGAGACAACCGAACCTACGATAATACAGCTTGTATAAGAATTGTTAACGCAATAGATGGGATGACCGCGACATTTGCCCATATTCCGCATGATATTTTAGAAGTGATGAGTAGACGGATTATTAATGAGGTTGATGGGATAAATAGAGTCGTCTACGATATTTCATCAAAACCCCCAGCAACAATTGAATGGGAATAAAAGCGATAGCTTTTATTCATCTTGCACTAGGTTTAGATTTGAGGTACTTGTAGTACATCTGCATCTAAATCTAGCACAACCTAAACAAAATCTATCGCTTTTATGATACTCTTTTATTTATTAAATATTCAAAAGGAAAATATTATGAAAAATATACAGTTTTTTTTAGTAGTCACATTGGTTTTTTCAGGCTGTGGGCTTGCACAACACGGCGCAATTATAGGTGCTTATGAAGCAATTGAAAAGGGAAATTGTATATCAGCATATAGTCATTTAAGTGATGCAGAGAAATTTGCTAAAACTACACCTGAAATTAAAGCAGAAATCACATACTTAAGAGCTGTGTGTTTGGAAAAAGAGCAAAAATATGCCGAGGCATTAGGACAATATATGTATTTAATTGAGCATCATCCAAATTCTGAATATACATATAGGGTAAAAAGTAAATTAAGTATCTTAAAAAAATATAGAGAAAAAAAGTTAAAAGAGATAGATAAAAATACCAAAATATAGTTTTTACCATTAATACCAAATTTAGTACAGTTAAATATCTTGGTATGTAGATTGTATTGTGAAATTAAGTGAAGATATAAAACCGATCAGTTATTTAAAATCTAAAACAGCAGATATCATTAATAGTGTACAAGTTGTGTTTGTCGTACAAAATAGGGAATCAAAAACAATTCAAGATATTAAAAGTTATAAAAACTTAAAAAATAAACTCTTCAATGAATAAAAACCTTACTCCAAAACTCTTTACTTTTACAGAAAAGTTACAAACCTTAAAACAAATTGAATACCGTGACAGCTTTTATGACATTTTCTTGATATAGTTAAGTTATGTAAAAATCTTTGGTGCTTTTATTGGCATAATAGAAGCCTGTGTTGTAATAACTACAATCAAGGAGTTGGCAATGTCAAAGTTAATCTTATCGATAGACGGCGGTGGTATTCGAGGGGCGGCTGCTACGCAGTTTTTATATCAAGTGGAGCAAAAATTACAAAGTGAACATAATCTTTCTATTCGGGATTGTGTTGATTTTTATGCGGGGACAAGTACGGGAAGTATTATAGCTCTTGCTTTAGCTACAACGAATCTTACAATGAAAAAGATCAATAATCTTTATAGCTATGAAAATGCACAAAAAATTTTTGCGGACAATAAAGGTTGGTTTGAAATTGACGGGATCAATGCACCTAAATATGAAGCAGATGGAAAAACAAATCTACTAAAAACAAATTTAGGAGATGCCAAAATAGGAGACATCCCAAAAGATAAACATGTTTTGGCAGTCACTTATGCAATTGAGAAGAGAAAACCGGAAGTTATCAAATCAACGGAACCGCAACATCGGGACTTTAATTCTTATAAAGTTGCAGATGCTTCAAGTGCAGCACCTACCTATTTTCCTACAAAAGAGATGGATATAGGAAATGATGATGAAGAATATTGGCTGGTAGACGGTGGAGTGACTGCAAACAATCCTACTATGTGTGCCATAGCAGAGGCAAGAAAAATATGGAGTGATATCCCTATGGAAGAACTTCGGGTACTCTCGATAGGTACGGGGTATAGAACAAGAAAAATAAATGGACCCGAATCAAGAAAATGGGGTGCAATAGGGTGGTTTACAAAAGGGAAGATACTGGACGTACTTTCAGATGAAAGGGTTGTCTCTTATCAAGCTATTACTATTACAAGTGAGGGGAAATATATACGTGTTAATTCAGAGATGAAACCTCAAGCGGGATTGCTTCAAGCACCTGATGATGCAATGGATGACGTGAGTAGGAAAAATATTCAAAGATTAAAAGCTATGGGAGATTTTTGGTTTGAACAATACGGAGCAAGTGTTGTTGAGCTATTGATCAATCAATATAGTGGACCATCCTTGGATAGAATCGATGCAAATACGGGTAAACCTAAAGTTTGATTACAAATTTCAAAATTTATTAATTTTGTGACAGTGTTTGTGACAATTTTTTAATACAATGTTCATATCTTAATAAAAAAGGGGAGAATAATAATGAAACCTATTAAAGAAGAATTTTTAAAGAAACGTGCGTTTTCAAGGAAACATGCGTTTTCTTTAATCGAACTTATCTTTATTATTGCCGTGATTGCTATTATTACCGCAGTTGCAGTTCCTAAGCTGATGGATACAAAATCTAGTGCACTTATATCTTCACTTAAGCAAGATATCTTTACAATTACAACATCGATACAGTCGTACCGTATGCTTAATAATGAACTTGATAAAATTACAGATGTGGTATCCCTCAATGAATCAAGATGGGAAATTGAAAATAAAAAAGTTGTATATAATGTAGATAAAAAGCCTTGTATTACGATAGAGGTTACTACGTCAAAATTAACAGTGGCTGTAAATGATGATTCGAGTAATTTGTGTAGAAAAATCTCGGATAATGGAATTGTAAATCAGTCTTTTGAGCTATTTTAATTGTAGAGGAATTATGGATAAAGTTATATTTTTTGATAGAGACGGTGTTCTTAATATAGAGAAAAACTATTTGCATAAGATTGAAGAGTTTGAATTTATAGATAAAGATTTCAGCTCTTTTAAATATCTAAAAACCCTTGGATATAAATTTGTAATTATTACAAATCAATCGGGAATAGGAAGAGGAAAATATACCCAAAAAGATTTTGATATTCTTACAAAATGGATGATAACGCAATTTGAAAATCATGACATTACGATAGAGGGAGTATATTTTTGTCCCCATACGCCCGATGAGGGTTGTAGGTGTAGAAAACCTGGCATAGGTATGATACAACAAGCTGCGGAAACACTTGATATAGATTATCAAAACTCATGGTTTATAGGAGATAAAAACTCCGATATCCAAACCGCAATCAATGTAGATATCCCAAATACTATCCAAGTGCGTTCAGGTCATAGTTTCGATGAGCAAAAATCTCAAGCAAAATTTATAATCGATTCTATTAAAGATATCCCTAATATTATTCAACAATAGTATATTTTTCAGTTAAATTATTGCTTCCTTTTGTTAAAATATCTACATTTTAAAAATAGGGAAAATCGTGTTAAATACTATTCAAAATGAATTTCAATCTCACCTTGAAACAATCAATAAAGTTATAGGATTGATGGAAGAAGATATACAAAATGCTTCAAAGATCGTAGTAGATGCGTTAAAAAACGGTAATAAAATTTTACTTTGCGGAAACGGTGGAAGTGCAGCAGACGCACAACATATAGCAGCAGAACTAACCGGGCGATATAAAACAGAGCGACGAGGATTACCAGGGATTGCGCTTACAACAGATACCAGTGCATTGACGGCTATCGGAAACGACTACGGATACGATAGAGTATTTGATAGACAAACGGAAGCTTTGGCAAACAGCGGCGATGTGATTATAGGAATAAGTACAAGTGGAAATAGTGCTAATGTGGTCAGTGCGTTAAAACTTGGACAAGAACTTGGATGTAAAACGATTGGTTTTACAGGAAGAACAGGCGGGGTTATGAATGATGTTTGTGATATAAACTTAGTAGTTCCAAGTGACAATACGCCAAGAATTCAAGAGATGCACATACTTATAGGGCATACTATCTGCCAAATAATAGATAATGAATTAACACCAAAGGAGTAAGAGGATTAAGATGAAAGAATTAACAATGGAGCAAAAAGAGTTTTTATTAAGCAGTATCAGAGATGTACCCGATTTTCCGCAGCCGGGAATTATGTTTAAAGATATTACGACACTTTTAAATAATAAAGAGGCATATAAGCTTTTAATGGAACATCTTGAAGCAAGATATCAAGAGTATGATTTGGATTATATTGCAGGGATCGATTCAAGAGGTTTTATTTTTGGAGCGGCACTTGCCGATAGATTAGGGGTAGGGTTTGTACCTATTAGAAAAAAAGGGAAGTTACCAAGTACAACTATATGTGAAAAATATGAGTTGGAGTATGGTTTTGACGAGGTGGAGATCCATCTTGATGCTTTTCATGAAAAAGTTGGTGCAAAGGTACTTGTAATAGATGATCTTATAGCTACGGGCGGTACGGCAAAAGCTGCCGCAAAATTGGTACTTGATACAAAAGCGGAGCTTGTTGAGAGTTGTTTTTTACTTCATCTTACGTTTTTAGACGGTGCAAAACAGCTTGAACAGATAGCACCTGTTTATAGTATATTAGATATTTAAAAGGAACATATGTTGATGAAACAAAGTGAAATCCAGCTCGCTGCAAATAGTTATATCCCAAAACCCTCAAAATTTGATCCGGATGCAAATGGACATTTTGGTTCATTTAGCGAAGATAGTACGGCATTCGGTGGAAGATATGTTCCTGAAACATTGATGCCGATTTTATTGGAATTAGAAGAAAATTATAAAAAATATAGATTTGACAAAGAGTTTTGGAGTGAGGTTAATTATTATCTTAAAGAGTATGTAGGACGACCAAATCCACTTTATTATGCAAAAAATATAAGTGAAGAGATTGGGGCAAAAGTATATTTAAAAAGGGAAGACCTTAATCACACCGGAGCACATAAGGTCAATAATGTAATAGCTCAGGGATTACTGGCTAAAAAACTTGGTAAAACAAAAGTTATCGCTGAAACAGGAGCAGGACAGCACGGTGTGGCAACCGCTACTATTGCCGCTCTTATGGGACTGGAGTGTACTATTTTTATGGGTGCAAAAGATGTTGCAAGGCAAGAGCTTAACGTATTTCGGATGAAGCTTTTAGGGGCAAAAGTTATTGCAGTTGAGAGTGGAAGCAAAACCCTTAAAGATGCAATGAATGATGCTATAAGATATTGGGTAACCAATGCAAGGGATACTTTTTATATCATAGGAACCGTAGCAGGTCCCCATCCATATCCAATGATGGTAAGAGATTTTCAAGCTATTATAGGATGGGAAGCAAGAGCACAAATCCTTGAACTAGAAGGACGGTTACCTGATCGTGTAGTGGCATGTATCGGTGGTGGATCAAATGCCATGGGTATCTTTTCCCACTTTTTAGAAGATAGTGAAGTGCGGTGTATAGGGATTGAAGCGGGTGGTTTTGGTATTGATACCGATAAGCACGGTTGCTCTTTAGCTAAAGGGAGTCCAGGGGTTCTTCACGGTCAGTGTTCTTACCTACTTCAAGATGAAGACGGACAGGTACTAGAAGCACACTCTATTAGTGCTGGACTTGACTATCCGGGGATTGGACCGGAACACTCTTATCTTAAAGAGTTAGGTGTCGCAGATTATGATAATATAACCGACGAAGAAGCATTAGAAGCTTTTGTGTGGCTTTCGCAAAAGGAGGGGATTATCCCTGCATTTGAAAGCTCCCATGCTATTGCATATCTAAAAAAGAAAAAAGATGAGTTAAAAGATAAACTTGTTATTGTTAATCTCTCAGGACGTGGAGATAAAGATATGGTTCAAGCTCAAACTTTGCTTGATTTTGAGTAAAGATATAAAATGCAAAAGTTTTTAAAAAACAATTCAGGAAAAATCGGTGCAGTTGTTGTAGTGATTTTTTTCTCATATTTAGGATATAACCTCTACTACGCACCTGTAGATGGGTTACAAAATAAATTTTTATACCTTATGAAAGAGTATGGATATATTATCCTTTTTGCATGGAGTATCTTAGAGGGCGAGATGGGTCTTATCATGGGTGGACTTTTAAGCCACACGGGAGATATGTGGGTTCCTATGGCTATTTTTGTTGCTGGTCTTGGCGGCTTTGCAGGGGATCAGATATATTTTTATATCGGAAGATACAATAAATCGTATGTGCATAAAAAATTTAAAGGGCAGAGAAGAAAGTTTGCCCTTGCTCACCTTTTGCTTCAAAAATATGGATGGCCTATTATTTTTATGCAGCGGTATATGTACGGGATGAGGACAATTATTCCTATCTCAATCGGACTTACACGATATGATGCAAAATTGTTTGCCTTTATCAATATTTTAAGTGCTTGGTGTTGGGCTGCTATTACTATTATTCCCGCTTGGTATTTTGGAGAAGAGATTTTAAAAGTATTAGAGATAGCAAAACAATATTGGTATATTGCAGTACCGTTTGGAGCAGTAATAGGTGGGGGTATTTTATACTATTTTCATACTGCTACCCAAAAAGAATATAAAAGTAAAAAAGGAAATATATGAATTTAAATCTAACGACAAAAAATATAGAAGCTGATTTAGAAATTGTAATCGTTAAAAATAAAAAAATAAAAGAAAATAAAAAACTTTTGGAAAACCTCGGATTTAAAGGGGAAGATGAAAGCTGTGTATTATTGCCTGAGCTTAAAAAAATCTATGTGGGGTGTGAAGAGGATACAAGTGACAGTATAAGAATTGCATTGGCAACTGCTATAAAGAAGATAAATGGTACACAGTTTGAAACTATAACGGTCAAATGTAAAAAAGATCTTGGTGCTTATATTGAGGGATTAGAGCTTGGAAATTATAGTTTTAAAAAGTATAAATCCAAAAAAGAAGATAAAAAAGAAAAAAACATCTATATTGAAGTAAGTTCAATAGATAAAAAACTTCAGCGGGAATTTGAAAGATCGGTTGCCATGTCAAACTCGGTTAATATGGCTAGAGATTTTATAAATACAGCACCTGATGATTTTTATCCTGCAATTATGGCTGAAGAAGCGATTCAAATAGCAAAAGAGAATAAACTAGAGTGTAAAGTTTTTGATGAAGAGTATTTAGAAGATAATAAGATGGGTTCTATGTTGGCTGTAGGACGGGCGAGTAGACATAAATCAAAACTGATACATCTAACTTATAAGCCCAAAAAAGCTTCTAAAAAAGTGGTACTTGTGGGTAAGGGACTCACTTACGATAGTGGGGGACTTAGTCTAAAGCCTAGTGATTTTATGGTTTCTATGAAAAGTGATAAAAGTGGTGGATGTTGTGTACTTGGTATTATGAATACTATCGCAACTCTGGGTCTTGATGTCGAGGTTCACGGTATTGTTGGAGCAGTTGAAAATATGATAGGTGGGGATGCTTATAAGCCTGATGATGTACTGACAGCTAAAAACGGTACTACAATTGAAGTGAAAAATACCGATGCCGAGGGGCGATTAGTACTTGCAGATTGTTTATGTTATGCACAAGATGAGATAAAAGATATTGATTATATTTTAGATTTTGCAACGCTTACAGGAGCTTGTGTAGTTGGAGTAGGCGAGTATACAAGTGGTATTATGGGGAATAATACAAAGCTTAATGATAGGGTTGTTGCCAGTGCATTACAAAGCGGAGAACTAGCTACTAGATTGGATTTTAATAGATATTTAAAAAAGACACTCAAAAGTGAAGTTGCCGACATCTGTAATATCTCAAATACTAGATACGGTGGAGCAATCACTGCGGGAATGTTTTTAGAAAAGTTTATAAATGAAGAGAATAAACAAAAATGGGTACACATAGATATTGCAGGACCTGCTTTTGTGGATCGTGCGTGGGGATATAATCCGGCAGGTGGAAGCGGTGCAGGTATACGAATGGCGGTAAACTTTTTAGAAAATTTATAAAATTTTAGGAGTGCAAATATGAAAGGGATAATTTTAGCAGGTGGAAGCGGGACAAGACTGTATCCACTTACAAAAGGTGTAAGTAAACAGTTAGTTCCGATTTATGATAAACCTATGATATATTATCCACTTTCAGTTTTGATGTTGGCAGGGATTAAAGAGGTTTTAATTATCACTACTCCTGAGGATCAAAGTTCATTTATCAATCTTCTAGGAGACGGGAGTCATCTTGGAATGAGTTTTGAGTACGTGGTACAACCAAGTCCTGACGGTCTTGCTCAAGCTTTTTTATTAGGGGAAGAGTTTTTGGACGGCGATGATGCTTGTTTGGTACTTGGGGACAATATCTTTTACGGTCACGGTTTAACACAGCTTTTGGCAAGTTCTATAAAAAATGTACAAGAGGATAAAAAAGCAACGGTATTTGGATACTACGTAAAAGACCCTGAAAGATACGGAGTGGCAGAATTTAACGGTAACGGCGATGTTATTACCATTGAAGAGAAACCACAAAGCCCAAAATCAAATTATGCAGTTGTCGGATTATACTTTTACCCAAATGATGTAGTACAAAAAGCAAAAGAGGTAAAGCCAAGCGATAGAGGAGAGTTGGAGATAACAACACTCAATCAAAACTATTTAGATGAGCAAAGGTTAAAAGTGGAATTGATGGGAAGAGGGTATGCTTGGCTTGATACGGGAACCCATGAATCGCTGCTAGAAGCTGCACAATTTATCCAAACTATAGAAAATAGACAAGCACTTAAAGTTGCGTGTGTTGAAGAGATAGCTTACGAGATGGGGTATATTACAAAAGAGGAACTTATACAATTGGCTGAACCTCTAAAGAAAAATCAATATGGACAATACCTTATCATAAGAGCCAATCAACCAAGGACTTACAAATAATGAATTTTATAAGAACAGCCATAGCCGATGTAGTTATTTGTGAACCAAAAGTTCATGGAGACCATAGGGGATACTTTGTAGAAACATTTAGAGCCGATAAGCTTGAGGAGTTCTTAGGGTATAAAATAAATTTTTGTCAAGATAATGAATCAAAAAGTTCACGCGGAGTTTTAAGAGGTTTACACTATCAACTTCCCCCTTTTGCCCAAACAAAACTTGTAAGGGTTATCTCTGGTAGGGTTTTAGATGTGGCGGTTGATATTAGAAAAAATAGTCATACTTTTGGAAAACATGTAGCAGTGGAGCTTAATAGTGAAAATAAAAGACAGCTTTTAGTCCCAAGAGGCTTTGCCCACGGGTTTGTAGTACTTGAAGACGATACGACATTTGCGTATAAAGTTGATAACTATTACAGCCCTGAAAATGATAGAGGAATTGCTTTTGATGATAGTACTTTAAATATTGATTGGCAAATAGACCATAGTGAGCTTAATCTGTCGGATAAAGATACCAAACAGCCTTTTTTAAGTGAAACAGACGAACTATTTGAGTATGGGATAGATTATTATGCTTAACGTACTTGTAACTGGAAGTAGGGGGCAGCTTGGAAGGGAGATAGAAGAGCTTTCTAAAAATTATCAATATAATTTTTTCTTTACCGATAAAGAGCAGTTGGATATTACTTCAAAAGAATCTCTAGCACAATTTATCAATGAACATAAAATTAATACCATCATAAACTGTGCGGCTTATACGGCAGTGGATAAAGCAGAGGATGAAAAAGAGTTGGCTGATTTGATAAACCATACGGCAGTCAAGTATTTAGCAGAAATCTCAAAACAAAATGATATAAAACTTATCCATATCTCTACAGATTACGTCTTTGACGGTAAAAACTATAAGCCGTATGTAGAAGATGATAATGTAGCTCCAAGCTCAGTGTATGGAGCGACAAAACTGAGCGGTGAACGAGCTATGAAAGAGATTAATCCAAAAAATTCAATTATCATTAGAACCTCTTGGGTATATAGCTATTATGGGGCAAATTTTGTAAAAACTATACTTCAATTAGGAAAAGAGAGAGAATCTTTAGGGGTAATCTTTGATCAAGTTGGAA
>JBNKLC010000025.1:0-31594 GCA_050292155.1 Arcobacteraceae bacterium
GTCTTTTGTAGTATATATCGTAAACTTTACATCCCCTGTTGCAACATAATCTTTAGGAACTTGCTTTTTAGGGTTGCTTTTAGAAGCTCTTGTATTTATAAGAAGCTCTTTGGAATTTAATTTGTCTTTGTTTTTTCTTAATTTCACGTTTCCTTTAAAGTAAAGCTTATGTTTTTTCTCTTTTGCTTCAAAAAAATCTGCATCTATATCGAGATAAGTTTCCCGGGCTAAACTTAGTACCCCTAGAAACAGAGATAAACATAGTATCAAAAATTTATTCATTTGTAACCTTTATATTAAAATGTGTATCCCGTGCCCTAAGATATTGTTTTATATCGTCGTAGTATAAATGTGTCCCGTAAAAATCATGAAAATCTTTTCTTGCTACAAATTTTTGTTTATTTTGTGCTATACGTGATTTTAAATTATATTGTAACTGCTCTGTTTGGAGACTCATCCCATCGGCACTTTCTAAATTTACATCTCCGTCTAAGTAGACCTCATCCCCTATTTTAACCATATAATCGGCACTTACAGTATTTGTATTTTTTGATAGTTTTTTATCATTACTCCTTGATACAATGGTTCCTTTAACCATCTCTTCCCTTGATTCGTAAAAATATGCTTCTTGCGAAGGGATAATATTGTTCACGTGTTCTGCATCTATATTATACATAACCGTATCGTAAAAACTCACAAGAGGCTTTTCATTTTCTTCAGTTTTAGTACCCGTTTGATCAATATCATATAATATAATCGCCAAACAAAATGCCGATAACAGATAAAAAAATTTTGTTATACCCATAACTCTTTGAGGCTCTTTTGATTATTGTATTTTAAGATGTACTCTATCATCTCTCTTACGGCTCCGTGTCCGCCGTTTTTTTTACATACAACATTTACCAACGATCGTATATCTTCTACCGCATCATTTGGACAAAAAGAGAGTCCCGCTTTTTTAAGCATTTTATAATCATTTAAATCATCGCCGATAATAGCAACATTTTCCCATTTTAAAGATTCCTCTTTTAAAATAATCTCTATAACCTCTTCTTTGGCATCAATCCCTTGAAAGAGATGTGATACTTGTAATTCGGCTGCTCTTTTTTCTACTACTTTTGAGTTACGTCCGGTAATAATAGCAGCTTTTTTACCAAGTTTTTTTGTCCACGATGCAACCGCCAAACCGTCTTTTACATCAAACGATTTTGATTCATCTCCATCATTGGTATGTATAATTGCGCCGTCTGTTAAAGTACCGTCCACATCTAGTACAAGAAGCTCTATCATCTTATAATACACCCTTCGTACTTGGAATACCCAGTTTTACATTTTGCGCCAAGGCACGTCTAAGCGCCACTGCAAATGCTTTAAAACTTGCTTCTACGATATGGTGTTTGTTTCTTCCTCGCTCACAAATAATATGGCAGGTAATACCGAAATTTGATGTTAAAGCATGAAAAAACTCTTCGGTAAGCTCTACGTCAAACTCCCCTACTTTTCCAAAAATATCAGCTTCATATACAAGATACGGTCTATTGCTAAGGTCAAGTGCACACGTAACAGCCGCTTCATCCATAACAACCGTAGCATTGCCGTATCTTTCTACATTTTCTATAGGAAATATCTCTTTTCTTAAAAGCTGACCAAGGACTATCCCGCAATCTTCCACGCTATGATGATCATCCACGTGCAGATCCCCTTCACATATAAGATCAATATCGATTCCACTGTGTTTGCTTAGGGCTTCGAGCATATGGTCAAAAAAACCGATACCCGTATTGATAATCCCTTGACCACTAGCATCTTTATCTACACTACATCGTATTTTTGTCTCTTTTGTTACTCTTTCCATCTCTTGCATTTTCATTCCTTATTGTGCAATAATCATTGCTGTTTCAAGTCCATTATTTGCTTTAAAGTCTCTTGCTTCCTCTTCACTTCTAAAACCGCTTACCCATACACGGTTAATAGGTTTTCCTTGAAACAACCCTTTTTTAATAATTACACGGTATTTATTTTCATCCAAGATCATCTCAAATTTTCGTTTAGTAACTTGTGCACCGTGATCTTTAACAAAAGCTCCAACTTGAACATAGTAGTTTCCTACCGTTGCCGTTTGTTGTTTTTCCTCATAAGTTCTTGCTATTTTACCATTAAATCCAAGTACCGTCAAGCGCACTTTTGCCGTCCCTTTACCCACCATTTGTATATCATGTGCCGCTTTATTGGAAAGGTCGATAATCCTGCTTTTTACAAAAGGTCCCCTGTCGTTTATTCGTACAACGGTAAAGAGACCGTTTTCAAGATTTTCAACCTTTACCATCGTATTCATAGGAAGTGTTTTATGTGCAGCCGTCTGTGCATACATATTGTATATTTCGCCGTTACTTGTTTTTTTAGCATGAAAATCAGGTCCATACCAAGAGGCAACTCCTCTAAATTGGTCATTAATATGTGCAACGGTAGGATAATATTTTTTTCCCATAACAACATAGGGACGCATAGTAGCCCTATGCATCGCTTTTGAGTTATTTATTTTTGTATTTGACACTGTTTTTTGATGTTGTTTATAGGCATAAGATGAGGAGTAGTAACTTCTATCATTTGAATCAAATAAAGAGAAGCAACCGCTAAATAAAAAAGGGATTAAAGCAAATAATATAACTCTATTGATATTGAATAACAAGTTTATCCCCTGTTTTTATCATACTTGTTTTAAGTTTATTGTCTTTCATAATCTTTTTAAAATCAACATTATATTTTGTAGCAATAGAACTTAAAGTATCACCCACTTTTACCACATATTTGACTGGACTTCTATATTGATCGGGATCGATTGGAATAGTAAGTTCTTGGTTAATACTTAAAAAGTTTGATTTTAATCTATTTTGTTTTTTAATATATTTATAATTAATTGAATATTTTCTACCGATTGACGCAAGAGTATCTCCCCTTTTCACTTTATGGATAATATATTGTGTCGATTTTAAATTATGTTTATTGGCATTGTACCTTGAAAGTTTAGAATACGGTATATATAAAGTATATGTATCTTTATCCATTGGCAAAATATTTTTTCTTATGTGTTGATTCAACTCTTTGAGTTGCTTTTTACTCACACCTATAACATCGGCTACATTTTTAAGTAACACGCCGCCTTTAACTTCAATACTGGCAATCGGGTCGCTGATTCCCCTATTTAAAAGATGTGTATTCTCATCTTTAATTAAAAAATCACTGTTATTCATCATAGCAAGTGCAATAATTTTTCTAATATATCCCCTACTTTCATCGGGAATATACTGTCGTCGAAGCCCTTTTTGTACCACAAGCAATTTATCGATATCGGGTTTATATTTCCATTTTTTAACTTCTTTGTATACTCTATTTACTTCTCTAAATCTAACTTTTCTTGTCTGATACCCTCGTATAATACTTCTAAATTTATTTATCTCAGGTTCTTTTCTACATTGTTTGTATCCCACATCTTCACAATACATATCAATAGTAGCTCTTGTAATTCCCTCAATCACTCTCCCCTCACCACAATTATATGCAATTGCAGCAATATACCACTTATCAAACATATCGTGAAGTCTTTGGAGATACTTAACAGCTGCTTCAGTTGATTTGACTATATCCATCCGTTCATCTATAAACTCATTTGTTTTAAGTCCATAAACTTGTGCGGTTCCTTTCATAAACTGCCACATCCCTTTTGCACTTTTATGGGATCTTGCATTTAAGATAAAATTAGATTCAGCCATTACAAGATACAAAAAAGCTGAAGGGATATTGTTTTCTCTTAATACTTTTTTAATTTTAGGAACAAATAGATGGGCATTGTTCAATTTTCTCGTATATCTATCTTGGGTATATTTTAAATTTTGATGAAACTTTTTTTGCAATTCATAATCGGTAATATACTCCGAACTTATATCAAGTTCTTCTAAAACCTTTAAATCACTACCTATAAACGACGTACTTACAAGGGTTGCATTGGCTGCAGTACCTAACCAAACTATGAATAATAATTGTAAAATAGATCTCAAATTATTTACCTTTTCTTTAATCTAGCTAAAATCATAACCCAATCTTACTGTTAAATTCTTTAAATAAAGCTTTTGCATTTGTTGTCGTCAAATCATCTACCTCTTTTTTTGTTAAATTTAATATCTCGCCAATCTTACTTGATACCAAATTGGTGTATTTAGGTTCATTTCTTGTTCCCCTGTGTGGATGGGGCGTTAAATAGGGTGCATCTGTTTCCAGTACAAGTTTTTCCCGTGGAATTTTTGGGATTATCTCTATAAGTTTTTTAGCATTTTTAAATGTCGCTACCCCGCCGATTCCAAAATAAAATCCATGTTCACTTAAAGGTAGAAGATGCTCACTTGCATTATAGCAGTGTAAAACCCCTCCTACCTCTTTTGCATTGTGCTCTATAAGTAAAGTTTTACTGTCATTTGAAGCATCTCTAATATGTACAATAAGAGGTTTTTTTACTTTTTTTGCCAACTCTATTTGTGCAATGAATACTTTTTTTTGAAGTATTATATTACTCTTTTTTTCATCTTCATCTTTTGGAAGCCTATAATAGTCCAAACCACATTCTCCCACGGCAACACACTTAGGATGTGTTATATATTTTTCTAAAATCGCTTCATCATAATTTTCACAGTCATAAGGATGTACACCCACCGCAAAATATACCTCACAATATTTTTGAGCTAAAAAAACGGCTGAAGGCAAATCTTTTGGATCGGCTCCGGGGATTAAAAAAAAATCCACCCCTTCCTTGATAGAATTCTGAATAACAGCATCAATGTCATCTTGATATTGCACATGATCAAGATGACAATGGGTATCAATAACAGACATGGTTTATATCGGATATATAACTAATTTAAGCAGCTGTTCTATTTTGTACTTCATCAAGAAGATCGTTTAATTGAGATATATCCTCTCTTTTTATCCAAGCCGTAATTCCAAAGTTTTTAAATGCATCATAATCGCTTGGATCATCTATAATAGCAATAGAAGTAAACTTATCTTTACATATATCATGCTTTTTCTCTTCATAATCAAAAATACTATTAATATCTAAAATAACTACATCGGCATCACCGCTGCAACCGCTATGAATAAAGCAAATGTCGTAACCTTGTGCTTCTACATCTTCAAAACTTGATATTTTCATCCCATCTTCTCCATAGTTAAAATGTCTTATATTCTATCTAAACTAATCTTATACTTCATGAAACATTTACAATATGTACCTTGCACTATCTTCACTTGCAGCTATATTTTCAAGCTTTTCATAAACAAGTTCTTTTGTAACGGTAATAGTCTCGCCGCTATGCTCATCGGCATCAAAACTGATATCTTCCAATACTTTTTCAATAACCGTATGTAATCTTCTAGCTCCAATATCTTCCGCTTTTTCATTGGCACTGACGCTTAGCTTTGCAAATGCCCTAATCGCTTCATCGTCAAATTCCAAATTTACACCCTCTACATCTAAAAGTGCTTTATATTGTCGTAAAAGTGAATTTTTCGTATTGGTTAAAATTTTATAAAGATCTTCCTCTTCTAAAGGATTCAATTCCACTCTTAGAGGAAATCTTCCTTGAAGTTCAGGAAGCATATCACTTGGTTTGCTTACATGAAATGCACCCGCAGCGATAAATAAAACGTGATCTGTTTTTACCTGCCCGTATTTGGTATGTACACTGCTTCCTTCAACAATAGGTAAAAGATCCCGTTGCACCCCCTCTTTTGAAGGGTCTGAGTTTTTATTGTTTGCTCCCGTTGCAATTTTATCTATCTCGTCAAGAAATATAATTCCACCATTTTCACATCTATCGATCGCTTCGTTTTGCAGGGCTTCTTTATCCATAATATTATCACTTGCTACAGTTCTTAAAAGCTTCTTTGCTTCTTTGATAGTAACCTCTTTTTGAATTTTTTCTTTTCCCATTTTTCCCATCATACTATTGATACTTTCACTAATAGCACTCATATCCATCGGAAGATTGCTGTCAACTATCTCCACATGAGTTCTTTTTGGAAGTTCAATCGTGATCTTCTTGTCATCCATATCGCCGCTTAGAACTTTTTCTTCCATCATATTATAGGTCTTGATAAACGATTCTTTTGCATTTTCACTTGCACTCTCGGGAAGCGGTGGTACTAAAGTTTCCACAATAGTTTTAATAACCTCTTTGTCAATTGATTCTTTATGTTTTTCCTCATATTCACGAGTGACGAGATTGACCGCTTCATGGGCTAAATCTTTAACCATAGATTCAACTTCACGACCCACATATCCAACTTCTGTATATTTACTCGCTTCCACTTTTACAAACGGCAGCCCCATCATCTTTGCCATACGTCTGGCAATCTCTGTTTTCCCTATACCCGTACTTCCTATCATAAGGATGTTTTTTGGCATTATCTCATCTTGCATCTCTTTGTTGATTTGCATTCTTCTATATCTGTTTCTAAGAGCTATTGCAATTGTTTTTTTTGCCTCTTTCTGCCCTATTATATAATCATCTAAATATGCAACGATCTGTTTTGGAGTCATATCCATTATTTCTCTTCCTCTTCGTTTAATGTTAATGTTTTTATATTTTGGTTTGTATATATGCACAACTCTCCCGCTATCATCAGTGCTTCACGAACTAGTTCAAGGGGTTCAAGGTTTGAATGTTTTTTCAAACTTCTTGCAGCTGCAATAGCAAAATTTCCACCACTTCCAATCGATGCCAAACAACCGTCTTCAGGCTCCACCACATCTCCTGTTCCACTTAAGATAAATATATGTTTTTCGTTTAAAACAAGCATCATCGCTTCAAGCTGTCTGAGGTGTTTATCTTTTCTCCACTCTTTAGAAAAATTAACAACTGCTTTAAGCAAATCCCCTTTTGCATTTTCAAGATGTGTTTCAAACATGTCAAAAAGGTTAAAAGCATCGGCAGTACTTCCTGCAAATCCTGCTAAAACTTCCCCTTTTTCTCCAACTTTTCTAATTTTAGTCGCATTGTTTTTTAAAACTGTATCGCCAAATGTAACCTGACCGTCTCCGCCGATTACCGCTTTGCCGTCTTCACTTTTATATGCAAGTATCGTAGTAGCTTCAAACATTATTTTTCCTCGATAACATCAATTACGGCAGTAGCGTGTATCCCGTGACCCAATTTGCAGTCTGCTTGAAATATCCCTACTGTTTTGATTTTAGATTCTAAGTGAATCTGTTTTTTATCAAGTTCAATATTCGCCTGTTCTTCCATCGCTTGGCTGATCTCTTTATTAGTAACGCTTCCTATTAAATGTCCATTTGCACCGAGTTTGTGTTTAATGGTGAATTTAAAACTATTGATTTTTTCTTTTATCTCGTTTGCTTTTTGTATTTCGGCGTCTATTTGTGCTTGATGTTCGGCTTGTTCTTCTTGCCATTGTTCCATCACGTCATCGGTTGCTAGTTTTGCCAAACCTTTTTTGATTAAAAAGTTTTGTCCGTATCCAGGCTTTACCTCTTTAACTTCACCTTTTTTTCCCAATGAGTTTACATCTTTTATTAATAAAACTTTCATATTTCTTCCTTTGATTTTTTGTACTATTTGATAAATTTTTTGAAATTATAGCATATCAGTCTTTATTGAGTATTTGAATTAATCGATTAATAGTTTATCTAAAACTCCGGTAAGTTTTTCTATCTCTACAGGTTTTTTCAGCCACGCTTTTGCACCGATTTTTTTTGCAAATTTCCGTATATCGTCACTAAAATAATCAACAAGTAAAACAATCGGTATATCATCGTATAGAATCTCTTTTTTAACATTTTCTAAAAAATCTTTACATCTTTCACAATCGCTGTTAAGATCACAAAAAATTAAATTGATGTCATTATCTTTAATCTTTTTGGCTGCATCAACGCCGTTATTGCATATATATGCACTAAACCCTGCATCGTTGGCTATTTTTTTAATCATATAACGGTTTATACTCGTGCTTTCAACCACCAATATTGTTTTATTTTGAGCTAAAAGTCTCCCCTCTTCAGCCATCTGTAAATAATAACTAAACTCTTGTTCAAAACGGATTGCAAGATTTTGTGCCTCGGGATCGTCAAATACCCCGTTCATTATATTGTTCAAACAAAGATTGAGATACTCTTTTAAATCTTTATATAAATTACAAAGCTCCTGGTCCATTTGAGCTTTACCGTTTCTGATAATATCAAGAAGATCTTCTGCTTTATGGACAACGGTAACAACCTCAAACATTCCCAAAAGATCGGCAGTCCCTTTGATAGTATGCAATGCTCTGAATATCTCGTTAAGATGCTCTTCATGGGTAAAATCACTTTGAATCTCTTTAAGGGAATCATCCAAAGAATCAATTTTATCTAAAAACTCTTCATAAAATATATTTTGATCTATTTGCATCTATTACTCCAACAAAAAATCATCCCAAACAGTAACCGTTTTTCATCCAATTTTAATCGTTACAAGCTATTATACAACAAAAGGATTAAATTATGAAAATGATAGAAATTATAAATGATAGAATTCAACAGATAGATACGGAAGTTCTCACTGCGGTTGATAATCAAAAACTCAGCCTTACCAAAAAAAATATTATTATGCAGCCTTTGGTAGAGGAAAAAAAAGTATTGGAACATACCCTTGTTTATTTGGAAAAAATTAAAAACACCGAATACAAAGGCTTATGTGGAGGAAATTAGGTTTGTTTAAGCTTAAATAGAGTTTGGTTTTATTATAATTCGCTTCTAATTTGTAAAATGAGTTACATTTTGAGAAAAATATACCAATCAGGAGGTCCAAGATGGCTTTAGATAAGGACATAAAACAAGATATTATCGCAAAGTTTCAAAGAGACGGTAAAGATACAGGTTCTGCAGAGGTTCAAATTGCAATTTTAAGTGCACAAATTGCAAGATTGACAGAGCATTTAAAAGGAAATCACAAAGATCATCATTCAAGATTAGGTCTACTTAAAATGGTAGGGAAAAGAAAAAGACTTCTTAACTACCTTAAAAGAAAAGATTTCGCTAAATTTACACAACTTGTTGCAGATTTAGGAATCAGAGCAAAATAATTCTTTTAAAAAAGGGCAATTTCTTGCCCTTTTTCTTAAACTAACTTTATAATTACAAATCAAATCATACAATATTACTCCTATTTAAAACAATTTTAACTACAATACAATAATAAAAATTATTAGGAAACAAATTGTTATTAACTAAAAAAAGTGAATATGCCCTTCTATCATTAGTCAGTATCGCAAAAAGCAGTGAGCCTAAAAATGTTGAAGTTTTGGCAAAAGAACTGGGTATCTCAAAATCTTTTTTAGCCAAAATACTTCAAAATTTGGCAAAGCATGATATACTCAACTCTTTTAAAGGAAATAACGGAGGGTTTACGTTAAAAAAAAGTTGTGACCAACTTACAATTTTAGAGATTACTACGATTGCAGAGGAAAAGACCCCTTCCGTTTTTGAATGTACTACAGAAAAAGGGAGTTGCTCTTCTAGTTTTAACGGAACGTGTACCGTCTTTCCTCTTTTGGCAAATCTTCAACATAAGATCAATGATTTCTTAGGAGAACTTACTCTTAAAGATATAATAGAATAGAACCTTTTATTGTATAAATTATATTCAATAAAAGCTCTGTGTAATGGATTTTGTTGTACAATTACTTTACTAATAACCCTATATAGGATAGATACTTTATGAATTTTTTTCACCTCTCCCATACGGATATGGATGGTTACGGTTGTCAATTTATATCAAAAAAAATATTTCCAAAAGGAAATTTTTATAACGCCAATTATGGACTTGAAGTTAAAATATATCTCAAACAAATTGTCAATAGTATAAGAGAGCTTCCCAAGGAAGAACCAAGCTTGTTTCTTATTACCGATTTAAATCTCTCAACCGATGAATCAAAACAGCTAAACAATGATATTAATTCTCTTAATGAAAACGGTCACAATATCCAACTACAACTGTTAGACCACCACGGAACAGGAAGTAAAAGTGCCAAAAGATACGAATGGTATTATTTAGATACAAGCAGATGTGCCACAAAAATAACCTATGACTATTTTTTAAAAAACTATGAAGAGTTTTCCACTCTTTGCGAAGATGATTTTGATAAATTGGTACAAGCTATCAATGCAGCCGATATCTGGCTTGAGAATAATGAACTTTTTGAATATGGAAAAGTGTGTATGACAATGATTGCAAAAGCATATGAAGTCAATAATTCACTTTTTCCAAAACAAAGCAGGGAATATAAATTTTTCTTACTCTCAAAAGCTCTGGAGCATATCGCCCATGAAGACGGTTATGTAATCCTTGATGAAAATATATATCATCATAAAAAAGAGTTTTTAAACAATTTTAACAAAAACGACTCTTTGGATAATCTTAGTTCAAAATTTTTAGTGGAATTGTTAAAAGATAAAAAAGAGGAACTCAGCGTATATTACAAAGAGCATAAAGGGCTTTTAACTTACGGACTTGGAAGTATATCCATCCCTGCCAATGCCTTTTTAAAAGCAAATAAAGATTTTGATTTTTTTATCGATGTGGGGAAACGTGGACGTGCAAGTTTAAGGGCAGATAATAACCTAGATGTCTCTATGTTGGCACAAAAACTAGGAAACGGCGGCGGTCATCCAAATGCCAGCGGTGCATCTTTTGAAGATTTTAAAGAAACCGTGGTTTATGAAGATGTCAAAAACTTTGTACAAAACAAACTTAATAACTGTGGATAAGAATATGAAATTTATTGCAAAATCGGAATCGTCAAAAAAGCTTCTTAATATCGCCCAAATGTCAAGCACACTTCCTGTGAACATTATTATTACAGGGCAAAAAGGGGTTGGGAAAAAAATACTTGCCAGAACAATTTTACCCGATGCTCCAATTTTAGAGGGGAAAGTTTTAGAAGAATCTATCAACAATAAAACAATCGATCTTGATCAATATAGTGAAATGATAGTAAAAGATATCAACTGTGTTTTAAATAAAATAGAGTTTTTGGAAAGTTTATCCAATATCAAGATTGTTGCTACCGCGGAATTTTTATCTTCCGATATTGAAGCGAGTTTTGCCATTAAAATAGATATTCCACCCCTTGAACAAAGAGTTGAAGATCTTGAAGAATTAACAAAGCTTTATCTTGATGAAGCAAATTTTATATACGATTCTAAGATACAAGAAAAATCTTTAGAGATAGACCTTGAACAAAACGGTATTTCGTTAAAAAAATCTATTTTCAAAAATACATTTTTACATTCGATGAATGAAGAAGATATGAAAAAGTCTTTAGAAGGATTTATCTATAACAAACTCCAAGAGGGATACAACTACAAAGATCTTTTAGAGATTTTTGAAATCCCTCTTTTAAAAGCATCGAAGAAAAAATACAAATCACAGCTCCAAATGGCAAATAATTTACAAATCAATAGAATAACCCTTAGAAAAAAAATTGATACCTATTTTGGCGATGAGGAATACTAATGAAAGATTTTTACGAACAATTATTAGAGCACGATCTCAATCCATTTTTACTGTTTGATTCAAGCGGTAAGGTAAAAAGTTATAACAAAGAAGCAGAGTTTTTACTCAATTTTGTGAGTGTAAAAGAGCTTTTTGAATTAGCCGTTGCCAATGCCAGTGTCAGCTTTGGTTTTAAACACAAATATCTCAGCCTCAAATACAACAAACAAACTTATTATGGGATCTTAGTCGGATATATCAATGACGATGAACTGGCATTACGGTTATATAAAGAGGTTTCAAACCATGCAAACGTAATCAATAACGACCAACTGAAACTTGTCAATATCTACTCTTTGATCGATCTTTCAAAAAATAGTACACTTTTAAATTCTACCTTGCAGATAAAAGAGCTGTACGATATCTCTATCCCTGAAGTTAAAATCAATATTAATGATTTTCTCCTTTGTTTAAACGAATGTTTTACCCTATTTGCAAAAGAGAAAAATATCTCACTCAATGTTCATATTAAAATTGGAGAATACGAGATAATCAATACCAAAAAATGTAAAATCATCTCATTGGAATTTCAATCTCCAAATAAACTAAAACTTGATAAATCTTTTGAAACTACTCTTGAGACGAAAGCAAAAAAAGCGAACACTAATATATTTTTTGAACAAAACAGTGTGAAACTGGAACTCCCAATGATTCTATAATTGTATATTTTATATACAATTATACCCTTTTTATAATTTTCATTTTTGCTATAATTGTATAATTTTTTTAAAAGGACGCAATTATGACACCTGAGATTTCTTATGTAATTGATACACTTTTTGCACTCTTTGCATTTGTATTGATTATCTTTATGGTTCCTGGATTTGCTATGCTTGAAGCAGGAATTGTAAGAACAAAAAACGTTACCACTGTACTTATGGTAAATACGATGATATATGCAATTGCCTCACTAGCTTTTGTACTTGTAGGATACTCTATCGCATTTGGTAGTTTTGGAAGTGATTCTATGAGTCAGTGGGCAGCTGTATTATTTCAGATGGCTTTTGTAGGAAAAGTTATCAATATTATGAGTGGTGGGGTAAGTGAAAGAGCCAAAATCATCCCTTTAGCTTTTTTTGCAATTATCATGGCTGGGGTTCTTTATCCAATGGTTGTAAATGTATCTTGGGGAAGTGACTTTTTAGCAGGAACTGCACTTGATCTAAATATGTATGATTTAGCAGGATCAACTGTTATCCACTCTACTGGTGGATGGGCGCTTTTAGCTGCAATATTAATTATGGGAGCTAGAAATGGAAGATACCCAAAAAGTGGTGGAGTTAGAGTAATCCCTGCTTCAAACATTCCGCTTGTAACTTTAGGTGCGTTTCTTTTATGGATCGGATGGTTTGGATTTAACGGTGGAAGTGTAGGAGCGATCTCTTCTAAAGAAAATGCCGACGCAGTAGCACTTACTATTTTAAATACAAACACCGCAGGACTGGCAGGTGCGATAGTTACTGGTATCATGATGTATTTTATGTATAAAAAGCTTGATATTACCATGGTTTTAAACGGTGCACTTGGAGGTCTTGTAGCTATTACGGCAGGACCTGACCTATACAATATCTACCAACCTATTTTAATCGGTGGTATCGGTGGTGCTTTAGTCGTATTTGCCGTACCGTTTTTTGATAAACTCAAAATAGATGATCCCGTAGGTGCACTTTCGGTTCACTTGGTAAACGGTATCTGGGGAACATTGGCAGTTGGTATTTTTGCAAATAATCCCAGCGAAGGGATCACATTTTTTGGTCAGCTTAAAGGTGTAGTCGTGGTAGCTGTTTTTGCATTTGTAAGTAGTTATATAGTATTATTTATAATTAATAAGTTTATGAGCTTACGATCGACTCACGATGAAGAACTTGAAGGGCTTGACGTAACCGAGTGCGGTGTAGAAGCTTACCCTGAGTTTAAAAGAGCATTTTAAGACTCAAATCTAACAAAAATTTTTAATTTTTTGTTATAATAATAAATATTTAAAGAGAGGAAAAATTATGAAAAGAATTGAAGCAGTAATAAAACCGTTTAAATTAGAAGATGTAAAAGAAGCCCTGACGGAGGCTGGGATTACAGGTATGACAGTATCTGACGTAAAAGGATACGGTAGACAACAAGGACACAGTGAACTTTATAGAGGTGCCGAGTATGTGGTTGATTTTTTACCAAAAATCAAACTTGATCTTGTCGTAAACGACGATGATGTGGATAACGTAGTAAATATTATTACCGATTCTGCAAGAACAGGAAAAATAGGAGATGGAAAAATCTTTGTTTCTTCAATTGAAAAAATTGTAAGAATCAGAACAGGTGAAGAAAATGAGGATGCGGTATAAACCATACGAAATGTATCGTTTATACCCATTTATTAAAATCTTATAGCTTTTTGAAGCTATGAGACCTCTTCATTTTAAAATATCACTTTTAGCAACTCCAATTCAAAATAGATAAGCACCAAAAACAATCCCGTACTTATCAAAACTATTGCCGTTACATCATAGGGTTTACATTTATAAAGTGCCGCCATATTTACATTGTTTACCGCCAAAGGGACAAAAAGCGACACCATCAATATCATTGCAAGTTCATTTGGAAGCATACTCAACCGCAATACGATCAATCCAACAACCGGTACCAAAATAAGTTTTGCAAAACTTACTCCGAAACTCAGTTTATAATTGTGTGTCCTTATAGATGTTTTTGCCAAATATACACCAAATATAATAAGCTGTATAACAATAGTAGCATATGCTGCCATTACCAAGATAAGATCAACTTGGGGATGGATAGTAAACTCCATATAATTAAATAAAAGTGCCAAGAGGGCAAACCACAAAATAGGAATTTTGAACATCTGTTTTACAGATTCCCCTAGATCAAATTGGCTTCTAGCAAAAAAATAGATTCCCATAGTATAGATAAAAAATACATTGGCGATATTGATGATACTCGTATAGGGTACACTACTCTCTCCAAAAAGTGCAATCCCCAGGGGAATCCCTAGATTTCCCGTATTTCCTACAAGAGACGTTGCTAAAAAAATTGCATTGTCTTGGGGATCTTTAAAAGCAAATTTTCCAATAAGCATTAAAATAATCAAACATAGTGTAATCACAATAAAATATACAAAAGGTGTATAGATTAAATTAAAATCAATCGGCGCCCTTGTAAGTCCCCAAAAAGTCAGAAAAGGTTGTAAAAAATAAACAGATATCAAGATAAGTGTCCGCTCATCAATATCATCTTTAAATATTTTTTTGACGACAAATCCCATTAAGATAAAAATATAGATGGAAAATACGGCTAATAACGACGACACATTTTCTCCCTTGTGTAAAAAACGTATTGTACTATAAATTGACTTCTATTATATGTGATATTTAAAAAAGTTGATATACTCAGGTATGGAGAATTAACTAAAGCTTTCTTCAATCTCTTCTAAAGCATCTATGATCTCATTGATCTCGTCTTCTACTGCTTTGAGCCATGTTATGATCAAGTCTTGACTTGCATCTCGTGAGATAAGGATGGCTAAGGCATTTGATATGGTAAGTGCATTTAACTCTTGCTCATGAAGAGCGTCTAAGTGTTTGTCAATTCTGAACTTTAAATTCTCAATCTCTTTTACAGTCAAAATGTATACCTTTATATCTTTAAAAAAGTATTATACTATAAAAATCAAATTATTTTGTCACAATATCTCATTTTTATCAAGAAATTTGAAAATTTGTTACATTCTTTACGATCTATTATTATTTTACATCTTCAAGTAGTATTTGAATTTGTTGTATCATATTCCCCATAATATCCATGTATAAGTCTACATTTTCCTGTGTTGCAGTATATTTAAAAAGGCTCTCTAAAGTATCTATTATCATTGCCGTGTGTGTGAAATTTTCTTCCAAAAAATTTTGATTTTTTTTGATTTTTTCATAAAGGTGTTGCATCTTTTTATATGTCATCATACCGTATCTTAATTTGTTTCTAAATTTTTTACCTCTTCTTCAATGTCTTCGATATAGTGTCTCAAACTGTTATACCAAGGTCGTATCAATTCATCGGAAGCATCCATCTCCAATAGCGAGTCTATAGCTCCGATAACCATATTTGTAATAGGATACTTTTTTTCTAAATAATCATAGTATAATTCTAATTTTATTTTTAATGCTCTAATCTCTTTTTGGGTCAAAAAATTACCTTTGTATAATTCACTATAGGGAATGTAAAAAATATTTTAACTGATATATACTTAAAAAATATTTCACTATAGGGAAGAACAATGCAACTTTATACAGAGATAGATAGTAAAGAGATAGAAGTGTTTCATCGCAAAATTGCCAAAAATGTCAAAAAACTGAGACAACAAAAAGGGATAACACAAATGGAACTTGCACTGAGCATTGGACATAAATCGGTAAGTACGATAGGTAAGATAGAAGCCGGGCTTGAAAGTAAACACTACAATATAGAACAACTATATAAGATAGCTAAAGTTTTAAATGTAAGTATAAAAAAGTTTTGTTGATGTGGATTTATTTTTTCATATTTTGCAAAGCAAGTTTGATCTCATCTACAAGCTCACCCATACTCTCTAAATAAATTTTTACGACAATATCATCGGCATTGTGTTTTATAACATTTTGCATCGTATCCGATACGATCTTTGCTTTGAGATTCTTTTTTTCCAGATAATTTATGTTTTGATCTATCTCTTTTTTTAGCTCTTTTATTTCATAAAGTGTCATATTCAAAACCTTTTTGTATCTCTATCTTACTAATTTCTCTTTCTATATCAAGTATAAAATTTTTTATACTACCATACCAAGGGCGTATAAGATCATCTGAAGCATTCATCTCCAAAAGTGAATCAATAGCTTCGATCACTATCTTTGTCATGGGGTATTTTGTTTGTAAAGTGTTGTAATGTAATTCTAATTTTTCTTTTAAGTCTTTGATATCTTTTTGAGTCAATTAAAGATCTCCTGTAACTAGTAATTACTAGTTGATAAAAGAATTATATAAACATAAAATTATAAACAACTTAAATAGTAATAACTAGTAGGAAGAATTTTGAATATTGACAATCTTGAGGAAAGTAAAATTGATGAATTTTATGTAAATATCGGAAAAAATGTAAAACGATTGAGAGAAAAAAAAGGTTTAACCCAATTGCAAGTATCTCAAGCTCTGGGTTTTAAATCGGTAGGATTGGTATCCCAAGCAGAACTGTATCTCAAAAAACAACACTTTAACCTAAAGCATTTATATTTGATCTCTTTAATTTTGGAATGTGATATAAACGAGTTTTTTGAATAAAAAATTATAATGGATAAACTCTACTTCAATATAGCTTTATTTTCTATCTCTTGTAATTTTTTTTGTACAACACCTATCTCGTACTCCAAACCTTTAAACCATATCTCTATAATAGCATCATTCGCTCCCATATTGATCAATGCACAAACTGCGTCATAGATCAAATCCACTTCAAAAGCCGATATATCTAAACTATCTCTATGGAGTTCTATCTGTTTTTTAAAAGTTTTTATAGTTTGTTCGTTCATTGTTGTAAGTTCCTTATCTAATCTGTTATTACAGATTATAACTGTTTCATTATTAATTTACACTGTAATTACAGATTGAATAGAAAAACAAAATAAACTAATATTACTCTGTTATTAAAGAGGGAAGTATATGGACAATAAACAATTTAAAAATGTTGAAGATTTTACTGAGCAAGATAAAGAAGCATTTTTTAAAAATATTGGTACTAACGTAAAACGAATACGAAAAAAACACGGCTTATCACAAATGGCACTAGCAAATTTATTAGGACATAAATCAACATCTTTAGTCTCAGGTGCTGAAATTTACTACAATAAACAACATTTTTCTTTGGAACATCTTTGTTTAATCGCTTATATTTTGGATGAAGATATAAAAGAGTTTTTTTAAATGGCACAAAAAGATTGGGATGAAATACTTAAAATATTTGAACAAAAACAAAAAGGTTATATTAAAAAGTTTTTAAATTCTAAGCATATATTTTTACCAAATAAAGAACAGCAAAATATATTTAGTACTTCAAATGACTTTAGCTCTAAAGATTTAAATAAAACTAAACCTGCTTCTTGGATTCCAAACTACTCACAATCTACGCTATCCAACTATCTTATAAAAAATAACTTAATGCCTATACGTTCAGGTCAAGGATGTTTCTTCTTTTATAAAGGCACTATATTTTTTGATCTAAAAAATATTGAATTCTTATCTATAAATAAAAACAAACTTCAACCCGTTTGTGAATTTACTCCATTAACATTAAATGTAGATTTTCAAAGAAATGAAAATGCTTATATAAATAAAGCAGTTGCTTTAGGTATTGTAAACCACTTTATCAACTCTGATAAAGTATTACTTCACGGTCAATCAGGAGTTATAAAATTAACGCAAAATTTAGATTTTAAAACATTCCAAGGAACTAAACAAACAAATAGTGGACTATTATTTGAAGTAGATATGGTATTAGAAACAGAAGATGAAATAGTAATAATTGAAGCAAAAAAACCTACTAAAAAATTTACAGAAGAATTTTCACTACTACAGCTCTACTATCCACTTATCTACTTTAGTAAAATTACAAATAATGAAAAGAAAATCCGAACTATTTTTATGGATATACTTGTAACTGGTTCTAAAGAAGAATATAGGCTATTGGAAATTGAATTTATTGATGGGTTGTTTAATACATGTAAAGTGCAAAAAAGCTTTTTATATTCAAGCTAAATTTTTATATCTTTAATATCTTCTATAACATGATATTAAATTAAAAACTTTTCTATATCCTCTTGAACTCTACATGCTATATCAATACATTGTAAACATATCTCTTCATCAGGTTCAAAATCAGGTAAAACAGATCCAAAAGGATACTTAGAGGATAAATAGATTGTATCTATTAAATCAATCTCATCTTCTGTAATATTTAAAAAAATATTATTCTGTTTTAATATTTCATTTAAAGATAATATATTATGTGTTTTTTGTAGTTTTAAACCTTTTTCAATAAAGTAAGCTTTTATATATTCTTCTATCGATTGTTGGGCATTTTGTAAAGATGGATTATACAAATGGCTTTTGACTAGAACTTTCGCAGATTGTAAGTTTTCATCGGCATATTTTAGCCACTGCATAGTTTCATTTTTCATAAACTACTTGCCCTTTATTAATCTCTTCTAAAAATACCCCATCACTATTCTTTTTAATTGGAATAATATCAAGAGGTATAGTTTTTGACAGTTCTCTTAGAACTTTTCTATATTTTAAAGAAAGGGTCAAAAAGTTTTCATCTGCATCTTGAAAAATAGCTATATCTATATCATTTGGGTTGTCTGATTGAACAAATGAACCAAAAAGGACTATTTTATTTACCTCTTTAAATTGTGATATTTTTTCTTTTATAATATTGATAAAGTTTTGTTTTCTACTATTATCTAATTTCATAAAAATATTATAGCTTTTTCATTGATAGATTGCAATTTAATGTATCAATGAAAAGTATGGTATAATATGGTAAATATGTAAGGAGTATCTCTATGACTAAAAAAATGACCATAACATTAGAAGATAGTTTAATAGAGGAGCTAAACATCGTAGCAAGTGAGACGGGTAAAAAAAAGACACAAGTTATCCGTGAGGCTTTGCAGGATTATTTTGATACTATGGCTGTGACAAAAAGTGTTCAAGAGTATAAGATGGGTACTATGAAACCTATTTCTCATGAAGATGTAAGAGCTTCACTTGGCTTATAAAATTGAGTATGATCCAAAAGCGGTAAAACAGCTTCAAAAGCTTGATAAATCTGTTGCAAAAGATATTTTAGACGGGATTGAGGAATTTGCTTCTAATCCAATCCTTACAAAAATCAAAAAACTCAAAACTCCTTTTGATGGAGCCTATAGATTAAGACTTGGGGACTATAGAGTAGTATTTTACCAAGAAGAAAACCTTATGCTTATCTCAAGAATTGCACATAGGAAGCAAGTGTATTTATAAAATATTATAAATGGCTCATTAATTTCTTATTTAATAATTTACATATATAATATATAAATTATTTACAAAGGGATGTCATGTCAATCAAAGAAGAGGTACTAACACTTGATCCATTAGAAAAAATACAGCTCATTGACGAACTCTTATTAAGTTTAGATACTCCAACAAAAGAGATCGATGATATTTGGGCGCAAGAGATTGAAGAGAGAATTCATGCCTTTGACAATGGTCAAGTTGAATCTATTCCTGCTTCTGAAGTATTTGCAAAATATCAAAAATAAATATGGAAGTAAATTTTTTACCCCTAGCTCAACAAGAGTTAGATGATACTTTTCAATACTACGAATATCAACAAAAAAACTTAGGTTCTCGTTTTATCCACGAGGTATTAAACTCAATAGAACTAATCAGGTACTATCCTAAGGGTTGGCATCCTATGACACAAAACTCAAGAAGATGTCTTGTAAAAAATTTTCCTTATGGAATTATTTACCAAATTAAATCGGATTATATTTTGATAATTGCAATTGCAAACTTACATAGAAAACCAAACTACTGGATAAATAGGATATTATAATGGGCTTCTTCTCCAACATCCTCAACACTGTCAAACAATCCACCCGTTCAAGATTTAACCTTGAGAGGGATAATAAATCTATTGAGCTTCTTTTAAATACCAAAGATGAAAACTACTTTACGCTTGAATTTGACTCAATGGATGTAGAAAACCTGTACGATCCGTCAGTTCAAAATGGACATAAAATAGTAGGGGTCAATGAAAATCTAGGAACACTCTATATAGAAGCTATACGGCTTCGTCATGATCAGCAATGGAATTGTAGTGCGGGGAGTGCCTTTGATAGTTTTATAAAAGAGCAGTTTAAAAATAGCGAACTTCAATACATCGATAGCTTTGAGGATGATTTTGCCAAGTTTACAAAATATAAACTAGACTATGAAAATGAATTTGGTATGATATGGTTTAGTCTTAATCAATACGAAGTTTTTATCATCGATTCCAAAGGGAAGCTTTTTAATGATCTACTTGAGATATACGATGTGAAAAATAAAGATTTTCCTATAAAAGATATGACAAGCGAACTTCCATTAAATATTAGTGGTTCATTAACGGCTACAAATATAAAAGAAGATTACTTCTCCAAAAAAGAGAGATAGATTTATTTTCTAATTCTTATACAATTCTTTAATGATGAATTATAGTTCTTTTATATTCACAAGGAATAAAACTATCCGTTTTTAAAGCTCGTCTATCCTGTCGATAACTCTATGAAGCGACAGGTTTTCTCTATAAAGTTCACGGATAACTTTTACTACATCTTCTTGCTTTACATCTGATTTTTCGCCGCTTTTTCTACAAACGATCTCTACCAATCCATCTTGTAATTTTTTCCCAATCACTACGGCATAAGGGAAACCGATAAGTTCAAAATCTCCCATCTTGAAACCAAACCGCTCTTTTTTTCTATCATCCAAGATTGCTTCGATTCCATTTGCTCCCAGTGCGTCGTATATATCTGTTCCTGCTTGAAGTTCATCCTCTTTTTTCCCGTTTGATACGATAATATCTACAAAAAACGGAGCCGTCTCTTTTGTCCAGATACATCCTTTTTCATCATGGCTTTGCTCGATTACCGCAGCTTCTAATCTACTCACTCCAATCCCATACGTTCCCATAATAAAAGGTTGTGATTTTCCATTTGCATCTAAAAAGTTTGCTCCAAGAGGTTCAGAGTATCTCGTACCAAGTTGAAAGATATGTCCCGCTTCGATTCCCTTGGTATACGATAAAGTTCCACCGCAACAGTTACAGATATTACCCTGCGCAACTGCAACTAAGTCTTTGTAGGTCTCATCGTCACAATTGACACTTACACCTGTTGTATGATAGTTTTCTTCATTTGATCCACATACCATATTTGAAGCATCTTTTAGCTCATTGTCTATAAAATACGTAATACTCTCAGGTAAATTTTCAATCCCCACATATCCAACTGCCAGTCCGGCATCTTTGATCTCATCTTCACTTGCATCTTCAAGTTCCAGTGCATTTACAGCATTACACCCTTTTGTCTCTTCAAGTTCATCGTCTCCTCGTACAAAAAAGACTACAATCTCTTGGCTCTCTTCATAGATCGCTTTTTTGATAACTGCTTTGATCGTTTGGGATTCTTTTACTTCTAGGAACTTGCTTACCTCTTCTATTGAAGTTAGATTTGGTGTTTCTATTTTTGCATATTCTAACTCTTTTAGATCGACTACTCTTGGCTTTCTTGTTGCTGCTTCGATATTTGCACCGTATTCACAGTTATCACACACCACAATGGTATCTTCCCCGCTGTTTGCCAATACATGAAACTCTTTAGAACCGCTTCCACCTATCGCTCCGCTGTCTGCTTCTACAACTCTAAACTCAAGTCCTAATCTTGTGAAGATTTTTTTATACGTCTCTTCCATAAGATTAAATTCTCTTACCATATCCTCTGTAGATTCATGAAAAGAGTATCCGTCTTTCATCAAAAACTCACGTCCCCTCATAAGACCGAATCTCGGACGTGCTTCATCTCTAAATTTTGTATTGATTTGATAAAGATTCAGCGGAAGGTCTTTGTAACTTGTCACTCTGTTTTTTACAAGTTCTACCATCGCTTCTTCATTGGTTGGGCTGAGTACGAAGTTATTGTTTTTTCTATCTTTGATACGAAGCATCTCCAAGCCCATTTTTGATGCTCGTCCGCTGTTTTCCCAAAGCTCTAAAGGGGTTACAAATCCAAGCTGCACCTCATGGCAACCTGCATTGTCAAGCTCCTGCTTAACCACGGCACGAATCTTATCAAGTACCCTTTTGCCTAAAGGCATATAGTTATAAAGTCCTGCACCTTGTTGATTGATAAATCCACCTCTTATAAGGTATCGGTGTGACGGCAGTGTTGCGTCGTTTGGTGTCTCTTTTGTGGTTGGTATAAAACTTTGTGAAAATTTCATTTGTATCTGTTCCTCAAATATTAGGTTGCTTCTAAATGGCGTATTTTACTATAAAGTTACTTATTGTTGAAATGCATAATATATTTCTATGAAATATATAATATATTATTATAAATAATAAAATTAATAATATTTTATAAAACTATTTTATAACTATATATAATGCACTACAATCAAAGTTTTTATAAGTACTTAAATGATAATATAACTAAAATTAAAAATTTGGTTTCATATGCAAGAATTACTTCAACGTACCGCTTTAAAATTACAGATTTTACTCCAAAAAGGTGGTTTAAAGTTAAAATTTTTACTTTTTATGGTTTTTACCATCCTTTTAACAGTTATTATCGTAAGCACTTCTACCATTACTATTATGAAAAACTCAATTGAAGAAAAATCTTTAGAGGTTGCTACCACTATTATCGAGAGAATCAGCGAATCTTCCATCCACGCCCTGCTTGAACGTACCTATGAAAATGAACTTAACTTATCGGAATTGATTCATGAAGTACAAAAATCAAGTAATGAAGGAGTTGTCGATGTCACTATTTTTGCAAGAACAAAAATCGACAACAACTTTGAATTTGAATATATGGCTGGATTTCAACAACATCAAAAAGGGGACCTCTTAGAGGATAAAAACCTTTTAAATAAAATTAAAACAGCAAATTTAAACAGCATCTCGTATCATGATTCCGAATTTATTTTTCAAGATAAAACTATCAAAACATTTTTATTTATCAAACCTATTACCTATATGTTTAAAAAAGAGAAAATATTTTTAGGAGTCAGTGTTTTACAATATGATAAAAGTGCTATAACAGGTATTGTCAAAAAAGTAACTTGGATTGCTATTTTTATCACTTTATTTATACTTATTGTTACAACTATTCTTTTATATTTTATAGTATCTCGACTCACAAAACCTATACTCTCCATCGCCCATGCTGCTTCTCAAGTTTCACGAGGAAACCTCAATGTTGATCTTCAAATAGATACAAAAGACGAGATAGAGATACTTGCCGATAAATTTAACGATATGGTAAAAGGATTAAGGGAAAACGTTAAGATGCAAAAATTTGTATCGGGACTTACTTTGGATATGATCCACGATAATGATACAACACACAATTTAGAACTTGGCGGTAAATATAAAACAATGACTTTTTTATTTTCCGATATTAGAAACTTTACTGCAATGACCGAACAGAAAAAGCCCGATGAAGTGGTTGAGATCGTGAATTTTTATCTTAATATCCAATCAAATATTATCAAATCCCACGGGGGAGATATAGATAAATTTGTAGGCGATGAGATTATGGCGTCTTTTGATGGAGAAAATGCTATTGACAGAGCTATCAATGCTGCGATTAATATACAAAAAATCTTAAAAGAGAAAAACAAAGAACGTGAAAAATTAGGTTTAAATCAATGTACTGTCGGGATCGGTGTAAACCACGGAGAGGTAATTATAGGAAATATAGGTTCAAATGAACGGATGGACTATACCTCTATCGGTCATACGGTTAATTTAGCTGCAAGATTATGTTCTTATGCAGTCAGCGGAGAGGTTTTAGTATCCCAAGATACCATAGATAAAGCAACCAAAAACTTTGAAGCAGAAAAAATGATGCCGATTTCGGTAAAAGGTATCTCGACAAAAGTTGAAGTACACTCAATCAATATTTAAAAGGTTTACAATGAATAAATTATATATTTCGTCTTTACTTATCGTTATTTTTTTAAGTGGTTGTGTTAATAATTTTAATACAAAATGTGATCCAAAATCAGTACAAAAGCTCACAAAAGAGGAGAAAAAAAAGCTCTATGCCCATATTTTAAATGATATAGATGCTCTTTTGGACGATGCTATTACATATCATGAAAAATCTTATTATTTAAAAGCACTGCAAAGTTATGAACTTATTAATTTTTATAAAAAAAATACCATTCCACCACATACAATTGAAAAACTAAAACATAGAATTGAAGCAAATCAAAAACACTATTATGACAAAGCGGTTAGTGGAAAATACGCCAATGATACGATGAAACAACTCTTTTATCTCAACGAATTAATGAGAAACAATCCTGAATATCAAGACGGTAAAATTTTATATAATAAACTAAGACAATATGCTCAAGTGATTAAAACTTTGCAACCAAATAAAGCTATCTTGCAAGAGCTTTTAGAAAAAGACTCCAATGAGCAAAAATATATCTCAAGTCTTAATAACATCATAAATAAAATTGCATACTACGATGATTGGGATCCTTTGGTAATCCAAGGGAAAAAAGTTTTAAGAGCAAAACGTTATATACTTCGGGATGAAGCGATAAAGCTTTACAATCAAAATAAATTTGCCCAATCAAAAGATATGTTTAATCTTATTAAAACAATTTATGAAAAAGACAGAACATCGGATCGATATTTAAAGATTATAACCAACGATACTACATTAGTGACAATGGAAACAAAAGCTGCCACGGCTCTTAAAAATTCAAATTATAAAGAAGCTATCGAGATTGCAAATAATATACTCTCTTTTAACAGCCACAATTCAAAGGCATTGGATATTTTTCAAAAAGCCAATAAAGAGCTTAAAAAACAGATACCTAAAATGATAAAACAAGCCACTAAATACTATTCAAAACAGGAATATGACAAGGCTTTAAAAGTTTTTCAAGATATTTTAAAACTTGATTCAAGGAATAATACTGCCCTTACCTATACAAAAAAGATAAAAGCACAGCTTAGAACAATACGAAATTTAAAAGGGAAATAAAGCAAAAAAATGATAGAACTCATCATCTTGGCAGTGGCATTAAGTATGGATGCTTTTGCCGTTGCTATTGGATTAGGTGCAAAGCAGGTAACTTTTAACAAATCATTGGCTTTGAAAGTTGGTTTATTATTTGGTTTTTTCCAAGGCTTTATGCCTCTTATCGGTTATCTTGCAGGGATTGGTCTTTCTACTTTTATAGAGTCAATTGACCACTGGATAGCATTTATTTTACTTGCAATTATCGGTGGAAAAATGATCTATGAAAGTTTTGGAGAACCTGTAGAGGAAGAGATCTCTATTATCTCTAATAAAGTACTTTTAGTATTAGCTATTGCTACAAGTATTGATGCAATGGCAGCAGGATTTACATTAACACTTATGGCTACAACTATAACCGTGTCAATTGTGACTATAGGACTCATAACTTTTATTTTTAGTTATGGTGGTGTTTGGATCGGCTCTAAAGGTGGCTCTTTTTTAGAAAATAAAGCAGAACTTTTAGGTGGTATAGTCTTGATAGCTATTGGTTTAAAAATCCTTATTCAACATACACTTCTTACTTAGAATTTTTTTGATTGGATTTCATTTTCAAGTGCATTGATTTTTCTTTGTAAAGTACTCTTTTGTGTCTCGTCATCTATATTGTTTAACCTCTTTTTCAACACTAAAAGCTCTGATTCTAAAGCATTGATCTCTTGAAGTTTTAGATCTTTTTTTATTTTTCTATATAACTTCAAAGAGACATAGATAATTAAAAAAATAAATAGATAAATAATCCCCTGAGTTACAACACTAGGCTGGTTTAGATAGATATAAGATAGAAGTAAAAATATTATAATAGCAGGGATTAATAAAAACATAGTGTAATCTTACTCAGCTTTTTTATATCCCAATTGAATAAGTACATCCATTGGACTCATATCATAGTTTTCTACTGCCATTTTAAATTTATCTTCCCCTTTTGCCTCTATCCCTAAAGTTTTCAGCTGAGAAATAAACTCTTCAGTCGTAATCCCCAATGTTAGAGCAACATCTTTAATCTGTTTTTTTCCAAGCCCTGTTAATTCAATAATTTGTTTTCCATCTTTTTCAAAATTTTTCTTTAAAAGATTATAGATAAATTGAGGACTCACTTGATTTTCTTTCCCTATTTGAGATAAAGATTTTTTAAGAGTATATTCTATCCCATTTGATTTAAGTATCTCTTCACTTTTTTGTAAGTCATATCCAAGTTTTTTGCAAAAACTTTTAAAAGAACTAAGTTCTGCATGGGAATATGGAGCAGTACCGTACTCTTTTTCCCAACCTTGCTTGATACCATCCCCAAACATCACAAAGGAAGAAAATGGTTTTATGTCACTTAATGTTCCTATTACAAACAAACAAGTTACTATAAAAGCAATAATCATATCATTGGTAAAAACAATCATCTGTTTTGTAGCATTTTTCATATACCCTGTAATAGGCTTCCAATTATAATACAGATGGAGTAATGTTGCTATAAGAAAAAGCACCATCATAGTTGAATGTAGAGAAGCATACTGATCTTTACTTAAAGCAAATATCTCCCAATTTGCCCAATTAGCAACCCTACCTGGAGGTGCAATAAAAAGGATAATTCCACTATAACTCATAACTACCATAGATAAAAGCATGGTAAGTGAAGTGATTTTTTTTAGATTCATAACAAGCTCCTATAAGTAAGGTTTTCTTAATTATAGGAGATTCTTAATTAAATTATTGCTGATGTTATTTGATATACCGTAAAACTCATAATCCAAGCGACAACTGTGGTAAATACAAATAAATATCCAAGATATTTATATCCACCCGCTTCTTTTGCAAAGACCATAGAAGCTGCAAAACAAGGAAGATAGATCATCACAAATGTGATAAATGCCATTGCTGTTGGGAGTGGAATCTTCTTTTTAAGTTCACCCAATAATTTCTCATCATCTTCTGTTACCTCATCCCCAACATTGTAAAGAATTCCAAGAGTAGCTACAACAACTTCTTTGGCAGCTAAACCAGTCTCAAGTGCAACGGAAAGTTTCCAATCAAATCCAAGAGGGGCAAAAAATGGCTCACTTGCTTTTCCTACTTGTCCTAGATAACTTTTTTCTAACTGTACCGATAAATCTTCTGAATCAACTTTTGGATAATTTGAAGCAAACCAAATCAACATAGAAGCTGCTAGGATAAAAGTACCCGCTTTTTTTAGATATGACCACGCTTTTTGTGATACAATCATATAAATAAGCTTTAGCGTTGGAAATCTATATTTTGGCATCTCCATTACAAACGGTTCATCTTCCCCACGAAACACAAATACCCTTAAAGCTTTTGCCATCACAAGCCCTAAAATAGCTCCAGCTATATAGATAAAAAATAGCACATTTCCTGCAACCTCTGGGGAGAAAAATGCCCCTGCAAAAAGTACATATACAGGAAGCTTTGCACCGCAACTCATAAATCCAATAATAAAAAGTGTGATCAATCTGTCTTTTTCGTTTTTCAATGTTCTTGTTGCCATATATGCAGGAACCGAACATCCAAATCCTGTAACAAGTGGAATAAAACTTTTCCCATGTAATCCAAATTTATGAAAAAATCCATCAAGCAAAAATGCAACCCGTGACATATATCCAGTGGTTTCAAGCAATGCTATACCGATATAAAGGATAATAATATTTGGTAAAAATAGTACTACAGCTCCAACCCCTGCAATAATCCCATCCACTACAAGTGAGCGAAGCCCATCGTGAGCAATAGTGCTCCCCACAGCATCACCTAAATGGGCAAATCCCATATCAATATAATCCATAGGGATAGCACCAAGCTCAAAAGTAAGCTGAAATAATCCCCACATCAAAAATAAAAAGATAGGAATCCCTACAAATTTATTAATAAGAATATTATCTATCTTTTTTGTATTTGATTTTGGTTTGAATATCTCTTTTGTTTTAACTGTTTCTGTTTTGATACCATGAGCAATAGAGTGATACTCTTGCGTTCTAATCTCAGTCATATCTTCCATCTCAAAATAAACCTGTATCTTATTAAGTGCTGATAAATATAATGGCTGTAATTGGGTAAATATTGGTTTATCGTGAATATGTGCATAAAACTCTTCATCTTGAAATATAAGTTTCATAGCCATCTCACGGGAAGATAAATCTTTATAACTATAATTATGATCTTCAAAAAATTGTGTAAGGGCGTAAAGTTCCTCTTCAATCACATCGCTATAACTTACGTTGGAATTCAGCCGTTTAGGTGCATCATAATAATTATGTACAATTTCCAAAAGATCTTCAATACCCTCTTTTGTAACGCTGCTTACTGCAACAACAGGGATACCGATAAGTGCTTCTAGTTGCTTTATATCAATCTCAAGCCCCTCTTTTTGAGCTTCATCATACATATTTAAAGCTATCACCATCTTTTTATTGAGCTTTAAAAGTTCAAGGGTAAGTAATAGATTTCTTGTAAGATGTGTTGCATCTATTACATTTATAATGATGTCATAATCTTTGTCTAGTAGATAGTTTTTTGCTACTTTCTCTTCTGTTGAGAATCCATGTATAGAATAAGTCCCAGGGAGATCAATCATCTCTATGTGATGACAATGGTGTTCAAAACATATTTCAGTTTTCTCTACTGTTACACCACTAAAGTTTCCAACTTTTAATCTTGAATTTGACATAGCATTGATAAGGGAAGATTTTCCCACATTTGGCTGACCTGCTAAAACAATTTTCATAGGTATCATGATAATAGCTCCACTTCAATTGTTTTTGCCTCTTCTGTTCTAAGAGCTATAGATGTATCTTCTACAACTATTTCAATTGTATTTCTAGCAAGTGAGCTATTTTGTATAAAAATCTCAGCCCCTCTAATGATACCAAAAGAGTAAAACCGCTGTTTGAGTTCCTCTTGGCAATCTATTTTTGTAACTTTTGCTTTTTGGTTAATTTGTAATTCGGTTAATTTCATAAAATTTATTCCAAGTGTTTTAATTTGGAAATGATAACCGTTATTAATTTAAGATAAGATTAAAATTCTACTCTATTTTTCCCGTTTTGTTTTGCTTTATACAAAAACTGATCAGCTCTTTTTATTAAAATTTTTTCATCATCCCCTTGTCTATACTCACATACACCAAAAGAACACGTAATAGATTGTAGTTTTTCAAACTCAATTTTACTAATTGCAACTCTTAGTTTATTTGCAAATGCAACACTATGTTCAAGGTTTGTCAATGGAGAAAGGATCACAAACTCCTCCCCACCCCATCTTGCAAAGGTTTCACTCCCCCTAATATGTTTTAAAACCACCCCTGCAACCTCTTTTAAAACAATATCACCATAATCGTGTCCATAAGTATCATTGACAGATTTAAAGTTATCAATATCTATTATAATAAGACTAAAAACCTGCTCTTCAAATCTTGATGCAACTTGGATAAGATCTTTTAGAGTTTCATCAAATTTTAACCGTGTGGAAGCTTTTGTAAGCTTATCTTCAAATGCCATCTTTTTTGTATCATCATAGAGTTGTTCATAGGTTTGATTCAGAGCAAATGCTCTAGCTTGTAGTTTTTGTTTGATATGTAAAAGATAAAAGAAAAATACAATAGTTATCAATCCAAAAAATGTAAAAAGAAAAATCAAATCACCCATCTTATTATCAATATATTTTGTATCATCCCTATGTTGGTTGATTAAGATATACCCTTGATCTTCAATTATCCCAAAAAGTATAAATTGATCAATAGTATCATCAAAACTTATTTTGTACTCTTTTTTATTTAATTCAGTGATTAATTTTTCTATATCATCAGAATATTTTTTATCCTTTTTAAAAAACTTGAATGTAATATCAAATCTTGATTCATGTTCTTTTTCCATACTTGTCAAAAGTGGAGTTGATTTTTTCATCTCTTCAATCAATTCTTTATCATCTACATAGTTTGGATTATCAATCAAAATTGAGATAGGAGTTTTGTATTTTAAAATAAGTTTTTTATAGATATGATAGTTTTGGAGCAAATTTTTTTGAACAGTTTTTTCTAAATCTTTTTGTATCTCAAGATAGGTATAAAAAATATATCCAAAAAATAAAAAGATAATAAACAATAATAAAGACAATAATTTAATATCTTTTTTACTAAAACTACTTAAATACAACACTTTGAACCTTTTTTAATTGTAAGCCATTACCTTTTACAAATACCGTTGCATAATAATTTTCCCCATCATCATATCGTATAAGATAGTTAAGTGGATTGGAGATTAGTTTTAACTTCATACGTTTATAATCAAACTGTTCAAGATCAAGTTTAATAAATCTAAAATCCCAACTTAAAAGATAAAAATTGCTTTTAGAATCTATAGCATAACCGCTTAATTGTTTTTGTTTATTTTCAGATATTTTTACATACGCTAGATCAATCCCTTTAGGGTACTCAATCTTTTTAACCACTATCGTATCATTTGCCCTATAGAGATTAAACAACTGTTTTTTACTATCCATGATAAGATACCCTTTATCATACGGCTTCATATTGGTAGCTTTTCCCCAAATATGAAGCGCTGGATAATTAAAGCCATTTTTTGTAAGCTCTACACTTAACTCATCACTGAGAAAATCTACTTTTTTATGATCAAAATCATACACAACTGCACCACTTTTTGTAATAGTATATGCCTCTTCAGGAAATACAATCATCCCTTTTTCTTTATCAGGATTTAAAAATGGATACAGTTTTACCTCTAGGGGTGTTAACATCTTTGGATGATAACTAAATCCTAATCTTGCACTTTTAATACTCTTTTTATCAAACTCTTGGTTATCTATTATCACAGGGAGTTTTTTTTGTATATCAAAATCTCTCCAATATACAAAAGGAAGATAGGATTCATACTCTTCTTGGGAAAAGGTTCTTTTATCTTTAATCCCATACTCAAATTGATGTCCACCATAGTTTTTTTGATATACAAAATCTTTTACTATGTTAGAATAAAAAATATAATATCTATTAAATTCATGTTGATAGTTTTGTTTGTAATAGAGATAACTCTGAGCAACAAGTGCTATCAACACCACACCAAGTGCTATATTATAAGAGAGTGAATTTAACCTTTGCTG
>JBNKLC010000026.1:0-47052 GCA_050292155.1 Arcobacteraceae bacterium
TATGTAACTGTATTTAGAGGCTTTATAAAATTTCTACTGTTGTAGATAATTTCCTATTGCTGTTATAACTGGTATATTTAGAGGCTTTATAAAATTTCTACTGTTGTAGATGTTCCCATATATTCTAAAGTATTGTTTACATTTAGAGGCTTTATAAAATTTCTACTGTTGTAGATATAAAACTGTCCCAGCACTATCTTTAAATTTAGAGGCTTTATAAAATTTCTACTGTTGTAGATGTTAATAATAGTAATGATATTTGGCTAGATTTAGAGGCTTTATAAAATTTCTACTGTTGTAGATGCTATCGCAAAAGGTACATTTCTAGGATTTAGAGGCTTTATAAAATTTCTACTGTTGTAGATCAAGTGATACAGGTGGTACAACAATTAAATTTAGAGGCTTTATAAAATTTCTACTGTTGTAGATGTGAATAGTTGCGGTCGGGATATTCACTATTTAGAGGCTTTATAAAATTTCTACTGTTGTAGATTATTTTAAAGACGCGGGATATTGGATAAATTTAGAGGCTTTATAAAATTTCTACTGTTGTAGATCTAATAGTAACTTTACTAATAGTGACTATTTAGAGGCTTTATAAAATTTCTACTGTTGTAGATATAGTGTTTTAGGTGCTACAACAAAAGATTTAGAGGCTTTAGTAAGGTTATCGTTATTACCCCACTATTTCCCACATATTAATCATATTGTAAATCTAATACCACTTTAATCACTTTTTTCAGTGCAGTATAGGTTTGATCATCTATTGAACCTATTTTTTGTAAAACTCTATCATGTGAAACAGATCGCATATTTAAAGGATCGGCTGTAGATATTTTTGATAGACCGTTTGAAGCTAAGGGTATAATTTTGACTAGCCAACTTAGTTTGAAACTACGATTCCAATTCATTGATTTGAGATATATAGTACGAGGATAATTTTTTTAGTGCATTAGTTATATTATTTGAATTATAATAATCAATTACAGTTTTATTAAATTCCAGTTGATCTTTTACCCTTATATTAAATAAAGGGTAGCCGTTGCTTAGAAGCTCTCCGTTCATCATTAACCGTGAGACCCGTTTATTTCCATCATAGAAGTATTGATTTTTAGCTCCTAATAAAAAATAGGAGATGGCTCTATTGATTGGGTGGGTAATTTTGCCTAGCATTTCTTTATTTTTTTTAAAAATATTATCTAGCTCTTTACTTTTTGGCGGTATGTAAGATGTTCCACCGATTCTTACATTCCCGGTTCTAAATTCTCCCCACTGCAATGCTTCTTCTTTTGATACTTCCATGTGTAATTTTAATAAAATTTCTTTAGATAGTGAAAACTCTTTGTTTTTTAATAAATCAAAAAGAAGCTCTACACTTCTATTTTGGTTGAGTATCATCTGTTCATCACTTAATTTATGACCACCGACTGTGATTCCATCTAATAAGGTTTGCACTTCAGGAAAGGTCATTGCATTTCCCTCTAAGGCGGATGTATTATAAATATAATCCACCTTGTCTTTTTTGGCTAAAAATATATTTAATTCATAGTTAGGGGAAATGGTATAGTTTATTTTATTTATTTCATCTATTTGGGAGTCATTTAAAATTGCTTCCATCGTATTCCTTATAAAATTTTTCTAATAGTTTACCGATAGATTATACAAAAGCTAAACTTAGTTTGAAATGTAATTTAATACCTCTACAAACTGCTATGTGATACAATATCTATTTAGAGTCATATAAAGAGTAAAAAATGAATTATACACCCCCTTATAAAATCACTTCTAAAATAATTGATTTAATTAGTAGGATTAGTTTAAATATTGGAAAACTTGAAGCGATAGATTCTATAGCGACACTTCCTATGCTTCGTAAAGTTAATCAAATTAGAACTATTACCGGGACTTTACAAATTGAGGGTAATAGTTTGGATGAAGAGAGAATTACTGCGCTTCTTGAGGGGAAGAGGGTACTTGGTAAGACTGATGAGATAGCAGAAGCAAATGGTGCTATTGATTAGATAATTTAAACTATAAAAGTGAGCAAGAGCTTTTAAAATCTCATAAAATATTAATGGAAGGGCTTTTAACAATAGCAGGGTCTTATAGAATCAAAGATGTAGGTGTCGGTGGAGAAGATGGTGTTGTGCATGTAGCACCGCCATATACCCAGATACCAAAGCTTATGGATGATTTATTTATTTGGTTAAATGATACAAAAGAACATCCTCTTATTGTAAGTAGTGTATTTCACTATGAGTTTGAATTTATCCACCCTTTTGTAGATGGTAATGGCAGAATTGGTAGATTTTGGCAAAGTTTAATACTCTACAATTGGAATAGCTATTTTAGTATTATCCCTATTGAGAGTATTATTAGGGATAAACAAGCTGAGTATTATAAAGTCTTGGAACAGTGCGGTGAAGATGGAGAAAGTACTCTTTTTATAGAATTTATGCTTGAATCAATCCAAGAAGCAATAGATAAGGTCGGTAATAAGGTCGGTAATAAGGTCGGTAATCTAACTGAGAATCAACAAAAGATAGTAGAGCATATAAAAATTGATAATAAAGTTTCGGCATCAAAACTGGCTGAAATAGTAGGAATATCAAAACGGAAAATTGAAGAAAATCTTGCTAAATTAAAAAGCAAAGGTATGATTCAAAGGGTCGGCGGTACTCGTGGGTATTGGGAAATTATATCATAGTTTGCAATCTGATTTTCCTCCCTTAACCAATCTTTTGATATAATCTTCATTCAATTAAAAAACTACAAGGTATCTTATAAACTATGGATAATATCTACTCGCTAAATATCGAAAGGGCGGTTCTAAGCTCGATTTTATTTGATCAAGAGATTATAGAAGATGTATTGGGTGTGTTAAAACCGATTGATTTTTATCTTCCTGCCCATCAAAAAGTGTTTAGTGTTATGGAGTATCTCAATCATGAGGGGCTTCCTATCGATGAGGATTTTATCCGTAAAAGAGTTGATCAAAAAGAGGTAAGCGACTCGGTTCTTGTGGAGATTCTCTCAGCCAATCCTATTACCAATATTATGTCTTATGTAAAAGAGATAAAAGACGGTGCAGTTAAAAGAGAACTGGCAACTTTGGCAACCCATATCAAAAAATATACCACAGAGGACGATCTCTCTGCTCAAGATGTACTTGATAATGTCCAAAAAGAGCTTTACAATATCACTACCGATAGTGCAAGTAGTGAGCTTAAAGAGATGAATGAGATTATACAAGTAACCAAAGAGCATATTATAAAGATGCAAGAGAGAGGGAGCAAATATCTTACGGGGCAAACTACGGGGTTTGATGCACTTGATAGAAAAACTACGGGATTTAATCCGGGGGATCTTGTGATTATAGCGGCTCGTCCTGCTATGGGGAAAACTTCTATTGTGCTTAATACTACTCTTAAAAATCTTGAAAAGGGAGACGGTGTTATCTTTTTCTCTCTTGAGATGCCAGAGACGCAACTGATGATAAGACTTGTAAGTGCCAAAAGTGGAGTGCCGCTTCAAAATGTAAGAAAAGGGGAGCTTGACCCCGACCAAGCCAAAAAGGTGGAACAGGCTTTTAAAGATTTGGAAGATAAGAAGCTTTTTGTGGATGATACGGGAAGTGTAAATATCAATCAGCTACGGGCAAGGGCAAGAAAAATAGCGGGGAGAGAAGATAATAATATCAAGATGATAATTGTCGATTACCTCCAACTTATGACAGGAACAGGCGGAAGTGACAGGCGTCTTGTGGTGGATGAGATTTCAAGGGGACTTAAACTTTTGGCACGTGAGATGGGGATACCTATCATTGCACTTTCCCAGTTGAATAGGGGACTTGAGAATCGACCCGATAAAAGACCGATGTTAAGTGATATTAGGGAGTCGGGTGCGATTGAGCAAGATGCCGATATCATTATGTTTGTATATAGAGATGATATCTATAAAGAGCGGGATGAGCAAAGAAAAGAGAAAGAGTCTTTGGATAAAAATGAAGATCCTCCATATAAAAGTGCCTTTATCGATAAGCCGATAGAGGAAGCAGAGATAATAGTAGGAAAGCAAAGAAACGGTTCAACGGGAACGGTGAAGCTTGATTTTCATAAAGAGCTTACGAAATTTGTGGATAAGGAGCTGCCGTACAATCAACCTCCTACAATTGTTACTTTTGATTCTGTTGCAGATACAAATAAAGAGACCAATGTAGATATTCCAAATCAACCGGCACCACAGCAAGATAGCGGGATGGAAAAAATTGAAGCACTAGATGTGGATATACCAGATTTTTAAAAAGGATAATTGTGGCTACTTATATATTATTTGATACAGAGACAACAGGCGGAAATGCCGAAGATAGAATTATCCAAATCGGTGGAATGGTAATAGAGGGTAAAAATAGCGTAGAGTGTTTTGATGAGCTTTGTTCTACAGATGAGCCTATCAAGATTGAAGCGATGGAGGTGCATAATATTACCCCTGATATGATAGAGGGGAAGCCTCTATGTGTGGAGACAAAATTTTATAGTAAAATAGGGGAGCTGAATAACCCAAGCAACTATCTTATAGCACACAATATCAATTTTGATCTTGGGATGCTCCAAAAAGAGGGCTTTGAAAACGGCTATACGTTGGTAGATACACTTAGATGTGCAAAACATCTCTATCCCGAGCTTCCTTACCATAGATTGCAATATCTTCGCTATGCGCTGGAGCTTTATAAAACCGAGCAAGAGGAAGCGGATAAATTAGGTATCACGATTAAGGCACACGATGCGATAGGGGATGTACTTGTGATGAAGCTGTTTTTACGGCAGCTTGTTGCAAAGTGTCAAGAGGTGCATCCCGATTTTACTCCGATGGAGAAATTAGCAGAGCTTACCGAGACACCTGTGATGATGCGAACTTTTAGGTTTGGAAAATATAAAGGGCAAAAGATAAAAGATGTGGCTACCCAAGATATCGGATATATTCAGTGGATGCGGGAGAATATGAAAGATCTTGATGAAGATATGAAATATACCCTTGATAAATATATCGAGGCGTTTGGTTCTATATAAAAAGATAGATGCCAAAAGCTCCCAGCAAAAGATTTAAAAGATAAAAGCCTTTTTTAGAAAATATGGCAATAAAACTAGCCGTTAGATAAACAATAAAAAACTCCAAAGAGGTTGCTTTTTCCCATACGATAACCTTTTTGGCTGTCCATTCTATCAAATGAATATCGAAAATATCTCCAAATCCTATCAGATGTAAAAAAGCAGTGATAGGATAAAAAAAAGTAAATAACAAAGTAAGTATCGGCGAATAGAGTTGCTCAAAAGATGTTATAGGAAAAAAGTAGTGTACTATAGGATTGATCGCTAAAAATATCCAAATATTAAAAAAAACAATTTGAAAATATTTATTGTAGTTTTTAAAATAATGAAGAAATAAAAAGATATAAAATACCCCTGCAACGCTAAACCACAAAGAGAGTGAAAATAGAAGTTTGGGAAAGAGTGCTAGTATAATAAGTACTATGATAAATAAAGTATCAAATGAAAGTAGCTTAATATTGCTTCGTAGCATCAAAAGTCCAAAAAGAAGCATTGCAAAAGCTCTTAAAAGAGACGGGACAAAATCCAAAAGCAAAAGATAGTCAAATAAAACTAAAGCGGTTACTACCAAGATATCAAATCTTTTGTTTCTATAAGGGAAATACTTTTGATGTATCGGTTTATAGAGTAGGTGGAGTAAAAAATAAAGCACGGCACTTAACACACCAAGATGAAATCCCGATATTGCAATAAGGTGTGCGATACCGTAATCGGTGGTAAAGTTGCGTAAATTTGGAGTAATATTTGTCGCTAAAAATAAAGCACTATAGAGTGAAGTGATATTTGTATCACGATGTTGTGTTGCAATCGATGTTTGTAACATGCTCTTTAAATTTGTACCGCTTTTTATTGTATGATGGTTAAAACTTTTGGTATAAAATCCTTTGAGATATTCTAAAAAACTTATTTTTTGCGTGATAATAAAAAGGTTGAGTTTTTGAAGTTGTTGCAGTTTGTTCTCAAGTGGTACCGAGGTAAAAAAAGTATAATGATCGGTTGATAGTTTTACTACATTATAGCTCTTTTTTGGATAGATATTTAAAACCGTTGCATCTATCTGTATAATCTCATCTTTGGTAAAATTTTTATATAAATTGTAATGAAAAAAAAGATTTATACTAAAAATAAAAGAGAGGAGTAAAAAGAAAAAAAGCCTTTGCCGTTTATTTTGAAATAAACTCAAAGGCTCCATAAAAACAGTTTGATTATGTTAAAGATGAGGTTTGATAAAGGTTCATCAAGCCATCGTAAAAGTCTTCACTTTTAAACTCGTCAATTACCCCAAGGGAAGTGGAGAGGTTTTGGTGAATACGTTGAAGCGTTGCTTTTCTTGATGGATACAATTCACTTAAAATGATAGAAGAGATCTCTTTTCTCATCAATATTGCAGGTGGGATAATACCTAGTCTAAAAAGCTCCATAATCGATTCGTTGTGGTATTTGACATGGTGGTGACTTCCGTGTGGACAGGCATTGGTACTAACTAGCGTGGTACACTTATCACAATATACAAACTCGCTGAGTATCTCAATCTCTATATCTATATCTTTTAATGTATCTACTATCGAGAGCAGTTTATTGTGATCCCAGTATGCTCCGAGTCCCGCGTGATTTTGACCGATTTTTAATTTTGTAGCACCATAGTTTTTGGAAACTATTGCATTAAGGGTAAGCTCGTTGATTCCACCAAAAATATAGGTATTTTCAAGGGGTAAAAGTAGAACTCTATCTTTTGGTACAAAGTTATCTACAAAATATTGTAATGTTTTAAATCTGATATTAAAGTTGAGTTCGTTGTCTTCGTGGTACGGTTTTTGGACAAATATGATTAAAAGGTCACATCTTACAAGAGCAGTTCGTATGAGTCTTTCATGTACCCTGTGAAAAGGTTTTCCAGAGAGCATAATAGCAGAGATATTTTTTGCTTCAAGTTCTTTTATCGTATTCTTTGTTTTTTGGATATTTTTTTTGATATCATCGTATTGGATGGTATATTGACCTGCAACCGCTAAGGTACCAAGTCTTTTGTAAGTATCGCGAACCCCGGGATGATCGGGATTATTTGTACCGTAAATTTTTTGTACCCTCTCATCTTTATTGATTTCAAATACCTCTTCAACAATAATATTTCCACAAACTTTTCCGTCGCAAATAAGCTCTAACGTTTCCCCTTTGGCAGTGTTTTGCAGTATCTTTTTATTGCGTCGTCCTGCAGGAGAAAGGATAAAAGAAAAAGGAAATAGTTCCCCTTTATATTTTCCTGTTTTATTTACCTCTTCCGATTCCTCTTTATTCATCAATTTTGTAACAGGTGTAAAAAGTCCCTCTCTTGCCATCGCAAGAGTGGCTACCGCTTCTTTATCTATATAAAGCTGTTTTGTTCCATTTCCCATCTTACTTTTCCTTTAGTTTCTATCCAAATGCAGGTTCTAAAAAAGGTACCACTTGTTTTTTTCTACTTAGGCATCCTTTTAACCAAAATTGGTCATTTTCAACTTTTACATCCCAAGCTTTTTCAATTACATCAAGAGAATCGGTAGCAACCAAGATTTGAGAACCCATTGCCATAATATCCGTTAAAAGTAAAAGAACGGTATCACACCCCTCTTCATCTTTTAATGCCTTAATATCTGCTATAAGTTCATCTTTTCTTGCATCAAATATAGATAAATCAACCACTTCAAGCTGACCGATTCCCACTTTATGACCGTTCATTTCAAAGTTTTTATAATCTCTTTTTACAAGCTCTCTTACAGGTACTCCATCAACTGCAGATTTGACTTTAAACATCTCCATACCGATTGCTTTAAAGTCTTCGACCCCTGCTATTGCAGCCAACTCTTTACAAACTCTGGTATCTACTTTTGTACAGGTTGGAGATTTAAAGATAACAGTATCGCTTAAAATTGCACACATCATAGCCCCTGCAATATTTTGTGGAATCTCCACTTCATAATAATCAAACATCTCTTTTATAACAGTATTTGAACACCCAACGGCTCTAATCCATACATCAAGAGGTGCAGCCGTGCTAAGCCCTCCAAGTTTATGATGGTCGGCGATACCTACGATATTTGCTTCTTTAATGTCATCCGGAGCTTCGGTGTAGTTATTATAATCAACTAAAAAAAGATCATCTCCCGCAAAAGAGGTTTTCAATTCAGGTGCTTGAAGATTGAATTTATCTAAAATATACTGTGATTCAGGATTGATATCCCCTTGTCTTACAGCTTTGGTTTCATTTCCTAATTTTTCTTGTAAATAAGCCATTGAAATGGCACCGATAATGGAGTCACTATCTGGAATTTTATGTCCACATGTATATAACATCTAATTTCCTATATGATTTGAATTTAATTTTGAGATTATATCATATCAAATTTAAGGGGAGGTTTACTTCTGAATGTAAATTCAGTTTCTTCTTTTTTTATAGTAGTTTTTATTTTGTTTGGAAGTTACTATATCTTTTTGTTTTTGTTTTTTAAACGGGTCTTTTTCCACATAGATAGGCTGCATACTCCAAGGATCAAGTTCGGTATAATACATAAGTGTAGAGTAGGTTGATGGAGTTGGTGTAAAGATTTGGATTTGTTCGGGGTTGAGTTTTAAATCTTTGTTTGCAAAAGCTTTTAAGTCCCTCATATCCTGTTCGCTGCATCCCGGGTGTGCTGCTATCATATAGTAGGTTAAAAATTGTTTTTTCCCACTTTGCTGATTAAGTTTTTCAAAATTTGATTTAAAGTTTTTGAGTACCTCTTTATCAGGTTTCCCCATATATTTTAATACTTTTGTTTCACTATGTTCCGGGGCTATTTTCATTTGACCGCTTACGTGATGAGCTACTATCTCTTTGAGGTATTCTTCTCCATAATGTTTATCTTCATTGATAAGGTCGTATCTAATACCACTATTGACAAATACTTTTTTTACACCGTCAATTTTTCGTATATCTTGAAGGAGGTTGATATTTCTTTTGTGGTTTGGTTTTAGAGTAGGGCAGATTTTATAGTTGTTGTGTTTGGGATTACGGTTGTTGGGATTGAACATCTTAAATCCCGTGCAACGTTTCTCTTCACATACCCCTTCTTTTAGTTTTTTATCACACTCATAGCCGTACATATTGGCAGTTGCTCCACCTACGTCACTTATTATCCCTTTAAATTTGGGGTTTTTAGTAAAACCTTTTACTTCATCTAAAATAGATTTTTCACTTCTACTTCTAATAGTCCGTCCTTGATGTACGGAGATGGCACAAAAGTTACACTCTCCGTAACATCCATGATGGGTGGTAACTGAAAACCTAATGGTATCCATCGCTTTGACCCGCCCATCTTTAGCGTAGTATGGATGCACTTCCCTCTCAAAAGGAAGATTATACACATTGTCTATTTCGCTCTCATCCATATAAAATTGCGGTGGATTTTGCACTAAATATCTGCCGTTATGCTCTTGGTAAAGTCCATTTGAACTAAGTGGGTCGTTATTGTTATAAAACTTATGAAACATCTCTATAAATTTTGTTTTATCGGTTTTATCCCCGCACTCTTTTAATGTTGGAAGTTTTATATACTCCTTTTTTGCCTCTTTTGAAATGTAGCAGATTCCTCTGATATTATTTACTTGTTTGTTATCTCTTAGAGCATGGGCAAGTTCTACAATTGTTTTCTCTCCCATCCCATAAATAAGATAATCCGCTTTAGCATCAAAAAGGATTGAGCCTCGTATTTTATTTGACCAAAAGTCATAGTGAGCCACACGTCGTAAACTCGCTTCAATCCCACCAAGTACAATTGGAGCGGTATCTTTAAAATAACGTCTGATAAGGTTGCTGTATACTATCGTAGCACGGTCGGGTCTTTTGGTATTTTTTTCTCCGGGGGTAAAGTCATCACTATTTCTAAATTTTTTAAGCGCAGTATAGTTTGCAACCATAGAATCTACAAGTCCGGAACTCACTCCCCAAAAAAGTTTAGGCTCCCCTAAACGGGTAATATCTTTATCACTGTTAAAATCGGGCTGGGCAATAATCCCTACACGGTACCCTTGTTGTAAAAGTAACTGCCCTATAATAGCTATACCACTGTATGGAGAATCTATATAAGTATCGCCGTTTACAAGGATAATATCAAGCTGATTCCAGTTTAATTTTTTTAACTCTTCTTTAGTTGTAGGTAAGAACATTTAACTCTTTTGTATTATTTGTGTCATTGTAGCTAAATAAAAAAGGAAATTAACTTAATGTGTAATTACTATACTTTAAAAACATAAGTTGGAAGAAAAATTTATTTTCATGAATAGTTTTTATAACAATTTAGATAAAATGATAAAAATAAATTAATTTAAAGTTATTGCTTTATATAAATTACAAAAAGTTGTTGTTTAGCTACTGCAAGAATAAGTAAATTAAATTATTCATTTAATAAAAAGGGGCTTTTTAATGGCAACATTAGAAACTGGATCGGTAAAATGGTTCAATAGTGAAAAAGGTTATGGATTTATCCAACAAGAAAGCGGTGGAGATGATCTATTTGTACATTTTAGAAATGTAAACTATACTGGACACGGTAGAGTAGAATTAGCAGATGGTCAAAAGGTTACTTTTGAGATTGCCGAGGGTCAAAAAGGGCTAGAAGCTAAAAACGTTACTCCTGTAGAGTAATTTCTTTTACAAGTGGTTTTCCCACTTGTGATTTTCTAATTTTTTAATCAATATCTTTTTTTAAATTTACTATTTTCATATTTTTTGGAGTTTTCTTTGGAAAAAAATATATTAATAACAGGGTGCAGTTCAGGATTTGGCTTAGCACTTAGTAAATACTATTTGGAAAAAGGGTATAAAGTTTTTGGAATCAGTAGAGGTAAACCTGATATTCAAAATGAAAACTTTGTATTTAAAAGCTTTGATCTTTTCAAAGTAGATGATATAAAAAAAGAACTTGTTAGTTTTATCCAAGATATCGGCAGCATTGAAATTGTATATCTTAATGCAGGGATGTTAGGAAAGATAAAATCTGCATTTGATATCACTACAGATGAACTTAAAAAAGTATATGAACTCAATGTATACGCAAATAAAGAACTTCTTGACATCTTATCTTTAATCGATGTAAAAACAATTATCGGTATCTCTTCGGGTGCTGCCAAAAACGGTTCGCTAGGATGGGCAGGATACAGCTTATCTAAAGCAGGACTAAATATGCTTCTCAATCTTTATGCAAAAGAGATGCCAGGTACAAAATTACTAGCAGTTGCTCCAGGAGTCATAGAAACTCCTATGACGGATGTTATACGGTTTGGAGATTTGGATGAAGAAAAATTTCCAAGTGTAAAAAGGCTTAAAGAGGGGAAAGTTATGACTCCTATAGAGGCTGTAATTCGGATGGATAAACTTGTAACCAAACTTGATAAGTTTGAAAGCGGCAGCTTTGTGGATATTAGAGAGGTTTAATATTTATATTACTATTTTAAACTCTGCTCCGTAACCATCTTCGTCATCAATATTTTTAATATTAAGCTGCCCTTCAAAATGTTTTTGGATAATTTGTGAACTCATATATAGCCCTATACCTGTTCCTTGACTTTGATGTTTTGTAGTAAAATATGGATCAAAAATTTTGTCCATAATATTTTCAGGTACTCCTCCACCGTTATCTTTTACGGTAATAATAATATTGCCTAGATGTCTGTAAATATTTATTTTAACCACTTTATTTTCTATATTTTTTTCAATTAAAATATCTTTTGCATTGGAAAGTAAATTTAAAATGACTTGTGCAAGCATACTACTTGAGCCGTTATATTCAAGTTGTTCCTCGTTTATCTCTTTTTTTAAGGTAATATAGTGATTTTTATATGCAGCTGAGGTAATATTTTCACAATCATCAATTACTTTTAACACTGAAAAAACTTGTTTTGTATCATTATTTTTAAAAAAATCTCTAAAGTCATCTATTGTTTGAGAAAGATGTTGTGCCACATCATTTATTTTTGCCATATCATTGTATAGTTCATCAGGAACTATAGGTTGGTTAAAATTCTTTTTCAAATGATATGAAGTTGCCATGGTAGCAATAAGGCTTAAAGGTTGTCTCCACTGGTGTGCAATATTCCCAATCATCTCTCCCATGGATGCTAATCTTGTTTGTTGTTGAAGGAGCATATCTTTTTGTTGTAGCTCGTGTTGTGCTTGTTTTCTTTCACTTATATCTCTTGAAGCGGCATAAAGGTATGTTTTACCCTCAAGTATAATACCGTTGGTGCGGACTTCCACATCAAATTTTGTACCGTCTTTTCTTGTATGTATTGTTTCAAAAGTTCTTGGATGATCTAATAAATTTTGAATCATTGTATTTGGATTAAAGTTTTCATCCCAATTTACAACATTGAGATTGTCTGCTTCATCTTCAGTATAACCCAATGACTCCAAAAAAGAATCGCTGTACATAAAAAGGTTACCGTTATTATCTAAAATATGGATAAAGTCTCCGGCATTTTCCAAAATGGTTTTTACTCTATGGGTCTCTTCTTCAAGTGACTTTTCAAGATAGTATTTTTCTGTTTTATCTTCTGCTACACCGATATATCCATAAATTTTACCACTTTGATCTTTTAAAGCGGTTATCGTTAGTTTTACAATAAGCTCCTTATTATCTTTTGTTATATGTTTCCAATGTGCTTGATTTATTAATCCTTTATCCGTCTTATATACCAACAGTTTAAAGTTGGGTTCAAAATTTTCGTTAAACTTTTTTGAATACTGTTTTGCCACTTCTATCAGCTCTTGTTTATCGTAAAATATTTCAGGAGAATATTTTCCTATCACTTCATCTGCCGTATAGCCTAAAATTTTTTCGGCTTGTTTATTAAATGCAGTGATAATACCATTTTTATCGGTTGCTATTAAAATATGTGCCATATTATCAAAGATGGTTTTTTCAAGTTCATTTTGTTGTTGTATTGTTGCAAATTGTGTTTTAATTTGTTTGGACATTTGATTAAATGTTTTTGCCAACAGTCCAAGTTCATCTTTTGATTTGATATTAAGATTGATATCAAATTGATTTTGTGTAATCTTTTCAGCTGCTTGGGTTAAGGTAATGAGATGTTTCGTAAGAAGATATCCTATAGAAAAAAGTAGTATAACACTCAATATAATTTCAATTAAGGCAATAAGAAAACTTTGAGAAAATAACTCATTTTGTGCTTGTTTTAAAAAACTGGTATCAACACCAAAATAAACTTTACCATAGCTTTTATTTGAATAAGTAATATCAACGTTTGTATTAAAGATGTTTTTAAACTTGTCAAGCTTTTTATCTTGACGGGGAAATTTGTTTTTCCCCTTCCAGTTTGAATTGGCAATAATTCTGCCCTCTTTGACTATAAAAATATAAACGATATCTTTTGCTTGGGTATATTCGGTTAAAAGGGAATCCAAACTCCCATAATCCCTTTCAACAAGTAAAGGCAATATAGATGCTTGAAAATTACTTTTAATACTTTGTATTTGCTTATAAGCCTGTGCACTAAGGTGTGAGAGGATAAGTCTATCTGCATTAGATATTAATAGCGTTAAGACCGCTATTTCAATTAATATAGAAAATACGACCAGTTTAAATCTCAAGCTGTTAAAGAAATTCATTTTATCCCTAAATACTCTTTTGTTACCTCGCAAACCGGTGTTAGATCAGCTATATCTTTTTGGGAGATTTCAATATATCCTTTATAACCTGTTTTCTCAAAGAAAGTTTTTCCCTCTTTTGATTTTTCAAAAGCAGTCAAAGTTTCTTTGATGTTTGCAACTTTTGTTTTTGATAATTTTGGATTTGCGATAGTAAATAGATGCGGCATTTTAAAATTAGATTTTAATACTCTTGTTTGTTTTAAAAGTTTTTGATTGGAAAATTGTTTTAATGGACTATATGTGGTAATTGCTGCTGCACAATCTTTGATTACAACACATTTGATACCGCTTGTATGGGAACCTAAATCTTCAATTGTAAAGTTTTCGCCATTTTTAAGTCCATAATCAAGTAAGGCTTTAATACTTCCAATATTTACTGCTGAAAGATAATTTGGTGTTGCAATTGTGGTGTTTTTTAGATCAGATATTTTTTTATATGGACTATCTTTTAAGACGAGAAAAAGGATATCTAAAGATGTATCATATCGGTAAATTGGGGAAAAGCCATTTTCTAAATGAAGTACTCCAAAATGAGGAGAAGTGATTGCTATATCAAAGGTACCATTTTCGACATCTTGGTAAAAATGTTTATAATCTTTTGAACTATACACTTCAACATTTATTCCAAGTTCTTTCGTGAGAAATTTTGTCATTGGTTCATATATCTTAATAATTTTCATGGCACTGGTATACGGGGTTACCCCGATTTTTAAATTTTCTGCAAAAACAGAAACACAAATTAATAAAACTAAAAAGTATATTTTGAGTAGTTGCATGACTATCTCCTTAGTGAATTGTATAATACAATCATAGCATTATTATTGGACTTTCATCAAATATTATATTATTATAAAGTCGATGAATTAAGTATACTTAATCTCATCAATACCATTAAATGCATCTACCGTGATAGATAGTAGGAAAATTAGTTTGATTTTACGCAGTTCCTCCCGCTTTTTTTCGCTTCATACAGTGCATAATCGGCTCTTTGGACAATACTATCATGATCATCGCCGTCAATATATTCGGTTACCCCAAAACTTGCAGTGATCTCTTTATGTACATTGTCTATGTTCAGTAGTTCAATTTGTTTTCTTAGATTTTCCGTGACAAGTTCGGCAGTTGCAAGAGGTGTGTTTGGAAGGAGTATAATAAATTCCTCTCCGCCCCATCTTGCGATAATATCGCTTTTTCGTATATTTGCAGCGGTTACTTTTGCTACAAGTTTGAGTACTTCATCCCCTTTGAGGTGACCGTATGTATCGTTAAAAAATTTAAAATGATCGATATCAAGTAAAACTACACTAAGCTCATTTTGGTATCTTTGAGCTTCTTCTAAAAGACTGTCTATATTATCAAGGAAATATGACCTGTTATAAAGACCTGTTAAAGAGTCGTGGGTAGCATTGTAATAGTGTTTTTGGGATTCTAGTTTGATATTTGTGATATCGGTTAGCGTAATTACAAAATATTCACTTTTCTCATCTAATTTATTAATTTGTATTGTAAATGCTTTGGGTTCAATTGTTCTAGGATCAACTATCGAGACCACTTTTTTATACTGTGGAAGTTTTTGTATATCTTCAATCCAATTTGTGGAGTTTTCAAAGCTGTAAAAATCTTTATGGGATATAAATGTTTTTTCAAGCTTATTGTACTTGTTTTTAAAAGCGGCTATATCTTGTACATTGAAAAATTTTAAAAATGATTTATTTACTTCAACAATCTCTTCAAGATCGCTTACTACAATGATTGTTTCTTGTTGATCAATTACACTTTGTAAAAGGTGCAACTCTTTTTCAAGTTCCATTCTTTTGTTTTTTTCATTTGAGATTTTATTTTCAAATTTTGTTACATCCCGTAGAATCAAAAGGATAGTGTCTTTGTTATTAACATAGTGGTACGAACACATCATCTCAAAATATAAAGAATTTATTTTGATTTTATGTTTGTCGCAAGTTCCTTCTTCTTTGAGCTTTTTTTTGATATGCTGCCAATCTTTTTCATCCAGTAACTCATCAATTGTAGTATCAAGTATAAACTCGCCGAAATTATTCAAAGCAGTACTGTTGGCCCATTGGATAATATGATTGTCGTTATCTTCATAAATCTCAAGAACAGATTCCCCGATGTGATTTAGAGTAGATTTGATATTTCTTAGTTTTGTCTCGAGTATTTGTGCATATTTCCCTTTGATATTTTGTGCAATATCTCTAAAGCTTAGTATCCCTTCTACTTTATTGTTATTTGTGACTAAGACTCTACGAATTTTCTTTTCACTCATAAAAGTGATCATATCTTTTACCTGAATATCATGTTCTACCGTGATAACCGGAGTACTCATTACCTTACAAATATTTGTATCCAAACTAATATTTGATTGGATAAGTCTGACAGTGTCTCTTTCAGTAAAAATTCCTATAGGGGCAGCATCGGAATCTACAACCATCACGGAACCTATCCCTTTTTCATTCATTTTATATATTGCTTCTTGAATGGTACTATTCATATCAATTGAAATAATCGGTCTTGTTTTTTGTAAAATTTGGGAAGCTACAAGATTTGTTTTATAAGTATCATCTTCTAAAAATGTGAGTATATTCTCTTGGGTCACAACCCCTACAAATAATCCATCTTCATCTACTACTACAAGCCTACGGATATTATTTTCTATAAGGATATGAAGGGCATATTCCAAAGAACGGTTTTGTTTAATAGTAATAAGTGCTTTTTTACTGTACAAAGAGACGGGAAGATTAAAATTTACATCTTCTTTGATAAGAGATACAAGGTCACGTTCGGTTAGAATACCCGCGGGGACGTTATTGTCAAGGATAATTATGACACCGTGTTTATTTTTATCCATCATCCCAATAGCTTCTACAACTGAAGCTTTACTATCGACGGTTACATTGATGCTGCATACAATATCTTTTACTAAACTCACAAAAATATCCTTGAAGTTATAAGAGTAACTTTTATTGTAGCTGTTTTGCCCTAAAAGTGTCTCATATTTTTTGAGACACTTTAAAAAGGTATAAAGAAAAAGAGTTAATTAGGCGTCGATTTGCTGTCTAATTCTAAGACTAAGCTCATTTAATTGCTCATTATCCACAACACTTGGAGCTTGAGTCAATAGACATTGTGCACGTTGCGTTTTAGGGAATGCAATAACATCTCTAATAGAATCGGTACCTGCAAGAAGCATAATCATTCTATCAAATCCCATAGCAAATCCACCGTGAGGAGGCGCACCGAATTGAAGAGCGTCAAGTAAGAAACCAAACTTCTCTTTTGCTTCCTCTTCACTTATCCCCATAAGATCAAACACTTCGTTTTGGATATGTTCTTTATGGATTCTGATTGATCCACCACCAAGCTCTGTTCCGTTTAGTACAAGGTCGTAAGCGATTGATTCAATCTCTTCGATATTTTCTTTATTTAAATCTTTTGGCATAGTAAATGGATGGTGAAGTGCTTTGATTTTACCCTCTTCAATTTCAAACATAGGAAAATCCACTACCCATAAGAACTCGTAGGTATCTTGAGGAATAATATCCATTTGTTCAGCAAGATACAGTCTAAATCTTCCCATATAATCCCATACAACTTTTTTATGTCCCGCACCGAAGAATACCACATCGCCAACTTCAAGCTCAGTTACTTTGATAATCTCTTCTAAATCTTCTTCACTAAAGAATTTGGTAAGTGGACCTTTTAGACCATCTTCTTTCATTTGGAAGTATCCAAGACCTTTTGCTCCAAATTTTCTTACATAGTCCTCAAAACCTTTCATCTGTCTTTTAGAGAAGATATTATCTCCATTTGGACATTTGATCGCTTTGATTCTATTGTGTGCTTTATCTTTTGCAATATCAGAGAATATCTCATTTGTACTTCTTGCAAAAATATCGATTACATCAACCATCGGCATACCGAATCTCATATCGGGTTTGTCGCTTCCGTATTTTTCCATAGCTCCGCTGTGTGTTATTCTTTTAAAGGTATTCGGGATATCTTTCCCACACTCGGTAAAAATATCGTATATAAGTTTTTCGGCAACCTTTATAACATCTTCTTGATCACAAAAAGACATCTCAACATCTATTTGTGTAAATTCAGGCTGTCTATCTGCTCTTAAGTCTTCATCTCTAAAACATTTGGCAATTTGGAAATATTTATCAAATCCAGATACCATCAAAAGCTGTTTAAAAAGCTGCGGAGATTGCGGCAGTGCATAAAATTCTCCATGATGCACACGACTTGGAACAAGGTAATCTCTTGCACCCTCAGGAGTTGATTTTGTCAAAATTGGCGTTTCAACATCTAAAAATCCCATATCGTCAAGCGATTTTCTTGCAGCTATATTTGCCTTACTTCTTAATTGAAATATCTCATACGATTTGTTGCTTCTAAGCTCTAAAAATCTATTTCTAAGTTTAATCTCTTCATTTACTTTTTCGTCATTTAGATCAAACGGCATAGGTTTTGATTTGTTTTCGATTACTAAATCATCTACAACAATCTCAATTTTACCCGTAACAAGATTTGGATTTTCCAATCCTTCCCCTCTTGCTCTTACTTTACCTGTTGCAATTAAAACAAATTCGTCTCTAACACCTTCTGCTATTTTCCAAGCTTCTTCATTATCGGCAGGATCACATACAAGTTGGACAATTCCACCTTTATCTCTTAAATCGATAAAAATAAGTCCTCCATGGTCACGTCTTGAGTTTACCCAACCCGCAACGCTAACTGTTTCTCCGATATTTTTTTCTGTGACATCTGTATAATAATGTGTTCTCAAAATATTCCCTTGTTATACTTTTAGTTAAAATTTTTGGATTATAGCGAAATATCTATTAAAAGCTAAATAGACTAAATTAAGGAGTAAAACAATTTTTAAATTGTTTTACTAAATCTTCTTTTATCTTCGGGGATATTATTTAAATATGCATCAAAAGGCATAGAGATATTTCTAATAAGCATAGCTCCCGTTGCATTTGCTTCAATTTTTTCATCGGTAATAGTTAAAAGTTCTGCATCTTCAAACTCTTTTAAAGCGTTGAGTGCATCGTCAAAATATTCTTTAAAGTTTATATTGAATTTTTGCTCAACCCTTTTTATATCAAGTGAAAAGTTGGACATCAACTCCATGATAACATATTGTCTTAGCATATCATCGTCATTCAAGCTGTATCCTTTAAATACGGGAAGATGACCGCTGTCTATTGCTGCTTCGTAGGATTTAAGGTCTTTATAGTTTTGGATATAATAGTCCATCCCGTTACCGATAGAAGTTACACCAATCCCAATAAGATCGGCTCCCCCTTTTGTGGTATATCCTTGGAAGTTTCTATGAAGTTCCCCTTTTTCAATTGCTTTAAAAAGCTCATCTTTTGGTTTTGCAAAGTGATCCATCCCTACCATGTTGTAACCATGGGTTGTAAAAAACTCAATAGTATCTTTTAAAATCTCCAGTTTTGTACTTGGCGGTGCAAATGTCGTTTCGTCAAATTTTCTTTGGGTTTTCATCATCCAAGGCACATGGGCGTAGTTAAACACTGCCAATCTATCGGGATCAAGTGTGATAATTTTTTCTATCGTTTGTCTAAAACTCTCTTTTGTTTGGTATGGAAGACCGTAAATAAGATCGATATTGATGGAGTTGATTCCTGCATCCCTTGCAATTTTCATTACATTTTCAGTGGTTTCAAAAGGTTGAATTCTATGGATTGTTTCTTGTACTTTAGAATCAAGATCTTGTACCCCAAAACTTAGTCGGTTTACTCCGCCGTTTTTTAGTACATCCATGTGTTCTTTGGTAAAAAATCTTGGATCGACCTCACATGAGATTTCGGCATCATCTTCAAAGTTTGGAAAAACTGTTTTAATCTCTCTAATTACTTCTTGTAATTGAGAGGGAGAGAAAAATGTAGGAGTTCCCCCTCCAAAGTGCATTTGGGATACTTTTCTATTTGTATTAAGATGTTGTTTTAAAATGCTAAGTTCTTTTTTAAGATATTCAATATATTTGGTTTTTTTATCCTCTTTTGAGGTAAAGATTACATTACATCCACAAAAATAACAGGCACTTCTACAAAAGGGGAGATGGATATAAAGTGAGAGCGGTCTCTCATCGCTTTGATTTTTATAAAAATTAATAAGATCATCTTCTTTAAAGTTTTCATGAAACTCCGGAGCCGTAGGATAGCTTGTATATCTTGGTCCCGGTTTTGAATATTTTGTAAATTTTGAAAAATCTATCATCTATTTATCCCTTTGTCCATCTAGCCAAACCATAATCCCTTTTTGGGCATGGAGGCGATTTTCCGCTTCGTCAAAGATAATATCGCTGTTGTTTTCAAAGACCTCTTCACTGACCTCATACCCTCTATACGCAGGTAAACAGTGAATATATTTTGCCTCTTTTTTGGCTAAGCTCATAAGATTGTCATCTACAATAAAGCCTTCAAAATCTTTGATTCGTTTCTCTTTTTCTTCCTCTTGACCCATTGAGATCCATGTATCACTTGTCACAATAGTAGCACCTTTTACAGCCTCTTTAGGATCATCTGTAGTAGTGATATTTGCTCCACTTTCTTTTGCAAATTCCAAAGCTTCAAAATAAATCTCTTTATCTACTTCATAACCCTCAGGTGTAGCAATAGCAAGATCAAATCCCATTTTAGCAGCTAACATCATCCATGAGTGGGTCATATTATTCCCATCTCCAATATACGCTACTTTGAGATCTTTTTCTAATCCATATTCCATAATAGTCATATAATCAGCGAGGAGTTGCACAGGGTGAAATTTATCAGTCAATCCATTTATAACAGGTACATTAGAATAGGATGCAAACTCTTCTAATTCTTCTTGAGAGTCATTTCTAATCATAATCATATCAACCATTTTACTTATAACTCTAGAAGTGTCTTTTATAGGTTCCCCACGACCAAGCTGGATATCGTTAGAACTTAAAAAAAGTCCTACACCGCCTAGTTGGTAGATACCTGTTTCAAAACTAACTCTTGTACGGGTTGAACTTTTTTCAAAAATCATCCCTAAAGTTTGTCTTGGGAGATAATCTTTAAATATCTTTTGCTTCGTCTCTTTTTTTATTTTAATAGCTAGATTTAAAATCTCTAAAATTTCCTCTTTTGTAAAACTTTTTAATGTTAAAAAATGTCTCATGTTTACTCCTTACATCTGGTAATTGATGCACCAAGATTTGTTAATTTGTTTTCTAGTTGATCATACCCACGGTCTAGATGATAAATTCTATGAATATCAGTCTCTCCATTTGCAATAAGTGATGCTAAAACCAAAGCACTACTCGCTCGTAAATCAGTTGCCATCACATCTGTTCCATTAAGTGCATTTGGCGTACCTTGCACGGTTGCAACAGTTCCATTAAGGGATATATCGGCTCCCATACGAACAAGTTCTGCTACGTGCATAAATCTATTTTCAAAAAGTTTTTCATCTATGATACTTACACCCTCAGCCATCACTGCCAGCGCCATAAATTGTGCCTGCATATCTGTTGGAAATCCTGGATACTCAGTTGTTGTGATATGGACAGGTTTTATTTTATTTGCAGGGAGAATTGTAATGGTATTTTCCTCTTTAAGTATCATAAATCCCATCTCTTCAAGTTTTGCCAAAATAGCCTCAAGATGTTCTGGAATTACATTTGTTACGCTTAGTATCGAGTTGGTAATCGCACCTGCACAAAGGTATGTTCCTGCTTCGATTCTATCTGGGATTATGGTAAAATCTTTCATATCTAAAAGCTGTTGATTACTTCCTTGTATGATAAGGGTATTTGTCCCAATCCCTTCAAGCTCTACACCTGCTTCTTGTAATATTTCACATAGTTGTACAACTTCGGGTTCTTTTGCTGCATTGATAATGGTAGTTGTCCCTTGTGCAAGTGCTGCTGCCATTACGATATTTTCGGTTCCCGTTACGGTAATTTTATCAAATACGATTTTAGCCCCTTGCAAGGGACCGTTTGTAGAAGCTTCGATATATCCGTTTTTGATCTCGATATTTGCACCCATCTGCTCTAAAGCTTTAAGATGAAGATCAACGGGTCTTTGACCGATAGCACAACCGCCCGGCAGTGAAACTTCACAGTGCCCAAAACGTGCAAGTAGAGGTCCTAAAACTAAAATTGAAGCTCTCATGGTTTTAACTATGTCATAGGTAGCTTTTGTTTTATCAATCGGTGTTGAATCTATAGAAAGTGTGTTATTTGTTTTTGTATAGGTTGATCCAAGCATCTCTAAAAGTTTTAAAAGTGTATTAATATCTGCTACATTAGGCAGGTTTGAAATAGTAAGGTTATTTTTTGAGAGAATTGTCGCAGCCAATAAAGGCAAAGCGGCATTTTTTGCACCGCTGATCGTAACACTCCCTTGTAACTTTTGTTTTCCGATAATTTTTAAGTAATCCAATGTTTTTATATTCCTTTGAAAATATTATTTGTCATTTTTTAAAAAAAATAGCCTATATTATATCTAATACCTAATTAAATAAAAACCAGTTCGTGTTTAATTTGGAATAAAATGGTATAATCTCTTTATGATAAAAAATAAAGAAGATTATTTTATAAAACAGTTTTGTAAATCAAAACTGATCGGAGACGACGGTGCCGTTGTTGGAGAGTATGTATATAGTATGGATGCTTTTTTTGAAAATGTGCATTATAAAAGAGAATGGATGAGTTTAAAGCAAATCGCACAAAAAGCTATGCTTATAAATATCAGCGATGCAATTGTGATGAATGCAAAGCCTAAATTTGCACTTTTAAGTGTAGCAATACCGGGTAACTTTACACAAAAAGAGCTTGATGAATTGGCATCGGGATTTAAAAAAACTGCCAAAAAATTTAAAATAGAGATAATAGGTGGCGATACAATTTCAAACAACACATTAGATATTAGTATCACGATTATTTCAAAAACAAAAAAACCGGTTTTGAGAAGTGGAACACAAAAAGGGGATTTTGTATGTTATACGGGAAGTTTGGGTGGTGTGAAAAGAGACTTGGACAAGCTGTTGGAGGGTAAATCAATCTCTAAAAAATCAAAGTTTATCAAACCAAAACTCAATCCAAAGTTTTTTTATGAGATTACCCCTTATATCCATAGCGCTTTGGATATTTCAGATGGATTGTTTTTTGAGTTGGCAAGGTTAAGCAAAGCCAATAATATCGGTTTTAATTTTTTTAAGAGTATCGATAAAGAGACAGGGTGCAGTGGGGAAGAGTATGAGATACTTTTTACCTTTGATCCAAAGAGGCTTCAAAAAATAGAAAAAATAGCAAAAAAACATAAGATAAAGTTAAATGTTTTTGCACAAGCAACAAAGGGAAAATACAGTTGCGAGTGTCAAGAACACCATTTTAAATAAAGAAAAGAGAATATGAAATTACAAAGATTTTTAACACATAGTAAATTAGATATTTATTTTAAACAAAGCAAAGATGATTTTGTGGTTACTGAGATTCCTCTGTATGAATTTAGCGGGGAGGGGGAGCATCTTGTCTTAAAAGTGCGTAAAAAAGATTTGGCAACTTGGGATATGTTAAATATTTTAAGCGACGCCATAGGGTGTAAATCAAGAGATATAGGCTACGCAGGATTGAAAGACAAAAATGCAATGACGGTGCAGTATATCTCATTGCATAAAAAGTTTGAGGAGAAAATAGACAGCTTTGATCACCCCCAAATTAAAATTTTACAAAAATGGTATCATAATAATAAAATTCGAGTAGGGCATCTCAAAGGAAACAGATTTTTTATAAGACTTAAAAGGGTGCAAGAGTTGCATAAAAATATACTTGAGAGTGCACTGGAACAGATTGCAACTTATGGGATGCCCAATTATTTCGGTTTTCAAAGATTTGGGATAGACGGGGATAATTATCTTAAAGGCAAGGAAATCTGTGAGGGTACAAGAAAAGAGCGAAATCGAAAACTAAGACAAATGTATATCAATGCCTATCAGTCGCATCAGTTTAATTTATGGCTTTCAAAAAGGATAGAGATTAGTAAAATTATTGAAAGTTTTGGTGCCGATGAGATAAGTGAAAAATTAAATATTGATACAAAAACTTTAAAAGAGATACAAAAACAAAAACACCCTTTTAAGCTTTTAAAAGGGGATTTGATGAATCATTATCCTTATGGTAAACTATTTTATTGTGAAGATTTAGAGTCTGAGTCGGAGAAATTTTTAGCGAAAGATAGAGTTGCAACAGGACTTTTAAGCGGTAAAAAAGCAAAATATTCACAAGCCGATGCTTTTAATTTTGAAGAGGAGTTTATCGTAGAGACGGTGGAACAAGGCTCACGAAGATTTGCTTGGGTGTTTCCTGAAAATATAACAAGCGAATATAAAGATGAAAAAGGGTGGTTTGAACTTGGTTTTGAGCTTCCAAAAGGAAGCTATGCAACAGAACTTATAAGTGAACTGTTACATGATAATTTTTAGGAGTTTGCCGCTGCAATAAGCGCTGCAAGTTCCTCATCACTTACAACATCCGAATCATCGTCACCTTGTAGATGTTTTGCACTTTTTGCAAATTTGTTATTATCAGGGTCAAGACTATTGACGACCCTTTCTATTTTTTGTCTATGGATATCTTGGGCTTGCATAGATTCCAGAGTAATATGGACATTATTTCTAATTGAATCAACATCTGCTTCTAAGTTTTTGCTTTGAACCAAATTATCAAGTTTTTCTAAAATAACATCAAGATGATCCATTACTTCATTTGTCATCTGCTCCGATTCACTAATTACTTCACATAATTGCGATACGACATCAAACCCTTTATCCATCTTACTCTTCCTTACATTTTGATTCTTTTATATGGTTAAGTGTCCCAAATATTCTCATTGACTCAATCTCAACTTCTTTGGCAAAATTGTTAATAATCGTATTTGATTTTTGCTCTGCACAAGCATTCATCAGATGTTGAATATTTTGATAGAGTTTTGCATTCATCTCTTTTAAATCTTGAATAAGATTTTTCTCTATATTGGTGTGTTTTGTAGTGTAATTATCAAGCCATGTATCCAATTCCGTAAATTTTCTTACGTTATTGTCGTTAAAATCAGCTAATCTTGTGTAAATATCATCTTTATAATAGAATAAAGCAACTTTTAAATCGGCAATTTCGTAAAGAAGATCAATATCACAAACCTGCTTTCTTGTTTCTTGTAAAAAATTTGCTTTAGATGCTGCATTTACAAGATTATTGGACATCCCTTCAATACCTTTTGAAAGCTCTGAAATATCACTTGCAACAGAAGAATTTGTTTGAGTTGCTTTGTCTAAATTGTTGATTGCATCATTAATTTGTATTATAGCATTTTGTTGTTCTTCAGAAGATTTTGTAACTTCCGAAATTAGTTTTGTCGTATTGTCGATATTATCGTTTAACTGCTGATAGCCGTTAATCATATCCGTCGCAACGTTTTTACCGTCATTTGCTTTTGTAGTCGCATTTTCAACTAATGCTTTAATCTCGTTTGCAGCTTCTGCCGATCTACTGGCAAGATTTCTTACCTCTCCTGCAACAACTGCAAATCCTTTTCCGGCTTCTCCTGCCGTTGCTGCTTCAACTGCTGCATTAAGTGAGAGGATATTTGTTTGGAACGATATTTGATCGATCACTTCAATTGCTTCATTGATGGAAGATATTTCATTGACAATATCTTCCATTGCTCCTGAAGTTGAAAGGGCGAGTTTTTTACCCTCTACTGCAGAATTATTTACCTCAGATGCAAGTTTAGACATTTTCATAGAGTTTTGTGTATTATCTTTGATTTTAGAGGTTATTTCATCCAAAGATGCCGCAGTTTCTTCTAAAGATGCTGCTTGTGTATTTGATGATTCAGATAATCCGGCAGAAGCATCGGAAAGCGTGTGGGTGTTGTCATTGAGTATTTCTCCCGTATTCATAATCATCGCTAAAATTTCAGAAGTATTATTTCCCACAAGTTTAATTCCGGCAGTTACCGCACCTAAATCTCCGTAAATACCCTTGTCGTCAATTTTATAGTCGTATTTTGACTGGGAATAGTTTCGTAGAGTTAGATTGATTTTATCCAGTGTCTCTTTTACTTTTTTTATCATAAAATTAAGGTTTTGTTTCAGCTCTTCAACATAAGGATTTGCTGCTGTCGAGGTTACCTCATATACAAAAAATCCCGTAGCTGTTTTTTGTAAAACATCGTTTGTTTCGGCGATAACAATTTCATCTTTTTTAAGATCATCTTGTATTTTTTGCATATATTGGTTGAAAAGACCGGCAACTTCCCCTATCTCGTCTTTTGTTGCAATTTCTAATTTAAAATCACTTTGCTGTTCGTTTGAGTCAAGAAGTTTTTTAAATCCTTCTTTCAGTCCGTCGATTGGTTTTGTAGCTTTTCTTACAACATAAAATATAATACCTATAGTAAGCCATCCGAGTAGTGTCGAAGTAATTGTAATATTTGTAATAATACTTTTTAAACTCTTATCGGAACTTTCAAGTGAAAAAGTTAAATCCATAACTCCGATTACATCGCCTTCAGCTTGATTTGCATGGCACATTAAACAATCTTTTGAAGCTATCATAGGTTGGATCATCCGAAGACTATGTTCGTCATTTGTTTCCACTTCTACAATATGGTCTTTTTTACTTTTAAATGATTTTAATATCTCTGGATCGGTTGTATATTTATCTGTAGGTGCATAAAGTTCAATTAAATCTTTACTTTTTGCTATTGTTAAGTGTTGAACTCCCGCTATATGACTTGCTTCTTTTTCGGCATCTGCTATTTGTGCAGGATCACCGGTGTTCATAGCATTTCTAAGGCTTTGAAAAATTGCAGTATTGAGCATACTCAAATTCTTTTTTGTTTTCTCGATATTATCTTCTTTTACTTTGGTAACGGTAGAATATAAAACAGTTAAAGAACTTATTGTCATCAAAATAAACATAGAAAAAATTATTTTTCTACTTATAGTCTTATTTATATAACCAATCATGTATAACCTTTTAATAATAAATTGTATGAATTTTACAGTTATGTTCTTGAAAACAAAATAATTGTGGTTTAACGACACACTTTGAAGTAACCTTACAATTACGAGACAGTCTATCACAATTTTGTTTAAATTTATCTTTTTATCGGCTCAACTAAAAGCTATCAAAGATTATTTTCGATATAATAATTATGATTTTTAAAGTGATATTATAAAAGAGTTAAATTATGATTGTCGGAATTGAAGGTAACGTAGATAAAAAAGAGCCTACATTTGTTCATATCAATGTAAATGGTCTTATTTATGAGGTATTTGTCTCTCTTAATTGTAGCAGTGCAATTATCGATAAAAAAGCAAAACTGCACACTACCCATATACTCAAAGAGGATAGCAGCAGTTTATACGGGTTTTTGGATATAAATGAAAAAAAGCTTTTTGATACGGTTATTAAAATAAACGGTGTTGGTCCTAAAGTTGCGATGGCAATTTGCAGTACTTTTACACCAAGCAGTTTTGCCAAAATTGTGGAAACAAAAGATATTAGTATGCTAAAAAGGGTTCCTGGTATTGGTCCAAAGGGGGCTAGTCGGATTTTGGTCGAGCTTAGCGGTTTTGTTATCATGGACGATAGGGATAGTAACAGCTCGGTATACGCTTCAGAAGCCGTTATGGCCTTAGAATCGTTAGGCTTTAAAAAAGAACATATTAATAAGGTGCTGGGAACTTGCAGGAGTAACGATACGGCAGGTTTGGTGAAAGAAGCATTAAAAAAATTACAGAAATAATAAATTAAAATTTAGGTAAAAAATGGATAATAATAAAATTACGATAATTTTCGGTGCATATAGTTTTGAACATGAGATTAGCATAGTAAGTGCAATTGCTATGAAAAAAGTTCTTAACAATAAAATAGGATATATTTTTATAGATAAAAACAGAGAGTTTTATGAAATCCCCTCTGATATAATTAAATCAAATCTATTTAGCTCGGGAGAATATAAAAAATATCCAAAACTCACAATTGATAAAAAATGTTTTGTTAAAAAAACATTATTTGGAACAAAAAAAATTGAGCTTGGAGTAGTGCTTAATCTTATTCACGGTGGAGATGGAGAAGATGGTGTCATAGCAGGACTATTGGATTTTTACGGGATCCCTTTTGTCGGTCCAAGGGTTGAGGCAAGTGTGGTAAGCTGCAATAAGTATTTTACAAAAATGTATGCAAAAAGCTGCGGTGTCAATGTTCTTGAATATCAATACTTTAGAAAAAACGATACGATAAAGGTGGATCGATTTCCCGTGATTGTTAAGCCTGTTCGGCTGGGAAGCAGTATCGGTATCTCTATCGTGAAAAATCAAGATGAGTTGGAATATGCTTTAGATGTAGCCTTTGAATTTGATGATGAAATTATTATTGAGCCATTTTGTGAAGGGATTAAAGAGTATAATCTAGCAGGAGTAAAGTTAAATGGGGAATTTGTTTTTTCCATTGTAGAAGAGCCTCATAAAGAGCAATATTTGGATTTTGACAAGAAATATTTAGATTTTAATAGAACATCACAAGTACAAAGTGCAGATATCTCGGAGCAACTAAGCTCTAAACTTAAGGAAAATTTTATCAAGATTTACAATAATTACTTTGAGGGTGCAATTATACGGTGTGATTTTTTTGAATTGGATGGTAAAATATATCTTAATGAGATAAATCCGATACCCGGAAGTATGGCTAATTATCTTTTTGAAGATTTTAATAGGGTTTTTAATGAGTTGATAAACTTTTTACCTCAAAAAAGGATAATACCTATAAATTATGAATATGTAAATAAGATACAAAGTGCAAAAGGGAAGGTATAAGTGATGGGAAGTATAGAATTAGAACTTAGACATCTTAAAAAAATATTTGATTATATCAGTGAATCGGTTGTAGTTACCGATAAAGAGTTAAATATCGTATTGATAAATGCGATGGCTTTAAAAATATTTGATACAACGGAAGATGAGATACTGTATAAAAAAATTACCGAGTTGATACCTGTAGAGTATCAAGAAGATATTTTAGAAACGATTACCAATGAAGATGATAGATATTATGAAGTATTTTTCAAAAAAGTAAACAGTGAACTTTTTCCGGCTTTTGCAAGTGGACAAACTTTTCCTTTGAAAGATGAAACATATGGGATACTTACGATTGTAGATGTAAGCCAGACAAAACAAAAAGAGGAAGAAAAAGTTAAAAAACTTAAAAGCCATATTATTACCCAGGCAACAACCCATGCACAAAAAGCAAGTGAGATAAAAGGGCAGACTACATCAGATAGGATTGCGATGCAAGATGCACTTGATCAGGCAAATCATGATATTTTTAAATTAGAGAGAAAAATTGAGCTTTTTGAGAGGGAAAATCGAATTTTAAATGCCCAGTGTGAAAAAATTCAAGAAGAATCTTTTAGTTTTGAACAAATTCTTTCACGAGAGATAGCTTTATTTAAAAGATATGGAAGAAAATTTTCATTGGCAATAGTTGGAATTGACGATTATAAAACTTTTTCCGAACAGGTTAATAGTGAAGCAAAAAAAGAGCTTATTTTAAGAGCTTTTAAAAAGCATTTTAAAAGTACTATTAGAACTACCGATGTGATCTATTACGAAAATACAGGATTGTTTTATCTGATTTTGCCGAATTCAAACGAGATCAATATTACCGATTTAGTGGGGCGATTACTTCATGCAAAAAGGGTTGATACAAATATAGTAGTAAGATTTAACTGTGGAATTGCACATATCTACGAACACGATACGGTAGAACATATTATGTATAGGGTAAGAAAAAATTTAGAGGAAAATATTAAAGAAAACCAATATGTTAGAAGTCAGTAAGAAAATTACAACAACAGTAGGTCGAACAAATGCAAAGTATGATTTGATCAAAGATGGAGACAAAGTTTTAGTAGGTTTTAGCGGAGGGAAAGATTCTTTAACTTTAATCCACACACTAAAAAGGATGCAAAGTAAAGCACCGTTTAAATTTGAGTTTAAAGCAGTTACCATCACTTACGGTATGGGTGAACAGGTTCAATTTTTAAATGACCATTGTAAAACCCACGGAATCGAGCACGAAATCGTGGACACTGAAATTTTTGATATCTCAAAAGATAAAATTAGAAAAAACAGCTCTTTTTGCTCTTTTGTAAGTCGTATGCGAAGAGGCTATCTTTATACTTATGCACTTGAGAATGGTTTTAACAAATTGGCTCTTGGGCATCATCTTGACGATGCAATGGAGAGTTTTATGATGAATCTGTTTTATAACGGGGCGATGAGAAGTATGCCTCCGATTTATAAAGCGGATAACGGTTTAATGGTTATTCGACCGCTTATTATGACACGTGAGAGACAGTTACGGGCATTTGCACAGGATAATTGTGTGGATGTGATAGGCGATGAGAATTGTCCTGCAATGAGAGTTGATATTAAAATGCCACACGCTAGGGCAAATACAAAAGAACTTTTGGCAAAACTAGAGCAAGAAAATCCAAAGATTTTTGTCTCTATGAAATCGGCATTTGAAAATTTTCATACAAATACTTTTTTCAATAAAGATTTTTTAGATAAAGAGGATGAACTTATCTAAAGTTCGTGTCCATCCCAAAAAAGTATTTTATTTCTCCCCTCTTGTTTTGCTTTATAGAGCAGCTTATCGGCATTTGTAATAGTGTCCTCCAGTGAATTGTTGTTTGAACGTATCTGGATACCTGCACTAAAAGTTATTTTTAGTTTTAGATCTTTGTAGAGAAATTTATTTTTTGTAATCACACTTTTAATTCTACTTGTATATTGATTCAGTTCCTCTTTATCTTTGTAATGGAGTGCTACGACAAATTCTTCTCCACCGTAACGCCCGACTATATCAATATCTCTTGTAAGCTTTAATAAAAGTGCTCCAAAGGTTTTAAGCACCGCATCGCCGCATTCGTGACCGTAGGTATCGTTTACATTTTTAAAGTGGTCAATATCAAAGAATATAATTGCAAAGTTCTTTTGCTCTCTTTTAAATTCATTTTCAAACTTCTTAATCTCATTTTCATAGCTTCTTCTTGTGAATGTTCCAGTTAAAAAATCTTTTGTACTTTCAAGTTTGCTTTCTTGAAGTTCACTCTCAAGCTCTTTGATTCTTCGCTCAAGGATATTGACCTCATTTTTACCCTCTTGAAGATTTTTACTTACGGTTGTTATCTCATTTTCAATATTTATAGCAGCTTCAACAAGTTTTGATTGAAGTTTATTAAGTTCCACTTTCGTAGAGTTTGCCAAATTAATCGATTGAAGTTCGTCTTTGATACCAGAAACGTTTGAGCTTCCTGTTTGGGAACTGGTTATCGCATCTCCAAGATATTTATTCATAAGACTGATAAGTCGTGCAATATCCGCAGTTTTTTGTGCCACGATTTTTTTATCGACGGCAAATCTTTTTTCGATAAACTTTTCCATCTCCTGTTGGATGGATTCTTCAAAAATAAGTGAAGGAGAATCTCCAATTTTAATACAAAATGATTTTAGGTCTTCATCAATTGTAAGAGAGATAGAAGGTTGTAATGAATTTTGAAAAATTTCCGACATCTTTTGAATATTTTCTGGAACTGCCCTTAGAAGTAAAATATCAATAAGATCATAAACCGATTCTACTTTGGATAGATGGGAGTTTTGAATCTCCTCTTTAGAAACCTTGTGAAGTATTTTTTGAAAGTATTCACACTCTTCACTCGAAAAAGATAACTCTTTGGCTACCTTACAATATTCGCGTGTATAAGCTTTGGGTGTAATACTTACATTTGCTTGAGAGAGGTTAAGTATGGTTTTTGTAGAGACCTCGTTTATATCTTTACTATGCATAGAAGATTATCCTAAAATTTTTTTAACAGCTTCGTTTATCCGTTTTCCATCAGCAGCACCACCGATTTTTTCTTTTGCAGGATTCATTATTTTTCCCATATCTTTCATACTTGTTGCACCCACTTCATTGATAATCTCTTGAACAATAGCCTCCAACTCATCATCGCTTAACTGTTTAGGAAGATAGAGTGAAAATACATCTATTTGTGATTGTTCATTTGCTACAAGATCATCTCTGTTTGCTTGTTTAAATTGTTCGATCGCTTCTTCTCTTTGTTTGATCCCTTTTTGGATAAGTTTGATAATTTCTGTATCATCAAGCTCAATTCTTTGATCCACTTCAATCTGTTTGATCATAGTATTGATAGCTCTTATAGCATCTCTTTTCACTATCTCTTTTGCTCTCATAGCATCTTTTAAATCTGATTTTAACTGCTCTTTTAACAACATTTTTCTTCCTAAGTTTTAATAATGTAGCTAATTATATCCAGTCTAAAATTAACTGTTAATTATTTTCATGCTAAAATGATTGTTTGTAGATTATTATTAAAAAAGAATAGCAATGAATATTAACACTGGAACTCTTTTAGGTATGTTAGCTCCACAGCTTACCAATGTGGCTAAGCAGAGTATTGAAAAAGCAAGTGTTGATGGAAAAGTAAATCTCAATGAAATTATAAAAGATAAATCTGTTCGTGCCGTTTTAGATAATCTTATACATGATTTGGCAAAAGGCACTCAATCAAAAGAGAGTGTTCTTAATCTTTTGGAAAACTCAAAACAGTCTTTAACCTTTAAAAACTTCTCTGCCGATATTAAAGCTTTAACAAAAGCGATTGAAAATTCCCCTGAACTCAAAAGTAATCCTAAATTGACGGCACAAGTAAATTTACTCAAAAACTCTATGCTTGATCTTGGAAAAATAGATGCGAAAAGTATTATGAGTGCGATGTCAAACAGCGGGATATTTTTAGAGTCAAAACTTTTAGAGCACTCTATCCCTATCTCTGACGTTATTTCAAAAGCATTAGATATTTTATCAAAAAGTTTACAACATTTACGTTCTAGTAGTTTAAGTACGTTGCCCGGGCAAATTAATAAACAGGTTGATTTAATCCTTTTAGATCCCAAGGTTTCAAACGATATTAAAGTAGAGATAAAAGTTGCGGTTAGTAATCTTTTAAATGAGTTTAGTAAAAATATCTCCAAAACTCCAAGTTTACAAACTCAAAGTTTACATCCAAATTTACAGCAGATTCAAAGTGAATCAAAACCGATTTTGGAAAAGATAGTTTCACTTTTGGATAAAGTATTGCCAAACAGTGAGCTAAAGTCACATCAAACATTAGCAACGGTAACAAGTGAGACAAAAGTGGATAAAGCATTGCCTACAGCTGAATTAAAATCGCAATTAATTGCAAATTTACAATCTTTGGTTTCAAATTTACCTCAAATCTCTTCGTCTGAAAAAACTACTCTTGTAACATCAATATTACAACAAAGCAGTGAATTGCTCACATCACAAAAAGAGATGCCAAGAGACATTAAAGTAGAGATTAAAAATGCTGTTGCAAATCTTTTAAGACCCGTGCAAACTCCTGCACAGACCATTCAACATTTTCAGACAGATATAGCCAAATTAGAACAAATAATATCCCAAAAACTTCCCGATATACCTATAAACAGTAATCTAAAACCGATGCTTCAAGAACTAAGTAGTTTATTAAAAGAAAATTTTCTATTCAAAGAGAATTTACCATTATTAAAAAATATTTTTATAAATTTAACGCAAAAAGTTGATGCAACGACAATTGATGAGCAAACTAAAACAACTTTAAAAGCAGAGCTACAAAATCTCTCTTCACAGTTAAAAGGGATGGAAAGTTTAAAAACACCGGAACAAAAAGCACATACATTGCAAAATGTTTTTGAAAATTTAAAAACTTTTAGTACAAAATTAGAAACTATTTTTAGTAAAATTGCTTCCGGTCAGATGGAATCTATTCCAAAAAATCTGGCGAGTGACTTGAAAGGAATTATGTTACAAATTGGGGAGCAGATAGAAAATGCTAAAGAACCTATATCAAAAGAGCTGAAAGCTTTAGTTGATAAAGTGGGGACTCAGGTTGAGTTTTTTCAATTAATATCTTATGCGTCAAATTCCAATCATACGGTGTTGTCCTTTTTACAAGATAATATTGAAGACAGCGATATAAAATTTCACAAAACCGATGAGGATACTTTTTCGTGTCAGATTCATCTCAATCTTAAAAATTACGGGGAATTGAAGATTTTACTTATACTTGACAAGTCTCAAAATTTAGGGATTAATATAGGGATTGAGGATGATTTCTTTAAACAAAAAGTGCAAGAAAATCTTTCCGAATTACGTTCCAAGATAAACTCTGTAGGTTTATTGCTCCAAGCACTTAACGTATTTAATATCAACAGCAATGAGATAAACGGTGCAAAGCAGATTAAAGGGTATACCGAAAATGTAAATTTAAGTTTCGGAGTGGATCTTAAAGCATGATGGAGAAAAATTTTATAAAAAAAGCAGCAGCGTTAAAATATGATAAAGAAAAAGACTATGCTCCAAAAGTTACTGCCCAAGGGAAAGGGGAAAATGCAAAAAATATTATAAAAATTGCAGAAAAAAACGGTATCCCTATCAAACAAGATGAAGATCTTGTCAATATGCTCAGCGAGATTGAACTTAATCAAGAGATTCCCGTTGAACTTTATAAAGCAGTTGCCGAAGTGTTTAGTTTTATTTACGGTATTTCAAGTACAATACCTGAGGGAATGGATGAAAAAGCATATAACACAAAACAGTAACCTAACACTTTTTTTTAACAATTTTTACCCATATAAATCAATTCAAATTTCACATAAATTAAACTTTGCAGTACTTGGAATAGGGGGAAATATAGGGGATACACAAAAAATATTTAAAAAATTTTTTAAAATGCTTCAAGGAGACAGCAGATTTTTTATATATTCTACTTCGCCGCTTTTAAAAAACCCTCCCTTTGGTTTTTTAAATCAAGAGGACTTCTTAAACGGTATTATCGCAATACAAACCAACTTAAGTCCCAATCAGCTTTTAAAACAGATGCAAAGATATGAAAAGAGGTTTAAAAGAAAAAGAAGTTTTAAAGATGCTCCAAGAACTTTGGATATTGATATTATTTTTTTTAATCATCAAAAAATCAACACCAAACAACTCATTATACCCCATCCCCATTACTATAAAAGGGAAAGTGTGATGATCCCTTTGAGATTTGTTTTATCAGCTTAACTTGGTTAGAATAATCATTAAAATATTAAAGAAAAAGCATGGCAGAATCTACAGAAAAAAATAGTGAAGTACTAAAAGAGATTATCGATAATTCTTGGAGCGGTATAGGGATAATAGATGCTTCAAGTAAGTTTTTTTATGTAAATGAAGCGTTTAAACCAATTTTGGGATATACCAAAGAAGAGCTTTTAAAGATGGACTTTATAAGCTTGATTCTTCCAAAATATCAAGATGAATTTAAAGACCTTATAAGAAAAAACTTTGAGAGTGAATATACAAATAATGTTCTTGTAGGATGTAAAAGAAAAGACAGTGAATTGGTTTATTTGGATATATCCATTAAACTGATGTCCAATAAAAAACTTATCGTTATCAATATTAACGACGTGACTCAAAATATTGCCGATCATGAGACGTTTGATAAATATGTTATTCAATTGCATATCAGCAAATACGGTGTTATCTACGAAGTGAGTGAAGCTTTTTGTAGATTGACTCTTTATAAAGAAGATGAACTTATCGGACAAATGTATGACAAACTTGTTTTTCCCGAGATTAATACTCCAAATCTATTTAATGAAGCTGTAGAAGAATTTAATGAGAGGGGAAAGTTTACAGGTGTTATTGCCAGTAAAACAAAACTTGGAGAGGTTTTTTGGGTTGATATGATTGTAAAGCCCATAAAAAATAAATATGGGGATACCACGGGATATTCAGCCGTAATGTTTGATATTACAAATGAAATAAAGCTTGAACAAGATACGCATACACTGCAAGAAACAATTACGGACAATCAAGAAAAACTTAAGATTATGACACAAACGATGCGGACGGTTGCCCATGAGTGGAGACAACCTTTAAACTCAATCTCCCTTGATGCTCAAAATCTTTTAATATCTTATGAATTTATGGATGAGTTGGTTACTAAAGATGAAGCGGTTCCCGTTTTGAAAACGATGCAAAAAAATATTGAAAACCTCTCGGATGTTATTAGTAAGTTTCAATATGTAACAGAGTTTAAAGCTGAAAAACATAAGGCAGCTATTGATAGAATAATACAAGATGCTATAGGTTTTTCTATTGTAAAAAGTTCTATAATCGAATATAAAAAGTCAGATATAGAGCTTCAAACCTTTCCTAATCCGTTATCCAAGATAATCGCTTCTATTTTGGATAATGCTTGGGATGCTTTGTCTTTAGAAAAAAATAAAACAAATGAAAATCCATATATCAAGGTAGTTATTGAGGAAAATAAAGATACAATTGTAATTGATATTTTAAATAACGGAGGAAATATAGAATCTTCTATATTAGCCGATATTTTTAATCCTTATTTTAGTACAAAAGCAGAAAAAAACGGTGTTGGGTTAAGCTTGTATATAGCAAAGATGATAGTTGAATTTCATATGAAAGGGAAACTAAAAGTGATCAATGAAGATAATGGCGTGGTACGGTTTTCGATTGTTGTACCAAAAGGGATAGAATAGATTATGATAATAATACCGGCAAGACTCAAAAGCAGTAGATTTGAAGATAAAATATTGGTAGATATAGCTGGATTACCTATGGTAATACGCACAGCAAAAAGGGTTGAAAGTATAGATGAGGTTGTAATTGCAACGGATACCAAAGAGGTGGTAGAATTAGCCGAACAATACGGGATAAAAGCGGTAATCACAAAAGAATCACACCAAAGTGGAACAGATAGGATAAATGAAGCAGCAGAGCTTTTAGATTTGGGTCCTCATGATGTTGTTGTTAATGTACAAGCAGATGAGCCTTTTATAGAACCTGAAGTTGTAAAATCGGTAATTGAAAAGGTAAAAGAGATACAAAATGAACCGTTTGCCATGGTAAGCTGTTATAAACAGATCAATTCAGATTTGGCAGATGACCCAAACCATGTAAAAGTGGTCTGTGACAGTGAAGATAAAGCGATCTATTTTTCAAGAAGTAAAATACCTTATCATAGAGACCATTACAATCAAACAACATACAAAGGGCATTTGGGGATTTATGGATTTACAAAAAAAAGTTTACAGGAGTTTTGTACTTTAAATCATTCTATTTTAGAAGAGACGGAAAAACTAGAGCAGCTTCGGGCAATCTCAAACGACCGGTCGATTTTTATGGTAAAAGTAGATTCTAAAAGTTTTGGAATAGATACCAAAGAAGATTTACAAAATGCTTTAAAAGTATTTTCAAAAGAGTTGTAGGTAAAAGATGGATAAAAGCTTTTTAAAAGATATTATTGTTTTATATGTTGAAGATGAAGATGAACTAAGACAGATTACGGCAAATATCCTTAAAAAGTTTGTTAAAAAAGTGATTTTGGCTACAAACGGACTGGAAGGATTGGAATATTTTGAAAAACATTATCAAAATGATGAAGAGATTGATTTAATTATTGCCGATATCAATATGCCCAAGATGGATGGTTTGACTATGCTTGAAAAGATGCAGGAGATTGACCATACTATACCGAGTGTTATTACTACGGCACATTCAGATGCAGATTTTTTAAAAAGGGCAATAGCCTGTAAAGTAAGAGGTTATGTGACAAAACCTCTAAAAATAGATTCCCTTATAGATACGATAGCACTTGCTGCCGAGCCGAGATATTTAAAAACTACACTAGAAAGATTAAACCAAGATCTTTTGGATAAAGTTGAAGAAACAACAAAAGAGCTTCGCTCGATATTGGATTTTCAAGAGAATATGATTTTAGTATTTGACGGTCATAAAGTATCTTCTGTAAATAAAAGGTTTTTAGAGTTTTTTGGATTTGTTTCTTTAGAGGAACTTACCGATGAACGATGTGTAAGTGAGTATTTTATTCAAGGGGAAAATTATTTTGTACCAACCAAAAAAAATGATTGGCTTCATGAAATTATAAAGCTTGAAGATTCTAAGCGGGTTGTTCGGATGAATTCAATAGAAGGGATTGAAAAAACTTTTAGGGTTGATGTAAGATCATTTTTTCACAATACAAAGCATTATGTCGTTTCATTTACGGATATTACCCAATTGCAAGAATATACATACGAATTGCAGTTTCAAGCCAATCACGATAATCTTACAAAGCTTTTTAACAGACAAAAATTCAATGAAGAATTAAACAAAGAGATTTTAAGGGAAAACAGATATCAACATAATCTTTCTATTATTATGTTTGATCTTGATGACTTTAAAAAAGTGAACGATACCTATGGGCATGATGTTGGAGATGTTGTTTTAATGAAAATTTCCCAAGTGGTTAAAGAGGTAACCAGAACAACAGATATCGTTGCTAGATGGGGTGGGGAGGAGTTTATGATTTTACTCCCTGAAACTTCAAAAAATGAAGCACAAAAAATTGCGGAGCATATAAGAGTAAGCATATCTAAAATAGCTTTTGCGGAGTTTGAACACCAAATAACGGTTAGTTTGGGTATAGCAGAATATATAGTTGATAAAGATACAAAAGAGAGTTTTTTGAAAAAAGTTGATTTGGCTTTGTATGAAGCAAAAAGAGGCGGTAAAAATAAAGTAGTGTTATATGAAGAAAAATAATCTCACAACAAAAATCATAGCAGGAACGTATAAAAATAAGACCTTGAAGCTCCCCTCTTTGGAAGTTACAAGAAGTACCAAATCTATTTTAAAAGAATCTTTTTTTAATGTTTTACAGTTTGATATTATAGATACTGTTTTTGTGGAAGCATTTGGGGGAAGCGGTTCAATGGGGCTTGAAGCTTTAAGCAGGGGAGCAAAGCAAAGTTATTTTTGTGAAATAGATAAAAATTCATACAAATTATTGCAAGAAAACTGCAATAATATAGATGCCAAGCATAGTACGACAATTTTTGGGGATAGCTTTGTAAAAGTACCTGAACTTTTGGAGAGGTTAAAAAACAGCGGCGATGAGATTATCTTATACCTTGATCCTCCGTTTGATTTTAGAGAGGGGATGGAAGGGATTTATAATAAATCTTTTGAGATGGTTGAAAAGATAACCAATGAGAATATCATCCTTATTGCGTTTGAACATGAAAGTAAAGTAAAGATGCCCGACACTCTTGGCAAATTTACAAAATCTAAAACAAAAAAATTTGGGAACAGCTCTTTAACTTATTATGTATAAATTTGCTTTGTGGACACTAGTGTCGGTTATCATTGCCGTTATTATCTTACCTTTACTTTATACGGTATCCCCGTATGAACTTGATCCGAGTAAAATATTACAAGCTCCAAGTATGGAACATATTATGGGAACCGATAGATTGGGGCGGGATATGTTTGCAAGGATTTTACAAGGGGGACAAACATCTTTAATCATAGGTTTTTTAAGTGCGGCTATTGCCTCATTTATAGGGCTTATCGTAGGTATTAGTTCCGGGTATTTTGGAGGCAAAGTTGATAAAACGATTACTGTTGTGATTGATCTATTTTTAACTTTTCCGACGTTCTTTTTACTTTTGGCTCTTGTAAGTTATATGGAAGCAAATATGATTATTCTTATTATAGTGTTATTTATTACAGGTTGGATGGGGATGGCACGGATGATTAGAAGTGAAAGTTTTGCAATTACCGATAAGCCTTTTATAAAAATTTTAAATCTTACGGGAGTTTCTAAAACAAAAATTATCTTAAAATATTTTGCACCGCTTCTTGCCCCTATTTTTCTTATCTCTTTTACTTTTGGAGTAGGGGGTGCTATTTTAGCCGAATCGGGTCTTAGTTTTTTGGGACTTGGGATCAATCCACCTCAGATGAGTTGGGGAAGTTTATTAAGTGATGGAAAAGAGGTAATAGAGATAGCCCCGTGGGTTAGTTTTTTCCCGGGGCTTTTTATTTTTATTATCACTTTTTGTTTGATGCAAATAGCAGATTATCTGCAACAAAAAGCAAATACCAAAGGGCTGAATTAAATTACTTTGCGGCGATATAATCAGCCAATGCTTTTATCTGTTCGTCATTTAAAGCTGCAACTTGACCTTTCATAACGCCTTTCATCGCTCCACCGTAAGTTCCTTCTTTATATCCTTTAAGAGCGGCAATAGTTTGTTCACTTTTCCAACCTTTGATAATTTTTGATTTTCCCAATGCCGCTTTTTCTGCATTTACTCCATGGCATCCTTGACACTTTTTATATAATCCTGCTCCATCCGCTCCTAGCAGCGAAGTTGCACCTAAAATTGCTAAACCTAAAATTGTGTTTGTAAACTTTCTCATCTTTTTCTCCTTCTATTTTATTTACAAAAGAACTATAAGACAAAATTGTGAAATGATTGTGGAATAGTGTGACAGAAATGTAACATTTTAAGAAATATTAGATAAAATAAGTTATATATATCCTAATAAAAGGATGGCAAACGATGCAATCTAATAAAAAAATAACCCTTATCATTTTCTCTATGGTTTCAACTCTTGTTCTTGTCATTGTTGCACTTGTTGCACTTGGTTCACGTGAAAATAGCTATGAAGGAGCAAAGAAACGCGCCTATCTTGCTGCAAGGACGGTAAAACATGCTTTAACTGCCCATATGGTTAATGGAAATATGCACCAAAGTGACGTATTTTTAAATGGGATGAGTCAAGTTGAGGGTGTAAAAAAACTATGGGTAGTACGTTCTCAAACTGTTAATAATCAATTTAGCAATGGTCAAGCAAAACTACCTCCAAAAGATGCAATCGATGAGTTTGTTTTAAAAAATGCAGTTGAAAAGATAGATACAAAAGAGACATTGCAAACAGCAGAGCTTAGAATTACTATTCCATATATTGCCTCATCCCATGATAATCCAAATTGTTTATCCTGTCATGATGCTAAAGAGGGAGAGGTATTAGGGGCAATCTCTTTAGAATTTGATATTCAAGACGATAGAATTTCAAGTATTATTACCCTTATAAAGATTATAGGTTCAGCTGCGATATTTTTAGTAATTATGCTGCTTTTTATCAGTAGAAAAATTAAACCTTATACTTCATCGTTCGATACCATGATCGGTGTACTCAAAAAAGTACATGACGGGGATTATACTATCCGTGCACAAGGGGCACAACTTCAAGAAGACAAAGAAGCATTTAAATGGCTTAATGAGATAATTGAAAAACTAGAAACAGTACTAACAGGAATAGAGAGCAATCTTACGTCGTTTGTCCATAATAGATCAATCAATGTTAATAATGACAAACTTCTAAGTGCTCAAGAAATTATTGAAGATATTTCTGAAATATATACCTATAAAAAAACAATTGAAACAGATCGCGGTAAACATGATATCTATTTTAGATTGACCCAAGTACTTCGTGATAAATTAGGGATTGAAAAATTTTGTATTTTTGAAAATGATTTGATAAAGGGTAGTAGAAAAATAGTATTTCAAACTACAAATATGGAGCCTTGTTGTTTTGTGGATAAAAATGTAAGGGAAGTGTGTAGGGCCGAGAGAACAGATAATGTCGTTGTTTCTAAAAACTTTCCGAAACTTTGTCGTGCTGCCGATTGTAAAGATAAAAACGAGTATGTGTGTATACCGTTTATGATAAACGATCAAAAAAGTGTGACGGTACATATTATTTGCGATGATCCCGAGTGTTTAAAACATATCAATTATCAAATTGGAATTATTAAAAAATATTTAGAAGAGACGAAGCCTATTTTAGAAAGTAGAATGTTAATGGATATATTAAAAGAGCGTAGTTTAGTGGACGGCTTAACGGGGCTTTATAATAGAAAATATCTTGATGATTTTATTGAAAAATCTATGCCAGATGAGATTGCAAGAGGGACAACTTATGCAATAATGTTTTTAGATATAGATTATTTTAAAATGGTAAACGATACTTACGGGCATGATGCAGGGGATGCAATTTTACAAAAGCTCTCCCAAACGCTGAAAAGTTTGATCGGTATCAATGATTTTATCATCCGTTTTGGAGGGGAAGAGTTTGTTATTATCTTAAGAAACCCTACCGAAGAAAGTGCTTTAGATTTGGCACAAACTATCAATAAAGAGTTCTCACAAATAGTATTCTCATTTAATAATGAAAGTTTTTCAAAAACTTTAAGTGTGGGATACTCTTTTGTTCCAAAAGATACCGATCAAATCTGGAAAGCGATAAAATATGCCGATCTAAGTCTTTATGAAGCAAAAAACACAGGAAGAAACAAAGTGGTACGTTTCTCAAAAGAGTTATTGAAAAATGGAGATAAAGCAGAGTATTAAAACTTTGCTTTATTGTTTAAAAGGTTAAAGAGACTTTTGTATATTCATTGATTTTACTATCGATGGATATTTTGATCTGATACTCATCACAAATCATTTTCACGATATTGAGTCCTATTCCAAATCCCCCCACTGCATTGTCGAACCGCGAATATCTATCAAAGAGTTCCTCTAAATGTTCTTGTTCAATCCCTTTTCCACTATCTTTGATAATAAGTTTGTTATTATTGAGAATAATAGTGATAGAACCTTTGATTTTATTGTATTTAATTGCATTGGAGATAATATTATCAATGAGTTTTGCCAACTTTATTTTATCCATAAACAGTTCGATATTTGCATTGCAATGGATATCAAAGTTTATTTTTTTTGCATCTGCCAATATTTTAAAATATTCCACTCTCTCAAAAAGAATCTCTTGTAAATTTATGGTTTCGTTATGGGATTTTATCTTATGGTTTAAAATAAGATAAGTAAGATCATCATAGATATTGGAAATAGTTTTTGCTCCTATATCGATTCTATTGATTATCTTTTGGAGTTTTTCATCTTCCAAATTTTGATGATCTAATAGCTCTATATTTGTCCGTATGGTACTTACAGGGGTGTTAAGTTCGTGGGTGGTATCTTTGATAAAACGGTTGAGTAAGTGGAGCATATCTTTTAAAGGTTTTAAAAAAAGATTGAGTAAAAAGTAACCGATGATGATCATAAAACTAAAAAAAACGCTACCATAGATGATAATTTCCTGCATCAATTTATTTTGCCATCCGTTTGTTTCTTGAATGGTTACTATAAGATATTGGGTATTTAAAAACGACTCGTAAGGATCTTTGATATATCTTACGATAACGTTTGAGTTAAATTGTATATCTGCTAATTGTTTTTTAGGTTTTGTAAGTGTTGAATATATCAGATTATAGTTGCTGTCGTATAAAGATGTTTTAAAAGTATTATCGATTGGATAATTATCCATACTTTTAAGCTCTTTAAGTTGGATTAAAAAATCATTTGCATATTGGTTGAGTGCAATTGTTTTTTGCTGTGTATAAAGCTCTTTTTGAAGATTGTAATAAAGCGTAGTAGTAAGTGCTAAAATAACAAGAGTGAAAAATATATATAACCCCAAAAACCGATAAAGGGTTTTTTTCTCACTTTGCGGTAAATTTATATCCAAGTTTTTTAATACTGACAATTTTCTCTTTCCCTAAATATTTTCGTAAATTTTTTATATATGTCCGCAGAGCCGTTTCACTCGCTTCTTCATCATATCCCCAAAGATTATTATATATAACCTCATGGGAAAGTATCTCATCTTCATGTTGTAAAAATAGTTTTAACAGTTTAGCATCTTTATTTTTAAGTTGTATTTGTTCATTGTTTATGGTAAGTGTATCATTTGAGGTGTTATAGGAGATATTCTCATCAATTTTGACTGTATCGTCTTTCTTATGAAAAAATTCCCTTTTGATAATAGTCTCAACTCTTAGTTGCAACTCTTTGAGGCTAAAAGGCTTTCTTATATAATCATCACATCCACTTTCATACCCCTCTTCAACATCCACCATGGAATTAAGCGAAGTGATAAATATAGCAGGGGTGTTGATCTCTTGTTCCCTTGCACCTTTTAATATATCAAAACCGTTGATATCGGGAACATTGACGTCTAAAAGGAGTATATCAGATTTTTGCTCATAAATTTTTTCTTCTGCTTCATAGCCGTCATATACGCTAAGCACCTCATAATCCAAATCTTCAAAATACTCCGTAATCGTTTCATTAAGAGTTATATCATCTTCTAAAAGGAAAATTTTCTTTTTCATAATTTTATTAAAATCCTATCAAGTGTTTTATTTGGTAATAGCCTTTTTAAATATCCCAATATATAAGTAGCTTTTGTAATATAATATCTCGGTTTTACATTGTTTGTATTAATAATTTTCTCTACAACTTTTGCCACTGCAATGGCAGGAAGATTAAAAGGAACCTCACTTTTTTTTGCTTTCATATTATCTTGATAAATCTTATGAAATCGTGAATTTTCAATATCTATATTCTTTTTTAATTTTTGAACCGCATTTTTTCTAAAATCACTTGTAACAGGACCCGTATTTAAAAGTGTTACGTCTATATTTGTGTCTTTCAGTTCAAGCCTTAAAGTATCTGTTAGACCTTCTACCGCGTATTTACTGGCATTGTAAGCTCCTCGAAACTTAAGAGAAATTAACCCAAGTATAGAACTGTGTTGTATGATCTTGCCATAGCCTTGCTTGTGCATAATAGGAAGTATCTGTTTTGTTACTTCATGGAGTCCAAAAACATTTGTATCAAATTGTTCTTTTAAAACTTCTGTGGAAATATCCTCCAAAGCCCCCGGTTGTCCAAAACCTGCATTATTAAAAACTACATCAAGGGTACCCTCGGTGAGTTTTAAAATTTTTCCAAGTGTTTTTTGTATCGTTTTTGGTTGTGTAACATCAAGTAAAAAACTTGTCAATCCAAGATCTTCCAGTTTTTTTACATCTTTCTTATCCCTGGCAGTAGCAAATACCCTATACCCTTGCTTATGAAGATACAAAGCAGTCTCTTTTCCTATACCGCTGGAACATCCCGTAATAAGAATAGTAGTCATAAAAAATAAACTAACTTCTCGACGACTTAATTACTATCTCTTCTAAAGGACGTTTTGGTACACAGTGGGTATCGTTTGCATCTCTATAGTAGTTTGTATCTCCGTTTTTAGGTGTTACAAGTTTTATCTCTTCGTTACTTTTCCCTAATGCTATGATAAATAAAGGCTCAAGATAAGACTCAAGCTTAAAAAATTTTTTATAAGCCTCTTTGTCTATACTTGCCAAAGTACATGCACTCAGCCCTTTTGCAGTAGCTCCAAGCATAATAGTTTGTATTGCAACACCACTGTCAATAGAAGCAAATCCATCAATTGAAGTATCGTTTATCACTAAAATATAGGCTGATGGTTTTTCACTTTCACTTTGATTCCAGTGTGTAAGATGTGCAGCCCAAGTCAGCGGTTTATATACCTCTTCTTTCTCTTTTTCATCGGTAATGACAATATATTTTAAAGGCTGCATATTTTTGGCACTACTTGTATTTCTGGCTAAATCAACCAGTTCAAGAAGATCCTCCTCTTTTATCTCACAAGGAGCAAATCTTCTTGTACATCTTGTCTTTAAAACGGTTTGTTTAAATTGGTTAAAATCCATGGTAAAATCTTTCGTTGTTATTTCGTTAAAAATTCAAATCATTACAAGTGTATTAGGCTTTATTCGTAATGTTCCCACATTCTATAAACTTTGATTAATCCATCGTCCTCAAAGACTTCATAAATTAATCTATGTTGTTTATTTATTCTACGGCTTATTAAACCTTTCATATTACCTTTTAGGTATTCATATTCTGGTGGATATTGAAGTGGATTTTTTTGTATCATTTCCAATAACTTTAAGGCTTTCGGTTTTAATCCACTTGAAGCTAACTTTTTGGCATCTTTTTGTGCTTGGGACATAAAGATGAGCTTATATTCTACCATTCTAATTTATCTAGGGGTACACCATTTTCAATAGGCTCGTTTCTAGCTTCTTGAATACTTTCAACCATACCATCAATATTTCTTAAATACTCATCGTCGCTAATATATTTTGATTGGTCTAATATTTTCACTTCATTCTTTGAAAAATGCTTTAGTAACCAAAAAAATTTATCATAAGTATTATCGTCAACTTGTAAAGTTACAGTTTGCATGACAAACTCCTTTTAAAATATTTATATTTTATCATAAAAAATTAATATTTTATTGAATATGAAATTTTATTGTAGCTCGATAATTTGTTAAAATAATTTTTCTCTCCAAGGCTTTGTTAGATTTTTTTGCTACGACAAATCTTACATTCTCTCGTTTTTCATGATCTTTGGAACAAAGACTAGAAAGTAATTCATTGCAAAAATCTTTATAGTCTGCTCCCAGTTGATCTTTTAGCATACTCATTCTATTGAGCCTTGCCGTCCAGCTATCTATAATTTCTTGTGATGCAACTCCAGAAAAATTTAACTCAAGGTCAGTCACATCATTATCAACATATACTATTTCAAATCCAGAATCTTGTAACAAAGCTTCCATTTTCGTGCCAAAGTCAAAATCGTAAATACCAGTTTTATATGATTCAAGCTCAAATTGCAATACTTTATCATAATATTTACTATTTTTTTCAAGATTTCCAGAAATAAAACAAGATACATCTAGCAATGCTATCCATCCTTCACTTTTAATCAATGAATTTAAATAGATTAAAAAATCAAGAGGATCATTAAGATAAGAGAGGGAATAGCTACTCCATATACCACTTATCGATTCGACAGACAAATTATCAAGATTTGTGAAATCACCGCAAATGAAAGTTTCATTAGTGTTTTTGTTTAGCTCACAAAAATCTATAAATTTCTGATTTTTGTCAATTCCAATAACATTTTTTACATAACTTGAAAAAAGATGCGATACACTACCGACTGAACAGCCAATATCAACAACAGTATCATCATGGCTATAAGGTATAAATTTAAGATAGCGTTCCCAGTCTCTCCATGTTTGCTGCTTTTCATACTCTTGAAAAAGGGTCACTTTGATACTCCATGCATTTTTTTGAAATCTAACGTCCCGGCTGAGTACCACTCAGTCAGATTTCAGAGAATCCCGGAGGGTTCTCTGGAAGATGGCTTAGTGTGTGACTCCTGCCATTTGTTGGTCGTAGCGGAGCGAAGACCGGCAAATGGCAGGTGGCACGTTTAGTG
>JBNKLC010000027.1:0-64461 GCA_050292155.1 Arcobacteraceae bacterium
ATTTCACCGTATTTTCACGTGAAAGATTCATTTTAAGACTTAACTCTTCTAAATCTTCTTGCCCTAGATGAAGACCGTCTAGCAATTTTAAAAGCTCTAAATTATCATTAATAATAATCGGTATATCAGTATTTGATTTTAAAAAATATAAATTTTCTTTTTGGATTTCAAGAGAATTTATTTTATCTCGATATTGCATAATATGCAACATTAATAAAAATATTTTTTTATCCTGATAAATTTTTCGCTCTACATTCTCTTCACAAATAACTATTTTATAACAAAAATTTAGAAAATATTTAATATTTATTATGATAATATGTGCAATAATTTAGTTATATTATAATTTTTTCAAATAATTAGGAGAGAAAATGGATCAAGAAGTTTTACTGAATAAAGAGACTATGATAGTATCTGAAACTGATGAAAAAGGTAATATTATTTATGCAAATGAAGATTTTTGTAAGATTGCGGAATTTAGCAAAAATGAACTTATCGGACAACCTCACAATATAGTAAGACATGAAGATATGCCTCAAGTTGCATTTGAAGATTTATGGAAGACTATACAAAGTGGAAAAATATGGAACGGTATTGTAAAAAATAAAACAAAATCAGGAAACTACTACTGGGTAAATGCTACGGCTTACCCTTCTAAAGATGTACACGGTAAATTAAGATATATCTCTGTTAGAGTCAAACCTACCGATCAAGAAATTCAAAATGCATCAAAACTCTATGAAACACTAAAATAATAAGGTATATTAATTATGATATTAAATCCTACAAATGATAAAAATCTGCTATTAAATGAACTGGAAACGATCCACCAATACATAAAGGGTAATCTCAACGATATAGATATGAAAAATGGATGTAATAACACTACATTTAGAGAGATAGAAAACAAAATACTTGAAATAGCAAATGATATAAAAATAAAAAACAATGATTCTCTTAGGGTATACGGCGAAATTATGCTTTCTTGTGAAAAACTTTCAGATGGTTATTTAAATGATAAAATATCCTCTCTTTGCGAGGATCCAAAACTAAATTATATAGCCAAAACATTAAATAATATGTTTGATAAGCTATCTCAATCAATCGATGAAACTCTTATAATTTTAGAAGAGTATTCACAACTTAATTATACAAAAAATATAAATGAAAATCTATTTAGCGGGGGAAGATTGAAAAATTTATTTAAAGGGATAAACTCTTTAAAAGATAAGATTACTATAGGATTGGAAAATTCAATTCGAGAAAGTATGGCTTTGGAATTTGAATCACAAAAATTAAAAGAACAAGCTCAAATACTACTTGAATCAACCCAAAAACAATCAACTGCAGTAGAAGAAACAGCTGCAGCCGTAGTGGAAATATCTTCAAATATAACAACCAGTAACGAATCGACCAATAAAATGCTTTCATTTGGAAATGAAGTTTTGCAATCATCAAAAAAAGGTGAAGAATTGGCATCAAATACTTTAATATCTATGGATGAGATAAATGAATCTACCCAAAAAGTTTATGATGCTATAAGTGTAATATCCCAAATTGCTTTTCAAACAAATATACTTTCACTCAATGCTGCAGTTGAAGCTGCAACTGCAGGGGAAGCGGGAAAAGGTTTTGCCGTTGTTGCTCAGGAAGTGAGAAGTCTAGCCGGAAGATCGGCTGAAGCAGCAACCCAAATCGGCGGTTTAATGGATCTTTTAAAAGAGAAAACACAAAATGGTAAAAATGTAGCAAACGATATGAAAAAAGATTATTTGCAATTAAATGAAAACATAATCCATACTGTTGAACTTATAGATACAATAGTGCAATCAAATAAAGAACAAGAAGCCGGTATAAAACAAGTAGAAGACGCACTCAACGATATAGACTCCGCTATTCAAAAAAATGCATCTCTATGCGGAGATGTCAATATTATCTCATCAGAGGTTTATAATATTGCGGATAATATTTTACAAAGGTCGAAACAAGCTAAATTTCCGGATAAAAAAGAATTTGAAATAAGACAAAATACACTTCTTAGGGGTAAAGACGGTAGTAATAAAAATATGAGGAAACACTAAACTATTTTACAAGTCGAGACCGTTCTAAATTCTGTGTCAAGTCACCAAATGTAACAAACTAATATTTGTTACAACTCCAAATACTCGTCCAATCTCCCTTCAAAAAATATAGCTAATTGGGAGATTGTGAGGCTCCAATTATGAACAGGTTGAGTCCATTTCTCTTTAGCATTTTGTATTCCCATGTATAGTAATTTCATCAAAGAATTTTCATTAGGAAACGCACCTTTAGTTTTTGTAAGTTTTCTAAATTGTCTATGAACTGATTCAATAATATTAGTGGTATACATAATCTTTCTAATAGCATGAGGATATTTAAAATAATATGATAGATTTTCCCATTTATTATTCCAAGAGTTTAATACAATAGGATATTTTTTACCCCATTTTTCATCAAGTTTTAGAAGCTCATCTTCTGCTACAGCTTTAGTTGCTGCTTGATAAACAAGCTTTAAATCCTTCATAAATGGCTTTTGATCAGCAGATGCTACATACTTCAATGAATTACGAATTTGATGAACAATACATAGTTGGACTTCTGTTTTAGGAAAGATTGTTTTTATAGCTTCTGGAAATCCTTTTAAACCATCAACTGATGCAATAAGTATATCTTCTAATCCTCTTGCATTTAAATCTGTCAATACAGATAGCCAAAAGTTTGCACCCTCATTGGCAGAAAGATATAAACCTAATATATCTTTCTTACCATCGATACCCATACCTAATACTGTATATACAGCTTTAGTAATATATTTTCCATCCTCTTTAATTTTATAATGTATAGCATCAAGCCATACGAACGGATATATAGATTCTAATGGTCTACTTTGCCAAGCTTTGACTTTATCTATAATTTTATCAGTTATAGCACTTATAGTTGCTGTTGATAATTCTACTTGATATATCTCTTCTATATGTTTCACTATATCTCTATAGCTTAGTCCTAAGCCGTACATAGATAATATTCTTTCTTCTATCTCATTTGATATGGTAGATTGATTCTTTTTTACTATTTGTGGTTCAAAGGAACCAGCTCTATCTCTTGGTGTGTTTAATTCAAATGTACCATTTGTTGATTTTATAGTTTTAGAGGTTTTTCCATTCTTTCTATTCTTATTTCCTGAAAATACATCTTGAGTTATATGAGAATCTAATTCAGCTTCTAGAGCTGCTTCTACTAATTGTTTTACCAATGGAGCAAGTACTCCATCTTTCCCATTTATATTTTTACCTGATAATAATTGCTGTACTGCATCATTAAAATCAAATTGCTGATTTTCTATCTCTTCTTCCATCTATATCAATCCTTATATATTTTATTATATCAGATTGACACAGAATTTTTAACACTCCCTACAAGTCCGCTTCCTATTACGTAATAAGTTATGTTTTCAATATCGTCATCCAAGCTAACACCACCTATAGCACCTACGGGGTGCCTTGATATTTTTGCCAAGTATGCTATTTTATCTCCTAAAATATTATCCACTTCTTTGGTTATAGTTGTTCGATAAGCTCCCAGCCCAATATAATCAAGGTCCAAATTATTTGCTTCTAATATCTCTTTTTCATTATGGGTTGAGAGACCTATAATTTTATTTGGATTTGTTTTTTTTATAAATTTCACCGTATTTTCACGTGAAAGATTCATTTTAAGACTTAACTCTTCTAAATCTTCTTGCCCTAGATGAAGACCGTCTACCAATTTTAAAAGCTCTAAATTATCATTAATAATAATCGGTATATCAGTATTTGATTTTAAAAAATATAAATTTTCTTTTTGGATTTCAAGAGAATTTATTTTATCTCGATATTGGATATAAACAATATTATGATTTTGTAGTTTTTGGAGGTATTGCGTTAAAGAGACTTTGTAATTTTGAAGCAATTCAAAATCACAAAGTGCATAAATTTGCTGCTTAGGCAACATCTTCTTTATAAAATAGTTTTAAAAGATCATGCAGTGTTTGTTTCATAGAGTTTCGTTCACATACCATATCAATACTACCGTGTTCGAGTAGAAATTCAGCTTTTTGAAATCCCTCGGGTAGATCGGTACCGATAGTTTGTTTAATAACCCTTGCTCCTGCAAAACCAACCAAAGCCCCTGGTTCTGCCATAATAATATCCCCTAAAAATGCAAATGAAGCAGATACTCCACCAAAAGTAGGATCTGTTAAAATAGAGATATAAGGGAGTCCTTCATTATCAAGTTTCTTAAGTGCCGCACTTGTTTTTGCCATCTGCATTAAGGCATAAGTAGACTCTTGCATCCTAGCTCCACCACTTGCACTTACGATAATTACACCTTGTTTTTTCTCCAGAGCTCTATTACAAGCTCTTACAATCTTTTCACCTTCAACTGAACCAAGTGATCCCCCTAAAAATGAAAAATCAAAAACAACAAGCTGTACAGCTACACCATCAATGGTACACTCGCCGCTTACAATTGATGATGTCTTTCCTGTTTTATGCATCGCTTCTTCAAGTCTTTTTTGATACGATTTACTATCTACAAAACTTAGTGGATCGGTTGGGTGTAATTCACTGTCAAACTCTGTAAATGATCCCTCATCACAAAGAAGTTCTATCCTTTTCTTTGCCCCGATTCTCATATGAAAGTTACATTTAGGACAAACATGATTAAGATTTTCTACCTCTTTAAAAAACATTAAAGATTCACACGATGGACATTTTATCCAGTGACTTTGATTTTGTATAATTTTTTGTTCGCCCGTATTTTTATCTTCTTGTTTTTTTAAATAGTCCGATTTTATCTTTTTAAAAAACTGTTTAATATCCATAAATATACCTTCTAAATTTTATAATTGTGGGCGATATTTTATCTTAATTTTTCAAATAATTCAATATCGTCAAGTTTTTCCCATGGATAATCCGGTTGTCCAACTTGTCCTCGTGCCGCTACATCAGCGTAAAGAAATGTTTCCTTACTAGGCTTATCAAGATCAAATTTTCTTGTAATCCAATTTGGTGTGAGAGGAAAATTTTCCTCTACAAATGTTGAAAGCTCATCATCATTTTTAGATGTATAGGTTCCATAAGTATCAACGGCAACCGATGTAGGCTGTGCTACGCCAATTGCATAAGAAATTTGTACCACACACTTTGTGGCAAGTCCGGCAGCTACGATATGTTTCGCTAAATATCTTGCTGCATATAATCCACTTCTATCAACTTTTGTATAATCTTTTGAAGACTGCGCTCCACCACCAATAGGTGAATATCCTCCAAAACTATCAACAATTAGTTTTCTCCCTGTTAATCCACTATCATGAAGTGATGAGTGTGATACATATTTTCCAGTTGGATTAATATGAATGATACAATCTTCTTTGTTGTAAAGCTCACTTGGTAATCCAGTTTCATCAATAAGCTTTTGAATCAAAGCTCGAACCGTATCAATATCCATACTCGCTACACAAGGAGCCGATACAACAATAGTATCTATTTTTTGTGGTTTAGAGTTTTCAAAGTTCTCTTTACAACCGTAATCTATAGTTACCTGAGTTTTAATATCCACTCCAAGCTCAGAAGGATTAGCAAGTGCATAGTCATATACTTTTTGCATAAGCATTCTTGCATACGTAATAGCACTTGGCATATAGTTTTCAGTTTCACAATCTGCATAACCAAACATAATCCCTTGATCACCTGCTCCAGTTTCACCACTCTCTTGGTCTACCCCTTGGGAAATATCGGGAGATTGACTATTTAAAAGTACTTGAACATCTACATCTTCTGGATGAAGACACTCTTGTTTTGTAAAATATGGATTTCCATTGTATCCGATTTTTGCCAGTGCATCGTGTACCATCTGTTGGTATTCTTCAGTTGTAACATTCGTATGAGATTTAACCTCTCCACCGATTACTACATGTTTTCCTGCTACAAATACTTCACTTGCAACTCTTGAAGTTGGATCTCCCATAATAAGTTTATCCACAATCGTATCTGCAATAATATCTGCACATTTATCCGGGTGCCCAGGGCTAACAACTTCACTTGTAAATAAGTAGTGATTTTTTGCGTGTTTGTTTTCCATTTTGTTTTCCATCCTTTGTTTTCCACAGGTCATTTGCCTGAATTGTTTTCCATCCTTTGTTGTCCATTTTGTTTTCCATTGTTATGAAAAGTAAAATTTTTAAAAAAGTATGTATTTTACATATTTGTAAAAGTTTTGAATAGTAACCAAACAAAACTGTGAGTTTGATAAAAAGTTTTATCTACTCTACAGTTACCGATTTCGCCAAGTTTCTAGGCATATCTACATCGTTACCCAGCCTGATTGAGATCTCCATCGAAAGGAGTTGTAGTACTACAAGCATCTCAAAAAATTCAAGCATATAATGATCTGCTTCTTTTGTTTTTATAAAATCATCTGCCAATTCAAATTCAAGCGGCGAAATAGCACATATGGTGCTATCTCTTGCACTTAATTCCTCTACATTTGATTTTACTTTATCATACAAATTATGCTGTGGCATAAGTGCTATGGTAAAAAGTTCAGGATCGGCCAATGCAATCGGACCGTGCTTCATTTCACCCGATGGATACCCCTCGGCGTGAAGATAACTGATCTCTTTAAGTTTTAAAGCGCCTTCTAATGCCAAAGGATAAAAAACATCACGCCCTATAAAGAAAAATCCATGACCGTGAAGATATCTTTTACTTAATCTTCTACATTTTTCATGCACTTTATTTTCCACTTTAAGTGAAATGGGCACTTCTCGTAAAACTTTTATCTGTTTACTTAACTCATCACTTGAAATACTCTGTTTATATTTGGCAAAATAAAGTGCCAACATCCATAAAACTATTGTTTGGGTTGAAAATGCTTTGGTAGAAGCTACCCCTTTCTCAATCCCTGCACGGGTTAAAATAGTAGCATCTGCAACTCTTGTCATAGAAGAATTGTCTACATTACAAATGGCAATAGATTTGAGTCCCGATTTTTTTGCCATCTTGAGAGCTTCAAGGGTATCTGCCGTTTCCCCACTTTGGGAAATTACGATAAAAAGCGTATCCTCTTTCAGTAAAGGCTCCTTATATCTAAACTCACTTGCAATCTCAACGGAGCATCTAATTTTAGCTAATCTTTCAAATAGATATGAAGCGGTAAGTCCCGCATGGTAACTTGTCCCACAAGCACATATTTTAATCTCGTTTATACCCTCGCAAATATTTGCTTCCACCTCATCAAATAAAATTTTATTGTCTAAAATTCTTCCTATCATCGCATCGGTTGCCACATCACTTTGCTCGTAAATCTCTTTTTCCATAAAAAATCTATAGCCGTCTTTTTGGGCAAATTGTTTAGAACTAGGTAAAACAGACCAAATCACATCTCCCCAAAAAGTAATTTTCTCCGCTGTTGCATATCCGCTTACGCCGTCTTCAAGATATACTACATCGTTTGCAAGTCCTATTAAAGGGGCATCGGAACTTGCAAAAAATATCTCATCGCGATTGTTCCCTTTAGCAACGGCAAGTGGCGATCCGTGTTTCATAAAAAACACCGTATCTGGCAATGATTTTGTGATTAGAAGGATAGAGTAAGCACCCTCTAACCTCTCAACAGTTTTTTGAAAAGCCTCTTTTTCATTATTAAGTTCATTAAAATAAAACTCAAAAAGATGTACGATAACCTCAGTATCGGTTTGTGATACAAACTTATGACCGACTTGCATCAACTCCTCTTTAATCTCTTTATAATTTTCTATAATTCCATTGTGAACTACATAAGAGTATTCTCCGAGATGCGGATGTGCGTTAAGCTCTGTTGGCTTTCCATGGGTTGCCCACCTTGTATGCCCTATTCCAATGGAAAAACTCTCATCATTTAAAGTACATTTATTATGGTCTACTTTCTCTTCAAGGTTTTTTATCTTCCCAACTGCTTTATATACATCAAATTTATTGTTTTGAAGTATTGAAATACCTGCACTGTCATAGCCTCTATATTCTAACTCTTTTAAACCCTCTATTAATATTTTACTTGTATTTGCTTTACCGATATATCCTACTATTCCACACATATGATATTTTACCTTATCCACTAAAATGGGTTAGATTATATCTAAATTTTGATACAATCTAGTTTAATTTTTATCATAAAGGGAAGCTCATGAAAAACAATTTTAAAATAATTATGGCAATATTTTTGTTGTTTCTATCGATCAATTCTTACGCTGCAAAAAAAGTAAAATGGAAACTTGCAATGACATGGTCAAGTACATTAACTCCTTTATCTACCCCTCCACAAAAATTAGCCGAACTTGTAAAGCAGATGAGTAACGGTAATTTTATCATAAAAGTACACGGTCAAGAGAAACACAAAGCTGCCCTTGGTATATTTGATATGGTAAAGAACAAACAATATGAGATGGGACACACCTCATCATACTACTACAAAGGTACAGAAATATCTACCGCTCTTCTTACCACTATTCCTTTTGGTATGAATATTATGGAACAGTATGCTTGGTATTATTACGGCGAGGGCAAAGTTCTTACCAAAAAAGTGTACGACAAATTTAATATAGATTGTTACCCTGGTGGAAATACCGGCGTTCAAATGGGTGGATGGTTTAGCAAAGAGATTCAATCCCTTGATGATCTTAAAGGTCTTAGGATGAGGATTCCTGGAATGGCAGGTGAAGTTTTTGCAAAACTCGGTGTAAGTGTTACAAATATCGCTCCGGGAGAACTTTATACTTCATTAGATCGTGGAACTATAGACGCACTTGAATGGGTGGGTCCGGGGATGGATATAAAAATGGGATTTCATAAAGTTGCACCCTATTATTATACGGGATGGCATGAACCGGCATCCAATATGCACTTTTTTGTAAATCAAAAAGCTTTTAAAAAACTTCCTAAAGAGTATCAAGTGATTTTAACAACCGCTATCCAAGCAGTTGCAGCCGATATGGGGTATGACAACTTTGCCAAAAATGTTGAAGCGTGGGATAAGATGAAAAGCGAGTATCCAAATATAAAAGTGAAAACTTTTCCAAAACCTGTATTAAAAGCGATGAAAAAAGCTACAGATGAAGTGATGCAAAGCTATTCAAAAAAAGATAAACTTTTTAAAGAGATATATGATTCTCAAAAAAACTATATGCAAAAAGCACGAAAATGGACAAAAATTTCAGAGTATGACTATATTACTACGTCGGAGATGGTTAAATAACTTATGGAGTGGAAAGAGATAATTGCAAATGAGCAACAAAAAGAATACTATAAACAATTAAAACAAATCATTGAGCACAAATATGCCACAACTATAGTCTACCCGCCAAAGAATAAAATTTTTAATGCTTTTTCTCTTTGTAAATACGAAAATCTCAAAGTGGTAATCTTGGGACAAGATCCCTACCACAATCCAAACCAAGCACAAGGTTTGGCTTTTTCAACGCCTAGCAATATACAAAATCCCCCATCGATGCAAAATATCTTAAAAGAGATAAATGAAGATATCGGCTCTTCACAATGTAATGACGGCGATCTAACCCCTTGGGCAAAACAAGGAGTTTTACTTATCAATACCATTTTAACTGTTGAACACAATCAGCCAAAATCACACCATAAACTGGGATGGGAGATATTTACCGATAATATTATTAAACATATCAGTGAGCATAAAGAGGGGATTATATTTTTACTTTGGGGAAGTCCTGCTATTGCAAAAACGAGACTTATAGATACGAATAAACACTATATTTTAACGGCACCTCATCCTAGCCCCTTATCTGCTTACAGAGGCTTTTTTGGATGTAAACATTTTTCTAAAACAAACGAGATACTAAGCTCTTTACAAAAAGAACCGATTGCTTGGTAATCCTTCTTTTTTAACAGATTTTATTAACTATTTGTTGTAATATCTCTTCCCCTTGTTTATTATCTATATAAGGAATCTCTCCTAAAAATATATGCTCTTTTACCTCTATCCCGCAAAACCCAAATATCCCCGTATCTGTTGTTTGTTTCATAGATTCACTCATACCGCTTTGATCATAATACTCTTTTGGAGTACCGTGAGTATTGATAATAGAAACACTTTTCCCTTTTAAAAGAGAATCAACTCCCCCTTGCTCATTAAAAGCATATGCAAAACCGTATGAAAATACCCTGTCAAAATATCCTTTTAAAATAGCAGGCATAGAGGTCCACCATATAGGATAGATAAAGATAAGATTGTCTGCCTCTTTTACCAATTGTTGTTCTTTTAATATATCATCTCTCGTATGACCGTTTCTTTGTTTACCCATCTCTTCCCAAGTATAAACGGGATCAAATCCCAAACGGTATAAATCCCTTAAAACTACCTCTTCAGCTTTATTTTTTAATTCACTCACTATTTTATCTGCAATGCTACTATTAAAACTCTCTTTATTTGGATGAGCCAATACTATTAAATTCTTCATTTTTATCCCTTTTTTATTTATTAGACATCTAACTATTTATTGAAAAAATTTTACTCCAAGTTTTGTAAAACTTTTTGCAACACCTTCTCCACACTCTCATACTCTTCAGCACTTAAGTTTTTATAAACTTTTTCATTTAAAGCATTTGAGACCTTTTCAAATATCGGTTGTAACTCCTTTCCTTTTTGTGTAAGTTTTATATAAATAATTCGACTGTCGTTTTGGGATTTTTCTCTAAAAAGATATCCCAATTTTTCAAGCTTATTGACCAAAACAGTAACAGTCGGCTTCGTCTTATGTACAAAGTCGGCTATCTCTTTCATCGTTACCTGCTCTTTTAGATACAAAAGATGTAAAATAGAACCGTGTGACGGTACTATCCCCTTTATCCCCTCTTTTTCAAGCTCATTTATAATAAATTTGTGTGCACTATCTGCTACACGACTACTTAATGCCGTTAAATTTTTTTTCATAATGCTATTATAGTTAGATATCTAATTTTTGTCAAGGGATTTTCAATTTTTAGAGAAAAACGGGCATAATTAAGTATCTATAAATAGCGGAGTTTTTTATTGAAATTATATTATATCATTGATATTGTGCTTATTCTTTTTCTATGTTTTTTTACCTATTATAGCTATAAAAACCGATCTTATGTAAAAATATTTGAATATTTTAAAATTTTTATAGCTATTACCCTTAGTGCAAAACTTGCCTCTTTCAGCGCAGTGTATCTTCAAAAATTTCATATCACAAAAGCCGATACCTATACGACATTGATACTTATTGCATTTGTCGTGAATCTTTTAATTATCGTTTACGGATATAAATCTGTTTTAAAACTTACCGGTGGTTTTATTAATAATGAAAAGATAAAAACAATTTTAGCAAAAATATTTACCCTTATCGAAGTGATAGTTATAACTACTTTGGGTCTTTATATCGTGATGCAGATATACCTTGCAAAAGTATACGTTTATCCTACAATGAAAAAAACCTATCTCTATCCGAAGATAGAGAGATTTTATACCAAATTTTTAAATTATGATTTTGTTCTTTTAGTGATGGGATCGGATACTGGAACTAATCATAAAGAGCTACTATTTAAGAGTTTTAAAAACAGTTTATAAACTTCAAAGCACTTCTTCTTTAGGAAGCCTAAGGATAAATTTTGCACCTATATAATCTACCCCATTATAATTTATAGGCTCATTTTTTACAACAATACTCCCTTTGATATGACCTACTATAATTTGATAAGACATATGCAGTCCCAAACCTGTACCTTGCGATTTGTGTTTGGTAGTAAAGTATGCATCAAATATTTTATTTATACAATACTCAGGTACTCCCCCTGCGTTATCTTGGACGATAAGTTCTATCTCTTCATCTAAAATATTTACATCGATTTTAATAATTTTCTCTTTTGGTTCGGTTTCGTTTAAAGCATCTTTTGCATTGTTAAAAAGATTTAACAATACTTGCATAAACTCCCCTTTATAGGTATAAATCTCCATCCCTTTTGCACAATTATTCTGCACATTGATTTTATATTTAATCAACGAATTTTTAATGATATTAAGTGCATCTTCAACGGAATCGTGCAGTATAAAATGTTGTCTCTCTTTATCTTTTCTAAAAAAATTCCTAAAATCATTAATAGTATTGGAGAGATATTCAACACTTTTCACAATATTGGTACTAAGTTTTTCAAAAGTCTCTTTTTGTATATTGTCAAACTCCAATTGAAGCTTGATACCACTTGCTGCAGTACTTATGGAACTTAAAGGCTGTCTCCACTGATGGGCTATATTTTCAAGCATCTCTCCCATGGTTGCCATTTTGGATTGTTGGAACATGATGCTGTCTTTTTCTTTACTTTTTTTTACTTCCTCTTTAATTCTCTCTTCCAAAGAGTTGTTCAATTCCAATAACTTTTGATTTTTCTGCTCAATTTTTTTCTGGTATTTGGTTAAAGTGTATCTCACAATATTTGCTATAAAAATAAAAATTACCAAAAATATAAACATTACGACAAAAGAGATAATAAGCATACTATTTATCTCAACATCGTTTTTTTCCTGCAATTCCAGTTTTTTCTTTTGAATAATTTGATTCATATCACTAAGATACGCCCCGCTGCTTACAATCAAATCAAGATAAGGTATGTACTCTGCATAAGCAAATTTCATATCGAGTCTATTTGTTTTTGGATTGATAAACTCGTATTCGGTAAAATTCATCGTATTTTTTTTCGCATTTTCAATCATTTTTTTAATATAAGAAACACCCCTTGAATCTTTTTCATCAATCATATTTGTACCGATCAAATCTTTTGAAACTCCATGGGCACGGATAATTCCCTTAGAATCAAATGCAAACATATATCCGTAAGTACTATAACGTGTATTTGTAATATTTTTTAATATCATACTTTTTAAATCTTTGTAATAATCGATCAAATACTCTCCCGTACCTATATGCCAATCAAACGGCTCAAAAAGCTTTACATAGGAAAGTTTTTTATATTCTTTATCTCCTCCGTCAAGTTTTCTAAAATATTTTATACTGTAACCCTCTTTTTTTTCTCTTATAAGATCAATTTGATCTTGTATAATAAAATTTCCTTTGATATCTTTAAAATTTATAAGATTTGGTTTGGATTTCAATTTTGAAACTCCTTCAAATAAAACGCCGATACCTTTATTGGTATTGATAAAATAATACCCCCTTCCATTAAAAAAACGTATCTGAGCCAATGCATCTACGATAATATTTTTTATCTCTTCATCACTTTTTTTACCCTTATATTTATTGTAAAGAGTTTGTGCCAAAGTGTAAGCTTCCTTAACTCTATCTTTTAATCTTTTTTCCAATTCCTCTTTATCTCGTTGATAAAAGAAGTTCACGTTTTTAACTGTATCTTCAACCTCTTTTTGGACAAGATGTTTTTGCTCGTTTATATACTCTATTTTAAGATTTTCTATATTTTTTTCAAACACTTCGTTATTATTATGTATGATCGTATAAATAACCGTTAATACCACCACAGGTATTGCTATAATAGGTCCGTATACAATTGTATAAAGAATATTTTTTTCATGAAAAATTCTTTTTTTATAAACAATATAAATAAGCAAAAACAACACAATGGCTGCGATTAAAATAGCGACAATAGCTTTATAATATTTTTCATAAAAAGAGATATTTACTTTAATAATATCACTGTTATGGGGAAGTGATTCAACAGCTACTCCAAATTTATCAAGAGCTGTTTTATTAAAGATAAATCGATTTGCCCCGTCATCTTTAATCACATCAATAGTATCGGCATCGACTCCGCTTAATATTTGTAAACCAAGTTTTGCCATAATAGCACCCTGATAATATCCACTGATAACTTTTCCTCCGATAACCCCTTTGGATATATTATAATTTGAAAGACAATAAACAGGCACGTTGGATTTATCCAAAATACGATCGCCAAACTCTTCATTGCTGATAAAAACATTATTTTTATCGGCAAAATAAACACCCATTAATATTGCCGTATCATCATCCAAACTCTCTACTTTGTTTTGCAATTCATACAATGTCTGATTGTCCGCATATTCTATTTTAACTTTATCTTGAAACTCTTTTAAAACTTCATGTGAATCTGCTACCACTTCACGACCTGTTGTAAGATGATCATTGATAAAATATATTTTTTTTACATAAGGATGAAGCTTCAAAATAGTGTTGATTGTATCTCTTATAGAAAATAGTTGTGCTATCCCTGTATAATTATCGTATCCCTCAAGCTGTGCATCATGAAAATTATTTACACCGCAAAAAGCTACCGGTATATCTCCAAAGATATCGTCCCTATGTTCTCTTAAAAAATCAAAAGCATTGTTATCCGAAGCCAAAATAAGATCAAATTTGATATTTTTATACTTACTTTTATACAAAGAGTATAAAGAATCGTAATACTCTTTGGTGTGGTATTTTTTCGTATCCATATTTTCCACATAAAGGGTATAGTTTGGACTGTAAGGCTTAATTTTGTCTTGTACACCTTTTGTGATATTATCCGACCAAACATACCCTTGGTGATAGGAATTAAGAAGTAAAATATTTTTATCGTCACTTCCGTTTAAAAATGTAAATATTAAAAAAAATGTAAAAAAAATACCTCTCATCATCCACTATCCTTTTTACTTAAAAATTTATAATATAAAAATTTGCTCCATTGCCCTACTGTTAGTATAGAGCAACAATATTTACATAACTATTAAATAAAAAATCTATTTTAAATCTCAAGAATCGTTTTGAAGAGCATCTTGTAATTGATTGTATAAGGTGTCATTATGTACAAAAATAAAAGTATTGTCCCTTCCTCCCCAAATTTCGATTAGATAAATATCTCGAAGAAAGTTTTCATATTTGTCAAATGCCATAAATTTTGAAAATTCATAATTTTTAATTTTTTTATTTTCTATCCGTTTAAGTGTTTTTATTTCTGTATTCGATTTTACAGCATCCAATAAATAACCCTCAGCCGATCCATTCCAAGTACATAGCCCTTTAAGGGTAACATGATCTATGAATAAATATCCAAATTCTTGATTAGATTTATCTTCTAAAGAATATTGTTTGTGAATACAATACCCCGAATAACTTTTATAAATCGGATTATTTAGATGTAGATTAAAATTTTTTTCATCATTAATCTTCAATGACACCATTTGTGTTTTATTTTCATATTCGACCGTAGACCTACCACATCCGCTAAATAAAATTCCAACCACTATTGCTACTATAAGCAACCGAATATTTCTCATTTTTTCCCCTTTTATATCAAAGTATTCTATCAAAAAAATAGAAAAAAGAAATTAAAATGAAATTAAAAAGTTATTAATAGTAAAAAATCATATATGAAAATGCAAAATTCCATTTGCAGCTCGTATCCCACTCGCCCAAGCAGCGGTAATTCCACGACTTGTCCCTGCACCGTCGCCTATGATATAGTAACCTTTTTTAACCATAAAATGTTTATCGATAAATTTTGGTTTATTGGAATAGGTTTTAATCTCTGGATAATAAAGGATTGTGGAGGGATGAAGAACTCCTGGAACTATAGTATCAAGCTTTTTAAGTGCATCCCAAATATCTCTTAATATCTTTGCGGGCATACTAAGACTTAGATCGGCTGCAACTGCATTGGACAGGGTTGGTTTAAAATCATATAAATCATCATTAAAATTCTCTCTTGTACTTCTCTGCCCAAGTCTAAAATCCCCGACTCTTTGCATAATTACACTGCCCCCACTTAGTTGCATAACCATTTGTCCAAGTATTTTTCCAAACTCTTGACCGCTTACGACAGGTTCCGTTAAGCCTATGGTTTTAAGCATTGCAAAATTTACCAAGCCGTTTTCTTTTTTTTCACGGGAATAGGCATGACCGTTTACGGAATAATATCCTTTGTATTTCTCCCTTACGATATGCGCCGAGCCTGAGTTGGTACAAAATGTCCGCACTTTATTGGGAAATAAAATTTTTGGATCGTAGTAATCTTTGACGATGGAGTAATTCTCCTCTTTCATCTCTACTCTTATCCCCACATCCACCATATTATCACTGTATTTTATCCCGAGATTATCCATCTGAACTTGAAGCCAGTCATAATCTGCTCTTCCAACGCCAAGGATAATATTATCAAAGGAGACAACCCTGCCACAACTCAAAACTAACTCTTTTTTTTCATTTGAAAGCTCTTGTACCTCTGTTTGAAGTGCAACCTCTATACCTAGTTTTTGAAGTTTCTGGATTAAACCGCTAATAAGCTTAGCGGACTTATCCGTCCCTACATGGGATTGGTCTATATTTAAAATATCAACGTCTAATTTCTCTGCCCGTGACATATATTTTTCAATATTTTGTTTTGGTTCCATTTTTGGATGAAGATGGGTTTTTACCTCTTCTAAAAGCTTTTCTGCTTCATTTTTTCCCCACTGATCAAGTGGAAAACCCACTGGAAAAGTATAGTTTTGTTTGCAATCGTTTCTAAGTCCACCTGAACTTATTTTCTTTTTTTCTATTAATAAAATTGATTTATCCGAATTTTCTGCCAGTTTAAATGCACTTCCAAGCCCCGCAGGTCCAGAACCCACAATCACTATATCGTAATACGGTTTTATATCTATTGCTTTCATACAATAAGTATATCCTAAAAAATCTATAATATGATTACAAAAAAATTATAATCATTTAATTTATTTCTATACCCAATTATCCTACAATACGTAAATTATTAGGAGTGTGATATGGATGGTTGGGAGTTGAAACCTTGCAGTAATCTTCATAGGATGTTAAAAATAAGAACAAATATTGAGCCATCTCTTATGGCTCAATATCCATTTTTAATCACGATAGTCAATAGATATACTGCCTCTGATGACCTTCATTTTCCCGATCCAAATACATTGGCATTTTTCAGCTCTTTTGAACAAACCTACCTCTATTCGTTAAAAGATGCACTATACGTAGCACAAGATATAGATGTAGGTTTTTTAAAAATATATATCTATGCGAAAAACTACCAAAGAACCATCTATCAAACAATGAAACACCTAACACTGCAACCAAAACATTCAATAGATTTTATAGTAACAAAAGATCCTGATTGGGATCATTTTAAAGATTTAAGGAGATAACTTGCAAATAGAAAAAACCACAAAAAAAATTTTGGTAACGGCTTCACTAATGATGACCTTGGGGATAAGTATAGGAGCTTTTGGTGCTCATGGATTACAACCCTATCTTGATGAGTATGGAAATATTATTTACAATAAAGGGGTTAGCTATTGGTTTTATAATACCCTTGGACTTTTTGGAGTAGCATTTATAAGTTATATAGTACCCTATTCTACCAAAATAATTAAAGGATTTTACCTGATCCTTGGCGGTACGTTGATTTTTTCTATTTCACTTTTTACTTTAGCACTTACCCATATCAAATGGCTTGGAGCAATTACTCCGATAGGAGGTAGTGCCATGGTAATCGGTTGGTTATTTTGTATGATAGGTGTTATTAAATCTTTAAAGAGTTAAGATACTCTTCAAGTATCGATATAGTATCGATATAATCTTGTTTATCTCCACTTGCTTTTACCGCTAAAATTGCCCCTTCTAAAACTGCACTGATATAAAGGGCTAGTTTGGTTGTATCGCACTCTTTTATCTCCTTTTCTTCAACCGACAGGTCTAAGATATCTTTTATATATTTTCTAAAATTTTCATAGATTTTTTTCATGGTTTTATTAAAATCTTCATCGATATTTGACATCTCTTGGACGATATTTGCTATAGGACAGCCCCTTTTAAAATCTCTTTGTTTGGTATCTTTTATACTTTTTATAAATGACTCTAAATAATCACTGTCTAGCTTTAGTACTTTGTCATATTTTTCAAAGTTTCTATTTGATATTTTTTCCTCAATTGCCGTAAGTGCCATCTCTTTTTTATTTTTAAAATAGTGGTACATAGAGCCTTTATGCACTCCTGCTTTTTTTAAAATATCGGCCAACGACGCCCCTTGATACCCATGTGAAAAAACTTCATCAAAAGTTGCATCTATAAGTTTTTGTCTTGTGTTTTCTTTCATCTTAAAATTATATCACAAACAATATTTTGAAAATACAAAAAAGATAGGGTACACTTCTACAAAGGAAGTTTTATGAACTTGGATCAATATCTAACTGAGAGTGAATTTGTAGACTACTCCCATCCATCTATTCAAACTTTGGCAAAAGAGTTGGCAGATAAATGTAGCGATGATGAATCTATTGCCGGGAACTGCTTTTTATATGTACGAGATGAAATAAAACATATAGGCGATTATAAACTTGATGTACAAAGTGTAAAAGCAAGTGAAGTTTTGCAAAATAAGGCGGGATGGTGCTATGCAAAAGCACTTTTACTCGCTGCACTTTTAAGAGCCAATGGTATCCCTACAGCACTTTGTTATCAGCATCTAAGTTGTGGAGAATATGAAGACAGTATTTATTGTTTGCATGGTTTAAACGCTATATATCTTAAAAAGTATGGTTGGTATAGAGTTGATGCAAGAGGAAACAAAGAAGGTGTTGATGCCAAGTTCACTCCGCCAATAGAGAAATTAGCATTTGAGCTTAAAGATACTGAGTTTAATATAGCAGGATTATTTGACAAACCTTTGGAGGAAGTAGTTGAAAAATTAAATAAAAATGACACCTATGAAAAAATGAAAAATGATTTTCCCATTTTAGATGAGTTTATATTTGCATGTACAAAAAAAGATGCTTTGGCGTTAAGTGAACTAAGTAAAAATCTTTTAAAATATATATTTGAAGGAAATGTACCTCAGTGGTTTATTGGTAATTTTGATAAAAAAAGCTTTGAAGATAGAATTAGTAGTAGTGAATACAAACACTTTGGATATATAATTAACAATAAAGTTGTAGGATATATAGCTATAAGAGATGGCAAACACCTTTATCATCTTTTTGTAGATGAACAATATCATAAAAAAGGTATAGCAAAAAAGCTTTGGCAGTTTGTGGAAGATACTCTTGATTTTGATACGATGAGTACTAATTCTTCGCTTTATGCTCTAAGTGCGTATAAATCGTTTGGATTTAAAGTTGATGGAGATATTCAAACATACAATGAAGAGTTAAAATATCAACCGATGGTTTATAAAAGGAAAAAATAAATGAACTTAAAAATATACCAAATAGATGCCTTTGCATACGAAGCTTTTGAGGGAAATCCTGCAGCAATTGTGCCACTAAATAGTTGGCTTGATGATGAGATATTACAAAATATAGCCAATGAAAACAACCTAAGTGAAACAGCATATTTTGTAAAAAATGACAATAGATACGATCTTCGATGGTTTACACCTGCAGCGGAAGTTGATATGTGCGGTCATGCAACATTAGCTAGTGCTTATGTACTTTTTAGTGAACTTGGATATCAAAAAGAGAAAATAGTATTTGATTCAAAAAGCGGAGAACTAATAGTACAAAAAGAGGGCGAGTATCTTTGTATGGATTTTCCTGCACAAGATATTGACAAAAGTGATGAGCTAGATAAGTTTGAGAAGATATTTGGTATAAGACCTCTTGAAGTATATAAAAGTATGGACTATATAGTCGTATTTGAAGATGAAGATATAATTAAAAGTTTAAATCCTGATATGGCACTTTTAAAAACACTAGATTTAAGAGGTGTGATAATTACTTCAAAAAGTACAAAGTATGATTTTATATGTAGATTTTTTGGTCCAAATGTCGGTGTAGATGAAGACCCTGTAACAGGCTCTGCATTTACACAGCTTGTAACTTATTGGAATAAAGTATTAGATAAAACAGAGTTTAGTTCAAAGCAAGTATCACAACGTGGCGGCGAAGTGATATGCGAACTAAGAGGCGATAGATGTATTATCAAAGGGAAAGCGGTAAAATATTTAGAAGGTAATATAGAAATTTAGAGGACTACGATGAAAAAGTTTTATATGATATTGATGATTTTGGGATTGATACTTCCATATACACAATTTATAGATTGGATAGGGGATAATGGTATAAATTTATTATTGGTAAGTGAAGAGATTATAAACTCAAAGCTTTCACTTTTTGCATGGTTTGATGTGATATTATCAGCAATAGTATTAATAGGTTTTATAACCTATGAGGGTAAAAAGCTAGGCATAGATAAACTTTGGCTACCTATAGTGGCAACTCTAAGCGTAGGTGTATCTTTTGGATTGCCATTGTTTTTATATCTTAGAGAAATACATTTAGATAGCAAGTAGGTATAAAATTTGTGATAATACTCACATTGTAGCTATTTATAATAATGATAATATATAAAATAATAATAGGTAAAGATACAACAAAATGAATGAAGAAAATAAAAAAATAAAAAACAACATAAAAAGTACATTTGACAATGTAGCAAAAAGCTATGATACCAATAAGCAGTTTGAGATATCTGCTAAAAAGATGGTTGAGCTTATAGATGTCGATAATCCTTTAAATATCCTTGATATTTCAACGGGTACTGGAAGTATAGCAATTGGGCTTGCAAAAAAATTTCCAAGTGCTAATATCCACGCTGTAGATATCTCAGGTGAGATGCTAAATATTGCAAAAGCTAAAACAAAAGAGCAAGGGCTTTTAAATATCACTTACCATCTTCAAGATGTAGAAAATCTAGATTTTGAGGGCATAGAATTTGATATTATTACTTGTGGATATGGACTGTTTTTCTATCCTGATATGGATGGTGTATTTTGTGATGTATGCTCAAGACTTACAAGTGATGGTAGATTTGTATTTTCAACTTTTACCGATAATGCTTTTCAACCATATTCAAAAATATTTTTAGATATGTTAGATCAAAACTATGATATACGTCCTCCCGAGCGTATTGAAAAAAGACAACTTGTAACTAAAGATGAAATAGAAGAGCTTACAAGCCAAGTTAAGCACAATGGTTTAAAGATACATGATGCAGATATAAGGTTTCCAATGGATATACATGCGTGGTGGAGCCTACTTAATACTACAGGATATAGTGGATTACTTTCTCAGCTTGAAGAGAATTATAAAAAATTTGAAAAAGAGTATATTGAACATTTAAAATCGCTTCACGAAGATAATAATATAAAGTTCAATGCAGATAGTTTAATATCTATTGTAAAAATTTAATATGGGAAAACAATATAAGTGTAATCAAAGTGGTCATTTTCCGCAGATAACAAAAGCACAAATTGTCGCTGATGTTATTTTTGAAATATTAAATAGCTGATCGTAAATCTTAGGAGTTCAAATGGAACCGTTTAAAAATATTTATAATGAAAAAGAGATTGTAAAACTTGCAAATAAGATAGCAGATGTCTATCCGCAGTTTCAAAAAGAACTGTTTATAAATTCACTGATAAATGAAACTTGGGAGCAAAAAGAATTAAAAGAGCGTATACGAGCTATATCTTTTTCTCTTGGGGAGTTTTTAGAGCAAGATTATTTAAAATCTTTAGAGATTTTAAAACAGGTTCATGCTAAATTTGACGGACTTTTCCATCTTATATTTCCTGATTTTGTTGAAGTTTTTGGGCTTGATTATTATGATGAATCAATTGAAGCTTTAAAAATTTTTACACCTCAGTGTAGCAGCGAGTTTGCGGTGCGTCCTTTTTTGGTAAAATATCCGGAGTTTATAGAAATTTTTAAAATATGGGCAGAGGATAATTGTGAGCATGTAAGACGTTTGGCGAGTGAGGGATGCCGTCCCAGACTTCCTTGGGGTATGGCACTTAAGGAGTATAAAGAAAATCCATCAAAAGTGTTAGAGATCCTAGAGATTTTAAAAGACGATGCAAGCGAGTATGTGAGAAAAAGTGTCGCAAACAATCTAAACGATATCTCAAAAGACAATCCTGTAATAGTAAAAGATGTTTTTCAAAAGTGGTATGGGGTTTCTAAAAACACAGACTGGATAGTAAAACACGCTTCAAGAGGACTACTTAAAGCAGGAGATAGTGAAGTATTGGAGTTGTTTGGATACTCTTCAAAAGGGATTGAGGTAGAGGATATTAAATTAGATAAAAAGGTAAATCTAAATGAATATCTAAATTTTTCATTTAAAATATCTTCTAAAAAACCTATTGGAAAATTAAGACTTGAATATAAACTTGGACTTCTGAGACAAAAAGGCAAGATAAACCACAAAGTGTTTAAAATCTCAGAAAAAAATACAGAAGAAAAAGAGCTTTTAGTTCAAAAGTCGCATCACTTTAAAGATGTAACTACACGGGCATATTATAGCGGTACACACACTTTAAGTATTGTAATCAACGGCAAAGCGTTTGATACGAAAGAATTTGAATTAATAGTATAATAAAACCTACTCGTACATATGTAAAATAATATCCGCACCCTTTTGTCTTGTTGCAACGATACTTTGATACTCTTTAGAGTTATACCACGCTTTTGCTACCTCTTTTGAATCAAACTCAATAGCAACTATATCTGGGTAATTTAGCTCTCCCACAAATGCTTCGCTTTGAGATCCTCTAAATAAAATCTTTGCACCATAAGGCTTTAGGGTATCGCCCACTTTACTTTTATATTCATCCCATTTTACTTGGTTTTTTATTTTTATTTGTCCTACCACGAAAACAGCCATATCGATCCTTTGAATAATATGTCTGATTATATCATAAAAAATATTTTAACATAACTTGACTAATTGGTCAAAAAGTGTTATAATTATTTTGACTATTTAGTCAAATATATTGAAAAAGGATATACCATGCCGTTAATTAAAACATATGAAGAAGAGGAAGCAACAGGCGAGTTAGCAGAACTTTATAAAACTATAAAACAAACAAGAGGTAGTATAGGAAACAATGCAAAACTTTTTAGTATAAGTCCCGAGCTACTAAAACAACAAATGTCATTTATAAAATTTTATATAAAGCATCCTACATTATCGTTGCCGTTACTCGCTTCCATTAGAATAATGGTATCAAATACCCAAAAATGTGAATTTTGTGTCGATTACAATACAGCTATGCTTGTAAATATTGCAGGTTGGAGCTTGGAGCAAGTAGATGCTATGAAAGAAAATATCCAAAATGCCAATTTGGAAGATAGAGAGATAGCTCTTTTAGATATTGTTATAAAAGCTATGAAAAGTGCTTTGGATGTGACTAGTGAGGATTTGGATAAATTAAGAGCCATGGAGTGGGAAGATAAAGATATTTTTGATGCGGTAAATCACGGTGCCAGAATGTTGGCAACAGATATTATGTTTAATACTTTTAAGATAGATAGTTATGAATGATAAAAAACGTGCATTACTGGTTATAGATGTACAAAATGAATATTTTACGGGGAAACTTCCCGTAACCTATCCGCAAAACACATTGCCAAATATATCCAATGCCATAAAAACAGCACAACAATCAAATATACCAATAGTAGCAGTTCAACATACCGTAATGGAAAAACATGCAAAAGCTTTTGTAAAAGAAACTACCGGATGGGAACTGCATGAGAGTATAAAAGCTATAAACTTTTCACACCACATCGAAAAAACTATGCCAAGCTCTTTTGTAGGTACCGATTTAGAAGATTGGTTAAGAAAAAATAGTATTGATACGGTTGTGATAGCAGGATATATGACGCAACACTGCTGCGATACCACTGCAAGATATGCGTATCATCTTGGGTTTAATGTGGAGTTTTTATCGGACGCTACGGGAACGCTTGATTTTGAAAACAGTGCGGGAAAAGCAAGTGCAGAAGAGCTGCATCGTGCCACTCTTGTAGAACAGCAGTTTCGATTTAGTGAAGTTTTAAGCACAGCTGAATGGATTAAAAAAATTAATTTGCTTTAACAGTTTGGTCACGTCCGTTTGCTTTAGCTTGATAAAGAGCTTCATCTACATTCTTTAAAAGTTGTAAAAGGGTTATATTACGTTGTGATACCTCCACACCTATACTGATGGTTAAATTATATTTTTGAAGTTCTTTATCCTCTTTTACCGCTAAACGTAATTTTTCAGCTAAAGCAAATCCTTTATCGATATCGGCATTTGGATAGATAACCATAAACTCTTCTCCACCCCAACGTCCAACCGTATCGGTAACTCTTGAAGATTCTTTTAAAATTTTGGCAAAAAGCCGTAAAACTTCATCTCCTACTTGATGTCCGTATTGGTCATTGATACTTTTAAAATAATCCAAATCCAACATTAACAGTACAAAAGAATTTCCCTCTCTTTGAAAATTTTCATATTGAGAATGTAAATCTTGATCTAGCTTATACCGGTTATAAAGCTGTGTAAGAGGATCGGTAATAGATTTTTGAGAATGATCGATATAGAGTTTATGTACCTCTTGATACTCTTTTTGTTTTCGTTTTAACATATTCTTATACGCGATTACTATTGGAATAACCGCAACTAAAAATAGTAAAAAAGATAAAAGTGTTTGGATTGTATTTTGTTTTAAAACTGCATTTACATACGTAATATCCATATCAACACCTATAACATAAAGATGCCCCTTTGTTGTTTGTATAGGAAGTACGATAGATCGGTAAGTCCCCCATCTATCGCTAAACACCGGCACATACGACGGCTTATAAATTTTATTTGGCACCGTATAGTCCGTACTTAGATTTTCAAAACTTTGTTTTAAAGTATCACTTGCATCGGGATAAGCGGTAAAATAATGAACTTCGGTATGTTCTTGAATCTCCAAAGCCAAAGCACTGGAACTGGTAAGTCTATATGTTCCCTCTTTATCGCGTATAACCGTATAAAGAAATTTTGTCCCCAATTGATTGTTGAGTTTGGTAAGATTTTTAATATTTTGATTATCCTCTTTGAGACTAATTGAAGAACTTAAAAGTGCTCTATCGTGAAAATCGTCTTCCAATACAAAAGGTACTGCAACGGCAGCAGAATAGAGTTGTTTATCTATCTGGGCAATTAAACGATTTTTTTCATAAAAATAATTCCAAATAGAATAAAGAGTTATAACACCGATTGTAAAGCCTATGGAAGCTGTCATTTTTATAGTTTCATGTCTCACAGTAAAAAATACCTACCCCGTTTTATTTTCAATACTATTTTACAGAAATTGCCTTTGAAACTAAGTAAAAATGAGGTTTTAAAACCCCATTTATTGTTTTATTCTATAACTTCAACCAATTCAGATATATCTGAACGCCTTCGCATCTGTTGCTCTTTGGCTCTATACCCAAAAGGTACCATAAGTGCTACACCATATAAGTCTGTATCTATTGGTAGAGTTTGCTCTAATAAAGTTTTATCAAAACCTTCGATTGGACAACTGTCTATCCCTATATATGCAGCAGCAGTCATCATATTAGCCGCAGCAATATAACACTGTTTTGTGGACCAACACTCAAGCTCTTCATCACTTCGCACATCAATAAACTGCTTGTACCAATCGCCAACTTCATCTGCACCAAATATCTTTTTAAATTGTGATTTTATATAAGGCGTATCCGATCGCATCTGTTTTTTATAAAGTATCACTATAAGTTCACTTGAAGTTGTAATTTGGGGTTGATCCCAAGAAACTTTACGAATTTTGGATTTAAGTATCTCATCTTTTATAACAAGAAACTTCCATTGCTCCATACCTATAGAACTTGGACTCATCCGTCCCGCTTCAAGTATATAATCAAGCTCCTCTTTACTCATCTTTTTTGTATCGTCAAACAGCTTACATGCATGTCTAAAGTTCATCGCTTCTACAAATTTATTTTCCATATTTATATTCTCCTTTTTATTTACACTTGCAACTTTACAATATATATGTTATTATGTCAAGAACTTACTCTAAAGTAATATACATACTAAAAAGATACTATAGGAGCAATATATGGGAATATTGTATGAAGGGAAGCAGTATGGTTGTTCATTTATGTTTGCACTTGATCTTATCAGCGGTAAATGGAAAGGACGTATTTTGTGGTATCTTAAAGAGGGTACTTTACGATACGGAGAACTTAAAAGATGTTTGGGAAATATTACTCAAAAAATGCTGACCCAAACCCTAAGGGAGCTTGAAAAAGATGGACTTATCAGTAGAAAAGTTTATCCGGTAGTACCTCCCAAAGTGGAATATACCATCACTCCAAACGGAGAAAAACTGGTTCCTATATTTGAAGAACTTCAAAAGTGGGGAGATGCTATAGGGGAACAAATCGGAGAAAAATTTGAAGGGTGTAGTATAAACAATAAAGGTGTAAAGTAAATTTACCCCACATCTCCAAGGAATTATCGAATATATCGATATCTCCCTCTTTTGGTACGTTAAGTTTTAACGCTACGCCGCTTGGATCTTTGGAGGTTGTCCTTTTACTTCCTCTTTCCCTTTAAACTCTTTTTCATCGGCATTTGATACTACAAGTTTTGCTATCTCATCGGTTTGCACCGCCACTTCATGGGTCTCATTTGCTATTGATGCGTTGAGTTGTGTTTGTTGATCGATTTGGGCTACTGCATCGTTGATTTGGGCTATTCCGCTTTGCTGCTCTTTTGATGCTGATTCAATATCTTTAATAAGTTCAATTGTTTGAGAGATATTTTCATTTAACCCTTGGTAGCCGTTTATCATCTTATCGGCAATCGATTTTCCATGATTTGCTTTTTGTGTAGCATTTTCTACAAGATTTTTAATTTCATTGGCTGCTTCGGCACTTCTACTTGCCAAGTTTCTAACTTCTTGTGCAACAACTGCAAATCCTTTTCCTGCTTCCCCTGCAGTTGCCGCTTCCACTGCTGCATTTAGAGATAAAATATTTGTTTGAAATGCAATTTGATCGATTACAGTTATAGCTTCACTAATAGCAACTACTTCATCATTAATCTCATCCATTGCCGTTGTAGTTTCATTTGCCAATTGTTGCCCTTCATTTGCAGAATTTGTAACTTTTGAAGCAAAACCGGACATTTTTACTACATTTTCGGTGTTACTTGTAATAGTACTTGTCATCTCTTCTAACGCTGCTGCCGTTTCTTCCAAACTTGCTGCTGCTTCGTTTGCACTTGTATTTAGTTTATCTACATTTACAAGAAGCACATCTGAACTTGCATCAAGAGTAAGACCGTTTGATTTATTTTCTACAAGCATACCAGTAATCGCATCTCCTAAGTCATTTACTCCGTTTGCCAATTTTAAAAGATGTTCTTTTAGATGGTTTGTCTCTACTTTATTAATATAATTATAACTGCTGTATTGCTCCAAGATATCAAGAACATTATCAATGTTGTTTTCAACGTTTGAACCCATTTTATTTAAAAGTTGGGTTAGTTCTTGCAATGCAGGATTTGAAGTTGTCGCTTGTACTCTTTGACAAAGATCGCCTTGTTCAAATTCACTTAATACCGATATAGTATCGTCTATAACTCTCCTATCTTCATCGATATTAGCTTTTGTTTGTAAGATGTTTTGATTGACTACTCTTGCCATTACTCCTATCTCATCCTTAGTATCTATAGCAATCGGTTGTACATCATCTGCTTCTCTATTTAGATACATAAAAAAGTTAAGTAATCCTTTTTGAAAGTTTTGTACATTGGATACTATATATTTTAAAATAAACCAAAGCATAATAATTCCTGCCAAAAGTAATACAGCTGTTATAAAAGATGAAAATTGGAGATTAGACAATACCGATGTATTATGATTTATTGCCTCATCCAGCTCTTTTTCTTTTTGAGTTGATATAGTATTCAAGATTTTAAACAACTCTTCGGCTTCTACATCTACTTTTCCCATTTGGGCTTCCATTTTAGCAAACATCTTTTCAAAAGTCACACCTTTAGCTGCCATTTTCTTCCCGATTAAATGAAGATGGGTATAATCACTTTTCATTTGATTTAAAATATTTTTTGCCGATGGGTAGTTGGATATAGTTTTATTTATATAAGACAATAACTTTTTTTTAATCTTCTCAGACTCGTTTATCCCCTCTTGATCTCCTAGAGCCAAAGCATCTGTTAATATCTCTTGGGTTGAGGTAATCAATAACTTAATCTGTAGAGAATTCTCTTTTGGAAGAACCTTATCCATATGATCTATCGTATTTTCTATTTTTGAAACTGCAGCATCAAAATTCTCCATAATCTTTCTTGAATCATTTCTTGCTTCCGTTCTTAATACTCCTGCCTCTGCCATACCGTAAAGAGCATTGTAATAAGCATCTATTTTGGAATTTATATCTTGTAGAAACTTTTTATCATCTGCATGAAGTTGCATAGAATACATCTCTTTATAAGCTTTTTGATATTCAGCTTTTACTTTTTTAATTTCTTTTAATCCTTCTCTTTCCCCCATAAGCGCACTATCGGTAGAAAGTTCTTGAAGATCTTTGATTAAAAATTTTAAACTTGAAAAATCAACAGTTGTCTCAATCTCTGTTTTTAACATTTGATTTGCATTTTTTGCACCTGATGTACCACCGAAAAGAATTACCGCATTTATAATTAAAATAGCTATAAACCCTCCAACCAAAAATAGTGATTTTTGTTGTATACTCATAACCTCTCCCTTGTTGTATTATTACTAAAATAAATAGTTTTATATAATATAAACTTATTACTTATTTTAAAATTGTATCACAACAATGGTCATGTAATGGTCATATTTTTTATAAAAATTGAAATTATTATGTTAATGACTAAAAAGATTTATACTTATTCTTTTATTTCATATTTTTTTGGTTAAAATTTATGAAAGGTTTCCTATGAAAACGATAAATACCTATTATACTTCTAATGACCAACTTGACGCTTTCATACAAAAAAACTCTATTCAGGATTCTGAAAAACTGCTTATTCAGGTTTTTACACATAACAACGATATTGATGCTATTGCTCAAATAACAACCTTGTTTGCATCAAATTTTCCTCTTGCTTCTTTGATAGGTGCCACAACGGATGGCGAGATAAAAGATGGAAATATCTCCACACAAAAAACAGTGATAAGTTTTACACTTTTTGAAAACACGACTCTTAAAACATATATTTCGGATCAATTTGAGAATTATTTTCAAGCAGGACATGATCTTGCATCGACTATTGTTACAAAAACAACAAAAGTGATCATATCTTTTATCGATGGATTACAAGGGAATGGGGAAGAATATCTCAAAGGAATTGCTAAGGTAGATGATACGATAACCGTGGCAGGTGGACTTGCCGGAGACAATGCACAGTTTACACAAACTTTTATTTTTACAAAAGAGCATATCTATTCTCAAGGTGTCGTTGGGGTATCTTTGAGTAGTTCTAGGTTACACGTATTTACCGATTATAGTTTTGACTGGCTTCCCGTGAGTCAAAAACTACAAATTACAAAAGCCGACAAAAATAGAGTTTATACTATCAATGATAAAACTGCTGTTGATACTTATAGTTATTATTTAGGGAAAGATATCAGCGAACAGTTACCTTCTATCGGAATTGAATTTCCTCTAATTATGGAAAAAAACGGTGTCCAAATCGCCAGAGCGGTAATCGGTAAAAATGACGACGGTTCTTTGGTATTTGCGGGAAATCTTCAAAAACACGACGAGGTGCAATTTGGATACGGCAATGCCGAAGAGATTCTAAATAAAACACAACTCCATATCGATAAACTTTATAATCTTCCTGTTGAGAGTATATTTCTTTATTCTTGTATGGCAAGGAGAAGATTTTTAGAAGATGAGATACAAAATGAAACTATCACATACAATCAAATAGCTCCCACCAGTGGATTTTATACCTATGGCGAATTTTTTACCGCCCAATCTCAAAATAAAGAGTTACTCAATCAAAGTATGACCCTTTTGGCATTGAGTGAGTCGGATAAATGCAATAGAAAAAAAAGAGCCGTAAATATTGAAAAAAAAGAGAGCACCACCATACAAGCACTTTCACATCTTATCCATGTCTCCATCGATGAACTGCAAAAAAAAGACGAAATCATCTTGGCACAATCACGAAATGCGGCTATGGGAGAGATGCTCAATATGCTGGCACACCAATGGAGACAACCTTTAAGTGTAATCGTAATGACTACCAATAATATTTTACTTGATATGAAACTAGACGGTTTAAATGATACGGATCTTGAAAACTATACAAATAAGATACTGGAACACGCAGCAAACCTTTCGCAAACTATTGATGATTTTAGAAACTATTTCAGTCCGTCACATAGACAAGAGAGGATAAAAGTAAAAACAATTATTAATAAAACACAAGAGATGATTCTTTCATCGCTTCACAGCGATAATATTACACTCAATATAAACCATAACAGTGATACAGCAATAAAAACATACAAACAACATCTCATGCAGATTTTAATTAACTTGATCAATAATTCACAAGACGCCTTTATCGATAATAATGAAATAAAGAAAAAAGAAATCGTTATATCTACAGATGAAAATGATGAAAATATTATGATTGAGATTTGTGATAATGCAGGAGGAATAGATGAAGCAATCATAAATGAAATTTTTAATCCCTATTTTACTACAAAAAAAGAACTCAACGGTACGGGACTCGGTCTGTATATGAGTAAAGTGATTATTGAAAAATATATGCGTGGAAAAATTACGGTTGAAAATGATCAAGACGGGGTATGCTTTAACATTACAATCCCCAAATAAAAGAAAAGGGTAAAAAATGAATATAGCTCTAGTAGCACATGATAATCTGAAATCTGATCTTATCGATTGGGCACTATTAAATAAAGAAACTTTACAAAAGCATGTAATATATGCGACAGGTACAACAGGAAAGTTACTACAAGAAAAAGGATTTAACGTTCATTGTCTAAAATCCGGACCACTCGGCGGCGATCAGCAAATTGGAGCTAGGATAACCGAAGGGCAACTTGATATTTTATTTTTCTTTGTCGATCCAATGGCTGCACAACCCCACGAACCTGATATCACGGCTTTAAGACGTATATGCGACACATATAGAATACCGATAGCGACAAACCTCCAAACTGCCAATTTTATAATCTCATCGTCTCTTTTTGAGGGATATGTTCATGAGCTTCCCGATTGGTCAAAATATCAAAATAGAAAAATATAGTAAAAGGTATACAATGAAAATTGAACACATTGCAATTTGGACAAAAGATATAGAAAAGTCAAAAGCATTTTATGTAAAATATTTTGGTGCAAGTTCAAATGAAAAATATACAAATAAAAAAAAAGGTTTTTCATCATATTTTTTAAGCTTTGATGAGGGTTGCAGACTTGAGATTATGAATATCTCAAACACCTTGCATCTTGAAAACAATACCAATGAAAGTTTTTTAGGGATAGCCCACTTCGCGATCTCCGTGGGTTCAAAAGAAAAAGTTGATGATCTAACACACACGATTCGTGTAGCCGGTTTTTCTGTTGTAGGAGAGCCGAGATGGACGGGTGATGGGTATTATGAATCTGTAGTTTTAGACCCTGATGGGAATAAAGTAGAGATTACTATATAAAAACTAATTCATTCTATCTTTTCCGAATTAAGTGGAAAATTTAGAAAATAATGACAAATTTGTAAGATTGTACTTTAAATATTATAAAAACTTTAAACTAATTCTGTAATAATATATCTATTCAAGTTATGAGGAGTTTGAAATGAAAAAAATTAAAAAGTTTGTAACTGCTTTAACATTAGCAGGAGCTGTATCGTTATTTGGTGCAGAGGTTGAAGTACTTCACTGGTGGACAAGCGGTGGTGAAGCAAAATCGGTAAGTGAACTTAAAGCGATGCTTGAAAAAAGCGGTCATACATGGAAAGACTTCTCGGTAGCAGGTGGTGGTGGAGCTACTGCCAAAACCGTACTTAAAAGCCGTGTAGTAGCAGGAAATCCTCCATCTGCTGCACAAATAAAAGGTCCTAGTATCCAAGAATGGGCCGAGATGGATGTTTTGGCAAATCTTGACTCGGTAGCAAAAGCTAATAACTGGGATAAAGTAGTACCAAAAAGATTTGCAGACCATATGAAATATCAAGGACACTATGTAGCAGTACCTGTAAATGTACATAGAACAAATTGGATGTGGGTTAATCCGGCAGTTTTCAAAAAAGCAGGAGCTTCTATACCTACAACATGGGCAGAGTTTAAAACAGCAGCAGAAAAAATTAAAAAAGCCGGATTTATCCCTGTGGCAGCCGGTGGACAGCCATGGCAGGAAGCAACGGTATTTGAAGCGATTGTATTGGGTGTCGGAGGTGCTGATTTTTATCAAAAATCTCTTGTAGATTTAGATATGAAAGCTTTAGGTTCTAATACTATGAAAAAAGCATTTGATACATTAAGAATGGTTAAATCTTATACCGATAAAAATGCTCCGGGGCGTGATTGGAATCTTGCTACTGCTATGGTTTACAAAGGAAAAGCTGCAATGCAATTTATGGGAGATTGGGCTAAAGGGGAGTTTAGTGCTGCAGGTAAAAAAGTGGGTGTTGATTATATAGCACTTGCTGCACCGCAAACAAGTGGAGAATTTCTTTATAACATAGATAGTTTTATTATGTTCAAACAAAAAGACTCTGCAAAAGCAAAAGGTCAAGAAAAACTGGCACAACTTATTTTAAGCGATGATTTCCAAGTTGCTTTCAATGTAAGAAAAGGTTCGGTTCCGGTAAAACTTGGTGTTTCAAGAGAAAAATTTGATGATATTGCACTTCGATCTATGGATGAGTTGAATTCTGCAGCATATACGGGTAAGCTTTTACCTAGTATGGCGCATCAAATGGCAATACCCGATGCACTGCAAGGTGCCGTAATCGATGTAATAACAAATTTTTACAACAATGACAAAATGAGTTCAAGTGAAGCAGTGAAAGAATTGGTCAAATCGGTACAAAATGAAATGTAAAAGAATATAGACTTGCCTTTTGGCAAATCTATATCGAAGCACTAAAGGGTTTTTATGCAAAAGAAACTAAGGTATATGTGGGAAAATACGATTCCCAAAATTGTTGTTGCACCGACTTTTTTGGTTATGATAGTTTTTATTTACGGTTTTATTTTTTGGAACTTTATCCTTTCATTAACCAATTCAAAACTATTGCCTGTTTATACGTTTGCCGGGCTTAAACAGTATTATTCATTGTTTGCCAACACAAAATGGTGGTTGGCAATGGAAAATCTTTTGATTTTCTCTGTTGCATTTATAGGTATATGTTTGATCTTTGGTTTGATTTTGGCAATCTTTATTGATCAAAAAATAAAACTTGAAGGTGTTTTTCGTACTATTTATCTATATCCTATGGCATTATCGTTCATTGCTACGGGAACTGTTTGGCAGTGGATGTTAAACCCAGGATTTGGATTTGAAAAACTGGTTAGGGATATGGGATTTTCAACTTTTGAATTCGGTTGGCTCGTTGATTCGGATATGGCAATCTATACCATTATCATAGCAGCTATCTGGCAGTCCAGCGGTTTTGTGATGGTGTTGCTTTTAGCAGGACTCAGGGGGATAAACCGTGAAGTGATAGATGCCGCTAGAATAGACGGTGCATCGACACCTAGGATTTATCTTAGTATCATCATACCGCAATTAAGACCTGTGTTTTTCTCTTCAATTATAGTTTTACTTCATATTGCTATTAAAACTTTCGACCTTGTAGTAGCTATGACTAAAGGGGGACCGGGGTATTCTACTATTTTACCTTCGATTTTTATGTATGAGTACTCTTTTACAAGAAACAAACTGGCATTTGGTGCGGCAAGCGCTATGATAATGCTCTTTTTTGTGATGGTTTTTGTTGTACCGTATCTTTATAAAGAGCTAAGGAAAAAAGCATGAAAAGATCATTTACAAATATATCGATTAGGTTTTTTATATATGCATTTTTAACATTTTGGGCTGTATATTTTTTATTGCCCGTATTTATTATGATAATCACTTCACTCAAAGACCTTGATGAGATCAAAAACGGCAATCTTTTAGCTTTGCCGCAGAACATCACTTTTGCACCGTGGCTTGAAGCTTGGAGCAGTGCGAGGGTCGGACCTGAGCAGAGTGGAATAAAACCTTATTTTATAAACTCTATTTTGATAACGGTACCCGCTGTATTTATCTCTTCTGTTATCGGTTCTTTTAACGGATATGTTTTTTCTAAATGGAAATTTAGAGGGAGTGAAGTGTTTTTTGCATTTTTGCTTTTTGGATGTTTTATCCCTTTTCAAGTTATCTTGCTTCCTATGTCCCAAACGCTTGGATACTTTGGAATATCCGGGAGTTTATGGGGTGTAATATTTGTCCATACCGTTTATGGACTGGCATTTACCTCACTTTTTTTTAGAAACTTTTACGTAGCAGTTCCAACCGAACTAATCAATGCTGCCAAGATAGACGGTGCAGGATTTTTTCAGATATTTTTTAAAGTGCTTTTACCTATAAGTCTTCCTATCTTTATGGTATGCGTAATTTGGCAGATGACGCAGATTTGGAACGACTTTTTATTTGGAGTAACTTTTACCGATGCCGGTACACAGCCCGTAACGGTAGCACTTAATAATCTCGTAAACTCAACATCAACGGTAAAAAAATACAATGTCGATATGGCAGCAGCTTTAATGGCTGTAGCACCGACACTTATCACCTATATAGTATCGGGGAAATTTTTTGTGAAAGGACTTATGGCCGGAGCCGTAAAATAAAGGGAATAATGAAATCGTTAATTATCAAAAATCTTTATAAAAGTTATGGAAAAACAGAAGTATTAAAAGGTATCAATATCTCGTTAGAACCGGGAGAATTTTTGGTTCTTGTAGGACCCAGCGGTTGCGGTAAATCAACACTTTTAAATAATATCGCAGGACTAGATGAAGTTACATCAGGAACCATAAGTATCGACGGCACCGACGTAACACATACACAACCAAAAGATAGAGGACTTGCAATGGTATTTCAATCCTATGCACTCTATCCCAATATGACGGTTAGGGAAAATATAGAATTTGGTTTGAGAATCAATAAATATTCTAGTGAGGAGATAGAAAACAGACTTCAAAATGCTGTTAAAATATTGCAAATAGAGCAGCTTTTAGATAGAAAACCTTCCCAACTCTCAGGAGGTCAGAGACAACGTGTAGCAATAGCAAGATCAATCTCAAGAGAACCAAACATATACCTTTTTGACGAGCCTCTATCGAACCTTGATGCAGAGCTTAGAGTACGGATGCGTTCAGAGATAAAAAAACTTCATAAACAAGTAAACAAAACCATCGTATATGTAACACACGACCAAATAGAAGCTATGACCTTGGCAGATAAGATAGCAGTTATGCACAAAGGTAAAATTCAGCAGTTTGATTCCCCCTCAAACATTTATGAAAACCCATGCAACCTTTTTACGGCAGGATTTATAGGTTCGCCTTCTATGAACTTTATTGATGTAAAGATAGAAAAAAAAGAGGAGAAATATTTTATAAATCTTAAAAATGAATCTAGTGAAGATAATATCGTATATCTTGATGAAGCTAATATTAAAGATATAAATAATTATGTAGGCAAACAAGTAATTGCCGGTTTACGACCCGAATATATTCAAAACGGTTTCCGTGATATCTCGGTAACATCGGAACTTCAAGATATCAAAGCAAAAGTTTTATTTAATGAACTAACGGGTTCCGATGTTTTTACCTTTATAAAACTCAACAACAAAGAGGTAATAGCTAGAGTATCCCCAAGCGGTGCAAAATCAGATGATGAAGAGATTGAACTTAAAATATGGGCAAAGAAAATATTACTTTTTGATAAAGACAGTGAAGAGAGAATTTTGTAATAATCAGTTATGATTTAAGGAGTACACATGGAACTATTTCTTTCTCTTGCCAGTGTTTTTGGGGCACTTTTAATTGGGGCTATCAGTCCAGGTCCAAGTTTTGTGCTTGTTGCACGTATATCGATGGCAGTCTCTCGAGTCGATGGATTCTTTGCAGCCATCGGTATGGGAATTGGTTCCATGATCTTTTCTATAATCGTGTTGTTCGGACTTCAGATGCTCCTCTATAATATACCGTGGCTCTATATTATGCTCAAATTCCTTGGCGGTCTGTATCTTATCTATCTTGCTGTCATCATTTGGCATGGTGCCAAAAAACCAATTGTTGTTTCATGTAACAATAAAGGAATAGGACAATCAACAAGAAAAGCTTTTTTACTCGGACTTGTCACGCAGTTGAGTAATCCAAAAACAGCAGTAGTTTATGGTAGCATCTTTGCCGCACTTCTACCACACAATTTACCCTCAGCAGCTATGGTAATACTTCCATTCCTTGTTTTTTTGGTTGAAGCAGGTTGGTATTCTATCGTTGCTCTTGCACTATCAGCCGAATCATCTCGAGCCGTTTATCTCCGCTCAAAATTATACGTTGATCGTATTGCAGGTGGAATCATGGGTATTCTTGGAATAAGACTTGTAAGCTCGACACCTGTATCTTAGGTAATAACTAAACTAAATTCTCTTTATCCTCTCTTTAGAGTCTAAATATTGTGAAATATCAAAATCATTTACCATTGTTTAACTCCTGCTTATTAGATATAATTGTATCCTATAAGATACATTATTGTCAAGATTCTAATAAGTTTATAATGGTAATTCAAACTCACCTTTGTTTACTTTCATTTTTTAAAAAAAACGAAACAAAAAATCGGTTGCGGCTTCGGAGCCAAAGGTTCCTTCAAAGACAGAAATAATTTATTGCGTTGCGGAACTCCTTCCATAAAGTGACATTAAGTCACTTCATTCCAGTCAAACAGTCCTCACTTTTCATCATAAATTATCCCCATCTTTTCAGCTCCTGCAGATGCAACCACTTCTCTTATTACGCGAATATTACTTTAAAAATCTAAATATTATTATTAATTATACCTGTCCCTTTTATTTTATCTTCTATCTGTAGTTGTATCGTTTGCATAAAATACCACCTTTTTTAATTGGAATCAATTATAGCAAATTATATCACAATACACAAAAAACAAAATGAATAAAAGCATAAAACGGTTTCTCCACCATATTTAATTTTTAGTTTATAGATTTGATAAGTTATCTGTATGTATTCCCAACTAAAAGTTGGGAACGAGAAAGAGCTCAGGATGTAATTGCACTAAAATGGAGAAACCATTTCTGCATATTTTAAAAGAACAATATAAACTTCTCGGTTTTCTTTAAAGGTATTTTCTTTAATTTCAAATTGGATTTCCTCAGCATCTGTTAATGAATATTTTTCAATTAATTCAGTTAATTTTTCTTCATCTAGTACAGCAAATATTAAATAAATCAATAATCTATAATCAAACTCTTTTTCATAACCAAACTCTTCAAAAACAAAATTTTTAAATAATAAATATCTTTGAACCATCATATTGATTTTTCTAGGTGTGTCAATATCAAACTCAATCACTTGCTCTGAAATAAAACTAATTTCTTTTGGTTTTAACACTTCTAACTCTTTATCTTCATCAATATCTTGTTCTACTTTTTTACTTTTGTCATCCACTTTTACATGATCTTTTATGATTTCAATTTTTCTTGTTTGAACATACTTTTTCATATCTGTTTCTGATTTAATAAAACCTTTATCAAACTCATCTAATGGTCTATCATTTTGAATTTTTGTAATAATTTTAGGAATACCATCTACTGCATGAGATATTGTATAATCACTATTAAATATACTGGTATACTCTTTTATTAATTCCTTTTTATCTTCATCACTCAAATGATTTAATTTTAATGCTATCAAAAAAAACTTTTCAATATATTCTTTTGGACTGATTTCATTATTTATTTCACCATCAAAATATTTATGCTTGATAGATTTTAATAGAATTCGCTCATCAACTGCTGTGATAATAGTCAATTTTTTATTTATCTCTTTATCTTCTAACACAAGTCGTAAACTATCCATAATATCTATAATCATTTTTTCATTACATCTATCAAGATCATCAATAAATAAAATCAATTGTTCATTCTCTTCACTAATAAATACATTTATTAAATGTCTCAGTTCTTTCTCTATTTCATTTTGAAAACCTAAATATTTAGAATAATCTTTAGTCTTTGTATATTCATTTACTAACGTAGTCACTATTTGGCGACTACTTAAATAAAAACGATAAGTTTTATAAGAAAGCATCAATCCAGAAATACCTAAAATACCTACTAATGTATTTACTAAATCCAATTTTGGAGAGAAAATCCATATTGAAATAAAAACAATAGATATACAACTAATAATGAGGCTTTTTAAGCCTTCTCTTTCTTTATTTAATATAAAAATTTTCCATAACCATGATGGTTTTATTGCATCAATACATAATTTAATTATATTCCAATAGAAAGATTTTCTTTTAAACTTTCTTTTTAAATACAACTCATATCTTAAAATATCTTTTGAAGTTTTTGTTTTTTTATTCTTTAAATAATTATCCAATATTTTTTGATATAAATAAGCCCATGCACTTTCTGCTTTTTGGTATTTCCAAGGTTGAAATTCACAGATATAAACTTTTTTCGTTTTGTCTTTTTGTAGAAAATATTTTATTTGGTTAAATAAAAAGGTTTTTCCTCTTCCCCATTTCGCAAATATACCAATTATCGTACTTGTATATTCAGAATTATAGTTGATGATATATTTTGAAAAAACCTTAGCTACACTTGATATATTTAAAACTGGTTTTTTATGTTTATCAACTATTTTATCGGTAGTACCTTTTGCAATTGAAAATTCACTACTTGATTTTTTTCTTGAAACAAACTCCTCTAATTTATCTTCAATAAAACCATCATCATTAATTAATCTTAAATCATTAATATTTTTTTCATTTAATAACGATTTTATTAACACAGCTAAATTTTGTAATTTTTCTTGATTATTTAAAAACTCATTCCAAATTTCTTTATCTAATTTAGATACACTTTTTAGACCTTTATTTTTACTTCTATCATCTAGTGATTCAAAGTTTTTTAATTTCATAAAAATTCCGTTTAAATTTCTCAAACTTGATGTTATATTATGACCAATTAATACATGATAGTTTTTCAATAAATCACTTAAGATTTTAACTTCTATACTATCACTCACAGGTATATTTGGAAATGTCTGATAATATAGTGACAAAGTAAGAATTAGCTCCACCCTATCCCAATTAGGGTTTAGCTTTCTCGTATCTGTATTATCAAAAGTAATATTTTCTTCATTAGACATATCTATTGATTTATTTGCTGTACTAACAACTTTACTTACTTGAAAAACACCTCCCGTACCAATACTACTTTCCCATTTTCCTGTAATAATACTACTTTTTTGTAAAGTACCGTTAATAGTAATCTTTCCTAAATTTACTTCTAAGTTATTATGAACATTAAAATCAGGATTTCCTTTAAGTAATATTTTTGAGTTTTTTATTTTACCAGTACATCTGTAAACTGATGTCCCATATTTAGGGTCATTAACTCTCACTGTAGCTGATAAATTTTGATTAAGCTGTGTTATTTCTATAAAAATATCAGCATTATTTGTTCCATTAATATTACCTTGCCAATTACCCGATATATTCTTCAAAACCAAATCCTTTAATATTTAAACTTGAATTAGTATACTCAAAAGGTGTTATAAAAAGTGTCACAAAATATATAAATTTTAAAATTTGTAAAAAGGATTGTTTTTAAAAGTGATTTACAATGATTAGATTTCAAAAGAAATCAAGGCAGAGCAAATTATATTCGTAGGAGTTTACTTGAAGTAAATGACTAGAAGATAATTTTCTCTAACGCAGAGTTATGTAGAAAGAGAAGGAGGGGAAAACTTGTGACTAAATGTCACAAGGCAAACTTCCCGCGTATTTAAATCACTTTTTAGTGGAGGAAGTGTCTCTTACCGCTAAAATACAACGCCATCCCAAACTCATCCGCCGCTGCAATTACCTCATCATCTCTTACACTTCCACCTGGTTCAATCACACATTTTACCCCTGCTTCCGCAGCTGCATCTATGCTATCTCTAAATGGGAAAAATGCTTCAGATGCTAACACTGACCCAGTGGTATCAAGTCCCATATCCTCTGCTTTTCGTAGAGCCGCTTTTGCTGCGTCTACACGACTGGTCATACCCATACCTACAGCTACCATTGCAGAGTTTTTCACATATACTACACAGTTTGATTTTGTAAGAGATGCTACTTTATAAGCGATCTCCATATCTTTCTTTTCTTGCTCCGTTGCTTCTCTTTTTGTTTTAAGTTCACTCTTTAAAACTTCATTATCTTCTACAAAATCGCTGTCTTGATATACAAATCCACCGTCAACTATTTTGAAGTTGTAAGCATCGTTTGCCATCTCTAGTTTTGTAGTACCTTGTTTAAAGAGTTTGATTCTTTTTTTCTTTGAGAGTTCCTCTACCGCTTCATCTGTAAAATCAGCTGCAAATACAACTTCTAAAAATATCTCGTTCATTTTCTCGGCTAAATCTTTTTCTACAATTCCATTAACAGCTACAACTCCGCCAAATGCAGATACTGGGTCACATTTCAGTGCTTCGGTGTAAGATTCTAGTAAATTATCTTTGATAGCAAATCCACATGGATTACCGTGCTTTACGATACATACGGCGTTGTCATCGCCGAATGCCGAGGCTATTTTAGCTGCTCCGCTTATGTCTCCCATATTGTTAAAAGATGCTTCCCCTTTTACGGTTATAAATTTATTTGATAAATGTTTATCAAACTCATATAAAGCTCCCTTTTGGTGTGGATTTTCTCCATATCTTGTATCAAATACTTTTTCCCCTACGATAAACTGCTTTTGTCCCATACCATTATTGAATCTTTTATTCATATAGTTTGCAATCATAGAATCATACGCCGCAGTATGCTCATACGCTTTTATCATCATATCACGTCTAAATTCTACGGTGTTGGTATCATTTTTAAGATTGTTTAATACCACATCATAATCAGCTACATCTGTTACGATAATTACACTGTCATGATTTTTTGCCGCACTTCTTACCATCGCTGGTCCACCGATGTCAATGTTCTCAATAATCTCTTCAAAGTCATCAGTTTTTTCAATAGTAGCTTTAAATGGATAGAGATTTACACACACAAGGTCAATCCCCTCTACTCCTAGCTCTTTTGCTTGGGTCAAGTGAGACTCTTTATCTCGTCTATGTAAAATTCCACCGTGAATATACGGGTTTAGAGTTTTTACTCTTCCTTCAAAACACTCTGGAAATTTTGTTACTTCATTTGCTTCTATTACAGCTATCCCTGCATCTTGAAGCTTTTTATACGTTCCACCAGTTGAGATAATCTCATACCCCAATGCAACCAACTCTTTTGCAAAGTTTTCAACTCCGCTTTTATCGCTAACACTAATTAATGCTCTCATTATAAATCTTGCTCCACAACTTCTTTAAATCTATTAAAATAAATATCTTTCAGCTCACTCATCTCCATATTTACAATATTATTGATAGAGAACTCATCTCCACCGATAACTCCCGCATTGATACAAGTGATTCCAACTTGTTCTGCTAAGGCTTCAAAGGCATCACAATCTTTTGGATTTACTTCTACGATTGCTCTACTTAAACTTTCACTAAACATCTCAGCTTGATCTTGTAGTACGATATCTATATCTACACCACGATCTCCAACAGCAGCCATCTTTGCTAAAGCAATTGCAATACCACCAGTATTAATATCTTTTGCACTTACAAGTAGATCTTTTTTATTTGCTTCAACCACAAAATCCCAAAGCATTCTTTCCTTTTTAAAATCAACCTCAGGGTGTTTACCCGCTACTTGTCCAAAAATCTTTTTCAAATACAAACTTCCACCAAACTCTGCTTTGGTATCTCCTAAGATATAGATAATATTTCCATCGTTTTGAAGTGAACTAGGAAGCACTTTATTCATATCATCATTTACCCCAACCGTTGCAATTGCAGGTGTTGGGAATACCGACTCTCCATTTGTTTCATTATATAGTGATACATTTCCACCAATAACTGGCGTATTAAGCTCAGCACACGCTTTTTTTATCCCCTCACAAGCTGTCATAAACTGCCACATTACCTCAGGATTTTGCGGATTACCAAAGTTAAGACAATCGGTAATTGCCAATGGAGTAGCTCCACTCATCGCTACATTTCTTCCTGCTTCCATAACAGCTGCTGCCGCTCCAAGCTCAGGATCAATATAACAAAATCTTGTATTACAATCAGCCGACATAGCAAGAGCTTTTCCTGTCTCTTTGATTCGTATAACCGAACCGTCAAGTTTCCCAGGACCTTTTACTGTATTTGTTTGTACCATTGAATCGTATTGGTCATATATCCAAGATTTATCTACCACTTCCATATCTGTAATCAATGTCTCAAACGCTTCTTGAGGAGATACATCATCATCCATAGAAACTTGTTCTATACTCTCTAAGTATTGTGGCTTTGATACAGGTCTATCAAGTACAGGAGCCTCTTCACTTAATGGCTGAATAGGTATATCGGCTACCAAATCTCCATGCCAGAAAAGCTCCATATTTCCAGTATCTGTTACCTCTCCGATAACGGCAACCGATAGCTCCCATTTTTCAAAAATATCGATAATATCCTGCTCACACCCTTTTTTTGCACAGATAAGCATTCTCTCTTGAGACTCACTTAACATAAAGTCATAAGGTGTCATCCCCTCTTCACGTGCAGGAACTTTATCAAGATCCATTTTCATACCAGCCCCAGCTCGTCCTGCCATCTCAAATGATGAACTTGTAAGCCCTGCTGCACCCATATCTTGGATACCGATAATCAAATCTTTTTTAAATAATTCCAAACAAGCCTCAAGTAAAAGTTTTTCGGTAAACGGATCACCCACTTGCACAGTTGGACGTTTACTTTCACTATCCTCATCAAAAGAAGCCGAACTCATCACAGCCCCACCAAGACCGTCACGCCCTGTTTTAGACCCGACATACATTACAGGATTCCCAATCCCCTCTGCACGTCCATAAAATATCTCATCTGCTTTTGCAATACCAAGATTAAAAGCATTTACAAGGTTATTCCCTGCGTAGCAATTTTCAAACCCTGTTTGTCCACCGATAGTAGGAACCCCCATACAGTTTCCATATCCACCGATACCCTCAACAACACCTCTTAGAAGATATCTATGTTTTTTAGCTATACCGCTATCTCCCTCAATCTCTGCAAATTGGATAAGATTCAATGATGCTACAGGTCGTGCTCCCATAGTAAAAACATCTCTCATAATTCCACCTACACCAGTTGCAGCCCCTTGATAAGGCTCTATAAAACTTGGATGATTGTGTGATTCCATCTTAAATACCGCTGCGTAACCGTCTCCAATATCGATAACCCCCGCATTTTCCCCTGGTCCTTGGATAACCCACGGTGCTGATGTGGGGAATCCTTTTAGATATTTTGTACTTGATTTATATGAACAGTGTTCTGACCACATCGCTGAGATAATTCCTATCTCCGTATAGTTTGGCTCCCGTTCAAGCATAGATACAATCGTATGATACTCTTCCTCTGTCAATGAGTGTGCCAATGCAATCTCTAAAGGTGTTTGTTGCGACATATTTATTTACCTTGTCTTATTGAATTTTTGGGATTATATCGAAAAATTTGTTAGGTTTGTGTTAATCAATATAGTTCTATTATTGTTTTCTATTTAAGTTTTCTATTGCTATAATTTAATAATTTTTTTTAAGGAGAACATAGTATGAAAAAAATAATTAGTCTTGGTGCTTTAGTTTTCACTCTAGTTTTTATGAGTGGTTGTGGAGTGGCATCAGTTTACAATGTGATGGGTGCACCGGCAGGTGTTAAAAAATCAACAACGGATGACCAAATGTATAAAGCAATTAAACAAGCTGGACTTGGACTTGGATGGATTGTAAAAAAAGTTGAACCGGGACATGCAACTGCACAACTTAATTTAAGAAGCCATATGGCTTTGGTTGATATTAAATATGATCAAAAAGATTATTCTATCACTTATAAAAATAGTATCAATTTACACTATGATGCGGCAAAAGGAACAATCCACAATAACTATAACGGTTGGATTCAAAACTTAAATAGAGCAATTCAAGTACAGTTATCTAAATATAACTAAAGGATAAGGGGAATCTATCCCTTATCTAAATTCTCAACTTCTTCCCCACACTCGAAACTTCAATTTTATCCACAATCTTTAAATCGACTGAAAACTTTAGATTCGATAATTTTGATTGCAGTATTTTCTTTATCTCTTTTGGGATAAACTGTTTTTTCGATTCTATAGTGATATCCAAAATCTCTCCTCTCAAAGAGTCGGTATCTTTTTTTACATATACCAATGCTTTTTCTATCTCTTCTTGCTCTTCTAAGATATGCTCAATTTGTACGGTGGAGTATCGTTTTCCTGCAAGTTTTAGGATTTGGGAGCTTCTTCCTATGATTTTAAATTTTTCATTTTCAAACTCTGCATAATCAAAAGTTTGGATGGTAAAGTCGGTTTTTTTAAACCCTTCGTCGTATAAGGTATCTGAAACTAAAGGGGAGTTTACTTTTAGTTCATTGTCGTTATTTAAGCTTACTTTTGTACCTATATGGGGTGTCCATACACTTTCATCATTGAATTTATAGCCGATTCCGCCTGTTTCGGTGGAACCGAAAAGTTGTAAGATATTGCAGTGGAATTTTTCATTGAACTCTTTTGCATCGTTTAAATTTAACGGTGCGGTGGAGCTTAGAAAAAGGGACTTGGAGAGATTTTTTGTTTCACTGAGTCTATTAAGGGCTTTTATATAAAGAGGAGTTGTTACTACCAAAGAGTTGTCATCAATCATCTCTAAAAGATCATGGGGTAAAAAATGCTCTTTTAAAATGATATCAAGATCGTTAAAGAGTGGATAAAATACTCCGCCTACAGAGCCGTAAAAATGGATAAGGGGAACTGTTACAATCACTTTTTTTATATTGTATTTTTTGGTAAGTTCACTCAGGCATTTTACTTCCCATTTGATATTTTCATAGCTCTTTAAAGCTCCCACGCTTTGCCCCGTCGTTCCGCTTGTAAAATAGATAAATCGAAACTCTTTATCATCAAAAATTGTGGGAGTCGGTTTTTTATCTTCAAAAGAGGATATCTTTAGTTCTTGGAGTTTTTGTACCAAGAGTTTATTACTCTCATCAAAAAGGATAGATTTGGCATCGCAAAAATAGGATTTAAAAATATTTAAGATATTTGCCTCTTTTGATGAAGAGCTGATATAAGAGACTTTCCCCTCTAAGGTTTTATCTAAAAAGTTCTCTTTTTTTATCTCATACGAGTTTACGGTGCCGTTATCATTATAAACTTTTAACTGCATCTTGTCCCTTACTAAAAAATATTAAAATTAAAACTGCCATTATACCCAAAGTTGCTACGCTTCCTATGGAAAAGAGCGACACCGTTGAAGAAAATACCAATACTCCAAATCCTGCAAAAGAGCTAAGAGCGGAAAAGACAATCGCTTTTTTGGTCTCCAAGCTATTATTTTTAGTAGAATATATAGCATAATCGATACTAATTGCAAGGATAATAAAGAGCATGAAGATATGTAAAATATTTACCTCTATAAAACTTAGATATAAAAATATAACTGCACTTGGGAAACTTAAAAAACCAAGGGCATAGAGTATTTTACTTCTTGCGATAAAGATGATGATTGCGATTATAAAACATAAACTTATAGCGCCTAGTTTTATTATCTTATCTATATCGTTTTGTAAACTTTTTTCAAATAGTATTTTTAAATTTACAGGGTGTACAAAGTCTAAGCTGTATATCTTTTCTAATCTATCGCTTGAGATTAAAATAGGCGATATATATCCATCTTGATACTTTTTGATTTCAACTGCGTATTTTTCCAATTGTTCATAACTATATTTTGGATATTCCAAATCATAATTATAAGCCCCTTTAAATGAATCTTTTTTAAATCCTATTTGAGGTGCCAGTTGTTCTATTTGCTCATTTAAATTATTAAAATCCATCTCTAAAAATTTTTGCTTTTTTTGGAAAAATTTTTTCTCGCTTATTAGGTTGTCCAGTGATGAACTTGAATGATTATCGATCTTTTTTATCTGCTCATTATAGGTAATAAGCTCCTCTATTGTTTTTGCTTTTATTATTACTGTTTGTTGCTGTTTGTTAAGTAATTTACTTTGAAAAAAACTCTCTTTTTCTTTTAAGGCTTTATTATCGTAATCCAAAGATTTTATATCAAAATCAAAATGCAGATTTGGTAATGCAAATAAAAATACGGCTAAGGAAAAAAGCAAAATATATTTGCTATTAAATAAATCAAATCCATTTATATGAAAAGCAAACTCTTTTTGTGCAAAAGTGATAGAAGGATATATAAATGCAAAGATAATATAGGAACAAAATAGGGAAATCATGGTAAATATCGTAATTTGTTTAATAAGTAAAAAATCCACAAAGCTTAATATAAAAAATGCAATAAATGTGGTCAAGAAACCAAAAAATACCTCTTGATTAAATCCTTGTTTTTTCTCGTAACTTTTATGAAAATAGTGGTGAAACATATAATCGATTGCGATGGTGCTTATAGATAATCCAAAGACCAAGACAAATAAGGAGAGTTGGTCATATATCGATATTAAAATAATTGTTGCCAATAGTGCGGATGAACCGAGTGTTAAAAGGGTATTCAATAGTAAATTGATATTTCTTAAGACTACAAAATATAAGAGCAATAAAATGATTGTTGCGAGGATTACTATTTTGGAGGCATCGTTTTTTATATATCGTGAATTTTCCACAAAATAATATATGGATGAAAAACTTTTTATATCGACGTATCTCTCCTCTATAATTTTTATACTATCGTAAATCCTCTCAAATCCATCCAAAGAATCAAGCTTTTTATCGATACTAAAAACCGTTAAATAGCCGTAGTCTCCCAGCATTAACTTTCCATTTTTTATATTTATTTGTGTGTTGTCTTTTCTAATGATATTCAATGGATCGTTTTTATCGATATCCACAGTAAGAAACGAATCAAAAAGACTGCTATATAATCTATCAAGCTCTTTTTTTATATCTATATTTTTTAATTTATCTTCATCGATATCATTTAAATACAATCGGTATCTGCTTTTATATTCCAAAAACTCTTTGGAGTATTTTTGCCCCTCTTTTTTTAGTCCATCTATTTGCAAAAACTCTTTTTCAATTGTGTTGAGTTTTTTTAAATCATCTTTAGAATCTCCTTTTATAGCTAAAAAAATCTTCTTATTTGAATCGAATTTTGAAAATACCTCTAAAAGTTCTTTATCTTTAGAATTAGGAAGTATTGTTTGAAGCCGGGTCGATATTTTACTATTGAAATCAAAAACAATAAATATCAAAAAAAGAACAATAAAAAGAAAATAATTAAAATATCTAATCATTTAACTCTCTTATTGTAGTAGTATTTCCATTTGTCATATGTATGGTTATAAACTCTAAAGTTTCCCCTTTTTTAAACTCCACATACTTAAGATAACTTTTAATATCTTCTTTAGGAGCCAACCGTATAAAATCCTTTTTTTTCTCTATAGTAAAAAATGCTTGTAACATCTCCATATCATTTTTATAGATTGATTCTATAAGTAAAAACACCATTTTTAATGCTATTTGCGAACTTAAGTCTATTTTTTGTATTTCATCGTTTTTTTGTATGGTTAAAGTATCCTCTTCATAGGTTAATACTCTATTTGAATTTTGATATTTTAATATTATTTTATTTTGAATAAATTCTAAAGTACCCTGCTTTAAAGTGCTGTTGTCGATCACTTCTATATATTTTTCCTCTTGAAAATTGATAATTTTAGCATTTAAACTTACAAATAGTAAAATAAAAAATAAACCTAGCCTAACCATCCAAGCCCTTTAAAAATATATACTTCCTATGGAAAAACTGCAATACTCCTGCAATTATAAAAACCAAATACCATCCAATGGAACTATAGTATATCCAAAACTTTATATCACTATTGAAAAAAACAAAGATATGGCAAAGAACATTAAAAGTGGAAACGGCTATCCAAAAAAGGGTAGAGTTATGGATATATTCTTGCTCTTGTTGCTCTATCTCTTTTTTGGAAAAGCGTTTTGCAAAATATACAATAACGGAGTTTTTATTGATATACGATATAAAGATGATGGCTGTTATTACTATGGAAATTATAAGGGGGATAGCTTTTAAAACCAAAAACTCTTCCAAAAAAAAGGTAACCAAAGAGAGCATCATATACAAAAGGGGATAAAGGGCACTTTTTTTATCTTTTTGAACCATGATAAAAAACCAAATCGAGGATAAAAAAAACACCGATAAACTTACTATTTTGATATCAAAATATCTTAAAGAAAAAAACACAAAAGGTGCATAGATCAAAGATATGACGATATTCATCTCTTATCTGACCATTGCTCCGCTTACGTTTAATACCTCGCCGCTTATATAGGTTGCATCATTGCCTAAAAAGTAAGCACATTTTGCCACCTCGTCAGGCTGACCGAATCTTCCAAGTGGAATCATCTTTTTAAGCTCTTTTTGATTTGGAACGTCTTGTATCATCTCCGATTCTATAATCCCCGGAGCTATGGCATTTACCCTGATATTATAACGCCCAAGTTCTAGTGCCAAAGTCTTTGTAAACGCGATAATTCCACCTTTGGAGGCAGCATAATTCGCCTGACCTTGATTCCCTACAAGTCCCGATATTGAAGTCATATTGACGATACTTCCGCTTTTTTTCATCATCATAGCTTTGCAAAGGATTTTTGTCACGTAATACACACCTTTTAAATTGGTATCTATCACATCTTCAAACTCATCGTCCTCCATAAAGAAAAACAGCTTATCTTTGATAATTCCGGCGTTATTTACTAAAACATCAACTTCCAAGTTTTCAAGTTTTTGTTTAATATCCTTTTTATCGGTTATATCAAAGCACAGTATCTCCCCTTGATTTTTTATCTCGGATAAAAGCTCTTTTGCTTTTTGTTCATTGGAGTTATAATGGATATAGACAAAATATCCATTATTTGCAAACTCCTTTACAATCGCCTCGCCGATACTTCCGGTTGCTCCGGTTATTAATACTTTTTTATTCAAGGTTTTAAAACTTCCAATATCTCTCTTGTAGCATTCATAACCCGAAAAACTTTATTTTCTATCTCATAAATTCTCGTACCCTCTATCTTTGGATACTTTGGCAGATAGACAACTTTTGCATGTGATAATGTTTGTAAGTCTACAACTTCCCCTTTAGCAATTTTCTTTTGCCATCCCGGAGGAAGCGGCTTACCGCTTTTAACTTTTTTTTGAAGTCCGTGTGGAAGAGTTTTTTGTTTATTTTGCGGTTTATCTGCAAAACAACTTGTCCCTAAGAAAACAAATAACAAACCCATTCCTACTATTTTTCTACTCATTTTATACTCCTTAAAAAATAATAACTATTATAGCTATATTAAATGAACTTTTTATTAAGTAAAAGTTCCCTTACTTTATCTATATCCCTATCCATTCTTCTATCTTCCTCTAAAGGCTCTACCTCTTTTCTTATCTCGTCATAAATATTTGTTAGATGATTTGACACTCTATCATTTCCCCTTATATCAACTGCTTGTGCCATCCCTATAAATGCGATTGAGAGCATATTGTGAAGCTCCGGCATCATTTTGGCAAAATCAAGTGCCGCAGTTGTTCCCATGGAGACTTTATCTTGATTCAATGACTCGGTGGGACGTGAATGAATCGATGCTGCCGTAGTATTTTTAATCACATCTGCACTGAGTGAACTTAGACTTATCTGCATAGCTTTAAATCCATGGTAAAAAGGCTCACTTGAGAGTTTTAGATTTTCCCCAAGACCGCGATTAAATTTATGATCTACCAAAAGAGCAAACTCTTTATCGAGTAGATCGGCTAAATTTGCCGCACAGATTTTAAGGGTATCCATCGCGTGTGCCACATATCCGCCAAAAAAGTTCCCCGAAGTATATATCTTTTTATTTTCCCCGTCTATTAAAGGATTGTCATTTACCGAATTTATCTCCGTTTGTACCCAATGTTTTGAAATCTCAAGATTATCTCTAATTACACCCAATACCTGAGGAGCACACCGCATAGAGTAGTTATCTTGGATATTTAGATCATTATCTTCAAAAAACTTATCGTATCTATCATCACGTCCATGAGTCAGCTTTGAACCTGCAATCTTATTTTTAATATTTTTTGCCGCTTCAATCTGCCCTTTGAAAGGTTTAGATTCATGTACAAAATCAGCCACAGGAGTATCATCTCCTAAAAGAACTTCAAACATCCCTGCCACATACGACTCCATAGAGTTTAAAACAACTTCAAACTCTTCAATCGCATCAAGTGCAATAGCACTCATAATCGTAGTCCCATTCATAATTGCCAAGGCTTCTTTTGGTTTAAATTCATACGGAGTGATACCAAGTTCATTATATACTTCCACCACATCTTTGATTTGCCCGTTATAATAAACTTCCCTCTCCCCTGCAATAACTGCTGCGATATAAGAAAGAGGCGTTAAATCTCCACTGGCTCCAACCGAGCCCTGAGATGGAATAACTGGAATAATATCTTTATTGATAAGCAATTCAAGTCTATGAAGCAGTTCCATACTCACACCCGATCTTGCCTTACTTAAAGAGATTGTCCTCATAATCACAGCGTATTTACATACTTTGTAAGAGAGGTTTTTCCCTATACCACACCCGTGAAATCGAAAAAGATTTTTTTGTAACGTTTTACTGTCTTCGTAACTTACATAGTTTTTTCCACTCGCTCCATATCCCGTCGTAATTCCATAAATTGGTTTCCCACCCTTTATAGAATCGATTAAAAATTCATGTGTATGGTTGATATACTCAATAAACTCTTTTTCGTCCGATACTTTTATATCTCTTGCACTAATAATCTCATCAAGGGTAATCTCCCTTTTATCTATTAATAAATTCATCTATTCCTCTTGCTCCCAAAAATTATAAAAATTAAACCATTGATTTGGATGGTTTTTAATCACATCTTCGTATTTTTTTATATATTGTTTCATCGATTTTTCAACCGATTCTTTCTCATCAAGCGATCTATCCAACTCAATTTTAATACACTCCACCGAATATTTTTTCATTCCCAAAAAAATTATAAAATAAACCAAAATAGGTTTATCGATTTTATAAGCGATTTGAAAAGGATTTTTATTGAATTTTGCAATTTTCCCAAAAAACTCCATTTCAATCTCGCCGTTTTTATTTAAAGCCCTATCTCCCATAATCGCAACAATTTCATTATTTGATAAAGCATTTGCTATCTCGATCGATACTGCTATGCCCCCTTGGTTAATATCGATTACGTGTATATTCTCTTTATATTCTTCTTTGTTTTCTATATTTTTAATACTATCAAGCATCGCTTCTTGCATCACAACGTTAATTTTATTTTCAACCCGTTTTGAACCCTCATTGGCAGAAAGTGCCCAACCTCCGAAATGAGAGGTAAGAACAATACACCCTTTTTCTAAAATAGCATGAGAATCCTCTCTTTTTTTAAAATCTATCTCATATTTTTCATCGGTTAATTTAGAGATAAATCTATCCACCATACAATTTGCAAAGATACGCAAATGTTCAAAATAGATAAACATATTAAAAGGCTTATCGATATTTTTATAATAGATTTTTAGAGAATCTTTTACATTCCCTGCAAATAAAAAATAAAAAAAGGTCACGGGATACATCAAAATATAGATAAACCGATATCCAAATATTTTATAAAGATTAAAAACTAAAGCGATACTCCAACCGCTTCCTCTTTGACGCGTTTTCATTTTTTCCTTAAAATCATATCTTTTAAAAACCCGGGCCACTTAAAAGGTAAAATTTGAATATGCACCCAAACTATTGCCATGGTGTCCCAAAACTTTCTAAAGTGACTTACCCTCTCCTCCTCCAAAGGATAATAACACTCTATATCTATCTCTTTTATTTTTTTCCCTGCATCTGCATGTCTTACAAGTACCTCCATCTCCCAATCAAACCGTGAAGTTTTTATATCAAGATCAAGAATAGAGATAGGATAAACCCTAAATCCAGAGAGCGAATCGGTTATCTCATACCCTGTATCCCAACACGCCCAAAAATTGCTAAACCACCGTCCAAACTTTGAACCATTTGGGATATTGTCAATATTAAAGTTTCTTGCTCCGATAATAATCTCATCGTCATTATGTATTGCATCGATTAAAGGTTTTATTTGAGATGCCAGATGTTGTCCGTCCCCGTCTAAACTTACTACGTGGGAAAAACCCTGCTCTTTTGCCTTTTTTACACCGGACGTGATCGCTTCCCCTTTTCCTTTATTTACACTATGCCTTACAAAAACTATTTTCTCTTTTTCATCATCATTAAATAAGCTTTCCACCTCAACATCGGAACCGTCATCTGCGATTATAAGATCATATCCGTGTTTTATCACGTCATCTGCAACTTTTTTTATGGTAAGAGGATTATTGTATGTGGGTACTAATGCCGTAACTTTAACATTCATAATGTAATTTTCCTATCAATGAACCGTCCTCTTTTGTGATTTTTATTTTTCTCATTTGTAATTTCGTATCGATCTCATAATGTACTTGCTCTTTGGGTAATGCTTTGTTTTGTAGTTTAAACAGTTTGATTTTTTTGATTGTATCTTTTAATATATCAGATAAGATTTCCACATGACAAAACCCGGGTAAAAGATGATTATTCGGGAAATGGGCTTGAAAGATTGGATGGGAAGGGGATGCTAATTTTACAACAACTTTATTTTCTTTTTTTTCTACAACTTCATACAACGAACAAATACCCAGCAATACTCTAGCTCCAATTTAAATAGGGGTTATTTTATCTATTTCTAACTAAATCTTTCCTATAATACCTATAAAGAAGCAAGTTATATATGAATAAATTTTTTACACACAACGATTCAAAAACAGCCCTTGAAGCACAATACGAAGCACAAAAAATCGCTTTTGCCCCTATCATATTCCAAATAGCAAGATCTATGAGGGATTTGGGTGTATTGGAATGTTTATACAACCATAAAAACGGTTTAATCCTTAAAGAGTTACAAGAAAAACTAAACCTTTCAAAATACAGTTTGCAAGTATTGTTAGAAACCTCTCTTAGTGCCGATATTGTAAAAATAGATAATGAAAAATACTTTATAACCAAAACCGGAACCTTTTTACTCAAAGACGATATGACCAATATCAATATGAACTATAACCACTATATAAACTATTTAGGACTTTACGATCTTGATATTGCTTTAAAAAATAATAAACCTGAGGGGTTAAAAAAAATAGGGGTTGAAGATGATACATTATACCCCTCTTTATCCTCACTACCTGAAAAAATACGACAAAGCTGGTTTGAATTTGACCACTTTTATTCCGATAATGCTTTTTCAAGTGCCATTAAAATAGTGCTTCAAAACAATCCAAAAAATATCTTGGATATTGGAGGAAATACGGGGAAATTTTCCTTAAGTATCGTAAAAAATTCAGAAGATACCGATGTAACCATTGTCGATCTTCCCGAGCAAATTGCACTTGCAAAAGAAAATATTGCAAAAAATGATAAACAAGATAGAGTTAATTTTATAGAGCAAAATATCCTAGACCATTCAAAAGAGATTCCAAAAGGATATGATATTATTTGGGTCAGCCAGTTTTTGGATTGTTTTGATGAGGAAAATATTATAGCTCTTTTAAAAAGAATCAAAGACTCGATGGGAGAAAAAAGTAGACTCTATATTATGGAACCTCTTTGGGATAAACAAAAGTTTGAGACCTCGGCATATTGTATTATCAATACATCTCCTTATTTTACGGCAATAGCAAACGGTTATAGTAAAATGTTTAATTTTAAAGATTTAGAAGAGTATATTCAAAAAGCGGGACTTGAAATAGAAAAAGAGATACACAATATCGGTATTTGTCAAAGTATTATTATTTGTAAATAAACTATTGCTCTATAGCAACGGTTAGTTCCCCTTGTGCTATTTTTTTATTATCCCCTTTTTGTGTTATCAAAAAAGAGTATTTTACCAAGTTCTCAAAAGAGAATATTTTTTTTAAACTTACTATATATTGCAACACCTCTATTGAATCCAAAAGCTCCATATTTGTTACGTTGGCAAGATAGCCTGTTTTTGGCTCTCCTCCTTGAAAAAAAGCGGCACTTGACTGGGCTGCTGCTTCTATAAAAACTCCAATCGTGGGAAATTGCTCAAATTCACATAAAACTTTTGCACTCTCATCGTCTACATACAAAACCTCTTTTGCAAAAACCAAAGGCTCTAAATGGGGCAGTTTCAAAACTCTACCTCTATGATGTTTTTGTTAGTTTTATCAAACTGCTTGGCGATATTAAAAAGTACAACTGTAGAGTTTGGAAGTTTAAGGTCGTTGGTTTTATCAAATTCGATTGTTTTAAATTCATCGGATACTTTTACCCTTAAAGCCACCCCGCACTCCAATTGATCGACACAATTATTAACATCCCCAATAGCTTTTATATTTAAACTTTCAATTACCATCAATATAATCTCATCCCCGTCCATCGCTTTTACGGCACCTGCTTTTAAAAGATCTTGCGAAGTTTTATCCCCGCTTGAGATTGTGATAATTTCATTAGTATTATTTGAAAGCATCGAGAGATACGATACGGGGATATTATAAACGGAATTTTGAAACTGCGTAGGACTTATCGGTTCTTTTGATTGCAAAGAATTTAAAATATTTTCCGTAGCATGAAGTTCTCCAAAACTGCTTCCGTAAACAATCCTTTGATTTTCATACCCTATTTTGGAAGCAAGATATACCGCTATCTTAGAAGCTCTTGTGAGTCGTCTTCGTATTGCCATTTTAGGAACCAGCTCTTTTGTATAAAGCTCCGCAATCTCATCCTTGGCATAAATATACGCGGCATCTAAAATTTCTAAATTTATCTTCATACAACTCTTCCAAAAATCAAACTGCAGTTATTTCCACCAAAAGCAAAAGAGTTGCTCATCGCATAGTTTATATTTTGCCCTTTGGTTTCCAAAGAAAAATTTACATTTGTATTTTCTATATTTTCCAAGGAAGTGTTTGTAGGGACTATTTGATTTTTTAAAATTTCACTACAAACAATCGCTTCCAAAGCCCCTGCGGCACCTAAAGTGTGTCCCGTTATAGATTTTGTGGAACTTACATAAGGATTTTTCCCAAAAACATTTTCTATCGCTATCGCTTCGGAGGAATCGTTTGCCATTGTTCCCGTACCGTGGGCATTGATATAATCTATTTGTTCTTTTTGTAAATCTGCACACTCTAAGGCATTGTTCATCGCTTTTATTGCACCTTTTCCCTCGGGATGCGGCTGGGTTATATGATACGCATCGGAGCTGTACCCTACCCCGCAAAGCTCTATCAAATCATCTTTTTTTTCAATATCCCTTTGAACCAATACACAAGCAATCGCTTCGGCTACGTTCATCCCGTCTCTATTTGTATCAAAAGGTTTGCAAGGATTTGAAGACAATACCCCTAAAGATAAAAATCCCCCAACCGTTGTAAGGGATAACTGATCGACACCTACAACCAAAACATTTTTATAAATACCTTTTGATAAAACTTCGTAAGCATACCCCAAACCGTTGGCGCTGGAGGTACACGCAGTAGAAAAAGAGATAGTATCGTAAAAAGAAAAGTGTTTTTGAAGAGTATAAGCAATTGCATCTATATTATGAAGCTTGGGATCAACCTGTTTAAAATCCCCGTTTTGAAAATATATCTTTTCGGTTTTTGACATCCCGCCAACCGAAGAGCCTACCGCAAGTAAAGTCTCATCGAAATTTTCAAGCTCACTTTGGCGTAAAATTTTTTCACATTGTAAAAGAAGTTCCTCTTCAAAATTTTGATTGGAACGTAATCTTCCTATTGCAGGTGTATATCCCGCTAAGTATTCCCTATCTTGAACGATACCCGTCTTTCCATCGCAGATATTTAAAAAAAGCTCTTCTGTATCAACACCTGCACAAGAACTCGAAGATGTGGCAGTTATATAAACTTTATGCTTTTTTTTCATTAATATAATTTAATAAATTTGCAACCGATGCAAAAATCGTCTCATACTCCTTAGAGTCTTCTATCTTCACTCCAAATTCTTTCTCTATTGCCAAAACCAACTCAATCGAATCCACCGAATCCAAACCTAACCCCTCATCTCCAAAAAGAGGGTCTTCATCCTCTATCTCCTCGGGAGTTATATCTTCTAAGTTAAGATATTGTATCAACACCCGTTTTAATTCATCACTTGTAACCATCATCTACCTTATATTATTTTAAACGCCTCATTCTATCGTTTTACAACTTATTTTTTAATATATTATTTATCACTAAAATTACCTCTTTTGAGCGTAATATTCCAACATGGGTCTCGTTAAATCCAAATATTTTTTTTGCCCCTCTCTGCGCGTACGCTTTGAGCTGACTTTGTAAAGAGATAACACCGTCGTTGTCTCTGCTAAAAAATCTATCTTCCCCTTTATATCCAAATAATAAATAGTGATTTACTCCATCTAATAAAAAATTATTTTCCAAACCTTGAATAAATTTGCTGTTTGAACGCATATCATTCCACGAAGAGATATAATAAGGAAGCTCTTTCACGTCTTTTGCAGCTTCATGTCCTCCCCAAGGGGTTGAAAGGGAAATAAACGTATCGGTAAACTGTTTGGCAGTATTTAAATTCCCGATCACTTTTTTAGCAACCAAACCACCCATACTATGGGCGATGATGATATAGTTTTCAATATTATACTTCGATGCAAGTTTTTTTAAACTCCCAGAAACCAACCCAGCCGTTACGTCTAATTCTATCCCTGAGGGATACGAAAGGACAAGCGCTTGAAAATCATTTTTATCAAAACTATCGATAATATCTCTCCACTCTATGGCATTCCCTCCTGCTCCATGGATAAATACGATAACTTTTTTACTTGGATCAAATTTTTCTAAAAAATAAAGTCCTGCTTGATTTTCTTTTAAAAACTTTGAAGGGAGCCACAATCCCATATGACCTTTATCTTTTGATAGCCTTATATCCTCTAAAGTGATGATTTCGTCAATTTGAAAGTTTTTTTCATATAATTCATATTGCTGTTTATGTTTTTGTAGATTTTGCAACTCATTTTTTGTATCATATGAAGAAAAAAATTCCTTTTTATATTGTTGTAACTTTGATATAGTTTGCGTACACCCTGAAAGAAAAATCACTGTGCAGCATAAAAATATAAGATACGATACTTTTTGATTTCCCATCAAAACCTTCTTTTTCAAATTTTGCCGTAAATCATAACACAAAATTGATTTTAGAGTAATAAGTTATTTACCTACCATTAAGTATAATACCCCATCTTAATAAAAAGTTTTAGGAAAATTATAAATGTTTGAACTTATCTCGGGGAGTAGCACACGGATTAAAACTGCTCTTATTTTATTTATCTCTTTTGTAATCGTAGGATTTATCGATTCATTTTTTTTAACGTGGTTGGTATTGGGCGGTTTGATGCTAGTGGCAGTTTATGAGGCGATGAATCTCTTTAAGATAGAAGAGGATTCTATTTATATTTACGGTATTTTGATTTGGATAACAGCTTACTTTTATCCAAAACCCGAAGACTTGGTTTTTATTGTTGCAATTATTTTTGCCTCGATTTTGGCTTACACAAAAGAATTAAACAAAGAACTTTTTTTGCCTCTTTTTTATCCTATTGCCTCTTTTTTATTTATCCTTTCACTCTATAGCTCTTTTGGGATAATGTCTCTTTTTTGGTTGATTATGATTGTTGCAGGTGCAGACGTAGGAGCATATTATGTGGGAAAAAGTATGGGGAGTACCCCTTTTTGTGCAACAAGTCCCAATAAAACTTTAGAAGGTGTATTTGGTGGGATTGCAACGGCAGCTGTTTTAGGGGTAACTTTTTCAATCGATGAAGTTGGATTTTTCTCTGCTCTTATTATCTCCATAGGTGTTGCGGTGGCTTCGGTTTTTGGAGATCTTTTTGAGAGTTATCTAAAGAGGGAAGCGGATGTGAAAGACAGCGGAGATATACTCCCGGGACACGGTGGAATATTGGATAGAAGCGACGGCTATCTTTTTGGAGCCGTTGTGATGCTTGTCCTTTTGAGGCTTTTTAGTTGATAGTTCTAGGTTCAACCGGCTCCATCGGGGTCAATACCCTTGAAATTGCCAAAAAATTTCAACTTCCTATCGATGTTTTGGTTGCAGGGGATAATATTGAACTATTAAACCAACAGCTTCAAAATTTTAATCCTCGTGTCGTAGTAATCGCATCTGAGGATAATATCTCTAAAGTAAACCATAAAAATGTACGGGCGGGACTCCGTGCAGTACTAGAAGAGATTGAAAACTCCCAATCACAACTTGTAGTAAATGCTCTTGTCGGCTTTTTTGGGTTAGAACCTACGATTAAAGCAATTAACTGTGGGAAAAAGGTAGCTCTTGCCAATAAAGAATCTTTGGTAGTTGCAGGAGATTTTATTGATTGTTCCAAAATTACTCCCATTGACAGTGAACATTTTGGATTATGGTATCTGCTTGATGAAAAAAAACCTATAGATAGCTTAACGATAACTGCAAGTGGGGGAAGTTTTAGGGATTATCCTTTGGAGGCGTTGCACAACGTTACGATAGAAGAAGCACTGAACCATCCAAATTGGTCAATGGGAAATAAAATCACAATCGATAGTGCAACCATGACCAATAAACTTTTTGAACTGATTGAAGCTAAATGGCTTTTTAATACAACTAAGTGCGATGCAATTATAGAAACAAAATCTATCATCCATGCACTTGTCAATTATCGTGATGGAAGTACTACCGCCCATTTGGCACATGCCGATATGCAGCTTCCTATCGCTTATGCCCTCTTAGACGAAGTAAAAGAACCTATCTTGGATCCTATCGATTTAATAAAACTGCAAAACTTAGAATTTAAAGAGATTACAACCGATAGATATCCTATTTGGGAAATCAAAGATGAATTGCTTACAAATAAAAACTTGGGAGTTGTTTTAAACGGAGCAAACGAAATTGCCGTTGAGCTGTTTTTAAAAGGGAAAATCAGATTTTTGGATATATCAAAAATATCTTTACATAGTTTAAATAAATTTCATGATCTCAAAATCAACAACTTTGAAGATCTTTTCATAGCCAATGAAGCGGTTAGAAGATATATATTGGAGGATGTTGTCTAATGGATGGTATGATGATCCCTTTTATAATGCTTCTTATTATCACTATTGCCCTTTTATTGGAGAGAAAATATCACGAAGATAAAATTGTAAAAATATATGAAGAGAAATATAAACAATGGCAAAAACATTCAGGTAATACAAAGAGTGAGCCAACAAAATGTAAGGAGTTGGTGGGACTTGTTTTTCAAGAAGATACTAATATTGTAATTGAAACATTTCATCAGCAAAATGCAGATAAACTAAAAAGAGGAAAATATAGTATCATAACAAAGGATACCTCATGCGAATCATAATCTTAAGTTGTATAATCTTTGTGAATTTTATTTGTGCCGATAATCTTGTTAAAAGCGGCGAGTATGTAATAGACGATGCCAACCGGCTTATGTGGCAAGACAACTATGATACCGTAAAGATCAGACTTACCCAGCCTGGTGCGGTAGCATATTGCGAAAACCTTAATTTTGCCGGGTTTAGCGATTGGAGACTTCCATCTAGAGAAGAGTATAAAACTATTATCGATACAACAAGAAAAGATGAACTGATGATTAATCGTGCTTTTAAATATATACTGCCGGAGAACTACTGGACCAGCGATAGAACTTGGATAAGAAATTTTGGTCTTTACGGTTATTTTGTGTTTTTTAAAAGCGGTGCAATCTATTATCAAAATAGAACACTTTATAAAAAATTTGTACGGTGTGTAAGAACTTTAAAATAAAAAATAAAGATAGTGATTTTAAAGTTTTTACACGATACACTTTTTAATAGAGCATTGAGTTAAAACCAATGGACTTATTACTGTTACGATAAAAACTCTTCAATATAAGCTTTTTCGTTAAATCCGATTGTAAATTTATTTTCCCCGTTTAATCCGTGTTCTATAGCGGGTCTTTTTAAAATACCGTTATTTTTTGCTAAAAGATTAACAATCTTTTTTTCGGTTAGTTTTTTATTTTTAAGATCAAGTTCCCGATAAGCTTTACTTCTAGGATTCATTAAGCTGTTCGCATCTGTAAAATGGAGCCATTGTGATATTTTTGCTTCAGATAACGGTGTTTTTTCCATATCTATAAATTCGTATTCTATTAGATTTTCATCAAAAAATCCTAACGCTTTTTTGACACTTGCACATTTTTTTATTCCGTAAATTTTCATTGTACATCCTTTGTTGTAAAATACTTATTCCAAATGTATCGGTTCACTATTGCAAATCGGTAACAATCTGCAATGAATATTCCATTGAAACATCTTTACAAAATGGTTTGATAAATCCAAGTGAAATTCCCTGGGTAGTATAATCCACACCCGATTCACTTTGACTGACACTTTTTACTTTATAAATATATACCTCTACCTCATCATCAAATTCAAAAACAATACTTTTGTTTAAATTTGAATCAACAATGTGTACCACGTTATCTTTAAAAGACAACACCTCGTCAAGCTTCTTTCCGTTGATAGACAATTTATCGTAATCTTGGAAATGTAAATTCCATTCTATCATATATTTTAACTCTTTTGTACACTCTGTAGCTATCTCAATTATTGAAATAATCTTATTATTGTAAAATGAGAAGTTTTTACTCAGTACAGTCGTCTCTTTTTTTTCTTCTAAATATATACCTCCTTTTCTCCTTAAAGATATAGAATTTTTTGTATTTGACGTAACTGCAAAAAGCTGATTTGCAAAATCTCCATATTCTTTAAAACGACAGCTTTTAAAAGTATCTATACTCAAAGTCTCATCGATTATATGATCGATTGCCGATCTTTTTATATACCAATCATGAAAAAATTCCACATCTTCTTCGACACTTAAAGTAGTATTGTGAATAGTTGCAATAGTATCTTCTTCCGATTCATCTTCTTTGGATACTTTTGTCTCTATTTTTGTATGATAGATCTCATCGTATCTACTCAAAGTATTTTGGAGATTAAAACACGCATCCCTAAGATCCAATTCAACTATTTGAGCACCTATCTTTGGATCGATTACCGATATTAAATCGGGAGTCAAAAATTTATATTCGTCTATCGAATCAAAATCTATATCCAAAACGGAACACCTTGCCTCCATCCCTTTATAATTTTCACACATAATTATATATTTATAGGCATTGTCCCTTAGATTTGGAAGATATATACCTCCAAAAACTCCGTGCCAAAATACATCGTTGCATTGTGCTTTAAAAAGCATATCTTGATATTGCTCTGAATCAATTCCATCCTTTGAAAGTTCCAGCATCCTTTTGTGAATCCAGTTACTCTCCGAATATTTTAAAAAGAAATTTTTCCATATACCTCCTCTGATTAGATATTCGTGTTCCATATTTTTTGCAAGAAGAGTTTCATAACTTGCAGCATTATGAGGCAATACAGACCATTCCCCCATCTCATGGTACGAAACCGTAGGTACATATGCCAACGAAATTGCCTGGGATTTTTTATAATATTCGTTGAACGTAACGGTATTTATATTGTCATCTTGGGTACATTTGGCAAAAAACTTTTTCAACCACTCTTGTTCATATACCCGTTCATAAGTTTTAGGCCAAATTCCAAACTTTTCCCCGTCATCAAAAATAATCGCTCCATTTTTTCCCTCTTCATCGGCAAACTTATAAAGGGTATCTATAACTTCATCGGAGGTTACAAAAGGTATTTTATATCGAAGTTCTTTATTAATAGGGAAAATTGCAATATGATTATTACTGTTTTCGGTTATAAAGTAACCATTTAGATTGTTTTTATCAAAACCCGATGCAATCAAATGATAATCATCCACAATAACATATTCGATACCACAGTATGAAAGATCATCTATAATAGAATCATCCCATATCCTCTCCGTAAGCCAAAGCCCTTTTGGGATTTGCCCAAAATTTTTCTCTATATAGCGGCTGAGTTTATTAATTTGTGCAATTCTATCTTTACTTGGAATCGATGCTAGAATCGGTTCATAATAACCTCCCGTGAAAAACTCTATTTGAGAAGAAAGATCACGTATCAATTCAAAAAGTTTTGAATCATGTTTTTGAATATACTCCAAAAGCCAACCGCTAAAATGAACCGAACATTTAAACTCGGGAAACTCTTTTAAAACAGTAAAAAACGGTTTGTAAGATTTTTCAATGATTTCCAATACAACCGTATCGAAATTATCCACGGGTTGATGGCAATGGATGCCAAATAGAAGATCTGTTTTCACGATTTTACCCCTCTATTGAAATTTTATGATACTTTTATGATACTTTTATTTTGGTTTCAATGATTATACTTTATAATGATTAAATTGTAATTTAAACTGTACCTATAATTGGAGGTGTAACATGAAAGTAGCAATAAACGGAACAGGAAGAATAGGATTAATAGCAGCAAAGATAATTGCTATGAGGGATGATATAGAGCTTGTAGCCATAAATACTACGTCTGAACTTGATATGTTAGTGTATCTTTTAAAATACGACAGCGTACACCTAGGTGTAGATGCAGAAATAATTGATAAAGATCATATTGCAATCAACGGTATGAAAGTAAGGGTTTTTTCGGATAGAGACCCAAAAAATGTAGATTTTGGTTCGTGTGGAGCACAAGCAGTCATCGAATGTACAGGGAAGTTTTTAACTACCGAGAGTTGCCAAGCCCATCTCAAAAACGGTGTTGAAAAAGTTATTATGAGTGCTCCTGCAAAAGATGATACTCCAACATACGTATATAATATCAACACTGATCAATATAACGGCGAAGCTATCATATCAAATGCCAGTTGTACCACAAACTGTCTTGCTCCTATATGTAAAGTATTGGATGATACGTTTGGTATCCAAAACGGACTTATGACCACCATACATGCATATACAAACGATCAAAATATTTTAGATACAAAACACTCAAAAGACAAAAGAAGAGCAAGAGCAGCGGCAATCAATATGATCCCTACAACAACCGGAGCTGCCAAAGCTATCGGAAAAGTTATGCCCAATTTATTGGGTAAATTAAACGGTTATGCCATGAGAGTCCCGACTGCCGACGTATCAGTCGTCGATCTCACGGTAAATGTAAACAAAAGCGCAACCAAAGAGGAGATAAACAAAGCAATCTCGGATGCCGCCCAAAACTCTTTTGAGGGGTTGATTGAAATCGATAACAATCAAAGAGTATCAAGTGACTTTATAGGTAGCAGCTATTCGGCAACATTTGTTCCGGATATGACTTCCGTTGTAGAGGATACAACCGTAAAAGTTTTAGCATGGTATGATAATGAGTGGGGCTATACAAGCCGACTTATCGATATGACTGTATTTATCGGGAAATAAAAAAAGTTAAATGACTTTGAAATATATAAGCTATGAGGTTGGTAAATTAATGTAACACGGATATATACCGGGAGGAAAACATGAAAGCAATAGTATTAGCGGGCGGTTTTGGAACAAGGATACAACCTTTGACAAACTCTATACCAAAACCGATGTTACCTATATTAAATAAACCGATGATGGAACACATCATTATCAAACTAAGAGATCAACTGGGAATCAAAGAGATTGCTGTTTTGCTTTATTTTAAACCCGAAATTATAAAAGATTATTTTAAAGACGGCTCTGATCTTGGAATAAATATCACATATTTTCAGCCTGACGATGATTACGGTACCGCAGGAGCGGTAACTTTTGCAAAAGAGTTTTTAGACGACACTTTTATAATCGTAAGCGGTGATCTTGTTACCGATTTTGATTTTAAAAAGATTGAAAAATTTCATAAAAGAAAAAAATCCCAATTTACCATCACCTTAACCTCCGTTGAAAACCCGCTTCAATTTGGGGTTGTTATAGCCGATAAAAATAACCGAATCGAAAAATTTCTTGAAAAACCCAGTTGGGGTGAAGTATTCAGCGACACTATCAACACGGGGATATATATAAT
>JBNKLC010000028.1:0-82401 GCA_050292155.1 Arcobacteraceae bacterium
CCATCAGTTGATGGTCTTCTACCAACTGAAATTGTCCAAGGTACTTTTGTATCTAAGAATGTATCATTCATGTATAACCAATATGCTTCTTTTACTTTTAAAGTATTATCATTAGCATTTTCATTTGTAACCCAGTCAAAATTTGCATAACCAGGATTTGTATTTGCTTGAGAGTGATTTGCACTATCTCCATACGCTTTAAAGTAAGATAATTTCCCTTTAAATAAGTTGTTTTCATCAGGAGCATATCCCATACCAAGCCATAATCTATTGGTTAATAAATCAGGATTACCAGATCTTTTACCACTTACATGTTTGTATTCTATATGGTCAAATGATGTTCTAAAATCAATATCCCATTTAATATTATCATTATTAGCTAAGATTTTATTCTCAGTAATATTTGTTTTGTTTCTTTTTACAGATTTTGCAACTTTATCGACTTTTTTTTCATTTGCAGTCATTTTTGCTTCAAGTTGCTTAATTTGGTTCTTAAGCAGTTCAAGTTGAAGTTTTATATCATCACTTGCGAATGAAGTAGTAGATAAAGCAGCAATTGTAGAAAGTACTATTACGCTTTTTTTCATTTATTCTCCTTTTTTTAAACAACCCATTATATAGTATGGAGACTTTTGTATAACTTAAAGTTATATTAAAAAAACTTATAAGTAAGATAAATTTTTACTTAAGTATATAAGAAAATATTATAGTTTTTAAGATAAGATTATCAAATATGTGGAGTTTTATGTACTTTGGAACTATATAAAAAGAAAAATAAATATGGATGCAAACCGGAACAGCCACTTACGGACTGCGTGGCTTCGCGTTCGCTCCGACTACTCCGTCTGCGAACGCTAAAAAAGAGACGCAGGTCTTTTTTTTAACGGTTTCTTACGGGTTACGGATATGCAATTTAAAAATTGCATAAATCCTCCACCTGCGACAACTAAAAACGTAAAACTGTTTACTAAGGAACAGCCTCCGTGGCTCACTCCGTTCGGCACACTTCGGTTTCTGACCTAAAAAGAGTCGTTATAGACTCTTTTTTTTACGGTCATCACATCATACCCGGCATTCCGCCCATTCCACCCATATCAGGCATTGGAGCAGCGGCAACGTTATCTTTTGGCAGATCGGTTACTGTAGCTTCAGTTGTTAAAAGAAGTGATGCAACGGAAACTGCATTTTGCATCGCTACTCTTTCAACTTTTGCAGGGTCTACGATACCTGCTTTGAACATATCGACATATTTTCCGCTAGATGCATCAAATCCTACGTTCTCATCAGCTGTTTTTGAAACTTCGTTTGCAACCACACCAGCGTCAAATCCTGCATTTAATGCAATTTGTTTTAATGGAGCCGAGATTGCTCTTACAATAATATCGGCACCGATTTTTTCATCATGGTCGCTAAGATCGATTGAAACTTTTGAAGCAGCTTTGATAAGTGCAGCTCCACCACCAACTACGATACCCTCTTCAACGGCAGCTCTAGTTGCACTAAGTGCATCATCTACTCTGTCTTTTTTCTCTTTCATTTCAGTCTCTGTTGGAGCACCAACTTTAATAACGGCAACTCCACCGCTTAATTTTGCAAGTCTCTCTTGCGCTTTTTCTCTATCATAATCACTTGTAGTATTTTCAATTTCATTTCTAATTTGAGCAGTTCTTGCTTCTACAGCCTCTTTTGAACCGGCACCGTTTACAATAGTAGTGTTATCTTTATCCATTACCACTTTTGATGCAGTTCCAAGATCTTCCATCGTAGTACCTTCAAGTGTCATACCCATCTCTTCAGAGATCACTTTTCCACCTGTTAAGATAGCAATATCTTGAAGCATAGCTTTTCTTCTGTCTCCAAATCCCGGAGCTTTAACGGCAGAGATATTTAAGCTTCCTCTTAATCTATTTACAACTAAAGTTGAAAGAGCTTCACCTTCTACATCTTCAGCAATGATTAAAAGTGGTCTTTGTGTTTGATTTACCGCTTCTAAGATTGGTAACATCTCTTTTAGGTTTGTAATTTTCTTTTCACATAAAAGGATATAAGGATTTTCAAGCTCTGCAACCATTTTTTCTGCATCGGTTACAAAATATGGAGATAAATATCCTCTATCAAATTGCATCCCCTCAACAACTTCAAGCTCATCATTGATCCCTTTTGCTTCTTCAACAGTGATAACACCGTCTTTCCCTACTTTATCCATAGCTTCTGCGATCATATCTCCAATAGCAGTATCAGAGTTTGCAGAGATTGTAGCAACTTGTGCAATTTGCTCTTTAGTATCAACTACTTTAGACATAGCTTTAAGTTCTGTTAAAATTTGTTCACAAGCTTTATCCATACCACGTTTAAGTTGTACGGGATTTGCACCTGCTGTTACGTTTCTAAGTCCCTCTTTAAAAATAGAGTGAGCCAAAACGGTTGCAGTTGTAGTACCGTCTCCCGCTTCGTCGTTTGTATTTGAAGCTACCTCTTTTACAAGTTGTGCTCCCATATTTTCCATTGGATCGTCAAGTTCAATTTCCCTTGCAACACTTACACCGTCTTTTGTGATATTCGGCGAACCGAATGATTTTTGTAAAAGTACGTTTCTCCCTCTTGGTCCCATTGTAACTTTTACTGCATTTGCCAATTGCTCTACACCTGAAAATAGTTTGTGTCTCGCATCATCTGAAAAATGTATCTCTTTTGCCATTTTTATAATTCCTTTTTAATATTGTTTCTTTTAATTTATTAATTTTAGTTTTACGATAATACACCTAAAATATCTTTTACCTCTAAAACCAAATACTCTGTATTGTCTATAACAAGTTCTGTTCCTGCATATTTTCCATACAGTACGATATCATTTATGTTGATATTTTTTACATCTTCACTTACTGCAACAACAGTTGCCTCGGTTTGTTTTTCTTGTGAAGCATTATCCGGGATAATGATACCACTCGCTGTAGTAGTTTCCGGTTCTTTTATTTTAACAAGAACCCTTTCTCCTAGTGGTTTAAAATTCATCTTTTAGTCCTTTATTATTAAGTTGTAAAATTTAATTAGCACTCATTTTATTTGAGTGCTAGAATTCTAATACAAATTTGCTGAATTGTCAAGGGATTTAGTAGTAAATTGTAAAAAAAAATTATAATAAATCGAGATGAATTATAATTAAATTGAATATTTATATACTACGTGATATACTCAATAATTATATTTTAAATTTAGGGAAGAATATGAAAAAATTAATGTTGTTACTATTGGCATGTACGGTTGCGTTTGCAGAGCCTGAGATGCAGTTTGCCGATCCAAAACCGAGTTTTGATAATCCAAGAAAATGGGTTATAAAACTACGAAGTGCAAATATAGAGGTTGTAAATCACATGTTAGGCTCTATATACAATGTACTTAAGGTGTATCCACAAGAGTCTATTCAGATTTCGGTAATTGCGTATGCGCAGGGGATGAGAGTATTAAGAAAAGATTATGACCCGGAAGTTCTTAAAAGAATTAAGTCTTTGGAGCAGTATGAAGTGGAATTTGTAGGTTGTTTAAATACTATGGATACAATGAACTGGAAAGAGGAGGAGTTTATCGAAGGACTCACTTATGTAAGGGCCGGAATAGCAGAAGTTATTGAGCGTATAGCAGCCGGATGGGTCAGTGTTACACCCTACTAAAATATTTTTAGGAAAAAATTCTAACCATATTACAAAGAGTAAAATATGAAATTATTGAAGGTTTTTACTTTTCTTTTATTATTGATTTCATCATCTTTTGCACAAGGTATCTCTATTGATGCGAAAGATGGGATAATCAATATAGATCAAATAGCCAAACAAGAAGCGGCGGTTGAAAAAAAACATATATTGATTTTTTTTCATATGACCTATTGCCCTTATTGTATGAAGATGATCAAAAATGCTTTTAGCGATAAAACTGCCAAAAAAAAGATGGAAAAAGATTTTATTTTTATCGATGCGAATATCGATGATGAAGGTATTATACAATATAAAGATTTCAAGGGAAATAAAAAACAATTTGCAAAAAGTTTGGCAATAGGTTACTATCCTACGGTTGTATTTATTGATGGAAATGGTGAGATTGTTTATGCTTTAAAAGGGTATAGAAAAACAGAAACATTTATCCATACGTTAGATTATATAACGACTAAAGCGTATGATAAAACCGACTTTGCAGGATATTTATTTGATATAGATGTAGACTAAAAGTAAAAATTACCTTTAGTCTACTGTTTATTCTTCACTAACCATTTGTGTAATTGCTTCTACTGAGGGATCTGTCATATCAAGATCAAGGTGCGGTGCACCTTCTACTTTTACTAATGTTACATCAATATCTGCTTTTTTTGCTTTTTTATAAAAATCTGTTGTCACTTGAGGTTTAGAAATAGTATCGGCAGTACCATATATCAAAAGGAGTTTTGTATCTCCTATTTTATCAAGATGGTTCCCTATAGATATAAGACCTTGTTGCTCGTTTTTATTAAACTTTTCTAAACTATATCTGCCACCGGCAGCTGTTAAACTATTGACTATATTTGGATGCATCACAATCATATTTGCACCAAGTGACGCACCTGCGGAATGCCCTATATAATTTACCTCTTTTGCTTCAAATCTTTGTTTTAAAGCATTGACCAACGAAGCCATAAAATTGATATACTCTTTCGTATATACCGTTTTCCCGCCGTGGCTGAGGTCGGTTAATTGGTTTAATGATGATTTTGAATATCCCGGAAGTGCAACGGCAATAGAAGTGATGTCGGTATTCATAGACAATGTTTCTGCAAAAGGTGCATATCTCCCTAGGGTATTTGTCCCTTTTTTCCAAGTTCCGTGTACTATAATATTGATTTTACCTTCAGTATCTCCTTTAGAAACCGCGTATTGGATACATTCTCCACCTGCAAATATAAAGTTTTTCCCCATTTTTGCACATTGTTCTTTGGTAATATCTGCAAAAGCAATATTAAACGTAAGCAAGATAGAACTAAGGGTAAAAATTAATTTTTTCATTGAAATTCCTTTTAAACGTAAGTTATATTATTAAGAAATATTATATCTTTGAAAAATTAAATGATTATAAAAGATTATAATTGAATAGAGTAAAAAAGTTTTAAAAGGAGAGTAGACAAGAGGGGTAAAACCTAGCTTTTAGCTAAGTTTTACGTTTTCCCATCTCTCATCAATTCCAGGGTTTCCTTTGATCCCAACCATATCAGGCGTATCAAGTTTAATATTTGCGATATGTTTTAAGTTTCTAAGGTAAGTTTCCGTAACTTCCCAAACAGGAGCACCTGTTGAAACAGAATTAACAGTAGACCAACCTGCAACTTTATATTTTTTATTTGCTTCCATCGGTTTACCAGTTTTTGTCATCATAATATTTGTGATTCTTTTTCCAATTGGTTTATTTGGATCAATTCTATATGAGATACCACTTGTTCTAACCATATCTCCACCAGATTGTCTAAATGGATCTTTGTTAAATAAGTTATCAGCAACATCTTCAAGCGCAGCATGAAGTTGTGCACCTGTAAACTCTTTTACATAAGTTTCAGCGTAAGTCATAGCAGTTTGTGTAGCTAAATCATCAAATGTGATTGGCTGACCTGGGATAATTGATGTTCCCCATCTAAATCCAGGACTTAGTGATACATCAGCTCCTAAAATTTCACACATACCATCACAGATAATTTGATCCCAAGTACCATTAAAGTTTCCTCTTCTGTAAAGAGTTTCATCCGTAGTAGCGATCTCTCTATTGATTTGTGTTAAAAATGGTCGTCTAACAAGTTCAACATATTGTTTCATTTGTGGATCTTCAGGGATTAAATCTGAGAAGATTGGAAGAAGTGTAAATTTATGATCAACAACTTTTCCATTTTCACATTTTATATCAAGAACATTTAGGAATTTACCATTTGATCCTGCATTACAAACATACGTTTTCCCGCCATCTGCATTTGTTACTTCATAAGCTTCAGGTACACCATCATGTGTATGTCCACCCATGATAAAGTCAATTCCACTACAAACTTCTGCCATCTTTTTATCCACATCGTAACCGTTGTGAGATAGTACGATAACAGCGTCAGGTTTTTCCTCTTCTCTAATTTGATCTACTAAATCTTGCATAGATTCTTCATTGATTCCAAACATCCAATCAGGAATATTTCTTTTTGGATTTGCAATTGTAGTATATGGGAAAGCTTGACCGATCACAGCAACTCTTGAACCATTCATTTCTTTCATTGTGTACGGTTTAAAAGCCCATCCCTCATCTTCATCATACGCTTCAACACCATTCATCATAGATTCTTCTTTTACTTTAACATTTTGTGCTAAGAATTCAGCTTTTAAAAGAGATACATTTTCTAATACTTCAGCAGCTTTATATGTAAACTCCCAGTGACCAACACATACATCAACCCCAAGAAGATTTAAAGCTCCAACCATATCTTTCCCTCTTGTTTGAAGTGAAGTCCATGAACCTTGCCATGTATCACCACCATCAAGAACAAGTGTTTTATCCGCACCAAAACTATTTCGTAAGTGATCAACAACAGTTTTAATCTGTGCAAATCCACCAACTCTACCCATAGCTTTTGCATGTTTTTCAAAGTTTATACAAGAGATTGCATACTCTAATCTTTTGTTCCCTTGAATCCCATAGTGTTCCATAAGTTTATCACCAACAATATGTGGTGGCTTTCCGTAGTTTTCAAATAAACCTAAATTTACACTAGGTTCTCTAAAATATACCGGTAGTAATTGTGCGTGACAATCTGTCATGTGCATAATTCTAACATTTCCAAATGGATCAAGTTTATAATAATCCTCAGCTTTGCTTGTATTTGCCATTCTTGTATGAGAGTTTGCAAATACAGGAGCAGTTCCGGCTAACATTGCCGACATGTAGATAAATTCTCTTCTACTTAGTTTGCTCATTTATTTATTCCTTTTTTATTTATAAATTTATAAGATTATCGATTTTATCATATCTACTATCTTAAGATAGTTAAAACTAGAAAAAGCCAAGCAAAACACTTGGCTTTTTACATAAACGGGTTAAAATGTAACTGTTGTATTAGTATTGAAACCCGTCACCAGGAATTGCAAGTCTATAAGTAGACTCTGCTTCGTGATTTTGTCTTAAAGCCGCAAGACCAAACTTACAAGCTCTTTCAGCTGCATAGTTAATCTCAAACTTTTGTTTTGTTTTCCCTTTAACATCTTTAGGAGCAACTGTTTTTGCACCGGCTTTAATACCTGCTTCAATAGCTGCAATAGCTGATGAGTTATTGATACCAAGTCTTCTAAACTCAAGACCAGCTTTTTTTGCAGCCGCATTATATGCTTTTGCATTTGCTAAAACAGTTTCTATCCCATTTGCTTTTACGTTACAAACCTTATTTGGATCTAGCTTTGCAGCACTTGCTGGAGAAAGACCTGAACCACCAGCACATCCCGCTAATGATAGTGCGATTGCCGAAGTTATTGCTAATGTATATAATTTTTTCATCTTTCTCCCCTTACTTTCTAATATCTGGACCATCTACTGGCATACCATTTGACATATAAGCCATAAAGTATAGTAACTCTTTCATATGCTTAGAAGTCGGTTTTGGAGGAACTTGCCCCTCATCTTTGATACAACCTGCCATTCTTCTCTCTAGTGTACCTAAACCATCAGAGTTTTTACTTTTTGCTCCCCATTTAAGTCTATAAACTGGAAAGTGTGTAGTATGTCCAAGTAATTGAGATAAAGACTCATTTCTAACCCTTTTCCCTGCACCTTGAACGTGACAAGAAGCACAAGAAAGTTTTAAATAACCTCTTTGAGAATAGTAGTATTTTTTCCCTCTTTCGTAAGCTGCTTCAGCTTCTGCAGAGTCAATTTTAATATTTACTTTTTTCTCAGCTTCTTTAGTTTTTGAAGCGATAAAAGCTTCAAGGTGCGCTAGTTTTCCTTTTTTCTCATTCCATTTTTTCTCGCCATTTGCAGTAAGACATTCATTAATAGCTTGAGTTAAAGTAACAACATCTTTTCTTTCTTGATCAAACATTGGATAGTCTCCACCGATTGTTGGATCAGGGAAACAAATAGCAAATGAATTACCATTTGCAAACTTTTTAGTATAAAGTTCTTCACCTGCATCTATAAAATCTTCATAAGGAGGCATCTCTGAAATCTCATCATAAGATACTCTACCATTTTTTGAGAATGCATAGTTTCCTAATCTAAAATCATCGTGTTTTAATCCACTGATAATATTGTTTTTTAATTCATCTTGTGTTGAATATGGAAAAAAAGTTGCAGCATTTTTTGCCGGATCTGCAAATTTATCTTCAAAGTACTTAACAAGTGCTTTTCTATCTTTTTCTGCTTGTACGTTAAAATCACCAGCTTGTAAAGTACAAGCTGCAATTGCAACAAGAGCAGTAGTTTTAGCTATTTTTAATAACATAGTTTCTCCCTTCTTTTTGTTATTTACGACTACTATTTAATTCAAGTAGTTTTAACTACTTGATTTTTGCCTTAAATGTTTTAGATTCACCAGTAAGTGTAGTCATAGCTACTTCCATTTTCCCACCTTTTTCACCGTTAAATTTAAATTTAAAGTAAGGGTTTTTAGATAAGAATTGAGAACCAGTTACTTCAAATACTGTTTTCCCACCTACAGTAGCAACGATTTGAGTAATCCAGTCTGCTGTTTTCTTTGCTCTTTTTGCTTCTTGGTGACTAAGTTGTGGATGTTTTGCCATCATTTTAACAGTTACAACACCTTTTTTAGCTTTCGCTTTAATTCTAGCTTTTCCTAAATTTGCCATTATTATTTTTCCTTTTAATTAATCTTTATCTATTTTTTGCTTTTTGATGTCAAGGGTTGGATCAACCACCACATCCACCAGCAGTTACTTTAGTATTGTTTGATGCAGCGTAAAGCTTACCACCAGATTCAACAACAGCAACAATATCACCAGTTTGTTGCATTTTAATTCTTACAGAATATTCAACTGGTTGACCCGCTGGAACTGTAAATACAGCAACTAATGTTTCTGGGTTAGAATTTTGTAAAATTGCAACTTTAGTTGCAGATTTGCTAGTTTCAACTGCTACAGGAACAACAGCACCATTTTCAGCAATTGCAGGAGTTTTTAATTTTACTCCACTCATAGTCATTGCGTCTGTTCCAAAAATCTCTTTTACCGCTTTTTTGATAGAACTATGATCAGCTGCTCCACCTTTTAATTCACCCTTTGATCCTTTTTTGAAAGGGTTTGTTACTTTCCATGCTGCTGGTTTAGTCGCTCTAAAGTCGATTGCACTTAATTGTGCAGGAATAGCTGCAGCTGCTGCAACACCCAAACCTAAACCTAAAAAATTTCTTCTATTCATTGTATTTATCTCCTAAATTTTAATTAACTGTTTTTAAATAAGCAACAAGTGCTTTGATCTCTGCATCATTTAACCATCCATTTTTTCCAAATGCTGGCATTACAGAAATAGGGTTTGTTGTATATGGATTATAGATCTTGTCATACAATGCTTGTTCTGGCCATGCAGATAAGTATTGTAATTTAGGACCCATACTACCAGGACCCATTTTTTGGATATTTTGTTTACCATTCACAGCGTGACACGCTACACAGTTTCCAAGCTTTTTAGTCTTGAAAATCTTTTCACCTTTTGCAACTAAAGCATCATTTGCAAAACTTGTAGTTGCAATTAAACCACTTACTGCTGATGCAATTAGTAAACTTTTAGCTAATTTCATCTTCTCTCCTTTGAATATGTTGTTAATATTTTGTAAGCTTATTAACATTAAATTTAGTATACAAAAAATACTAAAACAGGAAATTATAATCAAAAATATTAAACAATGTCAAGTAAAATTGATAAAAAATTAAAGAAATTTTGTTATATAAGTTTTGCTTTTTTTTATTATAAATATAAAAGAGGTTGAAAGCTTTATAAATACTTTAGTTAAGGTGTTATAGGATAATCTTATTATAGATATTATTTATAGCAAATGGTATAAAAATATAACTTTTATATAAGAATTAGCCATAATATTTAATTATAATATAAGGATAAATAGAAATTATAAATTCTTATAATAGAAAAAATAGGTTTGGTAAAAAATACCAAACCTATTTTGAAAAAAAAGTTATAATCTTAAATTATTTACTTTTTTCTATCATGTAGTTAATGATTTTTTTGAAATCTTCATCAGGCATATCCATTGCAGTACCTTTTGGAGGCATTGCATTGACACCGTTTGTTGCATTTTCATAAATCTCTTCTAAACTTCTCTCTTCAAGGATCTCTCCCCAAGCTGCTTTATCTCCAAGAACAGGTGCTCCAATAGCTTTGTTTCCATGACAAGCTGAACAGTATGTTGCATAGTTCTTTTTTACCTGAGGATCAACATTATCATTAGATGCAGTTTCAGGTTCTTTCCATGATCGTTCACTTGATAAACCTTCATTAATATTATCAGCTAGAGGAATTTGAATTCTCATCATTAGATCATCTGTCGTAGTCCCTTTCCCATGTTCTTTTTCAAAACAATTTTCCATACATTTTGTACCTTTACCATAAATCGTAGGATCAGATAAAAGTTTTTTCATGTTTTTAGGACCTTGGTGTGGATCTTTTGTATCAACTTCAGGGTAAAAACCATCTTCATTTGGCATCTTGATTTTATTAAAGTTTGCTTTACTTAATTCAAACTCAGAATCCATCTCTTTTCCATCAACTTTAATACCGTTTGATGAAAGTAAGAATGCAGTGATCGCATACGTTTCACTATATGTTAATGTTTTAGGTGCAGTAAATGGCATTGAGTCATAGATGTACCAAAATAGTGTACTAGCATACGGCCAGTATGAACCGATAGTTTTAAGTGCAACATCTGGATTTGGAGGATTATCTGCAGGATTTAGTCTTTGGATAACTAAATCTTTCTTTTTTCCACCAACAAGTGTAGGATACCCTTTTCCTCCAGCTCCAAATTCACCGTGACACATAACACATTGTGCATCATAAAGTTCTTCACCTAATTCAACTGAACCTTTTGCAATTTCAGGTTTTCCATCTTCTCCGATTACAGGCTCTCCGTGTTCCATGTTATACATTGGAAGCCCTGTTCCATCAGGTTTTATATCAACATTCCAAGCTCTAATCTCTTTTGCTGTTGGTGTTCTACCACTATTGTAATTAGCTGTTTTTTGCGTATTTAAATGATATGGACCATACATCCCAGAAACTTTATTATACTTCACTGCTCCATCAACTGATCGATCTTCACTTTTTGTCATCGCAGTTGCGAGTTTTACATCGCCGTTATTACATCCTGAGACTAATAAAGCAGTCCCTACAAAACCTAAACCTATAAAAGTACTCTTAAGCTTTTTGATGTTTTCTAAGTTGAACATTGTTAACCTCCCCTTTCGCTGTTACTTCCCATGTAACGATTGCATTTCTATGATAAACCGACTCAACACCAACTGCAGCTGTTTCTTGATCAATTGTCGGTTGGATATTTCCAAAGTCATCAGTTGCACGACTTGCCAATAATAGAGGCTCACCTGTCCATTTAATAACATAAGAGAATCTAGTCCAAGATTTTGGAAGAACTAGACCTTTTAAACTTGCTTTTGTCCAGTTGTCTCCACCATCAAGTGAAATATCTACACCTGTGATAGTTCCATGTCCTGACCATGCAAGACCTTCAATCTCTACCATGTCACCTTTTTTAAGATGTGTCCATGGTTTTTCTGGACATGGTTTAGTGATAACTGAGTTTACTTCATTTACCCAGAAAAATCTTATAGCTTTACCACCACGTTGTACCATAGTATATTTAGAAGTTTCTTCCTTAGAATGCCAAGGTTTATCACTCAGTTCCAATCTTCTTAGCCATTTTGTATTTAAGTTACCTTCCCAACCTGGAACGATTAATCTTACAGGGTAACCTTGTTCTGGTCTTAACGCTTCACCATTTTGTCCCCATACAACCATTACATCATCTAGTGCTTTTTCAACAGGAATTGATCTTGGATTTGAAGCGTTATCACTACCTTCTGCCAACATCCATACTGCATCTTTTTCTAAACCAATATCTTCTAAGATAGTTTTTAACATAACTCCAGTCCATTGAGCAGCACTCATAAGACCTTTCATAAATTGTAAGGAGTTAAATTGTGGCGCTCTCCACTCAGGTGCACCGTTTGCAGGACACTCCATAAAGTAGATTCTTGTCTCACTTGGGTATCTTTGTAGATCTTCTAAAGTTAAAACAATCTCTTTTTTAACTTTACCATGAATCATCAATCTCCACTCTTTTGGATCAACATGCGCCGTTCCACCGTGATCTCTTGTAAAGAACAATCCATTTGGAGTGATAATCCCTTCCATTTCATGGATTGGACACATTGCAACAGAAGCATAATAATCACCCGAAGAAAATAAAGAGTGGGTTCTTCTAATATTATTGTGTTCATACGGAGATGGCACACCGTATAAGTTGTGATCAACAGGATCACCCAGCTTTTGTCCCCAAGGTGCTTCATTGATAATAGCCGGATCATCTGCAAGGGCTTTAGTTGTACCAAGTACACTAGAAGCAGCAACGGCACTTACCGATAAAGCGGCAGTATTTTTGAAAAATGCACGTCTACTGTTTGAGACTTCAATCGCAGCATCTTCTTTTTTAGTTAATGATTTGTTAAACATATCTTTAATTTTATTCATTAACAATCTCCTTTTTAATTTACTATTTAATTATTGTATCTGTGACGTAATTTATGATACAAAACTCAGAATTATAATCTAAACAAGAAAATAATGTCAAGCAAAGTTTCCTTAAATTTTTAAAATAATTTTTTAGTATCATTTGAACAAATATTTATTATAAGATAAATTTTATAATTTAATTTTTGTATAAGTTTAAGGGTGCAAAATAGCCCTAAAATACTACTATTATAAGGTGTTGCTATAAAAATGATAACATAAGATAAAGTAATCTTTTATGTGTATTTTTGTAACAGTAAAATAAAAGAAATTCCTATAAAACTATTGAAATTACAATAAAAATATGCTAGAATCTATATATAATTATAAATTATAATGAAAAATGTTGGGAAAAATAATGAAAAGTTATAAATTAGGAACAGTAGAAGATCTTTTTATCTCAAAAGACGATATTAAAGACAGATTAAATCAAAGTGAGATAGTAGTAGATGAAGATGGTGTATTTATAGATAAGTTTTACGGTTTGGATAGCATACGTTCAATCTTAATCACATCTGTTCAAAGTTATGATATTGCAGCAGACAACGGGGTAAAACTGGTATATGGACAATTAGGGGAGAATATTTTGGTTGATTTTCCTTTAAGTAAATTGCATCCCGGAGATAAAATTCAAATTGCAGATACTGTTTTAGAGATAACGCAAAAGTGTACAATGTGTGAGCATTTAAGCTTTCTTGATGTGAATCTTCCCAAAATTTTAGAAAATGACAGAGGTATTTTTGCAAAGGCGGTTCAAGGGGGTATAATAACTACGGAGGATACTATATATTCTGTCGGTAATGCCGATGGATAAAATGACCCATGCAAAATTTAATTTAAATAATTTTACAATGGGGCTAAGTACAGCTCTTGATCAATTTTTTGAACCAAATAAACACAAGATAGAATTTAGTTCGCAAAGGGTTACCTATATAACTCTTCGACTTGCAAGTTATATAAATTTTGAAGAGAAATATTTAGCCGATATTGCCGTATATGGATTATTGTATAGATTTAACTTAAGCGAAACAGATTTACAAAAAATCCCTTTTTTAGATTTAAAACATTTGGATGATACCAGCAAAGAGATAATGCAGTTATCTTTATCGATAGAGGAAAATCTACAGATTGAATCAAATGTAGTTATTAATATTGATGCAATTAGAGATATTGTAAATAATATGGCTTTAAGCGAAGCAATAAAAGAAAACTTTACCGATTTGAGTGAAGATATGATTTTTTGGTTAGAGCTTACCGATAGATTGCAATTGCCGACATTTATTTATAATTTTTTGCAAGATTTTACAAGGGAGTTGAAATATACACAACTTATAAAACTCAGTGAGTTAATAAATAAATTGATTCACAATGGAGTTAAAAGTGAAATCGGCATAAAGGCTAAAAAAATGTGTGAATACTATAATATGGATAATAAAGATAGTTCAAGATTGATATTAGCTGTAAATTTATGTGCAATTGGAAAGCTATTTGTATCGAAAGATATTTATACAAAAAATAGTGCACTTAATAAAGATGAACAAGTTATGGTACAAAGCATTCCTTATTTTTCTTTTGCTACCTTATCTTTAATATATGGTTTCGATGATATTGCAAAACTTTGTTCACTATTTAATGAAAAGCTAGACGGGAGTGGAAAACCTTATGAAATGGATGGCAGCTCCCTTAGTTTGAATAATAGATTAATGGCAATTTTGGTAATATACCAAGCTTTATTGGAACCACGAAGTTATAGAAAAGCTTATTCTCATGATGAAGCAGTTTACATTTTAAGACAAGATGCCGGTAACGGTAAATTGGACGGTACCATAGTAGAAGATATAGATAAGGTGTTTAAAGGGTAATTTTGAAAAAATATAGTTATGGATTGATAGCAGCTGTTGGTGTTTCAATAGCTGCTTTTTTTTTAGCAAATTTTATACCTATAGGAGCAGTTGCAGTTGCTATTATAGTTGGGATTATTGTGGGTAATGTATTTACATTTGATGAAAAATACGATACAGGGATCACATATGCAGAAAAAACGCTCTTGGGGTATGCTATTGCATTGATGGGGATTAAGCTTGATTTTACCGTACTTTCGGCATTGGGATTTAAAACGATCATTGTAATTGTTATAGGAATGGCACTTACTATCTATGCAGCAATATTGATTGGGAGATACTATAAACTTGATCCAAAATTTGCTTTAATGCTGGGTATTGGAAACGGGGTGTGCGGGGCAAGTGCTATTAGTGCAACCGCTCCAATTATAAAAGGGGATAAAAATTCTATCGGTATCTCGATAGCTATTGTGAATCTCCTTGGAACAATCGGGATATTTTTAGTACCGTTTATCGCTCTTAGTTTTGGACTGGGAGATGTTGATGCAGGAATTTTAGTAGGAAATACGCTTCAAGCAGTAGGGCAGGTAACAGCGGGAGGATTTAGTATAAACGAGAGTGCCGGTATCAGTGCAACAACGGTAAAAATGGGAAGAGTACTGATGCTGACACCTTTAATATTTATACTTATCTATATATTTCATCGAAAAAGTGATGAGAGTACTACAAAAGGGGCAAAGGTACCGGGGTTTATTTTGGTGTTTGTTTTATTGTCGGTTGTAAGTTCTTTTGGTTTGGTAAATGAACAGATAAAAACTATAATAGGAGATATTTCCCATCTATTATTAGTGATTGCTATGGCGGCGGTTGGTTTAAAGATTCACTTTGGTAGTATTAAAAATGAAGGGAAAACTGCTTTAAAAGTAGCTTCGATAGTGTTTGCTGTGCAGATTATATTTACACTTGGAATTTTAATAGTATAAAAAAAGGTTGGCATAAAGCCAACCTTTTGAAGTAATTATCTTGTTTTTAACAAGAAGGTACGTTTCCTGAGTCACTTGCATACTCATAGAAAAAGTCAAAGAAGTGTTCCATGTATTTTTCTTTTAAAGATTTATCTTGAACATTTGGACAAACAGCTTTAATCTCATCTGCCAATTTTCCATCTTTGTAGATTTTCTCCCACTCATCTTGTGTATGTTTTGTAGCCATCTTAGCTCCAGTAAATCCACAAGCTTTTTTTAACTTCTTTGAGTAAAGTTTTTGCCCTTTTGCAGGACTAGCAGATGCAACAGATGCACTTAGTCCCAGCACAACAGCACCAGCTAATACTAATTTTAGTAATTTATTCATAACGTCTCCTATTTAATTTTTTCAGCCTAAGTATATCAAAGATAGATAAAAATTTTATAAAACTATGATAAGATTCGTAAATGAAATATTTCTTACTCAAAAAAATCGTAACATATCTTAAAAATTTTTCCAATGTCAATCATATTAAAAGGGTTGAAAATAATGTAATAAAGATAGAATTTAACAATAAAAAATCACTCTATTTTGATATGACAAAAGGTGTAGCGGATATCTATATAAAAAATTCAAAAGATATCAATAAAAAAATATTTAACGCACCCTTTGACGTAGTGTTGCAAAAAAAATTTAACAATAGTAAAATCAATGATATCTATTTAAGAAACGATGATAAGATACTGGTAATTGAAATAAAACAAAAGTCATCTTATAAAGAGCAGTTGTATAAGATACAATTTGAATTTACGGGGAAAAATACAAATTTAATTTTACTCGATAGTGATGATGTAATCTTAGAAGCTTTACGACATATCGATGAGTGGACTTCAACTAGAATTGTCAAAGTGGGACAAAAATTACTTGAGCTTGAAAAACCAAAATTCGAGTATAAAGAGCAAGAGATTGATGATATTGAAGAATATCTTGAAAACAACTACTTACAAAAAATAGAGCAAAAGCTTCAAAGTGTAAAAAAACAAAAAATAGCACAAATTACAAAACAGATAGGAAAACTTCAAAAATTGCTTGATAATTTAGAAGATGTAAAAACGTTGGAACAAAAGTCGGAAGCTTTTAATAAAGAAGCTTCAAATATCGTAGCAACCCTTTATACACTGAGTGGATATGAAAAAAATAAACAGATAAAAAAATCAAATGAATTGTTTAGAGATGCAAAAAAAGCAAAAGCCAAAGCAAAAAATCAATATATAGAACAGGTAAATTTAGAGCAAAAAATAGAGTTTTATAAAAGATTAACACAGAGCGTTCAAAAATGTCAAAGTATAGATGAGGTTGAATTTTATTTTCCTAAAAAAGAGAAAAATCAAACTAAAACCAAAAAATCCAATCCTTACCAGAGTTTTTTTATTGACGGGTATAAAATTATGCTTGGTCGTGATGAGAGGGAAAATATCTATTTGCTTGAACACTCACGTGCGAGTGATTTTTGGTTTCATTTACAAGGGCGGGTTTCATCCCATGTAATTGTGTCCAATACCAAAAAAACTTTGCCTGAGTATATTATAAATGAGGCTGCAAAAATTTGTGCAAAATTTTCAACCGACAGCGGTGGAGTTTATGAAGTAGATTTTACCCAAAGAAGAAACGTCAAAATCCAAAATAGGGCAAATGTTTTATACAATCCATATAGTACGATAGTTGTAAAAATTTAAGTCCATTTTAATAATTAAAACACTATAATTCCGCTTACCAAATGAGATGGGTCTATAGCTCAGCTGGTTAGAGCACTCGGCTCATAACCGAGTGGTCGAAGGTTCGAGTCCTTCTGGACCCACCATTTTAAGTAAATTTTTACCTATATGATGGTAGAATTTGCATCTAAACACTATGCGGGTGTAGCTCAGTTGGCTAGAGCTTCTGCCTTCCAAGCAGATTGTCGCGCGTTCGAGTCGCGTCACCCGCTCCATTCACTTTATATTTTTTATTGTTGCTTCAGTAGCTCAGCTGGTAGAGCAGCTGATTTGTAATCAGCAGGTCGTAGGTTCGACTCCTATCTGAAGCTCCATTTAAATTAAAAATAGTACTATTACCTATGAAAAGAAAAAAAATCACTTTTGAAGATATTGAAAAGGCTGCAAAAACATTAGGTCTTATCGGGCTTGAAAATAAAACGGCTGTTAAGAAAAAATATCTGAAGCTTTCTAAACAATACCATCCCGATATGAACAATGGAGATACGGAAAAATTCCAACAAATAAACGATGCTTATAAAATAATAGAACATTATATAGAACAGTTTCATTTTCATTTTACCAAAGAGGAGTTTTATACCCAATATCCCTATGCGGTAATTGATGATGAAGAGTGGTTTAAAAGAAAACACTAACCCAGATTATAGTACACTTCAAAAAAGAAAACGGCAAAGTAGGAGAGAATCGTGGTAGTTGAATATATTATTAATATTGCTCTTGCATTAGCAATATTTTTTATAGGAAAAATAGCGGCAAAATGGATTACCGATTTTACTTTAAATTCACTCAATAAAAGCGGACAGCTTGATGAAACGCTTCGTGAATTTCTACAAAGTGTAATTTACGGCTTATTATTGGTTGTCGTTGTTTTAGCGGCATTGTCCCAAATAGGTATCGAGACAACTTCTTTTATTGCTATTTTAGGTGCAGTAGGTTTAGCGGTTGGTTTAGCATTTCAAAGTACCTTGTCCAATATCAGTGCCGGAGTTATGATAGTGATTTTTAAACCAATTAAAGTGGGTGAATTTGTAGAGGCAGGTGGAGCTGCCGGTATTATAGAGGAGATCAATATCTTTAATACGATTATGAAAACAGGAGATAATAAGACAATTATTATTTCAAATTCAAATATAATCGGTGGAAATATCGTAAACTATTCTAGAAAAGAGACAAGAAGAGTGGATATCACATTTGGAATAGGGTATGATGATGATTTGAAACTTGCAAAAAAAATTTTAGAAGAGATTTTAAATAAAGATGAGAGAATCTTAAAAGAACCTGCACCTTTTGTAGCAGTTTCGGAGTTAGCCGACAGCAGTGTAAATTTTGTAACAAGAAGCTGGGTAAATTCCTCTGATTACTGGGGTGTATATTTTGATACGATGGAGAAGGTGAAATTGAAATTTGATAAAAAAGGGATATCTATCCCTTATCCTCAAATGGATGTACACCAAAAATAGATATATTGAAAACAAATAAAAAAGTAATAGTAGGTCTTAGCGGTGGAGTGGATAGCTCTATTACCGCATATATGCTTCAAAAAGATGGTTATGAAGTAGAGGGTATTTATATGAAACTCCATGAGAGTGTAGATGGATACCATGAAAAAAACATTGCTATTGTAAAAAAAGTTTGTGAATTTTTAAATATTAAATATCATATATTGGATTTAAGCAAAGAGTTCGGTAAAGATATATACGATTATTTTATACAAAGCTATGCGGATGGGATTACTCCAAATCCATGTGTAAAATGTAATGCAAAAATAAAATTCGGTAGTCTCTATGAAGAAGCCATGAAGCTTGGAGCCGATTATTTGGCAACGGGACATTATGCAAAAACGGACGGTAACTTTATCTATGTAGCAGATGATTTGTCTAAAGATCAAAGCTATTTTTTAGCGCAGGTTAAAAAAGAGGTATTGCCGCATCTTATTTTTCCAATGTCGAAGTATAAAAAAGAGGATATCAAGGCAATTGCAAGAGAGATTCCTGCATTTAGCGAACTGGCTTCCAAAAAAGAATCTCAAGAGATATGTTTTGTCGATACTGTTTATACCGATTTAATAAAAAAACATACCAATATAGATATGCCTGGAGACACACTTGATGAAGAGGGAAATGTAATAGGGCACCATAAGGGATATATGCACTATACTATAGGAAAAAGAAGAGGTTTTTACGTTCACGGGGCACATGAGCCTCATTTTGTATTGGATGTAGATAAAAAAAACAATACGATAACGGTAGGAAAAAAAGAGAAACTAGCTATCCATGAAGTGATTTGTGATAATCTTAATATGTATATTGATGATGTAAACTTTCAATGCAGTGTAAAATTAAGATATAGAACAAAAGCTATAGGATGTAAAGTTACGATTGAAAATAATCTTTGTCAGATAGTTTTAGAAGAACCTGCATACGGTGTGGCAAAAGGGCAGGTAGCCGTATTTTACGATAAAGATAAAGTGATAGGTAGTGGTTGGATTATTCAAACAAATTAAAAAATTGAAGAGGTATAAATGGAACAGCATGTAGAACAAATTTTAAAACATATAGGAGAAGATCCGACGAGAGAGGGGTTATTGGATACTCCAAGTAGAGTAAGAAAAGCTTGGGAGTTTATGTGTGGCGGATATAAAGAGGATCCGACAGAAATTATACAACAAGCTTTGTTTACAAGTAGTAACGATGAGATGGTAATCGTAAAAGATATTGAGTTTTATTCAATGTGTGAGCATCATATGCTTCCTATAATCGGAAAAGTTCATGTAGCATATATCCCAAACGGTAAAGTCGTGGGGCTTTCTAAAATACCAAGAGTGGTAGATGTTTTTGCCAGAAGGCTTCAAATTCAAGAACAGATGACAGAACAAATATGCGATGCGATCAATGAAAGTATTAAGCCTAAAGGTGTTGCTGTTGTGATTGATGCAAGGCATATGTGTATGGAGATGCGAGGTGTTGAGAAGATTTGTTCAACTACGGTAACATCAGCTCTTCGAGGACTGTTTAAAAAAGAGAAAAAAACGAAGGATGAGTTTATGTCAATAATTGCATCTTCTTTTCATAAATAAAAATTTTTAAAAGTATTATTAGAGATAGGGGCTAAAAAGAAATTTGTAAATCATTTTTAGCTCCTTTTTTATTTTTCTATATTTATATTTCCTTTTAAAAAGGAAATAAATTGAATTCTTTTTTATACAAAACACCTTATTTCTTGACATTTATAAAAAAAAAGGATATAATCCGCGTCCATAATTTGGTTAGAGGGCTGTAAAACACCATAGTTTTGCAAAACTTTAATGAGTTCTTTAAAGGAAAAAAATGGAAAAAATTAGATTAAAATTAAAAGCATACGATCACAGAGTGTTAGATCGATCAGTTGCTTCAATTATTGAAGCTGTTAAGCGAACAGGTGCTGAATTAATTGGTCCTATCCCAATGCCTACTAAAATTAGAAAGTATACGGTTATTAAAGGTCCACACGTAAATAAAGATTCACGTGAGCAATTTGAGATTAGAGTTCATAGTAGAATGATTGATATTGTTTCAGCTACGCCTGATACAGTTGATTCATTAATGAAACTTGATCTTGCACCAGAAGTTGATGTTGAAGTAAGATCAATGGGTCAAGAGTAAGGAGAGGAAAGAATGGAATTTATCGTTGAAAAAATCGGTATGAGTAGAACAGTTACTGTTCCATCTACGCCTGTTACACTTGTAAAAGTTGTTGATACTAAAGTTTGTGAAGTAAATGATGGTGTTGCTATCGTTGCTTACGCAGATGGAAAAAAATTCAACAAAGCTATTGAGGGTCAACAAAAAAAATATGACTTATCAAAAGAGTTTAACAGATTTGCTACATTAAATGTTGCAAACACAGAAGCTGGAGAACTTGATACATCAGCTTTAAGTGAAGGTATCACAGTAAAAACTACTTTTAAAACTAAAGGTAGAGGTTTTGCAGGTGCTGTTAAAAGACATGGATTTGCAGGTGGTAGAGCATCTCATGGACATAGAATGGGTAGAAGAACTGGTTCTATTGGTATGTGTGAGTGGCCAGGACGGGTTATGCCAGGTCAAAAAATGCCAGGACATTATGGTAACACAAATGTTACACATAAAAATGATGTAGTTTCTTTTGACGCATCAACAGGAATATTAGTATTAAAAGGTTCAGTTGCAGGTGCAAATGGAACTTTAGGTAAAGTAAGGATTGCATAATGAGTAAATTAGTAGTATTAAACGACAAATTTGAAAATGCTAGTGAGATGGAGTTAGGTGAGAAGTTTGAAGGTATCAATGCTCACAACTTACATCTTTATGTAAAATCTTATCTTTCTGGAATCAGAGCAAACACTGCTAGAGTTAAAAATAGAACTGAAGTAAGCGGTGGTGGTAAAAAACCTAAAGCTCAAAAAGGTTCTGGTGCTGCTAGATGGGGTTCTAAAAGATCTCCACTATTTGTAGGTGGGGGACAAATTTTTGGACCATCTAATAGAAACTATAACCAAAAAATTAATAAAAAACAAAAAGTATTGGCTTTAAGATATGCATTAAATGCACAAGCTGAAAAAGGAAATGTATTTGTTGCTGACTCAATCAAAATTGAATCGGGTAAAACAAAAGATGCAGCTGCAATTTTAAGTAAACTTGATAAAAGAGATACTCTTGTTGTAGTTGATAGTTTTGATGAGAAAACTTATTTAGCTTTCAGAAACATCAAAAACTGTTATGTGATTGAAAAATCAGAATTAAATGCATATTTAGTTGCTGCGTACCACTCAATTTTAATTGAGAAAGCAGTAATCGATAGCTTAGTATAAGGGTATAAAAATGGCAGATATTACAGATATCAAATCAATTGTTTATACAGAAAAAACTATTGATCTTCAAGAAAATGGTGTAATTGTTGTACAAACAAGCACTAGAATGACTAAAAATAGTTTAAAAGAAGTGTTTAAAGAGTATTTTGGAGTAACTCCAACAAAAGTAAATTCTTTAAGACAAGATGGTAAAGTAAAAAGATTTAGAGGAAGAATTGGAAAAAGACCTGACTTTAAAAAATTCTACGTAACATTACCAGAGGGCGCTGAGATAGCGAACCTTTCAGCATAAGGGAGTAAATAATGGCAATTAAAAAATTTAGACCAATAACTCCAGCTCGAAGATTTATGTCGGTTATGGAGACTTCTGATATTACTTCTAAACCAACTGTAAGAGGACTTGTAAAAAGAGTTAAAGCTACAGCTGGTAGAAATAATAATGGTAGAATCACTTCAAGACATAAAGAAGCTGGTGCTAAAAAACTATATAGAATTATTGATTTTAAAAGAAATAAACTTGGAGTTCCTGGAAAGGTTGCTACTGTTGAGTACGATCCATACAGAAACTGTAGAATTTGTTTAATCAATTATGCTGACGGGGAAAAAAGATATATTATCCAACCAAGTGGATTAAAAGTGGGTGCTACAATTCAAGCTGCTGAGTCTGGACTTGATATTTTACCGGGTAATGCAATGAAATTATCATCTATGCCTGTTGGTACAATGGTTCATAATATTGAGATGAAACCGGGTAAAGGTGGACAAATTGCAAGATCAGCTGGTGGATATGCACAAGTTATGGGTAGAGAAGATAAATATATCATCTTAAGACTTCCAAGTGGAGAGATGAGAAAAATTCTTGGTACTTGTATGGCAACAGTAGGAATTGTAGGAAACGAAGATTTCTCTAACATGGTTATAGGTAAAGCCGGTAGAACTAGACACCTTGGTATTAGACCTCAAACTAGAGGATCTGCAATGAACCCAATTGACCACCCGCACGGTGGAGGTGAAGGTAAAACTAACTCTGGTAGACATCCTGTTACACCATGGGGTATGCCGACTAAAGGTTATAAAACTAGAAAGAAAAAAGCTAGTGATAAACTAATTATTTCAAAAAGAAAGAAGTAGGGGTAAATAATGGCAAGAAGTGTTAAAAAAGGTCCATTTGTTGATGCTCATTTAGCGAAAAAAGTAAAAAAAGCTATTGAGAGCGGAGATAAAAAGCCAATTAAAACTTGGTCAAGAAGAAGTATGGTTTTACCTGATATGATCGGTCTTACATTTAATGTACACAATGGAAGAAATTTTGTTCCTGTAATGATTACCGAAAACCATATTGGATATAAACTTGGTGAATTTGCACCAACAAGAACTTTTAAAGGGCACAAAGGTTCTGTGCAAAGAAAGGTTGGGTAATGAGTAAAGCTACATTAAAATTTATTAGACTTTCTCCAATCAAAGCAAGATTAGTTGCTAGAGAAGTGCAAGGTATGAATGCTGAAGTTGCAATTGCATCTTTAGAGTTTACTCCAAATAAAGCTGCGGGAATTATCTCGAAAGTTATCGCGTCTGCTGTTGCCAATGCAGGGTTAGAACCTGAAGAGGCGGTAGTTACAAGCTGTAGAGTTGATAAAGGTCCAGTGTTAAAGAGATATACTCCAAGAGCAAGAGGAAGCGCATCTCCTAAACATAAACCGACTGCACATATTTATGTAGAAGTTAATGCAATTGAGGGAGAGAAGTAATGGGTCAAAAAGTTAATCCTATAGGACTAAGATTAGGTATCAACAAAAACTGGGATAGCAGATGGTTCCCAAATAGATCAAGGATGCCGGAAAACGTTGCTGAAGATAACAAAATTAGAAAGTTTGTTAAAAAAGAACTTTACTATGCAGGGATCGCACAAGTAATTATTGAAAGAACTACAAAAAAAGTAAGAGTTTCGATTGTTGCTGCACGTCCAGGAATTATTATCGGTAAAAAAGGTGCGGATGTTGAAAAATTAAAAAACAATCTTAAAGCACTTGTCGGAAAAGATATTGCAGTTAATATCAAAGAGGAGAGAAAGCCTTTCCTATCTGGTCAATTAGCGGCTGAAAATATTGCACAACAACTTGAAAGAAGGGTTGCATTTAGAAGAGCTATGAAAAGAGTTATGCAAAATGCAATCAAAGCCGGAGCTAAAGGTATCAAAGTATCAGTTTCAGGGAGACTTGGTGGAGCTGAAATGGCAAGAACCGAGTGGTATCTTGAAGGAAGAGTTCCTTTACATACACTAAGAGCTAGAATTGATTACGGTTTTGCCGAAGGTCATACAACTTACGGTTGTATCGGTATTAAAGTTTGGATATTCAAAGGGGAAGTTCTTGCAAAAGGTATCCCTGTAGAATCAACAACTGATGATAAAAAACCTGCAAAGAGAAAAAGAGCTCCTAAAAAGAGAGGTGAATAATCATGTTAATGCCTAAAAGAACAAAATATAGAAAGCAAATGAAGGGTAGAAATAGAGGAAAGTCTCAAAAGGCGAATACTCTTGCATACGGTGAGTTTGGTATTAAAGCGTTAGAGCATAGTAGAATTGATGGAAGACAAATCGAAGCATCAAGGATTGCTATGACAAGAAAGATGAACAGACAAGGGAAAGTTTGGATTATGGTTTTCCCTGACAAACCTTTAACAAAAAGACCGCTTGAAGTGAGAATGGGTAAAGGTAAAGGTCCTGTTGATAAATATGTAATGAACATCAAACCTGGAAAAATCTGTTTTGAGATTGCGGGAGTTTCTGAAGAACTGGCACGTGAAGCATTGAAACTGGCACAAAGCAAACTTCCTTTTAAAACAAAAATTGTAAGTAGAGAGGGTGAAAATGACTTATTCTGATATTAGCGGTAAAAGTTTAGAAGAACTAAACGAGTTATTAAAAGAGAAGAAGGTGCTATTGTTTGAATTAAAATTAAAATTAAAAACAATGCAATTGACAAACACAAGTGAATTAAGAGCTGTGAAAAAAGATATAGCACGAATCCAAACTGCTATAACTGCAGCTTAATGTAAGGGTTGAGAATGAATACACATAAAAGAGAGATCCAAGGTGTTGTGGTAAAGAAAAGTGGAGATAAAACTGCTTCTGTTTTAGTTACTAGAAAAGTTTTACACCCTAAGTACCACAAAACTGTAAAAAGATTTAAAAAGTATTTGATTCATGATGAAAAAAATGAACTAGATGTTGGTGATACGGTTAGCGCAGTTGAGTGTAGACCTCTATCAAAAACAAAATCTTTTAGACTTAAAACAGTTATTTCTAAAGGAGTGAGCTTATGATCCAAAGTTTTTCAAGATTAAATGTAGCTGATAATACAGGTGCAAAAGAGATCATGTGTATCAAAGTTTTAGGTGGTTCTAAAAGAAGATACGCAACTGTTGGTGACGTTATTGTTGCTTCAGTTAAAAAAGCTTTACCTGTTGGAAAAGTAAAAAGAGGTGCTGTTGTAAAAGCCGTTATCGTTAGAACTCATAAAGAGGTTCAAAGAGAAAACGGGTCACTTATCAGATTTGATGATAATGCAGCGGTAATTTTAAACGATAAAAAAGAACCAATCGGAACGAGAATTTTCGGACCTGTTGCAAGAGAAGTTAGATATGCCGGTTTTATGAAAATTGTTTCACTGGCTCCGGAGGTATTATAATGGCAGTAAAATACAAAATTAAAAAAGGTGATACTGTAAAAATCATCTCAGGGGACGATAAAGGTAAAACCGGAGAAGTTTTAGCAGTAATGCCAAGTAAAGGTAAAGTGATCGTTAAAGATTGTAAAATTGCTAAAAAAACTGTTAAACCAAGTGAACAACACAAAGACGGTGGTTTTGTAAACAAAGAGATGCCTATTGATATCTCTAATGTAGCAAAAGTAGAGGAGTAAGAAGATGGCAGCAAGATTATTTGATAAATATAAAAATGAAGTAAAACCTGCTTTAGAAACTGAATTCCCTGGGAATACTATGCTTACAGCTAAATTAGAGAAGATCACTATCTCTGTTGGAACAGGTTTTGCGATGAAGGATAGTAAATTGATGCAAAATATTGCAGATACTATCTCTTTAATTGCAGGGCAAAAAGCGGTAACTGTAATCTCTAAAAAATCTGTTGCAGGTTTTAAAGTAAGAGAGGGGATGCCTGTAGGTGTTAAAGTTACACTTAGAGGGGATAGAATGTATGAGTTCTTTGACAAACTTGTATCTATTGCACTTCCAAGAGTAAAAGACTTTAGAGGTCTTCCAAATAATGGATTTGATGGAAACGGAAACTATAACTTTGGATTGAATGAGCAATTAATGTTCCCGGAAGTTGTATATGATAACATTATCCAAACACACGGTATGAACATTGCCATTACTACTTCAACAGATAGTGATGAGCAAGCTTACAAATTATTAGAGCTTATGGGAATCCCATTTGCTAAAGGGAGAGCAGCATAATGGCAAAGAAATCGATGATCGCAAAACAACAAAGAAAACCTAAGTTTTCAAGTAGAGCATATACAAGATGTTCAGTTTGTGGTAGACCAAAATCTGTATATAGAGATTTTGGTTTATGTAGAGTTTGTTTAAGAAAAATGGCTAACGAAGGTTTAATACCTGGTATTAGAAAATCTAGTTGGTAATATAAAGGAAGGAAAAGCCCATGATGAATGATTTAATCGCAGACGCTTTGACTAGAATTAGAAACGGTGCAATGAGAAAGTTAGAAGTAACTACTCTTGTACACTCTAATACTGTAGAAGCTGTTTGTAATGTTTTAAAGCAAAAAGAGTATATTGAGGATTACAAAGTAGTTGATACAGATCCAAAGAAAAAAACTATTACGGTTACATTAAAATATGATGATAATGACAATAGTGTTATCAACGAAGTAAAAAGAATCTCTAAATCAGGTAGAAGAATTTATAAAAATGCTTCTGAATTAAAAAGTTTTAAAAACGGATACGGAACAATTATTGTTTCAACCAACAAAGGTGTTATCGCTAATGATGAAGCGTATAAACAAAATGTTGGTGGTGAAGCACTTTGTTCTATATGGTAGGAGTTGTATAGATGTCAAGAGTTGGAAAAAAACCTATAGCAATCCCAAGTGGAATTGAAGTAACAGTAGATAGCGGTGTTGTTACGGTAAAAAAAGGAAATAAAGCAATTGATGTAGATACACACAACAGAGTTGATGTGGAAGTAGCTGATGGAAACATCGTATTTGCATTAAAAGGTGAAACATCTCAAGATAGAGCTTACTGGGGAACTTACAGAGCTTTAACTAACAATGCAGTTGTTGGTTTAAACGAAGGTTTCACAAAATCTTTAGAGATCAATGGAGTTGGTTATAGAGCTGCCGTAAAAGGGAAAGTTCTTGAGCTTCAACTTGGGTTCTCACACCCGATTAATTTTGATATTCCTGAGGGGATGGAGATTGGTGTTGATAAAAATATCATCACTATTAAAGGGAGCGACAAACAAGCAGTTGGTCAAGCTGCAGCGAAGATTAGAGGTTTCAGACCACCAGAGCCGTATAAAGGTAAAGGTGTGAAGTACACTGACGAGCATATCGTTAGAAAAGCTGGTAAGACAGCGAAGTAATAGGGGTACAAAATGAGTAGAGCAAAAGATTTATTAAAAAGAGATGCTTTAAGAATTAGAAGAAAAAAAAGAGTTAGAGGGAAAATCAGCGGAACGGCTGAGAGACCTAGAGTAACTGTTTTTAAATCTAATAAATACTTCTATGCACAAGCTATTGATGATATTGCAAGTCAAACTTTAGCTGCTGTTGATAGTAGAGCATTAAAATTAGCGGTAAATAAAGAAAATGTTGTAAAAGTAGCTGCTGCATTTGCAGAGACTTTAAAATCTAAAAATATCGAAACTGTAGTTTTTGATAAAAACGGTTACCTTTATCACGGTGTAGTAGCAAGTTTTGCTGATGCATTAAGAGATAACGGTATCAAACTATAAGGGGTAATGATGGCAGTTAATAGAGAAGACTTTGAAGAAGCTATCGTTAAGATTGGTAGAGTTACAAAAGTTGCTAAAGGTGGTAGAAGATTTAGATTTACTGCTTTAGTTGTTGTTGGTGATAAAAAAGGAACAGTTGGATTTGGAACAGGTAAAGCAAAAGAGGTTCCAGATGCAATTAAAAAAGCACTTGATGATGCATTTAAATCACTTGTAGAGGTTAAACTTCACGGATCAACTATCAACCATGATATTGAGTACAAGTATAACTCAAGTAAGATTTTATTAAAACCTGCATCTGAGGGTACGGGACTTATCGCAGGGGGTGCTGCTAGACCGGTACTTGAACTTGCAGGTGTTACCGATATTATCGCAAAATCATTAGGTTCAAACAACCCTAATAACCTTGTACAAGCTACAGTTGAAGCTTTAGCAAAAATAAAAGGATAATAGATGTCAATTTTACAAGATTTAAAACCAGCTGTCGGAAGTACTAAAAACAGAAAAAGAGTTGGACGAGGTCAGGGTTCTGGTATGGGTAAAACTGCTACTAGAGGTCAAAAAGGGCAAAAATCAAGATCTGGATATAAAATTAAAAGACACTTTGAAGGTGGTCAAATGCCTCTTCAAAAAAGGGTTCCAAAAATTGGATTTTATTCAAGAGTTGTAAAACCTTACTCTATCAACGTTGATAAAGTAAAAAAAGTTGCGAATCTTGATGAGATTACAATGGAGTCTATCAGATCAGTTTATAAATTATCAAAAGATGTTACAAAAGTGAAGCTTATCGGATCTACGGTAAAAGATGTTGCATCTAAGATAAAAGATGAAAATGTAACTACAACCGGTAAATAATTACCATGAGTAAAGATTTAATAAATAAAATACTAATCACATTAGGTTTTATTTTGATATACAGGGTATTGGCTTACGTGCCGGTACCAGGTGTTGATTTAAGTGTAGTAAAAGAGTTTTTTGATTCAAATTCAAACAATGCACTTGGTCTAGTTAATATGTTCAGCGGAAACGCTGTAGAGAGACTAAGTATTATCTCATTAGGTATCATGCCTTATATCACGGCTTCAATTATTATGGAGCTTTTAGCTGCTACGTTTCCTGCGCTTGGAAAGATGAAAAAAGAGCGTGACGGGATGCAAAAATATATGCAAATAATCAGATATGCGACTATTGTTATCACTGCCGTTCAAGCTATTGGTGTATCTATGGGACTTAATTCCCTTACAGGTAAAGCGGGACAGAGTGCAATTATGGTTGATATGGATGTATTTATCGCAGTTTCAACTGTTTCTATGGTAGCCGGTACTATGATGCTTATGTGGATTGGTGAGCAAATTACCCAAAGAGGTATCGGAAACGGTATTTCACTTATTATCTTTGCGGGGATTGTTTCTGCAATTCCGGGAGCAATAGGCGGTACAGTTGATTTGGTTAATAACGGTCAAATGAATTTCTTAACTGTTATTGCGATTATAGTTGTTATTTTAGCTACCGTGGGTGCTATTATTTATGTTGAATTAGCTGAACGTCGTGTTCCTGTTTCATACAGTAGAAAAGTTGTGATGCAAAATCAAGATAAAAGAATCATGAACTATATCCCTATCAAAGTAAACTTAAGCGGAGTTATCCCTGTAATCTTTGCAAGTGCTATTTTAATGTTCCCTGCAACAGTATTACAAGGGACACAAAATGAAGTTCTTGTTGCGATTTCAGATTACTTAAATCCAAATAGTTACACATTTAATCTATTGACATTTCTTTTTGTCGTATTTTTTGCATACTTCTATGCATCGATTACATTCAATGCCAAAGATATAGCAGAGAACCTAAAAAGACAAGGTGGTTTTATCCCTGGAATTAGACCGGGAACCGGTACAGCTGATTTTTTAAATGAAACCGCAGGTAGACTTACTTTTTGGGGTTCAATCTATCTAGGTATGATTGCTACGGTTCCTTGGCTTATCGTAAAAGCGATGGGAGTTCCGTTTTTCTTTGGAGGTACGGCAGTACTTATCGTAGTACAAGTTGCAATCGATACTATGAGAAAAATTGAAGCACAACAATATACAAACAAATACAACACTCTTAGTGCTGTAGGTTTATAATCTAAACTATGGCGATACCTTTACGAAAACCAGATGAAATTGAGAAACTCCGAACCGCCGCTCAGGCGGTTGGGAAAACGTTGCAATATCTTCAACAAAATGTAAAAGCCGGAATGACACTTCTAGAGGTGGATGCGATGGGGGAAAAGTTTTTAAGAGACCTTGGAGCAAGACCTGCTTTTAAAGGACTTTACGGATTTCCAAATGCAGTTTGTACATCACTCAATGAAGTAATTATCCACGGAATCCCCGATGATACTGTTTTAAAAGAGGGCGATATTTTGGGTATTGATATCGGGAGTGAGATCGATGGGTGGTACGGTGATGCCGCTGTTACGATCCCTATCGGTAAGATATCCAAAGAGGATGAGGAACTTATTGCGTGTAGTAAAGATGCACTTTTTCATGCAATTGATATTATAAAACAAGGTATGCGTTTTAAAGAGTTAAGCTTGGAACTTGAAAAATTTATCACAGGACGTGGTTATGTCCCTTTGATAAAATTTTGCGGACACGGAATCGGTCGAGTTCCACATTGTGATCCCGAAGTTCCAAATTATCTTGAGGGATTCAATGCAAAACAAGGTCCGAAGATTAAAAACGGTATGATTTTTTGTATTGAACCTATGGTTTGTCAAAAAGATGAAGAGCCGATTATTGACAGTGATGATAAATGGTCTGTAAGAAGTGCGGATGGACTTCGTACAAGCCACTATGAACATCAAGTTGCAATAATAGACGGCAAAGCTCAAATACTTACATTGGTAGAATAAAAAAAGGAGAAATGTAAATGGCTAAAGATGATGTAATCGTTGTTGATGGTAAGGTAATCGAAGTATTACCGAATGCTACATTTAGAGTTGAACTTGACAATGGTCATATTGTACTATGTCACATCTCTGGAAAAATGAGAATGAACTATATCAAAATACTTTTAGGGGATACGGTAAGGGTGGAGATTACACCTTACTCTTTAGATAAGGGTCGTATTACCCATCGATATAAATAATTAAATTTTTTAAAAAGGCTGATAGATTATTATCAGCCTTATGTTAAAGATTACGTTAAAAAAGCTTTTTGAAAAAACTTTGAGATTTCTAATGGGTTCCAAGTAGAAATAACAAAGGGCTTGTTTAATTTTCCATAAGACTCCAATTCTCTTTCTATATTAAATCCACCTAGTTTCTTGTATAGTTTAAAATGATCTTGTAAAAATACAGATATAGATGCATTTAAATTATTTTGTGTTTTGAGGTAATAGATACCAGCCATTAAATATTTAAAATCTAAATTTAGCCCTTTATTTTCTTTTTTGACAATGAGCCTTGATATCTCAGCAATATTTGAAAATTTTTTTCTTATGTCGGATAGATTTAATTTTTCTTCAATTGGGAGTTTTTTATCAGAATCAAAGATTAATCTACATGTTCCGCTAATCTCCCCATTTGTTTTTACGTAGAGTATTGCAGAATTTTTATCATAAAAATCAAAATTCATATTTGGTAGATATTCGGGAAATTCATTTTGGTATCCTAAATTACTGTATACTTCACTTCTTAGTTCAAATATTTTTATTAACTCTTCAGTAGTTTTTACAATATGTAAATTATTGTAATTGGATTTAAAATTGATTTTTTGATTAAATTCTAAAATTTCATCTATGAATTTTTCCAATACAAATACTTTTTCAAAGTATTGTATATTATCTTTTTTTTGAAATAATGCTTCAAACCTTTGTACTGTCTTGTTTTTGTTTATGTTAATCATTGTCTTTCCTTTTTTGAATGTGCATAATTATTAAAAAAAGATGTCAAAAAAAGAGTCAAGTTTTTTAATATAAATGTAGATAGAATAGACTATGTAACTATTTTGTTGCTAATTATAGGGGAGGAGGCTTTATTTGTACAAAAAAATTGTATATATTTTTATTGTTATATCAATATTTTATTCCTCTGTATCTGCTAATAAATTAATAAGTATAAACGAAGATCAATTATTAAACTTACTACCATTAAGCTATATGTATATTGATTATAAAAAAATGGAAACTATCGATAGTATTAAAAAGAAAAAATTTAAAAAAATCAATAGTTCAAAACATTTAGCTTTTGGTTATGCACCGGATTTTACAGTATGGGTAAAATTTACACTTAAAAATGATACAAATACAGTACAAAGACGAATACTTAGGTATGAAAATGCCCTTACAACACATGTAAATCTTTACTATAAGGATATAGTAAAACGCGAAGGGCTTTTTCAGATTAGTGCAGATAGAAAGGTTATAAAACCTATTTTTAAAATCACACTGCAACCTAAAGAGATTAATACATATTATTTACAGATCACATCCAATATCACTACTTTAATTGTAGATTATAAACTTTATGAATTTCAGTCATTTTATGAAAAAGAGATAAAAGAACAGAATATTTTAGTTTTTTTCTTTAGTGCTATGTTGATTTTGGCAATTTATAATTTATTTATATATTTTATTGTTAAATCAATAAGTTATTTTTATTACGTATTTTATATTATAACTATTGCATTACATCAGTTTTTTTATACCGGATATGTTAGCCTTTTTATACAAGATTCACAATTAGTTGAGTTGATTATCAAAGGGGCTTCTTTGATAGTTGCGTTACCAATATTATTTTTTGCATTATTTACCGTCTCGTTTATTAATACAAACGAAAATTATCCTAAAATAGATAAATACCTGACACTATATCTTTTGATATACCCATTTATTCTATGTTTAATGGTATATTTTCAAGAACAAGGTTGGATCAGAAATATTTTTTCGGTAATTTTACTTGTACTGATTTTTGCATTGACAATTTACGGTGCCATTAAACAAAATAGGCAAAGTTATTTTTTACTTTTAGGTTGGTTTGTTTTTTTTATCTCAATGACAAGTATGTATTTAGCAAGTGTAGGTATATATAATATCTATAATGATATACCTTATTTAGTTGAATTATTTTTAGTTTTAGAAGGAGTGATATTTTCAATTGCATTAGCCGATAGGATCAAAATATTGCAAAAAGAAAAAGATAAAACTCAAAATATATTAATAGAAAATCAAAAAACAGAAACAGTACGTTTAGGAAAAATGGTTGATCTAAAAACACAAGAGTTACAAACTGCTCTTAATGATAAAACGTTTTTACTCAAAGAATTAAATCATCGGGTAAAAAACAATATGCAAACTATTATTTCACTCATTAGACTACAGAAAGAGAGTCTAGAAGATACAAATACAGCTGAAATTCTCTTTACGATACAAACAAGATTAAATGCTATGAATCAATTACACCATATGCTTTATATGGAGAATAAAGATTTATTAACAATTGCACCAACAGAATATTTTGAATCTATAGTAAATGAGATAAAGAATTCAACATTTAGTGAAGATATAGTTGTAAAATATAATATTAAAGCATATTTAAAATCAGAAGAAGCTGTATATTGCGGACTTATTGTCAATGAACTTGTTACCAATTGTATTAAACATGCTTTTTTAACAAATCAAGGAGTAATCTATATTAATTTCTATAAAAAAGAGGGGCAAAAAACATTAGAGATAGTTGATAATGGAATAGGTTTTCAACAATCTAAAGAGGAATCATTTGGAATGAATCTTATCCGTTCATTAGTTGAAATTTATTTAAATGGTAAATTGGAGATGATTAGTACAAATGGAACAAAAGTAAAAATTATTTGGAGTTAATATGAAAAAAAAACATAAGGTATTAATAGTAGAAGATCAAGCAATAACGGCAATGGAAATAAAACAGATAATTGAAGAGATGGGATTAGATGTGATAGGAATAGCAAAATCTAATGAAACAGCTATTGATAAATTTAAAACATATTTACCCGATATTGTTCTGATGGATATAGAGTTAGAGGGTAAAAAAGATGGAATATCTACAGTAGAAGATTTATACAAAATAAGAGATACAAATATAGTGTATTTAACAGCTTATAGTGATGATAAAACTATCGATAGAGCTATAAAAACAAAGCCTATAGCCTACGAAATAAAACCATTTCAAAAACAAAGTTTAAAATCAACTATGAAAGTGGTAAAGGCAAAGCTTAGTCATGAAGCTTTAGAAAAGCCTCATTCAAATTTTGATTTGGGTTATGGATATTCTTTTAATATAGAGAACAAAGAACTATTTTTTAAAAATGAATTTATAAAAATAGGTAAAAAAGAGTCTCAGTTATTATATTTGTTGGTTATGGCAAAAGGGCAAGTGGTAACAAATCGTCAATTAGAATATGAGATATGGGAAGACAATATCATTTCAGAAAGTTCAGTACGTACCCTTATTTGGCAACTTCGTACACGATTAGAATATCAAATAATAGAAACTGTACCTTATCAGGGGGTTAGGCTTTATAACTACAAATAAATTTCATTTATTATAATTTCATATGCTATTTATCCCTTGATATATAGTAATAGTATAAGCTTATTATATAAGGAGAATACTATGAAGACAGTACCAAAACTAAAAGTAGTTTTATTAAAATGTTGTAAGTCATCATCTAGTATTTCGATTTAAAATAATCATTATTTAGAAAACTTGACAGTTTTTTTGACAACCTATTGATATACTTCCCTTACTGTATTTTATGGATAAATTGAAAGCTTTAAAGCATCAAAAGCTACATAAAAATATAAAATAATAATTAAAGCTCAGCTTTGATTAATAATATAAATAAAAAGAGGAGGGTATGTTAAATTTTTTGACTCTATAGGTTTTGGTTTTGAAAAGGTTGAGTATATTAACTAAGACTTTTTTATTACTAAAGATTATTTTTTAATATATGCACATAAAGGTAGAAAAATGGAAAATATTCAGATATTGGATGTTACGTTAAGAGATGGCGGCTACAGAAATAATTTTAATTTTTCTGAACAAGAGATTGGGGATATTGTCAAATATCTTATCAATTCTAATATACACAATATAGAAATAGGGTATTTCAAAGGACCTTTGGTTGAGCTTGAAGATATAGGATTAACAGGAGATCTTACGTTGGAGCTTATTAATAAAATTCATTCTTTGAGTGATGAAATTAATATTACGATAATGTGTCATTCTAAGCATCTTACTTTGAATGATTTATATATTTTAAAACAAAGCTCTGTAAAATCAATACGATTTTGCCTCCCTGAAATAATTGATCTTCATTTAATTCAATTGGTAAATAAAGCAAAAGAATTAGGTTTTTTTGTTGCTTTGAATTTTACACATATTTCCGAATATACAATCGATGAAATCGAACGTAAATTACAGCCTGTATTTAATATGGAATTTGATGTATTGTATTTTGCCGATTCAAATGGGCACTCTTTACCTGAAGAGATTAAGATGCTGTTTAATACTTTTGCAAAATACCCAATTGCTTTAGGGTTTCATGGGCATGATAATTTAGGGCTCTCTTTGTATAACTCAATTGTTGCAATCAATGAAGGTGCCAAATATATAGATGCTTCTATTGGTGGTCTTGGAAAAGGGGGAGGGAATTTAGATCTACTTTCTATTACATTATTTTTAGCGAGAGTAGAGCAAATCAACTGTAACTTGTTTCAAATTTTCGATGCTACGCAATATATAATGATGAAAGATTATTACAATGATAAAAAAGTTGAAAATATTTTTTCAGGACTTTTAAATATTAATGCAAAAACAATGAATTCACACACAAAATATTTTAAAAGAAAGGAATTATATGCAGTATAATATTCATTCTTTTAATGGTATCGAGAGTTCTAAAAAAGGATTAATTGTTTCGTCAATTACTGCAGAGGAGATCATTCCTAATAGAACAATCGATTTTTTTAAACAACATTATCCATCCGTTCAATTTGATTATATTGATATTATAAGTTTTAGCAAGGGGTGTACCCAGATTGAATGTAGTGTCAAAATGTTCAAAGAATGGCTGTTGTCTCAAGCCGGTAATTATGATTTTTTTATCGGTTTTGCTTACGGTGGAGTTGTTCTTCAGTATTCTATGGATCTTCTCGGGGATAAAAAAGTGATTTTAATATCATCTCCTGAATATATGAATGAGGAATTAGATGAAAAGTTAACTCTTTTAAAAAAAATGTTAATAAAAAACCTGACATATGAAGCGATTGATTTGTTAGATAGTTTTATCTATACGGATCAATTATCATGCAAATATAAATTCAACATACCACTCAAAGAAGTTAATTTACGTTTACAAAATGGTTTTCAAATGATTCTAACAATGGAACAGTTTAATAATGATAGTGACAATGTGATGAAACTTGTCGGTCAAAACTCAAAACTAGTCAATATAAATAGTATTTTTGCCCAAAACAATGTTGTGGAGATACCTGATGCAGGAATGAGAATAATAGAAGAGAATCCACATAAAGTTAAAGAAACTATAAATGAATTTTTAAATTAAAAGGAGATAAGTATGAAAAAAATAAAATTGGGAGTATTCCCGGGGGATGGAATAGGTCAAGATGTTATGAAAGTCGTGTTACCTATATTTGATCTATTAAAATTGGATAACTTTGATTTAATAAACGGTGAGATTGGATGGGAACAATGGAAAAAAAACGGAGATCCTGTTCCAAAAGAAACTTGGAAGATAATCAAAGAATCTGATGCTTGTCTTTTAGGTGCAATTACAAGTAAGCCTTTGGAAGAAGCTGAAAAAGAATTAAAAAAAGAATTACAAGGGCAAAATATAAAATATGTTTCTCCCGTTATACAATTAAGACAAAAATTAAATTTATTTGCAAATGTAAGACCTGTTATTGATCTGTCTAATGAAAAGAAATATGATTTTGTTATTATAAGAGAAAATACAGAAGGACTTTATTCCGGGCTTGATTATATGGATATTCCCTCTTCTATACGCCAAGAGATACACAAACATCCCAAATGGGCTACAAAAGATCTTGATTCAGCCGCTTGCACCATAAGGCTTCAAACGCAAGAGGGGCTTTTACGTCTATTTGATTTTGCATTTTCATATGCACAGGAACATGGGTATAAAAAAGTAACTTTTGTAGATAAACCGAATGTTATGAGAGAAAGTGGATTATTTGCCAAAAGACTTCTTGAAAAGGTTTCAAGTCAGTACCCTAATATAAAGCATGAAATATTAAATATTGATGCTACAGCATTATGGCTAGTAAAAAGACCGGAACAATTTGAAGTGATCGTAGCAGAGAATATGTTTGGAGATATTTTATCCGATTTAGGTGCCGGGATAATGGGAGGTTTAGGTCTTGCTCCTAGTGCCAATATCGGTACCGATTATGCGTATTTTGAACCTGTACACGGGAGTGCCCCGTCTTATGTTGGACTGAATAAAGCAAATCCGATAGCTATGTTTCTAACCGTAGCTCTTATGTTGAAACATTTTCTTTTTCATAAAGAGGCTTCTTTATTGGAAAAATCTATTCAAGAGGTAATAAAAGAGAATAAAAACTTAACACCTGATCTTGGTGGGACTGCAACAACGCAGGAACTCTCCAAAGCGATTTTAGCAAAACTAAGTGAATATATAAATAAGCTTTAAAGAATATTAAAAGGAATATATAATGATCTTAAATGAATATAGAAACTTGGATGGGGCATCAATATCGGATGCCCTTGATAGCTTAAATGTGAAAAAAAGAATTCCAAACTTATTGCCTAGAAGCAGTAATGCAAAAATGGCCGGATATGCCTATACGGTAAAATATTCTCCTTATGAAGCTCCCTTAGACTCTTTTAAAAATGCAGGAAATTATATCGATAATGTAAAAGAAAATGAAATAGTCCTATTAGATAACAATGGAATGGATTCTTGTACTACATGGGGTGGAATTTTGACAAAAATGGCAGAGATAAAACAAATTGCAGGGGTAGCTATTTATGGAGCAGTGAGGGATGTGGAAGAGATAGAAAAATCAAAAATACCGATTTTTAGTGCACATACTTTTATGTGTTCTGCTAAAAATAGATCCCGTTTGATAGCTATGGAAAGCAGTTTAAAAATTAACGATGTCACTATTAATCACGGAGATTTGATTTTTGGCGATAAAAACGGTGTTTTAGTAGTACCTAAAGAGTTAATAGAAACTTGTTTGTCCAGAGCAATTAAGATTAAAAAAACAGAAGAAAATATTATCAATGAGATCATCAACGGAATGCCCCTTGAAAAAGCAAGAGAAAAACACAATTATGCAGAACCATGGAAAAACGCCGATGAAATATGAGTTTGATAATATAGATAGTTACAAGTTTATCGATATCCATTATCATGTGAATCCGGATATGTATCTAAGAAGATACAATGCAATTCAAGCAGGGGAAATATATAAAAAACATCAAGGAGCAGTTGTTTTAAAAAGCCACTTAGGTTCTACCGTTCAATCGGCAATGATTGCACAAGATTTAGGATTACCGGTATTTCCCTCTTTGACACTCAATAAAATTGCAGGTGGAGTATCTATTGAAACGATACAAAGAAGTTTGTATGAATATAGATCCAATTTAGATATATCGTTTTTGGTACATTTACCGACGATAACTCAAAACCATACCCATAAACCAAAAGTAAAAAGAACATATAGTAATAAATATATGGAAAAAGTAGGGGACTTACCTGAGTTTATAAGTGAGTCATCAAAACTAAAAGGTTCGGTTATTGATATATTGAAGTTTGCCAAAGATAATCAGATAGTTGTCTCAACAGGACATTCATCTTATGATGAGATTATGCTGTTAATAGAAGCGTGTAATAGTATTGGATACAAAAAACTTTTATTAAATCAGCCTGCAAATCCTATCTCAGGCTTTAATTATGAAAAATTAAAAGCAATTGAATCGGAAGATATTTGGATTGAGCAAACATTGTTAACCTATAAACTAGGTTATCAAGATTGGGATGATATCTCTTCAACTTTATATGATCTGTCAAATGTAATATATAGTTCCGATTTTGGACAAATATCTCAACCTGATATTGATAATTGGGTATTGGAAACTCATGAGATATTTTCAAAAATTGAGTTGTCGGAAAAAAGAAAAAAAGAGATTCTTTTAGAAAACCCGTTAAAACTTTTAAAAAAGGAGTTAAATATATGAGTATCAAAACAAAATGCTTATCACTTATTATACTTATGTCAGTACTTGGACTTATGTCTACAGACATATATCTACCGTCACTGCCTGAAGTAAAAACTTCTCTTGGAAGTACCAATAGTACTACACAGTTTACAATCGGAATGTTTTTATTCGGTTTAGCTATTTCTCAACTTATTTACGGACCGTTAAGTGAAAGATACGGAAGAAAAATCGTGTTGATGAGCGGAGTGGTCATTTATCTAATTTCAACTATTGTATGTATTTTTTCGCCTACAATAGAATCTTTGATATTAGCTAGATTATTTCAAGGTATCGGTTCTGCTGCGGGTATGACTATCGGACGAACGCTTGTTGGAGATCTATTTTCCAAAGAAGAGAGTGGAAAAATTTTTACCACAATATTCCCTTTTGTAGGAATGTCTCCCGCTATAGCACCTTATATAGGATCGAATATAGATATATACTTTGGATGGAGATTCACTTTTGTTTTTTTATTATGCCTTGGAATAATACTTTTAATAGGTATTGTTATGATTCTCCCTAAACATATTAATACCTTAAAGCATGACACTTTACATCCTTTAAAAATTTTGGGAGAATATAAAAAATTGCTCTCACACAGGGTATTTTTATCCTATGTTATGATGCCTTGCATTGCATATATCATATATTTTGCTTATATTACCCAGTCGGCATTTATTCTTGATGAACACCATTTTAACGTAAAAACGATAGGGTTATCGTTTATCTCCTTATCCGTCTCCTATGTAATAGGGAATCTGACATCAAGACGATTGTTAGATTATTTTGAATTTCAAAAGGTTTTATCTATAGGATATTTCTTCTTTTTTGTATCCGGGATTGTGATGCTTTTTGCTAGTTTTCGTGAATTTAACTTAGTATTGTTTTTATTACCTATTACGATTTTGACTTTTGCCAATGGTTTTTTAATCCCCTTAGGAACAGCCGGTGTTATTAAAAACTTTTCAAATAGTTCAGGATATGCATCGGGACTATTGGGATTTTTCCAATTATCAAGTGCATCTTTATCCTCTTTTGTTATAGAATACATTACTCAAGGTAGCTTTGCAGTTTTTTATTTCTTTTTGGCTGTTTTAGTGTTTTTAGAAACATTGAGATACTCTATGTTATTTTTAATGTCAAAAAAACAAATAGCTTAATCTCTTTAGAAGTCTTTAAAAACTTCTAAAGTTTAAATAAATAGCAATAATTTTCTATACAAATAATTGATATTGCTGTATACTGTGCAAAATTTTAAAGTAAAAAAACTATATGACAAATTCAAAAACAAAGTTTTATATTTTAATGGTTATTGCAATGAGTTCATGGGATAATTCTTGGATTAATGCCAAAGGATTAGAGTAATTTGATCAAAAAATTAGTGATTTATTAATCAAATTACAAGATGATGATTTACTAATAATTACTGCAGATCACGGGGTGTGAAGTGAGCATATACGCAAAAATGTACCGATATTTGGGTTTTCAAAAAATTTAAAAACTAATAATAATTGGGATTAGAAACTCCTTTGCGGATATAGCATTGCTTATCAAAGAATATCTTAATTTAGAAGAGAATACAAAGAAATTTTAATTAATATATAAGTGATATGATTTATAATAAATCCAAAGTTCTATATTTTTATCTTTTTAAATTTTATGATAAAAAATTTCTATGCAGTTTAGACTTAATTAATCAAAAATTTGCAATCATTTCTAATGCAAATCAAAAAAAACATATATCTTGTCGGCGGTGCTGTTCGTGATAAGCTTTTAGGTTATCCAATAAGCGATAAAGATTATGTCGCTGTCGGTTATAGTGAAGCAGATTTTACCCATCTTCCAAAAGTAGGAAAAGATTTTTCGGTATTTTTACAAGAAGACGGCTCGGAGTTGGCTCTTGCAAGGGTTGAGCGAAAAACTTCCCACGGTTATAACGGGTTTGAGGCACAAATAAAAAACGTAACATTGGAAGATGATCTAAAAAGGAGAGACCTTACGATCAATTCTATTGCCTATGATGAAAAAAAAGATATTTATATTGATCCTTTTAACGGCAGGGATGATATAAAAAACAAAGTACTAAGGCATACATCCTTCGCATTTGTAGAAGATCCTTTAAGGGTTGTAAGAGTAGCAAGACTCAGAGCCAAACTTGGAATTGAGTGGAATATCGATGCAACGACCAAAAAACTTATTGTTTCTATGAAAAATGAATTGCAGTTTTTACAGCCTGATAGAGTTTATAAAGAGATAAAAAAAGTATTTGAAAATCAAAATCCATATCTCTTTTTTCAAACATTGATTGAACTTGACGTTATTGATAAAATATTCCCCTCCATAGCTTTATTGCAAAAAGAAGAACTAAGGGTACAACTTGTGATAGAGCTTTTAAAAAGATTGCAAGATCAACCCATGCAGTTACAACTTAGTGCTATTTACTCCCAGGTAATACAGATAAACAAAGAGTTTATTATAGATATATCGCTTCCAAAAAAAACAAAACAATATATTGAGCTGTTTTTACAAAGCTATTCTTTTATGGAAAAAATTGAATTGTATGAGGATAAAAAACTAGTAGATTTCTTTACAAAATTAAAAGGAAATAAAGAGATTTTACAGGATATATTATATTTTCACAATATACTTATAGATGTTACAATGGAATATAATAAAGAGGATTTAAAAAGATTTAACAGTGATGGGATATTGGATCTATTTTATAAAATTTGTAGTTACAGTCCTAAAGATTGGATAGAATCTTTTGTAACAAAACCATCAAATCAAAAGATTATAAGTCATCTTCAAAACCATAATCTACAAATACTTAGGAGTTATAAACAGCTTTCTAAAAAGCCGTTTATATTATGAAAAATTAAATAAAACTATTCACATACTCCAACAAAAAATTAAGAAACTTTTTGTTGCTCTGTTTCTATTCTATCTTCAAGTTTTTTCTTTTGATCGATTAGAAACATAATATTTTCTTTCAAAGCAGTTTTATGCTCATACGATTCGATAATAAATTCATACAGCTTTGGTCTACTTTGCTTCCAATTATGTAAAGTTGTCTTATTTACCTCAAGGTCATTTTCCAATTTTCTCAGGCTAGGTCCTGTTTTAACGTTTGGTGCGGTCATACTCTTCCTTATTTTGGTTTTGTGATAGCAAGTGTACCATATAATGGAACACTTGTCAATACTTTTTAAATAAAATGTTCCAAATATTGGAACAAATCGTGAAGAAAGTGTAACTTCTGTATAATTCCCTATAAATGATTACGCAAAAACAAAAAGAGAAAATTGTAAACCTATTAAAACTTTACGAGTGTTTTGGGATAAAATATATGCCGCCGATCTCTTTGAGTCATAATAAAATAAAGAGAAGTGAAGTTTTGCCCCGTTCTTACGAAAAATTAAAAGAGCATATAGAACATTGTAATTTATGTGAACTTTCTAAGAGTTGTAGTCAAAAGATTGGATTGAATGATCCTTCAAGCAATTTTTATATAGTAGGGCTTGGTTGTAATTTTTTAGAACCGACTATAGGTAATTATGTGCAATATTATTTTAAAGAATTGTTTGGATTGGATTTTAAAGAAGTATATATGACAAATATTATAAAATGTGAAACAAACAATGAAAATGGAGTAGATCACGCAAGTGCTGCATTAGTTTGTCAAGAGTATTTTTTTCAAGAGTTGTCGATACAAAAACCAAAATATATTTTTGCAACACTTGAGGCATGTAGATATCTTTTGAAAACAGATAGTAACGATAATAGTTTGATAGGTAAAAGTTTTAAGATAGGAGAAAGTACTGTTTTCCCTATTTTTGATTTTAGTTTTATCTCCAAAAATCCATCTTACAAGCAAGAGATGGAAAGAGTTTTAAAAAAAATAAAAGGGTTGATTCATTGAGAGTAGTACAAAGTATTTTTATAGCTTTAGCACTTATTTTATTTGCAGGGTGTAGTGTAAAAGAGCAACAAATTCAAAAAAGCGCTCAAACAGAGCAAACACAAGTTAAAAAAGGTATTGGACAAAGCGGGATCAAACGAGGAAATATCTTTTCCCAATCTTTAAAAGCTTCCCCCTCTTATGACACTTTAGCAATAGCTTTTCCCTCTTCCGATATTGATCGGTATGCCTTAGAAGCAACAAATACTTTAAATGCATATTTACTGCAAAACGACAACCATTTTGTACTTGAAAGTTTTGACATGATGGTACAAAGTAGAAGCAATATAAGCAAAACTTTTGATAGGATTAGAGAAAAAGGGATCAAAAAGGTTATTTTACTTATCACCAAAGATTACGTAAACTATTTAGAAGATATCGAAGATTTAGAACAGTTTGAGATAGTATTGCCTCTTGTAAATAAATATGAACAAAGATTAAGCAGTAAACTTTTCAATTCAAATATATTATTTGGAGCAATCAGTTATAAAAAACAGTTTGATAGACTTATTGCGTATGCAAGAAACTATAATCTTGTAGAATTTTACGACAACTCTCCTATCGGAGATACTCTTCACAAATATGTACAGCCGCACAATCTAAAATATAGCAGAATGATTGATGATAATAACGGACGATATAAAACCATATTAAAATACCATAAAAGTAAAATCGATAATTCGGCTTTAATTTTAAATACCCCTATAGTAAAAAGCTCTATTCTCCTCTCCGCAGCAACGGCAGAAGAGGTTGCAGTACCATTGGTACTTTCCACACAACTTAATTTTACTCCGCTTTTATTTTCTTTGACGCAGGTACACGATAGAAAAAACCTAGTAATTGCAAGTTCAATCGGAGAGTTACCTGCAAGTTTGAGAGAATATAATAAAATATTAGGAAACAATATATCGTATAATTGGGTAAACTACAGCTGTATCGTAGCTGCTGAATATTTACTGTTTAACGATATAGATAAATTTCACGATTTAACCATACAAAATAACCAGATCATCTATCCGGTTAAATTATACGATGTGAAGTATTATTCATTTAAGTTGATTGATTAAATATGATCTAGTATCTTGGTCAGGTCTTTTTGATCGACGATAATATTGGCTTCTTTTTTTAAAATATCTTTTGCACAAAAAGCAACTCTAGTATCTGCGTATTTGAACATACTTCTATCATTTGCACCATCCCCTACGACAAGTGTTTTTTGGGGTGTGACATTAAGAAGCTTTTGAACTCTTTGGATCATATCTCCTTTGGAGTAATCAAACATCATATCACCCCCTACAAGACCGGTTAATTTTCCGTTTTTATGGTGAAGTATATTTGAAAAGTCGGCATCAAGTCCAAGTTTCTCTGCTGCAGGAGAAGTTCCTACCCTAAAGCCGCCGCTAAAGCATATAACTTTGTATCCTCTTTCTTGCAGTGCAGGAACTATCTCTAAGGCTCCCGGCATTAAAGGAAGGTTTTTACCGATTTCAACTACTTTGTCATATTCAAGACCTTCAAGTAGTTCTACCCTTGTGATTAAGCTTTCAAAAAAGTCCAATCTTCCGTTCATCGCCTGTTCCGTTATATGTGCAACTTTTTGCTCCAATCCAAGTTCTGCGGCAAAAAAATCAATAGTTTCTCCATCCATAAGTGTCGAGTCAAAGTCAAATACAGCTAATTTCATCGTATTCCTAGTAATAGTTTGATATAATTTAGCGATTATATCAAATAGAGTATACAAAAAAGGTAAATTTATAAAATGTTTGAACAATTGATTAGTAAACTAAAAAACGATAAATATATTACACTAGAAACTACACCGTCACATGAGCCTACATTCGATGGAATAATTGAAAAGATTAAAAAGTTGGATTTGGCAAAAAAAGTTGATGGATTTAGTACAACAGATAATCCATTGGCAAAATTAAAATACAACGCATTTTTTGCAGCTATTAAATTACAACAAGCTTTTCATAAACCTGTTATTGCAACTATAAGCATGCGAGATAGAAATAAAATAGCACTCCAAAGTGATCTTTTAGGGGCAAATGATTTTGATATACGGGCCATTTTGGCACTTACGGGAGATCCTGCAAATATGAGTGACCAACCAAGGGTAAAAGGGGTATTTGAAGCTAATTCAAATATGCTTTTAGAGATTATATACTCGTTTAATAACGGGATGGATTATTCAGGGAAACCTTTTAAAATATCTCCTAAACCGATATATCCTTTTGCCGTGATAAATTCATACGCCAAAAATTTAAAATCTTTGGAAAAAAAGATGTTTAAAAAAGTACAAAATGGTGCAAGGGGGATTATTACCCAACCTGTATATGATCTGCAAAATGGAAAAAAACTATTAGAATATTTTAAAAATGCTAAAAGTTCATTTAACGATGAGAGGGGAGATTCAGAGCTTATCTTAGGAGTTTTCCCTATTACACGGCTGAGAACAGCACAATTTTTATCTTCCCATGTTCCTGGGATTTATGTACCAAATGATTGGATAGATGCATTGGCAAAAGCAAGTAAAATTGGCGAGGAAGAGGAGCATAAAGTGGGGATGGAGTTAAGTTCTAAGTTAGTTGATTCATTGATGAAATTTCATCCAAAAATTCATCTGATGACCGCCAATAAATTTGAATTGGCAGATGAACTTTTAAATTAAAATGAAAAAATATGCTTCAATCGATATTGGACTGAAAAGGATAGGGTGTGCCCTATCTCTTACAAGTGATATTGTAAATCCTGTTGAAGCAATACTTCGTAAAAATAGAGATCAAGCGGCACGTGACGTGAGTCAATTTTTAAAAGAGTGGGAGATAGATACTTTAGTTGTAGGATATCCTGAAGCGAGTGAAGATATGAAACCAAGGGTCAAACATTTTGTAACTCTTTTGGATTTTGACGGCGAAGTGGTGTTTGAAAATGAAAATATGAGCTCCATTGAAGCCAAAGAGAGTACAAAAGGGGAGTTTAAACATAAACGTGACGGGAGATTGGATTCGGTAGCTGCAAAAATAATTCTTGAAAGGTATCTGCAAAAATTATGATAGGTGTAGATATAGTTGTAATCTCAAGAGTTGAAAAAATGATGGAGAAATTCGGAGCCAAAGCTTTAGAAAAATTTCTAAGTAATGATGAGATTGCATTGGTTAAAAATCCAACCACCGCAGCAGGATTTTGGGCAGCAAAAGAAGCAGCAAGTAAAGCACTTGGAACAGGGATAGGGGGCGAGTGCGGCTTTCATGAAATAACTCTTTTTAAAACTAAAAAAGGTGCCCCAAAAATACAATTCTCACAAAAAGTACAGAGTAATTTTCATATCAAAGACAGCTCTGTAAGTATAACCCATGACGGAGGTTTTGCCATAGCTGTTGTGGCAATTGAGGTGGAAGAGTAGTGTTAAAAATTATAGTTAAAAAACTTATCTATTTAGCAGTTATGCTTTTTATTATCTCTTTAATATCATTTATCGCCATCAATCTTGCACCAAATAGTTTTTTTGCAAGCGGGGATCTTAATCCAAATATTACCCCTGAAGCGATTGAGCAGTTAAAACAGGTATACGGTTTGGACAAACCTTTGTATATACAGTTTTTTTCTTGGGTTGTCAGCATCTTACAACTTGATTTTGGTATCTCTTTTGCAAGTGGAGCAATGGTAAAAGATGAGATACTAAGCAGAATCCCGATAACCCTTACCATCAATATCATTAGCATGGTGTTTATTTTTATTATCTCACTTTATCTTGGGATTAAAGCAGCACTCAATAAAGATAAATTAATAGACCGTGCAATAGGGCAGTTATCGTTGATAAGTTTTTCTTTGCCTTCATTTTATTTGGCACTATTATTGGTACTTGTTTTTTCCGTGACTTTAGATCTTTTGCCCATTGCGGGATTACACAGCAGTGGATTGGAAGAGGGTAGTGTGGAGTATTATATGGATACCGGGTGGCATCTAATCCTTCCAATCGGTATTATTATTTTTAGTGGACTTGGAAGTTTGATTCTTTATATCAGGTCTCTTACCCTTGAAATTTTAAAAAGTGATTATATTTTTTGGGCAAAGTCACGGGGAGTCGGAAAAAAGCTGCTTCTTAAAAACTATATCTTACCAAATCTTTATCCTCCGGTTATTACCCTTTTGGGTCTTTCTCTACCGGGAATTATCGGTGGAAGTGTTATTCTTGAAACTATTTTTAGTATTGACGGGATGGGACTTTTGTTTTTTCACAGTGCTCTGAGTCGTGATTATCCCGTTATTATGGGGATATTGATTATTGGGGCATTTTTGACATTGCTTGGAAATATTTTAGCCGATCTTGTACTTGTAAAACTCAATCCAAGTTTTAAACAACAATAAGATTGTATTAAAATCTTTTTACATAAACGTGACAATAAGGGATTTTATGGTGTTTAAAATAGTAGTCTTGATGATAATCTTCTGCTTCAAAAAATGGAGTATCATCAGTTGAAATTAATTTTGTGGCGATTTTCATCCCTTTATTTTCCAACTCTTTTATAAGTTTTATTGTAATCTGTTTTTCATCTTCGTTATTATAAAAAACTGCACTTAAATATTGTGAACCGATATCGGGTCCTTGACCATCGGTTTGTTCGGGATTATGAATCTCAAAAAAAAATTTTGCCAACTCTTCAAAAGAGACTTTTTCTTCATCATAAGTTACTTTGACAACTTCAAAATGTCCCGTATCTCCTACACAAACTTTTTGATAGCTGGGATTATTAATATCTCCACCCATATATCCGCTAACGGCACTTTGTACCCCTTTATAGTTTTCAAAAAAATATTCAACTCCCCAAAAACATCCACCTGCGAAGTATGCTTGTTTCATTGCCATTTTAAACCTTTTTTATGAATTAAATTATTATATCCAGCCATTAATTACACTTTATAAAAATCATTGGAGTTACTTTATTATTTAAAGGCATTTTTTATTGTTTCTCAAATATAATACGAAAAATATTAGATGAGGTGAAATGATTGGATAAAATTAATGAATTTGCTTTAGAATTGAGTAGAAAATTTGATAAAGATGTTGCTAAAAATAATTTTAAACAAACGGAGATTAGATTATTAAAGTTGATTTTATCTGAACTTAAAAGTGACAAAGAAGAATATCTTTTTAACTTTGAACAAATGCAGCAGCTTGGCTTTGATTTACAAAACAATGAGGCTGAACTATTTGAGGGGTTAAAGAAAATTGCAAACTATTATGTCAATATCCAAAACGGTTACGGAGATTATCATCGGGTCGGTTTGATAGACAATAAATTTACCATAGATCAGGAGATGAAAATATTATCGCTCAAAGTACATAAAGAGCTGGTACCATTTTTAAATAGTTTAAAAGATAAATATGTACCTTTGATAAATTTTGAAGCTTAAGTAACTTTGTGTAAGTTACATTGTTAGTTTAAGTTTTTTTTGTTCGTTGTTTTTAAAAATAAGTTTTATCTGCGTATCGTCTAAGATCATCTGTTTTAAGATTTTTGTTTCCACGTCGGCATATTGTCGTTTGAAAAAGAACTCTTCGATTTTCTCTTTTGCAGATTCTATATCGGAACTTTGATCAAATTCCAACAGTAAAGAACTATCACTTAAAACTACTTTTTGGTTGGTAATTTTAAAGTTTTCAAATTTTCCGGTAAGTTTAAAAAAGTCCAACTTGTCACGTCTGGGTATATGAAGATAGTTTTTAATATAAATAAATTTAACCTCGATAACAAACTCCTACTAAAGGTTTACTCTTTAAAAGAGAGTGTACTATAAAAAATATTAAGTTTTGTATAATTGAAAAAAATAATTTTATTTTACAAAATTAAGAGAGATAGAATTGACACAGTGTCTAGTATTTTTAGGTGTAAAAGCTTCCCCTTTGAAAACATGACCTAAATGAGCGCCGCATTTTGCACAAACAATTTCAACTCTTCTCCCATCACTATCAGGTAACTCTTTAACCGCACCATCTATTGCATCGTCAAAACTCGGCCATCCCGTACCGCTGTCAAATTTTGCATTAGAATTAAATAACGGCTCATTACATTGTCTACAAATATAAGTGCCGTCTTCTTTATGATCCCAGTACTTACCCGTAAAAGCCTGTTCGGTTCCTTTATTGATTATGACTCTAGTTTCTTCATCATTTAAAGTATTATACATTAGCCGAGCTCTTTATATAAACTATCTCTTTGAACAGGTTCAAATCCGCTGTTTTTGATAAGTTCTATAAATTCGCTTTGTTTCATCCCGTTTGCACTTTTAGCACCGGCTGCACTATTAATTGATTCTTTTTCAATTGTTCCGTCAAGATCATTGGCACCAAACTCTTGAGCTAAAAGAGCCAGTTTTATCGATGATGTTACCCAGTACGCCTTTAGGTTTGGAATATTTTGTAAGACGATTCTGGCTATTGCAAAAGTTTTAAGAATCTCTTGAGCTGTCGGAAAATCGGTCACTTTTAAAAAGTTATTTTCTTTTTGATATACTAATGGTATAAATGCATTAAAACCACCTGTTTCATTTTGCAAATCTCTTAATCGCAACATATGATCGATTCTATCTTCTCTTGATTCTATATGTCCAAAAAGCATGGTAGCATTTGATTTTTTCCCACGTTTATGCCAAAGTTTATGGATCTCAAGCCACTGCTTAGAACTTACTTTTCCTCCGCACACCCGTTTTCGTATAGTTTCGTCAAAAATTTCGGCACCGCCTCCTGGCATAGAGTCTACTCCGTATGCAATCATCATATCGATAATCTCATCATAAGTTTTGTTGTATTCAGTGCTTAAAAAATGGATCTCCGCAGCCGTTAGTGCTTTGACATGAAGCTGTGGATATTTTTGTTTGATTTTTTTAAATATTTCAAGATACCATTCAAGTCCGGTATTTGGATTGTGGGCTGAGACAATATGTACTTCATCAATACCGTTTTTTACACTTTGTTCAACCGTATTTAAAATCTCTTCATGACTCATCGTATATTGATTTGGATTTTTTCTACTGGCACTATAAGCACAAAATTGACACACATCTTTGCATATGTTTGTGGGATTGATATGTCGATTGACATTGTAGTATGTTTTTCTACGAAACTTTTCTTCTCTGATACCAGAAGCTATTTGTCCAAGCTCCAACAAATTCATATCATATAAAGCTACGGCCTCTTCTATGGTAAAATTATGGTTTTTAAAAAAATTGTCTGATTTTGACATTGAACTCCTTTTATTTATACAGTGTTTCTTTTCTTTTTAATTTATAAGTTTCTGCTTTCGTTATATCATGGATATGTTTTGTCTCTTGTTGATGGATGGCGATGATCTCTATTTGGGTCTCTTTATAAAACCAACCCTCAGGTCTATCTTGTAAAATTTCTTCTTCAAAAAGTTGTTTTAACTCGTCCCTCGTTACAATCAACTCATCCATAGTATCTACTCCATCAGTAAGCTAAAAGTCCATTCATATTATTTACAATTTGTGTTACACTCTCACTCATTAGTTTTGTCATAAATCTCTCCACCTGATCCTCTTTGGACCAAATTGGATTTACTACACCGCTTAAATGTTGCAACTCTTTTTTTGCCTTACTTATTGTACCGACATTATCTATAAGTCCAACCTTAAATGCTTCATTTGCAGTAAAAATATGAGCATCGGCGTAGAGTTTATGGGCACTTTTATCCAAGCCTCTTGCCTTTGCCACATCGGTTACAAACATATCGTAAGTATTTTGGGTAATTCTTTGCAGCTCTTTTTTTTCTCTATCGTTCCATGCTCTAAACGGGGTTCCAGATTCTTTATAATCTCCCGCTTTTACACTTTGTGATTTGATACCGATTTTACTTATAAGTTCACTTGCATCGATACTTTGCATAATAACACCGATACTCCCTATTAAACTTCCAGGATTGGCAATAATTTTTGAAGCCCAAATAGAAGCGTAGTATCCGCCACTTGCCATAATACCGTTTGCATAGACAACTACAGGTTTTATCTCTTTAAGTTCCTTAATTGCTTCTGCAACTTCAACCGAGGGTGCTACTGCACCTCCGGGGGAATTTATCCTGAAAAGTACTCCGTGAATATGATGATTAAGCTTTGCATCTTCAATTTTTTGTACAACATCGTCAATAATAAAAATTGGACCGTTGAGTTCTATGATTTGAAGGTTTGCTTGTTTTAATTTTTCAGTATCGGTATTGTTAAAAATAAAAAAAAGAACCGTTAAAAATAAAACAGTTTTAAAATGCTCTTGGATAAATTTAATCGGAGCAGTAATGGGTAAAAATAGTTTACTTATGAAGTTCATTGTGTCCACCTATAAATGTGTTGGTTGTATTTGAGGTATGCAAGACTATTGCTGTTGATAAATCATCAGCTTCCTCTATCTTATCTGGAAGTAAAAAGCTTATAATATCTGCATCAAGCCCTTTTTTTAGGCTCCCTTTTTGTAACCCTAAAGCCCCGGCACCACCCTTTGTAGCAGCGAGTAGAAGTTTTTGGGCAAGTTCATTTGGTTCAAAATTATTATGGATAAAAATAGCACTTCTAATCTCTTCAAACATATTTAAAGTATGGTTTGAGCTAAGCCCATCCGTTCCCATCGCCAATGGGATATCATTCAGATGGCTTAGATTTAGAGCAGTGTTGCTTAAAAGCCTGTTGGAGTTTGGACAATGGATAATCGTAGCTCCAAGATTTTTAATTTGGTGCAGCTCTTTTCCATTTGCCTCTACGCAGTGTGTAAAACTTAGAGGTTTTATCCCGTAAAATTGATTTAAAAAATCACTTGGTTTTGTTAGAGATTTATGTTGGTCAAGCATCCCTTTAAAAAATTGTTCAAAATCGCCGTTATTATAATTGAGCCAATCGTTTTCCGCTTTGGATTCTTGAAAGTGGGCAGAGACTGCCATCTTATTTTCATTTGCGATTTTTAATACTTCGCGTATCAAAAAAGGATGGGTGGAATAGGGTGAATGGATAGCAACTGCAGGGATAAAGTTTTTGCTTTTTTGTTTCATTGCGCTTTTTAGTTTTGCTTTAAAATCGGCAAATAAGGTATCTATCATATCTTGTTTGCTTCCCAGTGCTTCGGTAAAATAAACAACATTTATAGGGGATTTGACACACGAATCCATATCATAGCCATAGGAACTTATGGCTCCAATTGTAGTAGTTCCGTTTTGAATCATTTTATTTAATTCATAATCGATCAATTCACTACTTGCTTTTTCTATAAGTTCTTCTCTGTGGGTAATAACCGAAAAAAGCCATTTTACAAAGTTCCCGTATTTAAGCGTAGTTTTATTGGCACTAAATTCCAAATGGACGTGGGTATTGATGAGTCCGGGCATCAAAATAGAGTTTTTCCCTAGATACTCAAAGTTTGTATTTGGATATTTTTTCTCTAAATTTTCATAGCTATCCACATCTTGGATAGTTTCATCAAAAACGATTGCACCGTCTTTTATAATTGTAAAATCATCATCACAAACCAAAAGCCAATCGGCACATAAAAATTTCAAATTTTTTCCTTTTAGAGGTTCTCTTATCGTTTTTTAGATATTATACCCAAAAATTATAATATTAAAAGGAATGAAATGAAAATAGCGGTTATTCAAGGACCAAACCTAAATATGTTGGGGATTAGAGAGCAAAATATCTATGGACCGATGACATTGGATCAGATTCATGAGCAGATGAAAGGAAGTGCTTCACAAACTGGTGTGGAGTTAGAGTTTTTTCAAAGTAACTTAGAGGGAGAAATTGTTGATAAGATTCAAGAGTGTATAGGAACTGTTGATGGGATTATTATCAATCCTGCTGCATATTCACATACTTCAATAGCGATTGCGGATGCTCTTGCAGCGGTAAACTTACCTGTAGTTGAAGTGCATATCTCAAACATCTATAAAAGAGAAGAGTTTAGACAAACTTCAATGACGGCGAAATCGTCTATGGGTGTAATTACAGGATTTGGACCGTTTGGATACCATATGGGACTTATGGCTTTAACACAAATTATTTCAGAGATGAAAGCAGCAAGAGAAGCTCAAGTTAAAGCAAAACAACCAGCAGAATAAAAATGAAAAACTATATTCTTCAAAATGAAAATGGTGTTTATTTTGAGTGTGGATATAGTTGTGATAATGTTGTCTTTTTAAGCCTTGGCAGTGAGAGGTATTTTATCACTGACGGGCGGTATGAGATAGAAGCAAAACTGTTGGTAAAAAACTGTGAAGTAGTTATCTCAAATAATCTTATACGAACTGCAAAAAAATTTTTAAAAAAAAGTAAAATCAAAAAACTTAGTTTTGATCCCAATGATTTTACTTTTTTTGCTTTTCACAAACTAAGCGATGGATTAAAAATCAAATTTATCCAAAAACCATTTTTTTCCAAACAAAAAAGAATTATTAAAACTGATCGAGAGATTAAATATCTAAAAAAAGCGATGGAGTTGGGTAGAATCGGATTTGAAAATTTTTCTCAATATCTTGGGGAAAACGGAATTGGTAAAAATGAAAAGTTTTTATTTTTTAAAGCAAAAGAGTTTATGAGTTTTGAAGGACTGTACGATTTAAGTTTTGATCCAATAGTCGCAATGAATCAAAACAGTGCAAAACCCCACGCACTCCCAACGAAAGATATTTTAAAGAAAAATGATCTTCTTTTAGTAGATGCAGGATTAAAGTATAAGAGATATTGCAGTGATAGAACCTGTACTTCAAAAGTTTCTAAAAATATAAACTTTCAAAGGGAGCAGCAGTTTTCAAAAAAACTGGAGCAAAAAGTTTATGATACTGTTAGAAGTGCCCAAGAAAAGGCAATATCTAAAGCTAGAAGCGGGATGAAAGCTTCACAGATAGATAAACTAGCCCGTGATGTTATAGAAAAAGCCGGTTTTGGAAAATATTTTGTCCATAGTACAGGGCATGGAGTAGGGCTTGATATCCACGAGTATCCAAATATAAATAGTAGAAATAATGTACTTATTGAAGATAATATGGTTTTTACCATTGAACCAGGAATCTATTTAAGCGATAAATTCGGGGTACGTATCGAAGATACGGTTGTAATGAAAAAAGGTCGTGCAGAGATTTTATGATTTTTAGTTGTGTTTACGACTGGCTGATTTTAGAATTCTCTTGCTCTTTTTTTCGTTTTGCAACCTCTTTTTTAAGCTCTTCGACCTCTTTTTCAAAAAGATCCTCTTGTTTCATGGAGATCCCTTTCATATGTGAGATTGGAACGCTAAAAGCTATACCGTCGCCGTTTGAGGTGATATGGAGACGTTTTACTACACTTCTTATAATCTTATCGACAATCATACTTGGTACTATAAAAAGAAGTAGTTTATCTGTTTCTTCGGGTTGATGTCTATAGAAATTATCAAGCTCACTTAGTCCCATACCTGAAGCATTGACGATAGTAACTCCACTGGCTCCTGCTTCTTTTGCGGCATGGAGGGCATCATCTTCTTTCCCTTTTGGGACAATAACAATCACGGCGGAAAAATCAAGTTTTATAGAGTGTATGAGTCCTGCTGCATCAAGATTGATAGTGGAAAGGGTCATATCGTCGATCCCCTCTAAAGAGCCGTGAAGTTTAAACTCTTTTTCCTTTTCATCTTCAAGTTCGGTGTCGCTTTTAACATGAAGTTTTTCAACCAAAATACCGTATGCCATTACCGTTATCATAGGGAAAAGTGAAGCAAAAGCGATAAGCCCGAACCCATCTATTAAAGGGCTTCTCCCATCAATATTGGTAGCAAGTCCAATCCCAAGTGCCGCAACAAGTGGAACCGTAACCGTTGAAGTTGTAACACCACCTGAATCGTAAGCGATAGGAATAATATGTTTTGGTGCAAAGTGGGTTAAAATTATTACGATGATATAACCTACGATGATATAGTAGTGAATATGACCGCCGTCAATAATTCTAAATGATCCAAGTGCAATACCGAATGCAACCCCAAGAGCAACAAAAAGCCGCAGGGTTATATCATTGATTTTCCCGTCACTAATCTCTTTTGCTTTTTTTGCAATTGCCATCAATGCAGGTTCAGCCATCGTGGTAGAAAATCCTATAGCAAATGCAAAAGTATAGATAACCCAGATATAACCCGATTTGGTTAGTTGAAATGCCATCGATTCCCCAAGGGCAAACAATCCCATCTCAAGCCCAAGAATAAAAGCATACAGTCCAATGATAACCAAGATAAAACCGATAATGACAAGTTTTATATTTTCAATTGATTTTTTTAAGATACCATATTGAAAGAAAAATATAACGGCTAAAATAGGTATCACATCTTTGGTCACGGCAAGAAGACCGTTGGTAACCGATTCTATTGTAATTGTGGTTGCTACAGAGGGTTGAGTGTGGATAATAACGTCGGCAACCTCTTTTATCTCTACAAAGTTATATACAAAAACTCCATAAATTTGCACAAATATCATAGGGGTAAGTGAAGCAAAAGCGATAAGTCCAAAACCGTCAATTACAGGGTCTCTCCCTTTAATAGATGAAGCAAGACCGATCCCAAGAGCTGCAACAAGCGGAACGGTAACGGTAGAGGTTGTAACCCCGCCAAGATCATAAGCAAGTCCTATGATCTCTTTTGGTGCAAAAAATGTTACGCTGACAACTAAAATATATCCTGCAATAATATAATAATGGATAGGATGCCCTTTAATGATCCTATAAACACCGAGTAATATAGCAAATCCAACGGAAAAGGCAACCACGAATCGTAATATATCCGCATCAATTCTACCGCTGCTAATTGCCGCTGCTTTTTCTGCAATTACCACAAGTGCAGGTTCGGCAATAGTGGTACCAAAACCGATGGCAAAAGCAAAAACAAGTACCCATTTTGTAGAACCGCTTTTAGCAAAATCCCGTGCTAAATTTTCCCCTATAGGAAATATACCGATCTCTAAGCCGTGAAGAAAAACAGCCAATCCAACGGCAACGATAAGCATACCAGTTGCAGTGGTCTGCCAATCATTGGGAACACTTTGTAATATAACCAGTTGAAAAAATACAATAACAAGAATAATAGGGGTTAAATCTCGAAAAGATTCCTTTAAAAGCCGTAAAAAAAAGTAAAACTGTGTCATAAATGCGCTTAGATTATATGATTAATCGAATCTTTAAATTTTGCCAGTTCTTGAGGGTGACCAAGAAGTACAAGGGTGTCTCCTTGATCTATTTTATGATTGATTCCTGCACTAAAGAAGATAAAATCTTCACTTAATTCTTTATCTTGAATACCTAAAATGATAATATTTCCTCTTTTTATTTGGTTAAGATCACTCAGTAAAACACCGTCAAAAATAGAGTCTTTTTGTACGGTAATCTCCTCCACGCTAATATCTGATTTACTAAATAAAATATCATCAAGAACATCCATGATATAAGGTTTGTGAAGAAGTCTAAAAATTCTAAATGCACTTATTTCATAAGGATTTAAAACTTTGTTGGCTCCTGCTAAAATCAACGGTTTATTATTATCTACGTCAGATGAAAGTGAGATGATTTTAATATTTTTATTAAAATGACGGACGCTTAAAATGATAAAAAGATTTTTATTTTTATCTTCGTTGAGACAAAAAAATGCTTTGACATTAGGGTCTCCTAGCCCTATTTTTTCTAAGTTTGCATCTTCCATTAAAGAGAGATCGGAGAATTGAAATCCATCAAGTTTGATTTTTTCTTGAAGTTTTGGATTCTCTTCTGATATAAGTATCTCGTACCCTTTTTTTTGAAGGATTTGTGCTATTTGGTGTGCAATTTCGTTATAGCCGAAAATGATTATTTTATCTTTTTTCATAAGCTACTCTTTTTTCTTTTAAATAGTTTTGATTTTTTTGATAATACATGGGCTTTAAACTGCAATATCGAATCAAGATAACCTATCACGATTAAGATATCTCCCTCTTGGAGTATATATGAGGTTTTGTCCGGATTGAAAGTAAATTTATCTTTGTTGTTTTTTCTAATGATACCTATGAGTGTTAGATTGTAGTTGTCAAAATTCATTTTACTTAAACTATTTCCTACAAAAGTGGAGTTTTCATGTATCTCTACCTCTTCCATTACCGCATGTTTATCATTGAGTAAGATGTCGTCAATTGCATCAAAAGCAACAGGTTGTCCAACATATTCAGAAGCTACCAATGCGGTAATATCGGTTGTGAGAATCACTTTATCTGCTCCTGCGAGATACATTTTTTGCTCAATATTTTTCATATTGGCTCTGGCAATGATATGAATATTTGGATTTAAAGATCTTGCGGTTAGGATAATAGCCAAATTCACGGGATCACTGTTTGAAAGGGCAATAACCGCTTTTGCCCTGTTTTCTATACCAAGACTTTGGAGTAAAGCTACACTACTTGCATCTCCTTTAATAGTGGTATAATTTAAATACCTACTATCTTGAAATTGTGTTTCATCGTTATCTATAATAAGAAATTTTTCCTTGGCAGTTTCAAGTTGGGTTGCCAATACTTTTCCCATTCTTCCAAAACCGCAAATGATAATAAAATCTTTCATAGAGTTTGCTTCGCCGACTGTTTTTTCCTCTTTTATCGCTCGAAGTTTCTCTTGCAGTGCCGTAGTAACAATAGAGGTAAAAAATGCAATAACACCAATTCCTCCGATAACCAAAAGAAGTGTAGCAACACGTCCAGGCAGAGTAACTGGAGATATATCTCCAAAACCAACGGTGGTAATAGTAATAACAGACCAGTATACCGCATCAAAATAGCTGTGGATATTTTCATTGATCCCTGCACCTTCATAGATAAAAATGATGGTAGAGCCAAACATAACGGCAATAAAAAATAAAAGAGCGAGGGTAAAAAACTCAAACTTTTTTTCAATAAATACTTGGGAAAATTCATTGATAGAACTTGTATACCGTAAAAGTTTAAAAAGTCTAAATATCATAAGAATTCTAAGAATTCTAAGAGGTCTATACGCAGGTAAAATTGCTAAAAGGTCAATGATTGACATAGGGGAGAATATAAATGCCAATTTTTCTTTGAGTATTTGTAGAAGTGATTTTTTTAAAGAATAAGGTTGATTTAAAAACTGTGCTTTTTCATAATCGGTAATAATTTGTTTATGGATATGTGTAACGGTCCAAAGACGACCGAGCCACTCTATAATAAAAATAACAATTGCAAAAATTTCAAAGGTATTTAAAATATCAAGTTGCGGATGATTTACTTCATAGATAAGGATACCGATGGTGCTTAATACCAAAAATATCATTGAAAAGTCAAAATATTTTTTATATTTGAAATTGGCATCTTCTAAAAACTGGTAAGCTAAATGTTTTACGGTATAGTAACGTTTACTTGATTCTAGAAAATACGCAAAACTGATAATAAGACTTTTCATACTAAAAAGCAGTTTTTAGACTACTTTTATCCTTCCGTTTTATGGAGTTCTAAAAGTGGTATAGTAGATATGTGCACTTTGAACTCCTTTAATTTTAAATATTAATTTAATAATATCAAAATGTTACTTAGTTATTCCGTTGCTTTATGAATCGCTTCTTTTGTTGCATCATAGGCATCGTTTGTATCTTGTTTTACACCTTCCCATGTAGCACAACCTGTACTAAAAAGTACAACTCCTAAAATTGTTAATACAAAAAGCAGTTTTTTACCTGTAAACAGGATTCCACGTTGTTTCATCATTATTTTTTCTCCTTAATTAAAATTAAACTTGATGCGTATTGGTCTTTCTTAACATATCTTTCATGGATAAATAGCTGTTCAATGCACCGATATACGCTCTAGCACTGGCAACCATCGTATCTACGCTTAATCCATGACCGATCATAGCAGGGCTTTCGTCGTTAAATGTAACTTTTGCAATCACTTTTCCCAAAGCATCTTTCCCTTCAGTTACCGCTTTTACGTTATAATCGACCAAAGTTCCTTCATATCCGGTAATTCTATCGATGGTTTTAAAAATAGCATCCATGGTACCGTTTCCAATGGCTGCATCGGTTATTATCTCATCATTATGCTTTATTTGAACAACGGCACTTGGAACACCGTTGGAACAATCTGAAATTTGCACCGCAACTATTTCATAGGTTTTATTATTGTTTAATTGCTCATCTGCAATGATCATTCTAATATCATCATCAGCAATCTCTTTTTTCTTGTCGCATAACATTTTAAATCGCTCAAATGCTACATTTAACTCATCATCGGCAATATCTCCAAAACCTAATTGCTGTAATTTATCTTTAAATGCCGCACGACCCGAGTGTTTCCCCAAAACAATTGAATTGTTTTTCTCAATACCGATATCTTCGGGTTTCATAATCTCATATGTCTCGGTATGTTTTAATACACCGTCTTGATGGATACCGCTTTCATGTGCAAAAGCATTTTTCCCCACGATTGCTTTGTTTGGCTGCGGTTCGATTCCGGTGATTGTAGCAACCATTTTAGATGCAGTTACGATCTCTTTTGTATTGATACCCGTATATAATTCGCCAAAAATATCTTTTCGGGTTTTTAACGTCATTACAATCTCTTCCATCGCAGCATTTCCAGCACGTTCTCCTAAACCGTTTATGGTACACTCCACTTGTCTTGCTCCCGCTTCAATTCCCGCTAAAGTATTTGCAACACCTAATCCCAAGTCGTTATGGTTGTGTAATGAGATAATTGCTTTATTATCTACAAAATCAACCATCTGTTTAACCATCTCTTTAATCTCATGGGGTAATCTATATCCAACGGTGTCGGGTAAATTAATCGTAGTGGCACCTGCACCGATAACTGCATCGGTAATCTCTTTCATAAAAGAGATTTCACTTCTCCCTGCATCTTCTAAAGAAAACTCCACATCTTCCACAAAAGTTTTTGCGTATTCAACTGCTCTGACGGCTCTTTGAATCACTTCATCCGGAGTCATTTTTAATTTATATTGCATATGGATAGGACTTGTTGCTATAAAAGTATGAATTCTTTTCATATTTGCAGCAGCTATTGCTTCTCCGGCTTTTTTTATGTCGTTGTCAATTGCTCTTGCTAAAGAGCATATTTTGCTTGTCGTGACGGTTCTGGCAATTTGTGAAATTGCATCAAAATCCCCAGGACTTGCCGCTGCAAATCCCGCTTCAATTACATCGACGTTTAATTTTTCCAATTGTCTTGCAATTTGTATTTTTTCAGCGGTGTTCATAGAAGCACCGGGACTTTGCTCTCCGTCTCTTAACGTTGTATCAAAAATTATTATTTTGTTATTATCTTTCATTGTTTTACCTTGGTTGTATATTTATATATTTAAAAAAGTTTAGAATTAATAAACTCAACAAAATTCGTATCTGTAGTGTAATTATTTATCGAGTAAGAGGAGCAGAAGTAGATTAGTACTTTTAAATATGATATTTTTAGATATAAATGTAGCTTTCATAATCTACCTCCTTGTTTTATGTGTAATTTAATTTTAAGAATTTTATCAAAATAAGTTTAAAAGTAGTTTTAAATAATATGCTAATCGTTATATTTATTATGTACAATAACGAGTTGTTCAAATGCTCTGTCAAAAGCATCTACACATTTTGGATCAAATTGTAAACCTTTTTGATGTAGTATTATCTCTTTTGCTTCATTTAAAGGGTAGGCTTCTTTATAGGCTCTTTTTGATATAAGGGCATCAAAAACATCCGCAATAGCTACAATTCTTGCATAAAGTGGAATCTCTTCGCCTTGTAGTCCATACGGATAACCCTTGCCATCCCATCTTTCATGATGATATAATGCAATTTTTCTTGCCTCTTCCATAATCTGAGAAGTTGGATTTTGTAATATCCCTGCACCAAGTTCTGCATGTTTTTTCATTTTTGTACGCTCATTGGAATCCAACATTTCAGGTTTGAGTAAAATTGCATCGTCAATTGCCATTTTCCCTATATCATGCATACAACTTGCATTTTCTAAGATGTAAAAATCCTCTTCACTCAGATGGAGTTCTTTTGCAATCTCTACACAATAATACCCTACACGTTTAATATGTTGCGCCGTACCCATATCTTTGTATTCACTTGCCATAGCAAGTCTAAAAAGTGTATCGGCATAAGCTTCTTTTAAAGAGTGTTTCATTTTATTTGTGGCTTCAATAGTATTATTGATTTCCGTATAGATGCTGGGTTGTAAATCCGGAGCATGAAGATTGAGTTGTTTCAACTCATTTGCTTTGAGATGAAGTTTTTGCATAGGGGTAATAATCGATTTTGCAACAAGGTATATAAAAAATAAAAATACCGAACCTATAATGAGTGTCAGCAGCACATTAAATTTTTGATTTGCTATTATAGAACCAAGGTAGTCGTTTTCCGGGAGATACATACCGATAATCCAGTTTATACCGTTGGTTTGCATTGGTAAAAATAAGGAGTTATAGGTAATGCCGTTTTGCTCAAAAGTTGTAAATATTTTATTTTGAATATCTTTTTTATTATTTTTTTTAATAGTTTCTTTGTAGGCTTCTAAAGCAATCGAATCACCTATATCAGCTATTGTTTTAAGATGAAAACTGTTATTTTTTTTATTAAATTCAATTGTTGAAAGTTGTGGAAATGCTATCATGTTTGTTTGTCTATCCATCATAAAAACTTTACTGTTTTTGCTTACTTTTAAGTTTGAAATAAAATTGGAAAGCTCTTTTATAGAGATATCGACCCCCACAACACCCTCTATCTCATTGGAGTCGTTATAGATAGGAGATGCGGTAGTGATTCCCAAAGTTTGCAATGTAAAAAAAACATAAGGAGATGTCCATATAAGCTTTTTTTCTTTTATAGCTTTTTGAAACCAACTTCTTGTTCTTGGGTTATAACTGTCATTTTCCGTAATAGAAGATAACATTTTTTTAAATGAAGGATCATAAGTTTCTTTTGTAGCAAGTCGTGTTTTCTCTTTTTCGTAAGTGTGTTTAAATAAAAAACCATTTTCAGTACGTAAAAGCATCATAAAACCGCCGTTTATATTTGCATAATAGATAGAAGAAAATTGTTTATTGATTTGCAGCTGTTCGTAAAAATATTTTTTCATTACTTCCATATTTTTACTACTGACAACTTTTTTTGATTCTAATTTTTGTGTTAGATAAGCAGCATCTTTGGCAATATTTAAATAGCTTTTTGATTTATCAAGTGCAAAATCGGAAATGGTATTCATAATATTATCGGCATGTTGCAGCATTGCTTTTTTTGAAGAGTAGTATGAAGAAAAAATAATTGTCCCGACAAGAAGGATTACACCTACTAATAAACCACTAATTAAGACAGTTCTTAAAGAGATTTTCATACTAAAACCTTTAGATAATTTTTTTATTATAGCAAAAGTTTCGTTATTGTCCCAAAAGATTAGCCGGTTTTATAAAATAATTTAGATATAATCTTAAAAATATAAAAAAAGGTAACAAGTGACGTTTCATCAACTGGGATTAAATAAAGAGATATTAAAGGGATTGAAAGATTTAGGATATGAAAAACCTACGCCGATTCAACAAGAGGGTATTACTTATCTCTTAAGAGGAAGAGACCTTTTAGCTATTGCAAACACGGGGACTGGAAAAACAGCGGCATTTACATTGCCGATACTTCAAAAAATTGAAGAGAGAAAAAGTGAAAAAGTTGTTATCTCAACACTTATTATTGCTCCCACGCGAGAATTGGTATTGCAATTGGAAAAAACAATTAAAGGGTATGCCAAATATCTTGATATAAAAATAGGGTGCGTCTATGGAGGCTCCAACATAAAACCCCAAATCAAAATGCTCCATGAAAAAGTAGATATTTTAATAGCAACAATAGGAAGATTACTCGATCTTTTAGAACAGCAGCATCTTTCCCTTTCAAATGTAGATACTTTGGTATTGGATGAAGCGGATAGTATGCTTGATATGGGCTTTATAAAAGATGTTGAAAAAATCATCTCTTTATTACCTAATCTTCAACAAAATATATTATGCTCTGCTACACTTGGACCAAATATTAAAAAGCTTTCCAATAAATTATTGATTAATCCAAAAGTGATAGAGGTAAAAGCTTCCAACAAAGTGAATAAAAAAATAGAGCAGATTGCATATCCCGTGGAAAATGAAAAAAAACTTGAGATGCTTTCATACTTAATCGGTTCAAAGAATATGAAGCAGGTTTTGGTTTTTTGTAATACAAAAGCTTTAGCGGATTCTATTGTAGAACACTTGAAATTAGATGGACTAAAAGCGGTTGCAACCCACGGCGGTAAAACACCGGGGGCTAGAAAAAAAGCTATTTCCCAATTTAAAGAAAATCAAGTAAGAGTTTTGGTCGCAACGGATGTTGCAGCACGTGGGCTTGATATTGTCAATTTGGCATATGTGATTAATTTTGATCTGCCGTTTTTAAGTGAAGATTATATCCATCGAATTGGAAGAACCGCAAGAGCAGGAAACGAGGGTGTGGCAGTTACCCTTTTAGATGAGTACGGTATGGCTCATATGCAGGATATCGAGCAGTTTTTAAAACAAAAAATTCCAAGATTGGAGCTTGAGGGATTTGAAGTGAATAAAAAAATTAAAATGATTGCAAAGAAAAAAATTATAAAAAGTGATTCAAAAACTCAAAAAACAAAAACAAGCGGTGCATTTGGGAAGAAAAAATCGGCAAAAGAGCAAAAAAACATGCCAAAACAAAGGGGAAAAAGGATTATCGGAGAAAAGAAAAAATAGTATAGATTTTACTTAACCGAAAAATTAGCTTTTTTTAGATACAATCGCAAAATTAATTGGGTAATGAAGGAGTTTACTTTGGGAAAAAGGGTGCTGGTAAAATTTTCAGGCGAAGCGCTGGCAGGTGAGGGTGGATATGGTATCGACACTCAGATTTTGGATTATATTGCCCATGAGATAAAACAGCTTGTAGACAATAATGTAGAAGTTGGAATCGTTATCGGCGGAGGTAATATCGTAAGAGGTGTAACCGCAGCGGCTGACGGTGTGATTAAAAGAACAAGCGGCGATTATATGGGGATGATTGCAACGGTTATCAACGGTGTTGCAATGCAAGAGGCACTAGAACATATCGGTATTAGTGCAAGATTGCAAACTGCTATTAAGATGGAGCAGATTGCAGAACCTTATATCGTAAGACGTGCAAAAAGGCACCTTGAAAAAGGGAGAGTTGTAATCTTTAGTGCAGGTACCGGAAATCCATTTTTTACAACCGATACGGCAGCAACGTTAAGAGCGAGTGAAATAGAAGCATTGATGCTTATAAAAGCGACAAAAGTTGATGGTGTATATGATAAAGATCCCGTGAAATACGATGATGCGGTAAAACTTGATATTTTAAGTTATGATGAAGCTTTAAAAGATCATATAAAAGTGATGGATGATACGGCTATTGCTTTGGCAAAAGATAACGGGCTGCCTATAGCGGTTGCAAATATGGACAAAAAAGGAAATCTATTGAACATAGTAAACGGGGATTATTCTCAGTGTTCGGTAGTGAAGTAAGATTAGGAGTTTAATAAAATGATGAGATTAGAAGAGATTTTGGCAGAAGCCTTAGAAAAAGTGAACAATGACAGATATATTTTATCGGTAGCTGTCGGGCAAAGAGCAGATGAGTTAAGTAAAGGGGCAAAACCTTTAATAGATAGTGCTCAAACTAAAAATATGAAATATACCGATATTGCTATAAAAGAGATAGCTTCAGGTGCACTTGTTATAGATAATATCGGATAATTAAAGCTTATCCTTGAATAGATTTTTAGAAAGCCTAAAAGATATTCAAAGCATTGAAGGCTCAATAGAGCTTTTAGAGGTGCATTTTGAATTAACAGATGATGTTAAAAATGCACTCAATCTTTCCATTAAAGCACATGAGGGACAAAAACGTAAAAGTGGCGAACCTTATGTGATTCATCCCATTTTGGTTGCGGTTATTACGGCATATTTTAGTAATGACGAGCATATGGTTATTGCGGCACTTTTACATGATGTGGTGGAAGATACCGAGACCTCAATAGAAACTATCGAAGAGATATTCGGTAAAGATGTAGCGCATATCGTAAATGGTCTTACAAAGATTACGGAGATTAGGGAACATGAATTGGTATCGTCAAATGATGATGAAAAACTTTTGTTTTCCGCACTTACTTTTAGAAAAATGTTAATAGCATCTATCGATGATGTCCGTGTGATGGTGGTAAAACTGTGTGACAGGGTGCATAATATGATTACGCTGGATGCTTTGCCTGAGAATAAACAAAAACGTATCTCCGAAGAGACACTTTTAGTTTATGCACCTATAGCACACAGGCTGGGAATTGCAACTATTAAAAATGTTTTGGAAGATATCTCTTTTTCATATCTTTACCCTTTAGAGTATCAAAAAATAGACACTTATATGAAAGAGTATCAACAAAAGATGCAGTTAAATTTGAATAAATTTGTCTCTAAAACAAAAAATATACTTGATAAGAACAGTTTTTCAGAAGGGGTAAAAATTTTAAGCAGGATAAAGCATTATTATTCTATCTATCTTAAAATGCAAAGAAAAGGGGTAAGTATAGATGAGGTGCTTGATCTATATGCTGTAAGAATATTGGTAAAAGAGCCTATTGATTGTTACAAAGTTTTAGGTATTATTCATACAAATTTTAAACCGCTTGTTTCAAGATTGAAAGATTATATCTCAATACCAAAAGAAAACGGTTATCAAACAATCCATACGACAATTTTTTCAAGTTCTAAAATATTTGAAGTGCAGATAAGAACAAACGATATGCACGATATTGCAGAATTTGGGGTTGCGGCACATTGGAAGTATAAAGACGGCGTAAGCAGCTCCAAAGCACCAAAACTTGATTGGCTTCATGCGTTGGCGTCGAGTGATGCAAGTGTGGAAGAGTTTTATGATGATGCGAAGCAGGATCTTTACAGTGAAGATATAGTTGTTTATTCTCCAAAAGGGGATATTTTTATGATGCCTAGAGGCTCCACGGCATTTGATTTTGCTTACGAAATCCATACGGATGTAGGAAACCATGCAGTTGAAGCAGTTGTAAATAAGGTTAAAAAATCTTTGCTTACCCAACTTAAAAGCGGTGATATCGTATCTATCGTGACAGGAAACCATATTATTCCAAGATGTACATGGCAGGATATGGTTCAAACGACAAAAGCAAAAAAATCAATTAAAACAATATGTCATAATAGATTAAAACATATTGACGATATGAGTTCAAAAAATATTATTAATACAATTTTTTCAAGATACAAAGAAGATGTTTTAGAAGAGCTTGATAAAAGCGTACGTTTGGGAAACCTTTCTAAAATTGTTTATAATTTGGATCACTTAAAAAATGTAAAAAGGAGAATTCAAAAGTCAATTCGTACAAAAGAGGGTTTATTTGCCAGATTTAAAGTGCAATCGCTGCGTTTGAAAAAAATACAATTTGATAATGTGTTGGTATATTCCAATTTTAGTATAAATTCAGTATCATTTGACCACTGTTGTCATCCAAAATTTGGAGATAGTATTGTTGCACTAAAAGATAACAAAGATGTAGTAGTTCACCATAAGATGTGTGAATTTGCATATAAGCAAATCAAAAAAAACAATCAGATGTTGTTTTGTGATTGGGTAAAAGATAAATTTTATAAATATAAAATGGTAGTGAGTTTTCCAAACGTAAGAGGGGAACTTGCGAAGTTATTGACATATTTATCGGTGGAACATGAAGCAACTGTTTTAGCGGTTGATTATGGAAGAGACCAATATGCTTCAAATCAATACTGTACAGTTGATTTTGAGATTAAAAACGATAATAAAGAGCAAGTGCGTAACTTTATTGGACAAAAAGTAAAAATAATAGAATTTTATATGAGCTTGGATGCTTATAAGTAGGGAAGTAGATGGAAGGAAAAATTAAAGAGGCTATTTTAGAGATCAAAAGAGGATCTGAAGAGATAATAGATGAAGAAAGATTATATAATTTAATAAAAAACTATTATGAAAACGGCGAGAACTATTATGTAAAAGCAGGGTTTGATCCAACTGCACCGGATCTTCATTTAGGGCATACGGTACTTTTACAAAAATTGGCTGTTTTTCAAAAATACGGTGCGATAGTGCAGTTTTTAATCGGAGATTTTACTGCAATGATCGGTGATCCTACCGGGAAAAGTGTTACAAGAAAAGTTTTAAGTCGTGAAGATGTAGAACTTAATGCACAGAGTTATAAAACCCAAGTATTTAAAATCTTGGATGAGTCTAAAACCCATATCGTATTTAATAGCGATTGGTTAAATAAACTAGGTGCCGGAGGATTGATTGCCCTTGCATCAAATTTAACGGTTGCAAGGATGCTTGAGAGGGATGATTTTTCTAAAAGATATGCTTCCAATTCCCCTATAGCAGTAAGTGAGTTTACCTATCCTTTACTTCAAGGATATGATTCTGTTGAATTAAAGTCTGATGTTGAGATTGGTGGAACCGATCAAAAGTTTAATCTTTTGATGGGGAGACAACTGCAAAAAGCATACAATGTAAAAAAACAGCAGGTTGTACTTATGATGCCTATTTTAGAGGGACTTGACGGAGTTCAAAAGATGTCAAAATCTCTTGGGAATTATATTGGTGTAACAGATGCAGCCAATGATATGTTTGGAAAAGTATTAAGCATAAGTGATGAGCTTATGTGGAGATATTATGAATTACTTTCTAATAAAACTCTTAGTGAGATAGCCGAACTTCAAAAAGCTGTAGAAGATGGAACGCTGCATCCTAAAAAAGTTAAAGAAGAGTTGGCAATGGAGATTGTTGAGAGATTTCACGGTAAGGGCGAAGGGGAAAAAGCAAAGCTTGAGTTTGAAAAGGTTTTTGCAAAAAAAGATATTCCAAGCGAGATGGACGAGTATACCATAGAGGCAGGTACGGGGATTTTACAAGCGTTGGTTGATTGTAATTTAGTACCTTCTACTTCCCAAGCAAGACGTGATATTAAAGGTGGGGCTGTTAAACTTGACCAAATCAAAGTTGAAGATGATAAAACGGTTTTAGAAACGGGAGAGTATGTTTTACAAAAAGGAAAAAAGAACTTTGCTAAAGTGGTAGTGAAGTAGCAAGTAAGGTTGAGGATGAAAATAGGAAAATACGAGATAGAAAAACCGATTATTCAAGGTGGAATGGGAATTGGTATAAGTTGGGATAAACTAGCAGGACATGTTTCACTTGAAGGTGGTTTAGGAGTACTAAGTGCTGTTGGTACAGGATATTATCAAGATAAAAAATTCTCAAAAAAGAATATTAAAGAGAAACCTTATGATGCGGAAAATTTTTATTCCCGTGATGCAGTTTTCGAAATGGTAAAAAATACCCGTGCAATTTGTGGAGATAAGCCGATTGCCGCGAATATCCTTTATGCAATTAACGATTACGGAAGAGTTGTACATGATTGTTGTGAAGCTGGAGTTGATATTATCATTACAGGTGCCGGGATCCCTACAAATATGCCTGAGTTTACCGAGGATTTCCCCGATGTTGCATTGGTTCCGATTGTAAGCAGTGCAAGGGCTTTAAGACTTATTTGTAAAAAATGGAAAAGATACGGAAAAATCCCCGATGCAGTGATAGTTGAAGGACCTTTAAGCGGTGGGCATCAAGGCTTTAAATACGAAGATTGTTTTAAAGAGGAATTTCAACTTGAAAATATAGTACCTCCAGTGATTGAAGAAGCTAAAAATTGGGGAGATATTCCAATTATAGCAGCCGGTGGAATATGGGATAAAAACGATATTGATAAATTTTTGGCAATGGGTTGCGAGGGAGTACAGATGGCGACAAGGTTTATAGGAACTTATGAATGTGATGCCAGTGATGAACTTAAAGAGGTACTTTTAGGTGCAAAAAAAGAGGATATACAACTTTTGAAATCTCCTGTTGGACTTCCGGCACGTGGTGTCAAAACTCAACTTCAAAAATCTATAGAGGAGGGAACCGCTCCAAAAGTAGCATGTATCTCCAATTGTGTAGCGCCATGTAATAGAGGGGAAGAAGCAAAAGCGGTAGGATATTGTATCGCCGATAGATTAAGTGCTGCATATGAAGGAGATGTGGAAACTGGATTGTTTTTTACCGGTTCCAATGGATATAAATTAACAAAACTGATTAGTGTAAAAGAGTTAATGGATAAACTAACCAACGGTGAATAGATATTGAAAAAAATAGTTTTATTTTTCTTTTGTATTGTGATTTTTTCTCAAAGTTCATTTGCTCTGTCTCAAGAGTATTACCAGAAAAGATATAACCAGACAAAAAAAGAATATCTCGGTGCAATTATGCAAAATAACCGTCAAAAAGAGATTATTGCATTAAAAAAACTGATCCGTTATAGTAAAAAACTAAAAGTAAATAGTTTAAAATACCAAAAAGAGCTTAATAGGATAGATCATACAAGTGCGTTAAAAAATCCTGTTACGACAAAATCTTATTTAAAACCTCCCAAAAAAAAATTAAAAACCGAGTATACGATTGAATCGGTAACACAAACAAAAAACAGCATCATTATTTCGTTTTATAAAAATATTAATAAAACCTACATTGATTTTATCGAAAGAAGAGATAAAAATTATTTTTACGACGAGTTTGATATAAAAGGGAGTTTTAAAGATGCAAAGCCTACAAAACTTGCTATAAACGGTGTTAAGAGGATACTTATTTATCAAAGTACCAAAAACAATTTACGAATATCTCTAAAAGATAAAAACAATCTTAAGACAATCTATATTGTTCTTAAAAATAAAATTATTATAAAAGTGTTGGGAAAATCAAAAAAATATTTAAAAAAACAAGATGTACAGTTATTGGATAAAGATACTTTTTATCCTTCAACAAAGACAATAGTTATTGATGCGGGGCATGGTGGAAAAGATGCAGGTGCAACAGGATACGGAAGATTGTATGAGAAAAAAGTTGTTTTAAATATTACTAGAAACTTAAAAAAAGAGTTACAAAAATACGGTTTTAAAGTATATCTTACAAGATCAAGAGATAAATTTGTGGAGCTTTCGGATCGTACCAAATATGCAAATAGAAAAAAAGCCGATCTTTTTATATCTATCCATGCCAATGCCGTTGCAAGATTTAAAGCACGTAAAATTGAAGGTGTTGAAACATTTTTCTTAAGTCCTGCTAGAAGTGAGAGAGCAAAAAGAGCAGCTGCAAAAGAGAATCAAGGGGATATGAAGAAGATGGGATGGAGTAGTAAAAATTCCCTTTTAACTATTTTAAACCGTTCAAAAATCACCGCATCAAATAAAGCTGCTATCGATATTCAAAAAAATATGCTTTATACTTTACGAAAAAGATACGGTAAAAATACGATTAAAGACGGTGGTGTAAGAGAAGGACCGTTTTGGGTACTTGTAGGTGCTCAGATGCCTTCTGTTTTAATTGAGGTTGGGTACATTTCTCATCCAAAAGAGAGTAAAAGAGTTGGTTCAAAAGAGTATCAAAGACGTATTGCAAAAGGGATAGCAGACGGAGTTAAAAGCTATTTTTTAAAAAACTCATATTGATTTAAAGTATATCGATTTGATTTTCGTTCATATTGGCTTTAGCATATTTTAAATAGAGTTTATTTTCTATAAAAAACTTGACTAAATCAGGATCCAACTCTTCATCTTTTACCATAAACTCTAATATTTGTAAAGATTGTTTTATTGTATTTGGTCTTTTATACGGTCGGTCCGAAGCGGTTAGGGACTCAAAAATATCTGCTATGGCAACGATTCTTGCTTCAAAACTTATCTCATTTCCTTTTAATCCTAAAGGATATCCTTTACCGTTTATTTTTTCATGATGTCCTCCGGCAATTTCAGGAACTCTTTTATATTTATTTGGAAAAGGGAGAGAGTTTAAAATCTCATAGCTTAGCTTTGCATGGTTATTGATAAGTAAACGTTCATCATCTGTTAAAGTACCTCTTTTGATACAGAGATTATCAATTTCATTTTGATTGAGAATATTTTGGTTTTTCCCGTTTATTTCTATTTGATATTTTGCTATGTCGTGTATTTTCTCAATTTTATCGTCGGTCATAAATCCTGAACCGGCATTGATATCTTTTAAAAATTCAAAGTCAGATTTGATGTGTGCAATCTCATCATCATATTGTTGTTCAATTTGGATTTTATTCTCGGGATTTTGTGCTGCATTTTCCAACATCTGTATCTTTTTATCTCTTAATAAAAGTTCAAATCGAACTTCAATAGTGTTGATTCTATCGTATATCTTTTCAAGTTTTGTAGCTTTATCTACGATATGATCAGGGGTTGTAATTTTACCCACATCATGCATCCAAGCAGCAAGATTTAGTTCATTTATTTGTTCTTCGCTAAAGTGAATATCTTTATAAAAATCGTTATCTTCGTTAATAGCATCGGCAAATGTCAAGGTTAATTCGGAAACTCTATTAATATGTCCTTGGGTATATTTTGATTTTTCGCCGATAGCAGTTGCAATTGATTGTACAAACGAATCAAGAAGTTCTTCTAAATCTTTTACCAATTTTGATTGTGTAATTGAAACAGCGGCTTGAGAAGCCATCGATAGTATCAGCTTCTCATCTGCTTGGTCAAAAGGGATACTTTTGTTGTCGTCATCTTTTTTATTAATAAGTTGTAAAACCCCGATAACTGTATTATCATAACTTTTTAAAGGGACCACAAGCATAGATTTTGTACGGTAGCCTGTACTTTCGTCAAATGCTTTAGGTCCTTGAAAGTCAAATTGTTTAAAATTATATACGTCTTCTACATTGATAAGCATGTTGTGTAAGGCACAATAGACTGAAATATTAACAGTATTATATTCCCCTTTTTCATTATATAAAGGGAGATCCGGCCAAGGGATTGTGCCGTCTGCTTTGGATAAACTTATCCCAAGAGAATCGGTTTGAACAGCGGTAAATTCCAATGATTTTTGATCGGAACTTAAAAGATAAAATGTACCCGCATCGGCTTTTGAAAGCTTTTTTGCAGTAGTTAAGATCTTCTTCATAACTATTTGGAAGTCTTTTTCTTCCGTTAAAAGCTGACCGATCTCATTTAGTTGTTCAATAAAATAATTTTTTTCATCCATAGCAACTAATTATACCCCAATATACGTAAATTTTACCCTTTTGTGGTATGTACAAATACTCCGTTAAAATTTGTCGGCGGCTCTTTTATATAATGTTCACATCTTTGTATATAAATTTTGTATATGTTTTGATTTGTTTTTTGTTTGTTATCTTCAAGTTTTTGAAATAAACTAAGTGCCTTTTGAAATTGTTCTTTCTTGTATAAAGCAATTGCTTGATGGTATGTTCCAATCTCATCTAGTAGAATTTTTTTTGAGACATTATAAAGTTTTGGTAAGGATTCATCTCTATTATAATCAACAACCTGCCATATCTCTACAGGGTCTTTTTTCCCTTTTACCGTTACGAGATCTAAAAATCTTAAAATAAAATCCTCTTCATTGATTTGTGCTTTTGTAAAATTGGAAATATTACATTTTGAGTTATAATATTTACACAACGATTCCAGTCTTGAACCAAGATTGATAGGATCGCCAATTACGGTATAATCACTTCTTTGGGTACTTCCCATCTCCCCTGCAATTGCAACACCGGTATTGAGTCCAATCCCTATATCAATCGGTTCAACTTCTTGTATTTCAGCCATTTTTACTACATTGCCAAATCTTGGATCTTTTTTTATCTTTTCATTGAGTGTTTTTAAATAATGAAGTTGTTCCATAGTGGCAACAAGTGCTTTTTGTGCATGATCGGGTACGTCTCCAGGGGCATTCCAATATGCCATAATAGCATCGCCGATAAATTTATCGACGGTTCCATGTTCTTTTATAATAATCTCCGTCATAGGATCCATATATTCATTCATAAATTCAATTAAAAGTTTTGCTTCTCCCATCGCTTCGGAGATATTGGTAAAGTTTCTTACATCACTAAAAAAGACGGTAATCTCTTTTTCTACTGTAGAAAATGTGCTGTCGTCTGGATTTTCAAGTAAAGATTCCATTACCTCTTTTGAAACTTTTGATGCAAATTTATTTCTAATAGATGCAGTTTGTCTTGTCTCTAAAAAATAATTCAGGGTAAAAGCACTGATTGTAGCAAAAACTGTAGTAAAAATCGGAAATAAAATATTAGAAATAAGTCCCTTTGTAAAAAGCATATAATACAAAAGATAGATATCTATTCCAAAACATATAGCGATAAGTATGATAGACATAAAAGGGGATGTGTAAGCAATAATAAATACAAATAAAAAACTTAAAAGTAAAATATGCAAAAGATTAAAACCGTCAATCCAAGAAGGTTTTACAATATATTCATTCGTTAAAATATTATCAATAACGTTGGCATGAACTTCAACACCCGGATAAACAGATTCAAAAGGGATTGAGCGAAGATCAAGTAGTCCGGCGGCACTTGTTCCGATAAGCGCAATTTTTCCTGCAATATCGTTTGGATTGAATTTATTATTTAAAATATCACTTGCGGAGATATATTGGAATGTTTTGGAAGGTCCTCTAAAATTAACCACAAGTCTACCGTATCTATCGGTAGGAATCGTAAAATCTCCCATCCTGATATAAGATACTCCATTTTGATCATAATTGACATAAACTTTGTTTGTATTGGAAATCACCCTTATGATTTCCAATGCCAAAGATGGATAGAGTTGATCTTCATATCTAATAAGTAAAGGAACACTTCGTACAACTCCCGATTCATCGGGAACATTATTAAAAAAACCGCTTGAGTAGCCACTGTTTTGGATTAAAGAGTTGTTTAAAATTGTACCGTAAGCATTGATTACCATATCAACTTGAGAAAGTTGTTTGTTTTTTTCAATAAAAATTGCAGGGATATCAGGTACTTTTTTTTGAATATAATCATCCTTTTCAAGTTGAAATTGATATCCTAATATAGTTGGTGTTTGTGCTACAGTTTTGGCAAATATTTTTTCATAATCGGGAATAGCTTTATTTGTTGTTATTTTATGTTTTTGAAGTATTTTGACAGGGTTTGTTCTATCTTCTTCTGCAAATACCATATCAAACCCTATTAAGCCTATTTCATTTTGGGTAAGGGTTGTAAGAAGCCTGGAAACAACATCTCTGCTCCACGGCCATTGTCCTATTTGTTCTAAAGACTTATCATCTATATCTATGATCACGATATTACCGCTTGGTGCAATATTTCCTCTGGTAACAAACATATAATCCCGTAATCTATTATCTAAAGACTCTAATGTTTTTGGGATAAAAAGATAAAAAACAGCAATAGAGATAAAAACGGTTAAAGAGATTAAAAAATAGATAAAAAATTTTTTAATATCTTTATTCATAATAAAGTCACTTTAAAACTCTATAATATCATCTTTTTGGAGTATTGCTCCACCGTTTAACAAAAGATTCATTTCATTAATTTCTTTGATAATTTGGGCTTGGTAAGAGGGTTTTAAATGATTGATAAAAACGGTAATATCATCTCTTTTGAGTTTTGTAAGAGTTTTTTGTAAAAGTTGCGGTGTAAGGTGTTTGCTGTTTTGTGCCAGTTCTTTATATTGGGAAGGGAAAGAAACTTCTATAATAATTGATTTTATAGAAAGGTCATTATCTATTTTCTCTAAAATAGTATCACAACAATAAGTATCGGAGGTAAATAATATAGAGGAGTCCTTGTTTGTTATAACGAAACCGTTGCTGGAATGGGTATGGTTAGTTTTAATAGGTGTCAGAGTATAGTTCTCTATCATTACCGGAATATTTAATGCTATTTCAATAAGTTCTACACAAAACTGCTCGGAATTTTTCATTTTAATGGAGGTAAAATCTGGCCAAATGTCCCAGTTGAAAATATGTTTTCGCAGGCTTACAAGATTTTGTTTTTGAGCATAAATTTTTAAAGGCTTTGTTCTTTTTTCAAAAGTGGAATCTAAAATAAAAGGGATATCTATAATATGATCCAAATGCGTGTGGGTTAAAAAAATATGTTCAATATCAAGGAGGTTGTCTTCAAATCCTTCTACAATATTACCGGCATCGATAACACAGTTAGGAGAGACTTGAATAGAGGTTAAATCCTCATTCTTAAGTCTTCCTCCAGATGCTCCTAAAATTTTAAGTGAAGGTTTTGGGTCAGCTAAAGCTTGGTTTTGAACCATGTATATTACCTTTGTAAATATTTCACAATCTTTAGGGTAATTTGTGTTTGTTTTTTCTTTATCATTGGAAGATTATCAAGAGAAAAAAACTGAACCTCCGAATTTTCCCAAGATAAATGTTTACGACACAATTTATCACCGTTAAAATAACGATTGATATAAGGGACATCGTGATAATCAACTAAAAAAATCCCTATATCTTTTTGGCTATTTTGTTGTTCAAAATATTTTTTTAAGTTATTTTTATTTACTATGATACTAGATTCTTCTTTAAATTCACGTATGGCGGTTTGCTCCATTGATTCTTGAGCCTCTTGTACCCCTTTTAAAAATCCCCACCTTCTTTTACTAAGGGAAGATTTACAAAAGAGCAGTTTAGTATTTTGTTTTTCTTTTTTATAAACACATATGCCGTAAGCTTTTATTTTCATGGAGTTACTTTTTTTGAATAAAGGTATGTCGTAACGATAAATAAAAGAGCAATAGGCAACACTATGGCAATTTCAGCCATTAAGATATTCCCAAAACTTAATTTTTGAAGTAAAAACATTACACCCCAAGTGGTAAGTGTACTAAAAATTGTAATTGAAAGATATGCAGGGGTATTGAAAAATCTACTGCTTACATTGGTATAAATAAAAACCAAAATAATTAAAGGAAATACAAAAAACGGCATAATGATTTGAGAGTATAAAATCGCTTTTATTTTATTTGTATTAAAATCTTGATCTTCCAAAAGTAAAATCGTCCGTATAGCATCAATGATAGAAAATTGCACCTTTGCTTTATAAACATTATTGATAATACTAGGTTCAAACCCTTCTAAAGTGTAAAGAAATTTTTCATAAGTGATCTTTAATTTTGCGTTGTCCCAGTTGATATCTTTTGGTTTTTGTGTTATTTTTGCATCTATGATATACCATCTGTTATTTTGGTAATATGCCTTTTTTGCATCAATTTTTTGAACGATATCATTTTTAAGAGTTTGAAAGATTTGGATATCTTCTGCTTTTTTCTCCAAAGGATAAAGCTTTTTAAAATAGATAAAATATTCATTGTATTTTAAAAAAATATTAGACTTTTCATTGACAAAAATTGTTTTATTGAGTATTTTGTCTTTTTGTTCAATTGAGTAAGCCAATTGGGTGGACTGCATAAAAATCAAGGCTGATAAAATGACTAAAGTGATGACACCTATTGGTTTGATAATATTAGACGGGGAAACACTTAGCGCATAAAAGCTTACCAGCTCATTATTTTTGACCAGCATAGTAATAGTTATAATCCATCCAAAAACAAGAGCAATAGGCAAAGTGATCGTAAGGGTATAAAAAAAGTTATAAGTTACATAAAGAAGCTGGAGGTTTGCAGAGTTTGGTAGTTTTGCAAAATTTTGTAATAGATCAATCCCTACAAAAAAAATCTCTAAAGATAAAAGGATGATTAAAAAGTATTTGATATATTTGGTAAGAAGATATCTTGTAATAATTTTCACTATTTCACTTTTAACGTATATTGAGATTTGACCTCTTCTAAAGAGTATTTTTGCAAAGCTTCTATAGAATTTATCGTATGTAAGATGATACCATCAATAGATTGAAATTCCTCTTTTGAAAAATTTGATAAAACATAATTTACCACATCCGATTTATTTTCAGGTTTGCCTATCCCTATACGTATCCGGATATAATCATCTCCGATATGTTTATCGATTGAGCGAAGTCCGTTATGACCGCCGTGACCACCGCCTAGTTTAAATTTTATTGTTCCAAACGGCAAGTCAAGATCATCGTGAATAATTATAATTTTATGATTCTCTATATCGTAATAGTTGGCAATATTTACAATTGCTTCTCCTGAATTATTCATAAAGGTTTGCGGTTTTGCGTATATTTTGGAATTGATTTTAAAAGTTTGTGATTGAAAATTTTTGTTCGTGATTGGAGTGACATTTTGGTTTTTGATTATCTCATCGATAACCATAAAACCAATATTATGTCTATTTTTTAGATATTTATCACCTGGATTACCAAGTCCGGCGATTAAGTACATGTTGCTTTATTACTTAGCTTTAATTACACCAACAACCGGCACTCTTGGGTCTAAGAAACACTCAACACCTTTTGGAAGTTCAATATCTCTTACTAAGTAGTTGTCTCCGGTATCTAAATCAGTAACATTAAAGTGGAAAGCCTCAGGTAAGTTTTCAATTGTACATTTAACGGCAACTCTATTTCTATGAAATGCTAATAGACCTTTATTTTTAAGACCTTTTGGAGTTCCTTCAGTTGTAACAGGAACTTTATATGTAGCTCTAACTCCAGGTTGTGCAACCATAAGATCTACATGGATAAGATCACTTGTAACAGGATCTTTTTGATACTCTTGAACTACCACTTTATAAGTGTTTCCACCTACTTCAACATCAAATGCCACCGTAGTTTTGTTTTTTAAATATTTGATATAATCGTTTACTTTAAAAGCAGCATTTATGTTCTCGATATCTTTTCCATAAATGTTTGCAATTAGATAACCATCTCGTCTTAACTGTTTTGTAGAGTTTTTTGCGATACTCTCTCTAAGTACACCTTGTAACATTTTTTGTTTCCTTAATTTTTATTTTAGATCGCGAATTATATTGAAGTTTAGTTTAATATTTGTTTAATATTGAAATATTTTTTAAATAAAACGGATTAACAAAGGAAAATAATCCGTTTTAAAAATTTTATAAGAGTTTTTATATAAGTTACACACATACTGTTAAATTTCGTAAGTGAATTATAGAGCTTGAAAATGAATTATAAATGAAAATCGTTAAGAAAAAGTGAAAAGTTTGTCCGCGTTCCTGCGAGATTGCATCACTTTTTTCTCAAAGAGAGTGCAAACACAAGAGATTTGGAACTTGAACGGTCGGAACAACGTGAAGCCGCGAAAGCAAGGGGTAAAATCTTTTACAAACTTATTTTTACTTTAGTACCCACATTTTCTTTTGAGATAATTTTAACTTCTCCATTATGCAGACCAACACAATTTTGAACAATTGAAAGTCCCAAACCAAAGCCTTTTATTTTTTTATTTCTGGAACTATCGACTCTGTAAAATCTTTTTGTAATCTTAGGCAACAGATTTTTTTTGATCCCTATACCTTGATCTTTGATTACAAAATTTATTTTTTTTGTCTTATAAAGGCTGATAGATATCGTAGTATTTTGACTTGAATATTTAATACCATTGTCCAATAAATTTGAAAACATAGAACTTAAAAGTATCTCATTTCCGATAAATTGACAAGGCTCAAATTTTAAGATCTCCACTTTGATATTTTTATCTTTCAATAAACTCTGGTATTTATCGATTATTTGAAGTACCAAAGTATCCAGTGAACACTCTTTAAAAGTTTGGGTAATATTCTCTTTATTGTATTTTGTCAGTAATAAAAGATTATCCACTATAGCTTGAATTTGTCCTATCTCCGATCCAATTACATTTAAAGAGTTTTTGTAATAGTTCTCATCTCTTGGTTTATTTAAAGCCAGTTCAATCTCCCCTTTGATGACGGTAAGCGGCGTTTTAAGTTCGTGGGACACGTCGGAGTTAAATTGCTCTAATGTATCAACTCCCTCTTTAAGTCTTTTAATCATACGGTTAAAAGCATCAACCAAATCTTCAATCTCATCTGTATATTTTGGTTTTGGAATCTCCTGAGTAAGATCATTTACATATATTTTATTTGCAGTGTTGGTAATTTTATCAATATGACCCAACACCTTATCGATAATTTTACTTGCCATAAAAATCAAAACAAAAAGTAAAATAGGCTCTAACACAAATAAAATCTCTTTTATATCTTTAAGATCATTATCTATTTTTTCGTCAATTTGGTGCTCATAAAATAAAATTGCTCCTACAAAGGGTTTATGTATCCGTAAAATATAAAGACCATTGAGACCTGTTTTTTCTTTAAATACAAAAAAAGACTCCCTTTTTTTTAAAAATGAAGCAAACTGTTGGAAGTTTGTTTCCCCTTTGTGGAAAATCATTTTATCCTCTTTGATAATAGCAATATCCACATTTTGCAACTCTTTATCTTCAACAAGTTTTTTAATTGGGATTTGGGCTAAGATGCTTCTATTGATAAATGCTGCTTTATTATAAAGTTTATTTTGGATACTTAGTTTTGTATTTTCCTCTAAAAACTGATAAATAGCAAAGTTAAACACCGCAAGTACAATCACGGTTATAACACCGAACCATACGAGCAGTTTTGTTTTTATACTTTTAAACCGCAATTTTATATCCTAACCCACGGGAACTTGTAATAAACTCTTTACCGATTTTTTTTCTAAGATTATAAATTGTCACTTGGATAACGTTGCTGTTGATATATTCCTCTTCACTCCATAGTTGTTCTTGTATCATATTATTTGAAACAAGAGCATTTTTATGTTTTATTAAAAATAAAAGCAGCTCATACTCTTTTTGTGTAAGGGTAAGTTCCTCTCCATCTTTTTTGATAATCTTTTTATCGATATCAATGGTAATATTTTTAATTGAGATAGTATTTCCACTATCACTTACACTTCTTCTATATAGAGCAAGTACCCTTGCATGAAGCTCTTGAAAACTAAAAGGTTTGCTCAAATAATCATCGGCTCCCGTGGTAAGACCTTCTACCTTGTCTTCAATGGAATCTTTGGCAGTAAGCATAATAGTCGGAGTATGTATATTGTGTTGTTTTAAAGATTGTAAAATCTCAATACCGTCTTTAAAAGGAAGCATCCAATCTAAAATAATCACATCGTATTCGTTGGTAGTAGCAAGATATTCCCCGTCTTCTCCGTCATACGCTACCTCTACGATATACTCTTCTTCCTCAAATCCCCGCTTTAAAAGAGAGGCAATATTTTCATCATCTTCTACAATTAATAATTTCACCGTATAGTCCTTAAAATCAATAGAGCATCTTTATAAACAGGCTCATCGATAAAGCCATATTTCTCATCGACAAATCCCGTACAACCCTTTGCTTGTTGTTTTTCAAAAATCTCTTTTATATAAGCTGCTTTTTGAATTTGTTCATCATTATATCCAAAAACTTCATTGACTATATCAACCTGTGTAGGAGATATAGTTGCTTTTGCCGTGTATCCCATCAGTTTTACCTTTTTACACCAAGCTTTAAATTCTTCAAGGTTTTTATAATCTTGATAGGTAAAAGATACGGGGTATAATCCGGCAATTTTACTTTCTATTAAAAATTTACTGAGGATATATTCTACCGTTGGATTCTCTAAAGTAAGATGAGACTGGGGAAGTCCAAGCGACTCAAACATATCTAAAATACCAAGATACACCGTAGTAACTCTTGTATCTATTTTAAGCTCTTTTAGATTTTCAAAAGCCTCTTTTGTCTCAATGGAGAGATGGACTTCAATATCATCATCTATAAGCTCACAAGCTTTTCTAACATCTTCTTTTGTTTTTATTTTAGGAACTCTTATAGCATCGGGTTTTAGTAGATTTATAACTTTTATATCTTCTACACCACACTCATCAAGAGCATTAACCCTTACAACAACCTTTTTCCCCTGAACCTTGAACCCTGAGCTTTGAAACCTTTCTATCAAAAGCTCTCTGGCAAATTCTTTATCGTAAACACCGTCTTCAAGATTTATCATTGCTACATCACATTTTAAAGAGGCAAGTTTATCAAGATGTTTTTGTTTGTCCCCTGCAACCATAAGATATGATCTATTCATATTTTTCCTTGTTTTTTAGATAGAAATAGATTGATCTAAGTTCCTCTTTTGTTAAAAAATAAGTAGGCATACTGTTTCCATAGGTAAGCTTTTCACATATTTGCTCTTTTTTAAATTTTTTTTTCGGTTTTTCTAACTTTGGATCAAGGGTTTGTAAAAATTTATCATAAGCAATATCGGTGATATCTTTTGTTTTGATTGTACATTTATATTTTTTTTTATTTTTGATATGGATAAAAGAGACTATCTTTTTCCCTTTTGCATTGTCTCCGTGACATTTATTACAGCTGATTCCCCTTGGGTTTTTATAGAGCATTTTGCCGTATTCGTACCGTGTTATGAATGAATCTTCAAAATTTGTTTGTCCAAAAACCATTGTTGTCAAAAATAATATTATATATTTAATCATAGTTGTAAGTTTACCAATAAGTTTCTTTATAGTAAATTTTAGATAAAATCCCCTAAATTCTACTACTCAAATGAGCAGAGTAATTATATATTAGGAGCAAGTTTGGTAACCTTAAAAGAAGCGTTAGCATATGATGACGAACAGCTTAAGTCACTCAAAACAAATTTAGCACAAAAAATTAAAGAAAACAAAGAACTTGGAGCGTATGTAGAGCAATTTACAAATGAAGAGTTAAACTCATCATCTTGTGGTGTTCCAATTGCAATTAAAGACAATATCAACATAAAAGGATGGGAGCTTACGTGCAGTAGCAATATCCTAAAAGGTTATATAGCCCCTTATAATGCAACGGTAATAGAAAACTTGGAAAAGAACGGATGCAGTGCGTTTGGTAGAACAAATATGGATGAATTTGCCATGGGAAGTACAACTGCGACAAGTTGTTACGGTAAAACT
>JBNKLC010000029.1:0-24480 GCA_050292155.1 Arcobacteraceae bacterium
AGGGTATAGACGGGATGCAACGGTAATGGTTGAGAATATTAAAAATAAATATATAAAAGAAAAAGGATGGTTAGAGTTGGAGTTTACCCTGCCAAAAAGCTCCTATGCAACTGTTTTGATAGAGAATTTGGCAAATAAAAATTTTGCCTAGAGTGTAACTTCTTGCTCTTTAAGTCTTAGTCTCTTATCCAGCCAAATTGTCCCAAAAGGTACGATTGACATTAAAAATGCAAAAATATTACATTGTATATTCCATTTGTACTCTTTTGCAGCTTCATATTGTAGATATAAAAACCACATCCAAAGTGCTCCATGGATAGGTCCTATAATTTTTGTAGCTATTGTTAATCCTACAACGTATTTTAAAGGGGCGGCGATAAAAAGTAAGATAAGAAATGAATATCCTTCTATTTTTGCAACTTTTCTAAATTTTTCTTTTGTTGAATCATTTTCATTATATAACAAGAAAACTCCTTTTTAAAAATGAGATAGTAGTAAAAGAAAGATTACAAATCGATAAATATTTAAATTTAACACACAATTAATACTACTTTATTATAATTGCGTATGAAAAAATATTTTCCAATTTTAACTATAGTTTTTATTGTTATTTGTATAGTGTTACTTTTCCTTTCCCTTGGTACTTCGCAAAACATGACGGTGGTATATACGGGTAATAGTAGTAAAAAGCCCATTAAGATAGAACTCGGTAAATTTCAAGACAGTGATTGTGGAATGGTTATAGATGATATGACTTATGCTTCACAAGTGGTCAGCCCAAGCGGAAAAACTTATTTCTTTCACGATCACGGCGGGATGGTACATTGGTTAGAGAATAAAGAGTTTAAAAATAAGGCAATCATTTGGGTCATGGCTAAAGATACAAAAAGATATATAAACGGTCGTAACGCTTGGTACAGCAGAACAGATAAAACACCAATGTTGTATGGATTTGGTGCGTATGAAAAAAAGCGTGATGGATTTATCGATTTTGAGACGATGTTTTTACATATGGTAAGGGGAGAACATTTGGCAAATCCAAAAATAAAAAAACAACTTTTAGGTAATAAATAGATGGAAACAGTTGATTTAATCAGTATTATTACCATTGCATTTTTAGGTTCTTTTGGACACTGTATCGGGATGTGCGGTGGAATTGTTATCGCATATAGCAGCACCAAAGTACAGCAGAAGTGGAACAAATTAGAACAATCGACGGCACATATTTTGTACTCTTTGGGAAGAGTTTTAACATATAGTGTTTTAGGAGCAGTTTTTGGATTTATCGGTGGGGTTGTTACTTTTTCAAATACTGCTAACGGTATCCTTTGGTTAGTTGCCGGAACTGCCATGATTTTAGCTGGACTTTCTTTGCTTGGAAAGGTAAAGTTTTTAACTCTTATCGAACATTCTGTTTCAAAATCTACGTGGTATCAAAATAACTTTAAATCACTCCTTGCCAGTCAAACATTTTTGAGCTTTTTTCTACTTGGGATGTTAAACGGATTGCTTCCTTGTGGATTTGTGTACTTTTTTGCTATTACTGCGGCTAGTACGGCTGATCCGTTGTATGGTGCACTTGTTATGATGATATTTGGACTCAGCAGTATTCCTGCACTTTTTTCACTTGGTTTTTTTGTAGGACTTTTTAAACAATCGGGTTTACGAAATATTATGATAAAACTAGCAGCAATCTCCGTACTTATATACGGTGGATATACTATTTATAACGGGTATGATTATTTAGTAAATCCTGATAGAACAATATTAGAGTGCCATTAGTGATAAAAAGTATTGTATTATTTGCAGTTTTAGGGCTGCACCTTTTTGCACAAGATACAATCTATTTTTTACCAAAAGAGGCTGATGAGGTAAAAAATAAGATTATCACTCTTATTAAAAATGCGAAAGAGTCTATAGACGTGGCTATGTATAATATAGATGATAAAAAATTTGCAAAGGCTCTAAAGACGGCTTCAAAAAATGGTGTAGATGTGAGCATTATTTATGAAAAATCTAAATTAAAGTTTTATAAAAATATTAAGCTGATTTCAACTCAAAGGAAACAGCATATTAAACTTGCTATAATTGACGACAAATTTGCCGTATACGGAAGTGCAAATTGGAAAAAAGAATCTTTTGGAGAGAATTACGAGATTATTAATATTACCGATGATCCTAAAAAAATCAAAAGATTTCAGCAGATTATTAAACAAATAAAAAAGGAAAATTAGTGTTAGAGTTAGCGATATTTGGATATTGTTTATATTTTTTAATAAATATTTATACATATTTTATGCAAATAGATTATGTAAAAAAAGCAAAAGATCAAGATGCAGTGATATTAACTCCTGCGAAATATAAAATTGCAGGAAACTATGCAGTAAAATCGGGACGCCTCTCAATGGCAACGGCACTGTATGATTTTGTATTGTTTTTTTTATGGATAGGTTTTGGTTTACAGTTCTTAGATAGTGTAACGGCTGGATTTTCAGGATGGCAAAAAGCTGTTGTGTTTATCGATTCTTTTATTATCATCAATTGGATTTTAGGATTACCGTTTGAGCTTTATAAAACATTTAAACTGGATAAAGAGTATAACTTTTCAAATATGACACCGGCACTTTTTATCAAAGATACCGTAAAAAGCGGAGTGTTGTTTTTAGTTTTTGGAAGTTTAGTTATAGCAGGGCTTTCATTTATTATTGAGATTTTTCCTTCATGGTGGATATGGGGGTTTGCATTTATTTTTGCAGTTATCATTTTAATCAATATGCTTTATCCCGTTATTAGAGATAAGATGTTTGATAAGTTTTCTAAGTTGGAGGATAAAGAGCTTGAGAGTAAGATTGAAGCCCTGCTTGATAAGGTTGGTTTTAAAAGCAGTGGAGTATTCAGTGTAGATGCTTCTAAAAGGGATAATCGTTTGAATGCTTATTTTGGAGGACTTGGAAGTACAAAAAGGGTGGTGCTTTTTGATACACTTATACAAAAGCTTACACACAATGAACTTTTAGCAGTTCTTGGACATGAACTAGGGCACTTTAAAAACGGAGATATTTTAAAAAATATAGCTATTATGGGGTTTGTGATGTTTATATTTTTTGGGATTTTCGGGAATCTGCCCAGTGAACTTTTTTGGGAGTTGAATCTTTCCAATGAACCTTATGCGATTATCGTTTTATTTTTAATGTTTTCTCCTATACTTTCATTCTTTTTGATGCCGTTAATCTCTGCAATGAGTAGACATAATGAATATGCAGCAGATGAGTTTGGAAGCGACTTGCAATCAAAAGAGGATTTGGTAAGTGCTTTATTAAAATTGGCAAATGAGAATAAATCATTTCCCCTTTCACACCCTTTATATATTTTCTTTTTTTATTCCCATCCACCGTTGGTAGAGAGACTCAAAGAACTTGGATATGACGGAGTGGAGATAAAAAGTGTACTTGAAGACGAGGCTTTAAAAACACCTCTAAATGAAGATATATGAAAACATATAAAGATGTTGTAAAAGAGTATGCAAAAGAGCTTAAAGGGATAACCCATATACCAAATAAAGAGGTAGAGATACTTCTTTTACATCTGCTCAATAAAAATACTATCTGGCTCCACCTAAATTATGACAAACCGTGCACAGTAGAACAAGAGCTTAAAAAACTTGTTGCACTTAGAAAAACCCACTATCCTATGGAATATATTACAAATAAAGCAAGTTTTTACGGAGAGGTGTTTGAAGTACAAGAGGGTGTACTCATCCCTAGACCAGAGACAGAGATATTGATTGAAAAAGCAGAAGAGATTTTAAATCCAATAAAGTCTCCCAAAGTGATTGAAGTTGGTACTGGAAGCGGTATTATAAGTGTAATGTTGGCACTTTTAATCAAAGATATAAAAATAGTTGCGGTAGATATCAATGAAAAAGCGCTTGATTTGGCAAAAGCAAATGCAAAAAAACATAATGTAGAAGAAAAAATTACTTTTATAAAAAGTGATCTTTTAAGTAATATTCCAGATGATAATTATGACATGGTAATTTCCAATCCCCCTTATATAGCAGATGATTATAAACTTCCTTTAAATGTAACATATGAACCTTCAAATGCCTTGTTTGGAGGTAAAATAGGAGATGAGTTACTAAAAAATATTATTGATATGACGTATAAAAAAAATATCCAATACCTTTTATGTGAGATGGGATATGATCAAAAAAAACCGTTGCAAGACTTTATAAATAAAAATTATAATTGTGTAAAATTGGATTTTTATAAAGATTTAGAGGGGTTTGACAGAGGTTTTATTTTGAAGTTTTAAGAAATAGATGTATAATAGGGTATTTTAATGATTGTAAATAGGTATTATTATGGCAAAGAATTTTCAATTTATTATCATTGGTGCGATTATTTTTTTCTCGGTAATCGTACTTTTTATAGCTAATACGACATTACAAACAAAAACCAGTGAACTAAAAAAACGGGTTTACCTGAGCACAACGGAAAAACTACATACTCAAATTGATCTATTAATCAAAAACAAAAAACAATCTACTCTCTCTTTGGCTTTGGCACTTTCACGTGATACTTTTATGATTAATGCTTTACAAGAAGGAGATGCTGCTAAATTAAGACTTGATGAGCTTTCTTTGCAGCTTAGGGAATTTACAAGATTTAAAAATGTGTGGTTTCAAATTATAGATAAAAATGGATACTGTTTTTATAGAAGCTGGATAGATAAAAAGGGTGATCAAATTGCCAGTTCAAGAGTAGATTTGCAAACTATGATGGCAAATCCTCAAGTGATCTCTTCAATTAGTGTGGGAAAATTTGATATGACATTTAAGTCAATGGTTCCGATATATGACAGTCACAATTCTTTTTTAGGAACATTTGAAATTATAACCCACTTTAATTCTATTAGTAGAAAATTAAGAGAAGATGGATTTGAAGCAATTATTTTATCCGATAAAAAATATAAAAATCAACTTCAATTTCCTTTTACCAAAATGTTTATCGAAGATTATTATGTCGCAAATTTAGATGCTAATTCCAAACTAATGAAAATAGTTGAATCAAAAGGGGTTGAAAGTTATTTGGGAGATAAGACGCTTTATCAAATAGATACGGGAAATAAACTTTATTTTACAATGTATCCTCTAGCAACGATAACAAACAACACCTTGGGATACTTAATAGTTTTTAAAAGCTTAGATACCTTTTCAATGGAAAATGTAAAAAGCACCCAAAAAAATATTATAGTGACGATGATCTTTATTATTTTATTTATTATGATTTTGGGATATTATCTTTTTAATCAAAAATATAACTCTTTATTGAAAAAAAATCTTGATTTTACAAAAGAAGAAAGAAATAAAATCAAAGCTATTCTCTCGGCACAGCCATATATAATAATGTTGATAAATGAAAATGGAACCTATGATGTAAATGATGAATTTTTTCAATTTTTTCCAAAGTATAAAAATTTGCAAGAATTTAAAAAGGAGATAGAGTGTATTTATAGATTATTTGTCAAACCGGATAATGACGACGGTACATATATTTACGACAATGCAGATTGGATAGAGCTTTTAAAAGAAAAAAAAGGTGTCGTACATAAAGTTGCTATGTACAAAAATGAAGAGTTACACCATTTTATTTTAAAAGTTTCAAATCCTAAAATTAAAAAGATAAAAAGTAGTTTTACTATATTGACTTTTATAGATATTACCGAGCAAAAAAAGAAAGATAAACTTTTATTTGAACAGTCAAAAAATGCAAGTATGGGTGAGATGATAGGGAATATTGCCCATCAGTGGAGACAACCTCTTTCTATAATTTCAACAGCTGCAACTGGAATGTTGATGCATAAAAAATTGAATATTTTAGAAGATGAAGATTTTGAGGAATCATGCAATAAAATCAATACAAATGCCCAATATCTTTCCAAAACGATAGATGACTTTAGAAATTTTCTTAAAGGGGAATCCAAAGTTGAGTCTTTTAATATAAATGATGCAATCACAAGTTTATTTCATCTTGTAGAATCTGTTGCAAAAGTCAATAATATAAAGATAGTTACAAATATTCAGCAAAATCTTATTATAAAAGGGAATCAAAATGAGTTGCTGCAGTGTTTTATTAATATTTTTAACAATTCAAGAGATGCTTTTTTACTCCATCCTAAGATGGAAAAAAGATATTTTTTTATAGATATATTTTTAAGTGATAAAAAGAAAGTAAAGATTGTATTTAAGGACAATGCAGGGGGTATTGATCCGAAGATCATCGGAAAAGTTTTTGAACCTTATTTTACCACTAAACATCAATCTCAAGGAACCGGGTTGGGACTTAGTATGACTTATACGTTGATCACTTCTCAAATGAGAGGGGAAATATTTGTATCCAATGAAAAGTTTGAGTATGAGGGGATAAACTATCAAGGTGCACAGTTTACAATTTCATTAAATATTTAAAATAGTTGATTGACATTGACTCAAGTTTATGCTAGAATGTGGCACTTGTACTCAAGAAGTGCAAAATATAAAAAATCGAATAAGTTATGAGGTAAAAAATGTCAAAAAGTTTATATGAAACACTTGGAATCAGTGAAAATGCTACTTCGAGTGAAATTAAAAAAGCATATAGAACATTAGCAAAAAAATATCATCCCGATATTAATAAAACACCCGAAGCGGAGGAAAAATTTAAAGAGATCAATGCAGCATATGAAGTATTGGGAGATGAAGAGAAAAAAGCACAATATGATATGCACGGCGACTCGATGTTTGGAGGACAAAATTTCCATGACTTTGCAAGAGGGCAGGGTGCAGGAGTAGATATCAACGAAATATTAAGACAAATGTTTGGTGGTGGGGGAGGATTTGCCTCTTCAGGTTTTTCAAGCGGAGGTTTTAGAAGTTCAGGATTTTCGGGAAGCTCCGGTTTTGGAGGAAGTCCTTTTGGAGAACCCGATCTTGATATCAGTGCAAATCTCTCTATTGATTTTAACACGGCAATTTTAGGGGGTATAAAAAATGTTTCTATCAACGGAGAATCATTTGATATAAAAATCCCAGAGGGTATTTCAAGTGGTCAAAAAATAAGGGCAAAGAGCAAAGGTCGTCAAGCCTCAGGTTATCCTAGAGGAGATTTGATTATTACTTTAAATGTTCAGCCAAGTAATGAATATGAAAGGGAAGAAGACGATTTGATAAAATCATTTGATATTCCACTCAAAACCGCACTATTCGGCGGCAAAGTGGTTATTAAAACTTTAACAAAAGATATTACCCTTAAAGTGCCCGGGGATACGAAGCAAAATCAAAAGTTCCGGGTAAAAGAGCTTGGGGTATTAAATAGAAAAACAAAACAAAAAGGGAGCTTGTACCTAAAAGCTAATATTATCTTACCTAAACTTGAAAGTTTAGATAAAAATTTAGTTGAAATGTTAGAAAAGAAACTACCTGAGGAGGTGTGATTCAATGTCTTTTGGAAAATCTTATCGTGAACCTGTTTATCTTATCAGTGAAGTAGCTACAATACTCAATATCCATCCTCAAACATTGAGGCAATATGAAAGGGAAGGGCTGGTAACTCCAAGTAGAACAAGTGGAAAGATAAGGCTTTATTCTCAAGAGGATATTGACTATATTAAATATATTCTCACACTCACAAGGGATGACGGCGTAAATCTTGCAGGGGTAAATAAGATTTTACAATTAGAGGCAAAAATCAAAACTCTTGAGATATCGATTGAAAAAATAAGAAAAAAAGAGCTCGAATCTACTTCAAAAGCTCTTGTTGTTAAAAAAAGTCAGTATGATTTAATCGTATTTGAGGAGTAGGTTACTCACTCAAAGAGTATCTTATCGAGTATCCTCTCATAAGCGGTGGGAGATCGTATTGACTCTCCGAGTCTGCTTTTGTGATAGATTGCGGCTGTACGATTTTCTTTTTAGAATCGGAGTCTGTCCTATCAAGACTCTCTTCTGTTGCAGATTCAAATCCTGTTGCGACAATAGTGATTTTAATCTCATCTATTGCAAGATTTTCATCGGTTGTAGTTCCCATGATAATATCTGGAGTTCCAACCAAAGATTCATGGATATTTTCCATTACATCGCCGATTGCAAACATTGATACGTCAGGATTAACGGTCCAGTGGATCATAATTCCTTTTGCACTATCAAGGGCAATTTCATCAAGAAGTGGAGATCTGATTGCTTGTTGGAGAGCATCTTCCGCGGCGTTGTCGCCTTTTGCTTTACCTATACCCATTAGTGCTATACCTCGGTGCTGCATAATTGTTTTAACATCGGCAAAATCCACGTTGATATCATCACTTCCAGGTTTTAAGATAACTTCACTCATACCGTTTACTGCTTGGTATAAAACATCATCGACAATTTTAAACGCAGCTTTCATTCCTACAGTAGGATCGATTGCATTTCTAAGTCGGTCATTTGGAATAACTATAATAGAATCACTGATTTTTTTAAGTTCTTCAAGTCCTAAATTAGCTAGTCCCGTTCTTTTTTTCCCTTCCCATGAAAATGGTTTTGTGACAACAGAAACAGTGAGAGCCTCTACCTCTTTGGCAGCTTTAGCTACAATAGCAGCAGCTCCTGTTCCCGTACCTCCGCCAAGACCTGCGGCAATAAAAGCGATATCGGCACCCTCTAAAGAGTTTACTATCTCTTGGTAACTCTCCAGTGCAGCATCTCTACCAATTTCAGGTTTCATACCTGCTCCAAGTCCACGTGTCAGCTCAGTTCCCAGTTGAATCTTTTTGGGTGCTTTTGAGAGATTTAGAACCTGCAAGTCGGTATTTGCTACGATAAGATCAATCTTACTTACACCTTCGCTTATCATATGGTTGATCATATTACAACCACCACCACCGACTCCTACAACAGCTATTTTTGCAGCATTTTGTTCAAGTACTTTTGTCGGTCTTTGTACTTTGATATTTTCTTCTGTTATGCTAAAAAGGGTACTATCCATTTTTATATCCATTTCGCAAATTTATCCAGCATATTACTAAAAGCCGATTTTTTATTTTTTTTAGGTTCTTCTTTTATATTTTGAATATCACTTAATTCATTTTTCTTATCTTTTGAAGCATCTTCTTCTATTTTTTGATAAAGCTGTTTCGTTTTTAGTTCCAGCATATCACGTAAATTACAGTTGCTGTCAAGCTCAAAACTGTTTTCAGATTCTAACTCATAAAGTAAAAGTCCTACTATCGTAGTCATAGCAGGTGTATCAAAATTGATATAACCGTTTTGAATATTTCTTGGGTGGGCTATTTTTACAGGTATATTGGTAAAAATCTTCTCAGCCAGTTCTTTAATCCCTGGAATAAATGTCATTCCACCCGTTAAAATCACACCGCCGTCAATGCTTTCAATAGCAGTAGAATCAACAAGCTTATCGTGGATAATCGAAAGTGTCTCTTCTATTCTTGCATGAATCACGGGTTGAATTTGCTCCAGTGCAATCTCTTTTGATTCCGACTCGTTACCGATTGTTGGAAGTTTTACTTTTTTTATTGCATGTTCACTTTCATTGTTTGTATAAGGTAAAAGTGTAGCGTATTGTTTTTTAATCATATTGGCTGCACTATACGGTGTGTGAAAAGTTGCTACAATATCATGGGTAATATTTTCACTTCCAATAGGCAAGAAATCGTTATAAAGGATAGTTGTCCCTTTATAGACTACAAATTGACTTGTAGTTCCTCCCAAGTTTACAACCGCAGCTCCTAATTTTTTTTGGTCATCATCAAGTGTTGCTATAGCATTTGCATAAGAGGAAAGGACAAATTTATCTACTTCAAGATTGATCTGCTTTAAAGCACTCCGTATATTTGTAAGGATCGTTTTTTTTGCCGTAATTATATTTACCGAAACCTCAATCCTTGAACCTGTCATATTAAGTGGATTTGAGATAGTCGTACCGTCATCAACTCTAAAAAATACAGGTAACACATGAATTACTTCATAATCCGGAATTACATTGGAATTATAGAGTGCCATGCTCAATACTTGTTTGATATCGTTTATTGTAATTTGTCCACTTGGAATATTTACTACACCACTGCTTATAAGTGTTTTTGTGTTTGACCCAGGGAGTGAAACCGTTGCTTTGGAAGTTTGTGTTCCTGAACTGTTAAGGGCAGTTGAAACTGCTTCGTTTATTGCACGACTGGCATTTTCAATATCGACGATATTCCCTTTTTTAAGACCTTCGCTTTTACTTTGACCAACACCTAAAATATTGATTTTATTACTATAATCGTTTGATGCTACGATAGCAATTATATTTGTTGTACCAATATCGATAGCTAAAATAGAATTATCCAATTTATTACTCTGCCAAATAAGTTTTTATATTGTATCTGTTTTGCAATTTTTCCGATAAAGCGTTAGAAATTGCACCGCTTTTATAGTTGTTGATTGTAGATACTATAAGATCATTTTTACTTTTATCGTAATTTGTAAACCGTGTATCTTCTATTTTATAAATTACAATCCTATTTTCTCCGACATTTACAAAATTAACAGGCTTTGAAGAACTTAGAATATGCTTTTGCAATGTTGCACTTTGATTGTTATCAAGAGATTTTACAGAGATGTTTTTGTTTCTACTTATATATCCAAGATCTATATCTCCTTGGAAATTTTTGCTAAGTTCTTTAGCTTTTTCGTTAAGTATTTCGGCTCTTTTTGAAGCAATGTAGTCTTTGTTTATTTTTGAACGAACAGATTTAAACGGTAAAATTTGAGGTTCGATATTTTTCTCTTTTTTGATTACGTAATAATTTCCCTCTTTGTAGATTGGTTTAAGTACTTTTGCACCATCTGCTTTTATAATTGTTTCTAAATCCTCTTTTGAAACAAAATCACTGTCATCGTAAAGAGTTATTGTCTTTTCAAATTGTTCTTTTTCTTTTTTAAGTTCAAGATATTTTCTTAAAGCTATTTTTTTCATCGCTTTTTTATCGTTGCCTTCAACATTGGCAATTTTTGTATAACTTATCTCATAGCCTTTAGGAGATCTGTAACTTTGTTTATTCTCATCGTAATATTTTTGAAGATCTTCTAATCTCGGAGTTACTTTAAAAGAGTTGCCGTCGATGATTTGAAGAGTTACTTTATCTTCTGCAAATAAAAGCATACCCATATTTGCAATTTCATTATCTTCAAGTTTCATATTAAAAATATTTTGCACTTTATATACTAAAAGATCTTGTTTTAATCCAGCTTCAAAGTCTGTTGCATTTCTTCTATTTTGTTTTAAAACAGACAGGTAAGTATTTTTATCAAATTTACCGTCTTTGAAAAAAGCTTTGATTTTGACAAGTTCCTTTGCCACTTCTTCATCTGTAACCATCAGTCCCAAATCATCGGCGTAATTTAAAATAAGATATTTATCAATTATCCTTTGCAAGGCTGCTTTTTCGAGTCCCAGCTGCTTTGCAGTTTCTTTCGTGAGTTTACCGCCAAACATATTTTGGTATTGTGAGTAAAGAGAGCTGTATTCGTTTTGTAGATCAGCCAGAGGTATCTCTTTGTTTCCTACAACTGCAACCGCACCGTCCGATTTTCCGTAATTATAACTACCCCAACCGACAAAACCGGCTCCGACAAAAGCGATAGTACTTACCCAAATTGTTACTATCAACCATTTTTTATGTCTTTGCATCCAACTTATTGCCATATTTATTTATCCTACTTACTTATTAAAAATTATTTTATTATACTGTTTTGTTCATTATTAATATCTGAATCATCGTAAGGATCCATATGAATATTGATAATCCACTCTTTTTTATTGTCTATTTTTTTTATGCTTTCTTCAATTTTATCGGCTGCTTTATGGGCATCCATAAGTGTGATTAAACAATCAAAGACAAGATGTACTTCTACAAAATTTCTGTTTCCTGCCGTTCGTGTTTTTAAAAAATGATGGTCATTAACCCTTTGTTCCGATTGTATGATTTGTACGATTTTTTCGGAAACTTCTTCATCCAGTGCACGGTCAAGCAGTACTAAAACACCCTCTTCGATAAGTTCGTAAGCACTATAGATAATAAATATCGAGATCGCTCCACCCACAAGGATATCGATAACTTCCAAGCCGGTTGCATAAACTCCGACAATAGAAATTAAAACCGCGCCGTTTACCCACACATCCGTTTTATAGTGAAGAGCATCCGCTTTGATAACCATATTTGCTGTTTTTTTAGCAACGGCATTAAGATAAGCAACCAAAAAGAGAGTTACAAACAGTGAAATAATCATAACGATTAAAGAGATATCAAGATATGTTGAAATCTCTTTTGTAAAATATTTTTTAACGGCGGTATAGAGTAAAAAAAGTCCCGACATAGAGATGATAACACCTTCAATAACACTTGCAAGGGCTTCTATTTTCCCCCGACCGTAGTTAAAAGTATCGTCAGCCGGTTTTTCGGAGTTTGAGATGGCAAAATAGTTAAATAAAGAGACAAACATATCCAAAATACTATCAACGGCACTTGCCAATACTGCAACAGATCCGCTCATAACACCCACTACAAATTTCATCAACGTTAAAAATGCCGCTACACTTGTAGATATCAACGTTGCACGTTTTTGTAATGTCATCTGTTTATCCCCTTTTTTAGTTGAAGATTATCTTCTGCCTCTTCCACTTGATCTTTTAGAATCTTTATTGTTTTTATTTCTTGAATCTCTGCTTCGGTTTCTATTATTTCTACTTCTTCTGCTTCTATTTCGTGAGTCGCCGCCGCTTTTTGCGGCACGTTCGAGTAGATAAGCAATATCTTTTTTAGATTTACCTATTTTATCTCTCCCTTTTACCTGAGATTTAGCCAACACCATCGAAGCCAATTTATAAGCTATCGTTGAGAGGTCAAATTGATCTTTTAAACTTTCAATCATTTCAATTACCGAGTCGTTTATCTCTTGAGTAGCTATAGAATCGTAAAAAGATTTTAACGTTTTGTGTTCAACATCCGTTTTATTTGGAATAGTTTTACTCTCAATTTTTGTCCCTACGTCTTTTTGAATCTTATGGAGTGATTTAAATTCCGCAGGCGTCACGATAGATACGGCAACTCCCTCTTCTCCACCACGTCCTGTTCTTCCGATTCTATGGACGTAACTTTCACTATCAAAAGGGAGCTGGTAATTAAATACGTGAGAAACTCCTTTTACATCAAGTCCACGAGCGGCAACATCCGTTGCGATAAGAACTTCTAAAGTATCACTTTTAAAAGCCTTGATTACTTCTTCACGTTGTTTTTGCTCCATATCTCCGTGCAATCCTTTTGCACTAAATCCTTGTGAAACAAGGTGGGTTGAAAGTCTATCTACATCCCTTTTCATCTTACAAAATACAATTGCTTTTGCAGGATTTTTATAATCAAAAAGTCGAATAAGAGCATCGTCTCTTTCATACTCTTCTACCACGTAAAAAGATTGAGCAATTTTTGTATTTGTCACTTCACTTTTTGTAATAGTGATAAATTCAGGATTATTTAATACTTTCTCAGCCAGTTTTTTAATAGGAGTAGGCATAGTAGCACTAAACATTAAAGTATTTTTTCTATTGTTTAAATATTTAAAAATTTCTTTAATATCATCCAAAAATCCCATATCCATCATCTCATCGGCTTCATCAAGTACCACGTAATCAGGATCAATTTTAATTTGCTCTTTTGATAAAAGGTCTAAAAATCTCCCCGGAGTCGCTACGATAATTGAAGCATTGCTGATATGTTTGATTTGTCTGCTATAAGAACTACCTCCGTAAACGGTAGCTGTTTTTATGTTTAAAAACTTTCCAAACTTAAAAAGTTCGTCACTCACTTGGATAGCAAGTTCCCTTGTTGGAACGATCACTACCGTTTCAACTTTGCCGTTGCATTTCATCATGTTAAGAAGAGGAAGACCAAATGCCGCAGTCTTTCCTGTACCTGTTTGCGCTTGTGCTACTATATCTCGACCTTCCATAACAACGGGAATAGCCTGTTGCTGGATTGGACTTGGTTCACTAAAACCAGCTTCTTTAATAGCAGTATTTAGCTCTTTTTTTAGATTAAAATCGCTAAATTTTGCTCTAGAGTGGATTTCACTTTGTTTCATATATATTTTTACCTTTGTTTTTTTGGTATCTCTAAAAAATTAAATTTATAATAACTTTCAAGAAATACCTAAAATGAATTTTGTTTATTATTGTAATAATTGGGGATTGTATCTAAAAAGAGCTTAAAGTCTTAATTGGGTAAAATTGTATTATGCAAGGCTATATTATCAATGTAAATAAAGTGAAAGATGAAGATCTAATAGTTTCAATCTTAACTACAAATAATTTTTATACTACATATAGGTTTTACGGAGCAAGACATTCTATTATCCATGTGGGTTTTAAAATAGATTTTGAACTGGAATCAAATCTTAAAAGTACAATTCCAAGATTAAAAGATGTTATCCAAATAGGATATCCTTGGATATTGGATACTGCGAAGCTCTATTGTTGGCAGAGATTTATTAAACTTTTTTATCCCCATTTAAAAGATGTAGAAGAGATAGAATCGTTTTATTTTGAACTTTTGGATGAACTTGCCCATAAACTGGAAAAACAAGATCCAAAACGTGCAATCATCGAATCATATGTAAAACTTTGCGAATATGAGGGGAGATTGCATATAGATTACGAATGTCTTTTATGTGAGGAAATTATAAAAGATAATATCTCCTTAGTTCGCTCTTTTATCCCTACACATCCAAGTTGTAGTTATAGCAAGGCATTTGAATTGAAAAAAATAGAAGAGCTTTTTGAAAAAAAAACAACAATTTCATTGGATGATGACGAGGTTGAATATATCTGGAATATATTGTTGCAGGGGATTTGATTTTACACGTAAGAGTTACAAAATGAAATTGTATCTATAAAATTAATTAATTATGAAATAGATATAATTTGAGGAATTTAATATAAGGGATGAGAGTAAATGGATATTTCTGAATGGTCTTTGATAGTTATTGTTTTTTTGTTTGTTAATTGGTTTATATATGATAAATACATACAAAGGAAGCATCAGCTTTTAAAAAATTATCCGATTATCGGAAGGTTGAGATATTTGTTGGAAGAGGTGCGGGAGCCTTTTAGACAATATTTCGGAGATGAGAAGTTTTACGAATCAAAAGACAAGTTGGACTGGGTTTATAAAGCTGCAAGAGATTTACCGAACTACTCGTCATTTTCCCCTGCACAACCGCTTCCCAAACCAAAATTTATGATAAAACATGCAGCAATTGTTTTAAATGAAGATGAGGTGGGTCATGATTTTAGCGTGACATTTGGGGAAAATAGGAAATATCCTTTTGTGAGTAAATCTATTATAGGACGTGCAGCAATGAGTGACGGTGCTATCTCTCCTGAGGGAACCAGAGCATTTACCAAAGGTGCTTTTATGGGAAATTTCCCCATCAATACAGGGGAGGGAAGTTTAACAAGTAATTTTTTTGTTACCCATGAAGATTATGATGAAAAATATACAACTATTGCCGTTGGAACTCCATTTCAAAAATTTGTAAAAAAATTTATTAGAATAACTATAAACGGATATCAAGCTGCAAGGGCATATAGAAAAATGATATTCGGTAACGATTCTGAAGCAGAAACTTATGTGTTTGATGAGAAAACGAAACGGTTTCATAGACCAAATTGGGATGCACCGTTAGAGAATTTTCCTTTACAAGTTCCAATCGATATGCCTGATATTATTTTTCAAATGAGTTCAGGGCTTTACGGTTGTAGGGATAAAAACGGAAACTTTGATCCCGACAGATACCAAAAAACTATGAGTTTTTGTAGAATGACTGAAATTAAAATTGCCCAAGGTGCAAAACAGACAGGTGGAAAGGTTATTGCCGATAAAGTAACCAATGCAGTTGCATATTATAGGGGAGTTGAGGCTCATAAAAACCTATTTTCACCAAATAGATTTCCATATGCAAACAGTGTAACGGAACTTTTTGATTTTATCGGAGAGCTTCAAGAACTTTCGGGAAAACCCGTAGGGATCAAGATCGTGATCTCTGATGGATGTAATATAGAACCTTATGCAAATGAAATAAAAAAAAGGATTGAGCAGGGCAATGATAAATATCCCGATTTTATAAGTGTGGACGGTGGAAGCGGTGGAAGTGCTACTGCTCCGATTGAACTTATGGAAAGGGTAGGATTAAACTCCAAAGACGCCGTTTACCTTACAGATAAAATTTTAAAAGATTACGGGGTAAGGGATAAAGTAAAAATAGTAGCCAGCGGTAAAGTTTTAACTCCTGATGATATTATTATCCTTATGGCTTTGGGAGCGGATTTTATACAAATAGCACGTGGATTTATGATGAGTGCGGGGTGTATCAGGGCACGGTATTGTTCGGAGACTACGGGGAGAAAATGTCCCGTGGGTCTTGCAACTTCCGATAAAAAATTAAGAAGTAGATATCTTGTTTATAAACATTCAAACTATGTAAGAGATTATCATAAAAATCTTTTAAGCGGGATACGGATGATTTTAGCCGTTATGGGGCTTAAAAATATAAAAGAGTTAAGTAATAAACATTTGATGTTTTTAGATAGAAACGCAAGGGTTTACGATGATATCGATGAGGTATTTAAAAGAAAGCTTGATATTAATAAAGGGGAAAATGCAAACTGTAAGATTTAGTATCTTTATGATAAAATGTTCCAAAATTATAATAATATATTTAGGAGAAAATAACTATGGGTAGAGCTTTTGAGTATCGAAAAGCAGCTAAAATGAAAAGATGGGGAAATATGTCAAGAGTTTTCCCCAAGTTACAAAAAGCAATTACAATTGCGGCAAAAAGTGGAGGGGGTGATCCTGAACTCAATCCTGCTCTTAGAACGGCAATCGCTACGGCTAAAGCACAAAATTTACCAAAAGATAATATTGAATCTGCAATTAAAAGGGCAACGGCAAAAGATGCTGCCGATCTAGCCGAGGTAAACTATGAAGGAAAATGGCAGCATGGAGTTTTAATTTTTGTAGAAGCGGCAACCGATAACAACACTAGAACCGTAGCAAATATTAAAAATATCTTTAAAAAAGCAGGTGGGGAAGTTGTTCCTACAGGTTCATTGGAGTTTATGTTTTCACGAAAAGCGGTGTTTGAGCTTAAAAAACCTGAAATGGATATGGATGAACTTGAGATGGAGCTTATCGACGGGGGACTTGAAGAGATAAAACAAGAAGATGATGAAAATATCTCTATTATTGCAGATTATACGGATTTTGGAGATATGTCTAAAAAACTTGATGAATTGGGTATTGAGTATGAAAAAGGTTCCCTGCAGCGAATTCCAAACTCTCCTATCGAGATAACCGATGAGCAGATGGAAGAACTTGCATCTTTGTTGGAGAAACTTGAAGATGACGAAGATGTCCAAAACGTTTATACAAACTTGGAATAAAAATAATTAATTATAAAGGGGTAAAAATGGCAGAAAAATTTAGACTTGTAACAAGAAGTGATATGGATGGTTTGGTATGTGCCGTTATCTTAAAGCAGCTTGATATGATTGATGAGATTAAATTTGTACATCCAAAAGATATGCAAGACGGTACAATAGATATCACACCAAACGATATTATTACAAATCTCCCGTATGTGCCTCAAGCTCATATCGTATTTGACCATCATGAGAGCGAAACCATTAGAAATGAAAAAGCAGACAACCATATAATCGATCCCGAAGCTCCTAGTGCCGCAAGAGTTGTTTATAATTATTACGGTGGAAAAGCCAAATTACCCCATATAAGCGATATGATGATGAGTGCCGTGGATAAAGCAGATGCTGCACAATTTAGTATTGATGAGATATTAAATCCACAAGGATGGGTATTGCTTAGCTTTTTGATGGATAGTAGAACAGGTCTTGGTAGATTTAAAGAGTTTAGAATCTCCAATTATCAGCTGATGATGGATTTGATTGATTATTGTATCGATCATACCATTGAAGAGATTATGGAACTACCTGACGTTAAAGAGAGAGTGGAACTTTATAAACAATATGAGCCGCAATTTAGACAACAACTTGAAGAGTGTTCTATAATGTATAATAATTTAATCGTACTTGATTTAAGAGATGAAGAGGTTATTTATCCGGGAAATAGATTTGTAATGTATGCGGTAAATCCCGAAGTGAATATTTCTATCCATGTTATTTGGGGATTTCAAAAACAAAATACGGTATTTGCCCTTGGTAAATCAATCGTAAATAGAACTTCAAAGACAAATATCGGAGAACTTTGCTTGAAATACGGCGGAGGAGGGCATAAGGCTGCCGGAACTTGTCAAGTAGCACATGAAGATGCCGAGCGAGTTTTAGAAGAACTTATTGAAAAAATTAACAACGACGGTTAATAGCTTATTGCCGTTTTAATTGCATTGATATAGCTTGTATTTAATGGAATCTTTCCTTTTTTGTAGGCGATATCAAATGCCGTGCCGTGATCGACGGAAGTTCTTAAAATAGGAAGATTCAGCGATACGTTGATACTCTTATCAAAATAAAGAGCTTTAAGAGGTGCCAAGCCTTGGTCGTGATACATCGCTACAAAATATCTATAGTGTTTCCTTACTTTTGGTGTAAATGCAATATCAGGTACAAAAGTCCCTATAAAAATATCTTTACCTACATAGCTGTTTGCTTTTTGAATAGCTTTTTTGATTTTTACCTCTTCGTCTCCCAAAACACCATTGTCTCCTGCATGGGGATTAAGTCCTAGTACTGCTATAGGTTCTTTTGGTTGTAAAGAGTTGTAAAGATTAATAAAAAATTTGGTTAATTTTTTTGTTTTTATATGTTTTGGAACATCTTTTAAAGGGATATGTTCCGTGTAAAGAGCCACAAAGAGTTTATCGCATCCCAGCATCATAATAGCATCGTGTTTGAATATATCTCTTAACATATCGGTATGACCTACGTAATTATTGATTCCGGCCTTTGCCCAAGCTTCTTTATGGATAGGAAGCGTCGTAACAGCATCTACTTTTTTTTGTTTGGCTAAGTTAATTGCAGTTAAAAAAGAGTTATAAGAAAATTCCCCTGCATCTTTTTTTACAGCCCCCACATCAATTTTTACTTTATTATATTTTCCAAATATTTTAAAATCTTTTGGTATCGGAAGCTCAAGTTTTTTAGAAGCTTGTGATAAAATTTTTTTATCTATACAATAGATAGGTTTACAAAGTTTAGAGATAATATTGTGGCTTCTAAGGGCTATCTCTATCCCTATGCCGTTGGGGTCTCCTAAACTAATTGCAATTTTTTTCATCTATTGTGTAAGCTCTTTCATATCGGTAATTGCATTATGAAGACCGCTAAAAACCGATCGTGCTATGATACTTTGCCCGATATTAAGCTCATCAATAGTTGCAATAGGTGTTATCATATTTACATTTTGATAGTTCAGTCCATGCCCCGCAGCAACTTTTAGCCCAATTTGTTTTGCATGGTTTGCCGAATCTATTATCTCTTCTAAGGATTTATCAAGTTTAGCTTTTAACTCCGCTCTTGGAAGCTCAAGCTCTTTAATTGAGTGGTGTGAATTTTGCAATCCACTGTGCAACATTGCATAAATATTTGCAAAAGTTCCCGTATGAAGCTCAATCCACTGGGCACCAATCTGTTTTGAAATGTCTATCATCGTCTTACTTGGGTCTATAAAAAGCGAGACTTCTATCTCGTGTGCTTGAAGTTTTTGAATCGCCTTTTGTGTTTGAGAAAGATTTGTAGAGATATTAAGACCACCCTCTGTTGTCACTTCTTGTCTGTTTTCAGGTACCAATGTAACACGTGCAGGTTTATATTTACAAGCAATATCTATCATCTCATTATTGATACTGCACTCTAGGTTCACGGGAAGCTGTGAAAGTGCTATAATATTTTTTGTATCACTGTCATGCATATGTCTTCTATCTTCCCTTAGATGAATCGTAATCTGATCAGCCCCTGCAAATTTACAGATGGAAAGTGCATCTAAAGGGTTTGGATCGTTTATTTGTCTTGCTTCTCTTAATACTGCAATATGGTCGATATTTACACCTAATAACATTCAAATACCTTTGTTGATTTTTTGGTATTGTATCAAATATATTCTAAATTCAATTGTTTATCCATATAGTAAATCTCGGCATTAAATATATTGCCACGTTGTGATTTGAGATTTTCAAGTTTTAGTTCATCCCCTTTAAAAAGCCTTTTGACCTGTGCAAAAGTTAAAAGCTTGTTCATAAAACGCTCCCAAACAATTTGTTCACAACTATTGCACTTATACCCTTTAGAAATCTTTGTAACCTCTCCTCCACATTTACATAAAAATAGCGTAGTAGGTTTTGTCTCATTATCAAAAATAAGTTCAAGTTTTTTATTCACTAACTTTGCTTTTGTATCATAAAGGGAATTGCTATTTGATTTAAAACCCTTTAACATCAATGTTTCCCCTTTAAAAAGCTTTTTTACTTCACGTTCTTTAAATTCTCTTTTGAAGCTATATTTCCAAATTTGGGCATTACATTTTTTACACTCATAGAGGTGTTGGTGTTCAACTACATCTCCACCGCAGCTACATTTACAAAAAATAGAAGTTTCCATAATTTTCTCCTTGATTTTGAAAATTGTATCAAATAAAAAAAAGAATTTTAAAAAATATGGCAAATTGCAATTTATTATTGATAAAAGTATAGATGATCTATAAAAATTTACTCAATATTGTTAGAGAGTATCTTAGCACTTTGAAAATTTAATACTATTTATCAATCCTGCATTTACCACAAGAACAAGTCCTACAATATAATAAAACATTACCTGTTCATCAAAAAATATAATAAGATAAAAAGCCGAGAGGATGGGAGCGATAAATAAAAAAGGTACGAGATAAGAGGCTTGGGCGTTTTTTAAAGCATTGATCCAAAACAGATAGGAAAAGCCGTTGATTAATATACCATTTAAAAGTATAGGCAGTATCTCATTACTTTTTGGCAGTGTAAAGTCTGAGAAATATAACATAGATAAAAAAGAGGCAACGGTGGCACTTGCAAAATAGATACTTGTAACGCCTATAGGTTCCAACGCTACTTTTTTGCTAAGTACGCTAAACAAAGCAAAAGAAAATGCTCCGAAAAATACAAGTGTAATCACTTCAAAATTATCAATATGGATAGTGTTGAGATTTCCTTTGGTTAAAACGGCGACTACGCCTAAAAATCCCAAAAGCACGGCAATTCCTCTTTGTAAAGTGAATTTTTCTTTTAAGATAAAAATAGATAAAAGCGCTATAAGTATTGGCCAGGTATATTGGATAACAAGCACCTCAAGACCCGTGGCTTTTTTGTATCCAAGGTATAAAAAGAGATAGTAGATATAGGTTCCGAGCAAACCTAAAATAACCACATAAACAGCCTCTTTAAAACTATATTTTTTAATATGTTCTATTTTTTTAAAATAGAGGGTTGCTCCAAATAAACAGAGAAAAGATACCAGACTTGAATAAAAAAGGTACTGATGGTTGTCTAAATTTGTCTGTCCGATTTTTGCGGCAATGGGCAGCATAGCCCAGAGGGCTATGCAGATAAATACGTAGATGGTCGCTTTTGTTTTGTTTACCATATAATTTTTAAAAACCTTTTTATTTGATTTCTCTTGCTCCTATATTACCGTATCTATGATATGAATGAGATATAGATTGCTCTATAAAGTAGTTTAAAAGTTCCAGTCGTCCTTCCATCATCGGTTTTTGCCTGATGATAAAAGTTAAAGACTCGGCTGCTTTTTCAAATATTTTTTTGGGTACTTTTGCGATATCGGAGTAGATAACCCGCTCAAAATCGGCTATCGAATGTATAAACTCTACATGGTCTTGTTCAAGCAAAATTGCACCTGCCCCAAACAGCTCTTTTGCCTCATTTTTTAAAAACGGATGGAGTTCATTCTCCAATTCGATTGAGACGGTAAAATTCACTTTAGATACACGTGCCGCCAAAATTCTTGAAAGGGTTTCAAATACGCTGTCCCCTTTTGAGACTCTTATTGCTATGTTTTGTAATGGAAGGTATCTAAAGTGGTTGTCTTCTCCCCTTACATTGCAGTAATCTTTTTCCCGGGAAAACTCATTTTCGTAGTTTTCAAGATAAGATTGCAGTGCATATCCGAGTTTTTCAAAATCCTCTTTGTAGTCCCCTTTGGATTTTCTTTGTTCAATAAATTGAGTCAGTGCGTTATTGTATCTTTTTTTTGTGCTTGGTACGGTTTTTTCCTCAAAATCTACAAATTGGGTAATATAGTTAAATATTCCCACTTTTCTCCCTGCTCCGATTGCCGATTTGCCCATACCTCCAAAAGGTTGTCTTAGCACTATTGCCCCTGTTGTTCCTCTATTGACATAGAGGCTTCCGGCTTTAAGGTTTGCTTTCCAGTATGCAACTTCCCTTTCATCAAGGGATTCAATTCCTGATGTGAGACCGTATCCCGTGGCATTGACGATATCTACTGCGTGTTTTAAATCTTTTGCTTTCATTACGGCTAAAACGGGACCGAAAAGTTCTGTCATATGGATGAAGCTCCCCTCTTGTACACCCCATTTAATTGATGGTTTTAACATAAATTCATTTCCATCTGCAAATTCAGGTGCCAATGCCCACTCTTCGTTTCTCTCTAAACTTTCCACACCTTTTTTCAGATCTCCCGAAAGAGGATTTGCAAGGGTTCCGATTCTGTTTTTTAAATCCCAAACAGACCCTACGCTCATTGACTTTGCCGTATCGACAAGTGCTTTTTTGAAATTTTCGTCATTGTAAACTTCCTCTTCAAGTACCAAAAGCGAAGTGGCACTGCACTTTTGACCTGAATTGCTAAATGCACTGTGACATACATTTTTAATAGCCTGTTCCCTATCAGCCATACTTGTGACAATAGTGGCATCTTTTCCTCCGGTCTCAGCGGTTAAAAACAGATCGGGTCTTGTATTGAGCATACTTGCAGCCGTGTCTTCTCCTCCTGTTAAGATTACAAAATCAACATTTTTGTTTGCTATTAGATGCTCTCCTGCCAAACGTCCCGGGCATGGTAAAAACTGCAATACGTTTTTTGAAATTCCTGCATCCCAAAAACATTTACACATCTCATAAGCCGTTAGTACCGCGGCAGAGGCAGGTTTGATGATGGCGGTATTTCCTGCTGCCAATGTTGCTGCAACCCCTCCAAGAGGAATAGCCACGGGGAAGTTCCAAGGAGGAACTACCACACCTACACCTTTTCCTTTCAACTCCAGATTTTCATATTTTTCAAAATAATGGGTTGAGTATGGATAAAATTCCAAGAAATCGATAGCTTCACTTACCTCTACATCTGTTTCTGTAAATACTTTCCCCACTTCTGCTGCTGCTACACCGATAAGCTCGGCTCTTCTTTGACGCACTTTTACAGCTACTTTTTTAAGTGCTTCGTGTCTTTGTTCATGACTTAAATCTCTCCAACCGTCCACATCGGCTTTTGCTGTTGCAACCGCTTTTTTAATATCCTCGGCAGTTGCATTGGCAAATTTTCCTGCCAATACTCTCTCTTTTAGCTGGGATTTATCTATTGCTTCTACAACTTTTCTCTCCCCTATTAAATCTTCTCCTGCAACTACTACTGGAGCTATGGAGTGTTGTGTATCTTTGGTAAATTTCCATTTTTTTACGATATTTCTTGCCCACTCTTGATTGGCAGGTAGTACAAAGTCCGTATCGGCTTCTGCATGATACTCTTTTGTATCGTACGATGAGTTTGCAAAGTGATCCCATTTTTCGTTGAGTCTGTCTTGTTTTCTCTTTACTCCTACAAATGAAGTTTTTTCATGCTCAAAAGATTTTAAGAACATCTCTTTTTGCATCTTCCAATCATCACTGCCGACTTTGAGTCCAAAAGAGTATCGTATAAAGTTATCCTCTCCGGTGTTTTCATCCAGTCTTCTTACCAAATACGCTATAGCATTGGTAAACTGCTCACGCGCAGCAGTCGGTGCGTAGAGGATTACCTCTTTGCTTATCTCTTTTATAGCAAGACGCGCCGCTTCGCTCATCCCCTCCAACATCTCTAAAGTATGGTATTGGCTCGTACCGTTTGTATCGGCTAAAACCGTTGCAAAAGCTAGTTCAAAAAGATTGTGCGACGCGGTTCCTAAATGAACATAGGGAGCATGGCTTGGGTCAAGTGCAAATCTTGCCATCCTTTTATAGTTTGAATCTGTATCGCTTTTATCGGTATAGGTTACCATCTCCCAGTGTTTTTGCGAAGCTTCTGTCTCTTCCATCTCCATATTGGCACCTTTTACAAGACGTATCTTTATAGGAGCTCCGCCGTTTTGCACTCTATTTTCTGCCCATTTTGTGATATCTTT
>JBNKLC010000030.1:0-151666 GCA_050292155.1 Arcobacteraceae bacterium
CGAATCATTTAAAGTAGTTGCAAGTGATGTAGATGGAGATAGTACAGAGTTTAATGTATATGTGAATGTAGATACGGCAGATGGAAGTACGTTTAACCCTGATAATAATCTTAAAGAGTATAGTGAAGCAGCTACTGTTACAGAAGTTGATTATACAGAGGTAACGGCAACAGATGTTGAGACTATAACTGAGACTATTTCTTATGAAGAAACACATACGGTTACACATGTAGAGCAAGAGACATATACAGCAACTGCTACGGCAATTGATACACAAACAGTTACAAATGTTGAAACTGTTACCGTGACACAAAATGGAGTTGACGGTAAAGCATTACATGAAGGATTCTGTAACCTTGATGATTGGAGCGGTACGGGAGAAATTAATCATGGAAGTTTAGTTCTTGGAGATAATTACGACTCTGATAGCGTGAGCAGTACTTTTGATTTTGGAAGCTCTTATGCAAATCAGAGTGTTGATATCGTTATCTCTGCCGGACATGTCGGTGGATGGGAAGAAAATGGTCAATATGCAGATGCTTTCATTGTAACGGCAAATGGTCAAGATACTACATTTACATTTAGTGGGCAGACTTGTTATTATCATGATTATACGATTCATAATGTTCAATTGGATGAAAACGGTCAAGTTGATCTAAAACTTGATGTTCAATCTACAGATCGTTGTGAATTATTATATATTGATAAACTTGATATTATTGTCGAGGGTGTAGATTATGTAACTGAAACTGCAACACAAACAATGACAGATACGCAAACATTTGTAGATACGGTAACTGATACGGTAACTGATACACATATTGTTGAAGAAACGGTTACAGATATTGAAACTGCATATGCAACCGAAACATTGACAGATACTATTACAAATAGTGAAACAATTACCGTAACTCACGCAGAAACAGTGACGGTAACCGAAACGGAAATTGATATAAATAGTGAAACCGTTACGATTACTCAAACTGCAAGTAGTGAATATACTGCAACAGCTGTTGAAACAGCTACAGACACTGTAACATATACAGAAACGGTTCAAGGTACTTCAACTGTGCAAACTTCATTACTTGAAGAAGATTTTGAGGGCATTGAATCAAGTAATAGTGATACAAATATTAATACAACTTGGTATGTAAACCATGGAAATGATGGAGACAATACATTAGTTAGTGATGACAATGTAGAGTGGAATATGAACGAAGCCGGTATAGAAGTTAGATCTGACGGTGGAGTTGATGGAGTACGTACTGCTGATGGAAGTGATACCTATATCGAATTAGATGCGCACACATATGGTACAAATTCTAAAATCACTACAGTTGTAGATACGGATGGAAATGCTAATTTTGAATTGACATTTAATTATATGCCAAGACCAGGACATGAAGACAGTAGTGATATGAGAGTAACATTTGATGGTCAAATTGTAGAGATATTTGCCGATGCAGATGGAAATATAACAGCACCTAATTTACCGGCAGGTGTAACAATAAATATTGAAAATGTATCAGGAACTGCATGGAGTGTAGTAACAGTTACATACGTAAGTGTAGAACATCAAAATGCAGAATTATCGTTTGAATCAATTGGTTCTGCCGATACATTGGGTGCATATTTGGATAATATTCAATTAACGGGAACAAAAACTATTGAAGCAACTGAAACTGTAACATACACTGAGCTAGAAGATGCAACAATGACGGTAACCGAGACGCATACTATTGATGCTACTGCAACTGCTACTGAAACCATTACCGAGACAGAGACAGATACCGTTACGTCAATGGATACGGTAACTGTTACGCTAACTACAAGTGCAAGTGAAACATATACGGCAACAGCAACAGCGTGTGTAACAGATACGGTAACAGAGACATTTACAGGGGCAACCGAGACTGCAAGTGAGAGTTATACTGTAACAGAGACATATACAGATACAGAAACAGAAACAGTAAGTGAGACATATACAGATACGCAGACTGCACTTGAGACGTATACAGATACGGTAACAAGTACATATACCGATGATACGGGTGTACAAACTGTAACTGATACGGTTACTGAGACTGGAACAGATACAGTTACTGAAACAGTCACTGAGACAATTACTGAAACCGATACTATTACCAATACAGAAACGGAAACAGTTACATACAGTGATAGTGATACAGATACACAAACATACACAGAAGATGTAACAAGCACGGCAACGCAGACAGTAACACAGACAGCTGAGGATACTTATACTACAGAAGTAACCGAAACAGTAACTGAAACATATACGGCAACAGATACCGAATGGGATACTTATGAGGCAACTGAAACTGAGACATATACAGATGATACAGGTGTACAAACTGTAACAAATACAGTAGTAAATGCTACGACAGTGGTTGTAACAGAAACAGATACGCAAACTGTAACAAGCATGGATACGGCAACACATACAGATACTACAACCATAACTGCAACAGGTACTGTAACAGAAACATTTAGTGGAGCAACAGCGACTGAGAGTGAAACATATACGGTAAGTGAAACAATAGAAACAACAGTAACAGATACAGCATTATCAACATATACTGCAACTGATACAGATACAGATACGTATAGTTATACCGAGTCTGAGACATATACAGATGATACCGGAGTGCAAACTGTAACAAATACTGTAACATCAATCGAGGAAGTAACAGTAACAAAAACTGTAACAGATACAGATACAATTACTGTTACAGATAGTGTAACAGAGACTGAAACGATTACATATACTGATGATAATACAGATACTGTAACTTATACAGAAGATGTAACAAGTACTGCGACAGATACCCAAACGTATATGGATACCGAATCGTATGAAACAACGGTAACAGCAACAGATACTGAGACATATGAAACGACTGTAACAGATACTGAGACATATGAAACAACAGTAACGGAAACATATACAGATAGTAGTGGAACACAAACAGTAACTGAGACGATTACTGAGACAGATACTATTACAAATACAGATATTGATACTGTGATGACAACGGTAACAGCAACGGAAAGTCATACAGATACCGTAACGCAAACTGTAACCGGTACAGTAACAGAAACCTTTGGTCCAGCAACAGAGAGTGAGAGTCATACAGATACTGTAACAGAAACTGTAACAGGTACACAAACAGAGACACATCTTGATACTTATACAAGTACTGCAACAGATACCGATACATACAGTTATAGTGAAACTGTTACGTATACGGATGTAGATTCTCAAACATTTACAGACACTATTACCGAGGTTGAAACACAAACGGTAACTGTAGAAGAAACATTAACTAGTACAGTAACATTAACTAGTACGGTAACTGAAACTGAAACTGAAACAGATACGGTAACTGAGACATTAACAAATACCTTTGATGTAGAACAAACGCAAACAGATACCCTAACAGATACGGCAACAGATACCGAAACATTTACAGCAACAGATACTGTAACCCATATGGCAACGGTAAGTGATGTAGAGACAGTTGAAGTAACAGTAACACAAACGGTTACAAATACTGCAACGGATACGGTAACAGATACCGTAACTGAAACGGTAACGGATACAAATACGGTAACTACCACCGATGATGCTACAGTGACAGAAACGGTAACGGATACAATTACAGATACAGTGACTGAGACTGTGACAGATACTGTAACAGATACTGTAACCGAAACGGCAAGTTCGTATGAAGAAACAGCAACGGTAAGTGTAACTGAGACTATAGGTGGAGAACAAGATATTAAAGTTGATAGTGATGATAATGAGTTTAGTCTTGGAGAGATTAAATCCGATGAGCTTGACAATGTTGATTCTATTGAATTGGCAGCAAATGAGTCTGTAACTGTTCAGCTTGATGATGTTCTTGATATAGCGGGAGATGATGAAGAGATTGTAATATACGGAGAAGATGGTAACCAAATTGACTTTGACGATAGTGAAGGTTGGACGAAGTCGGATACAAATGCTACGATTGACGGAGAAGAGTTTGAACAATGGAGTTCAAACGGTGTAAATGTATACATTGATACAGATATCGATGATATAATATAATTATCCGATAATATAGTAGGCATAAAAAGGGGAAGAGGTAAAATTCTCCCCTTTTGTGTTATAATAGATGATGCACGATACTCAAATACTCAAATATGAACAAAAGATTATCTTACTGGAATCAAAAATTAAAAAGCTGCAAGAAGAGCTTGAAAAAAACAGGATAGATAATCAAATCCTTACGATGCAATCAAAAATGGCATTGCTTGGAGAGATGATAGGTAATATTGCACACCAGTGGCGACAGCCTTTGATGGAGCTTTCTTCAATTATTATGGGTATGGAAGCAAAAGTTAAATTAACAAATCAAATATCAAACGATGAAGTGATAGATACGGCAGAACGATCGGCTGTTATCTTAAAATATATGTCTTCAACGATAGATGATTTTCGTGATTTTCTTGTAAAAGATAAAGAGAAAATCAGATTTAAACTCTCAGAGCAAATTAAAAGAACAATTAGTATGCTTTCTAATACATTGGATAACAAAAATATCAAAGTTGATATCATTATTAAAGCCAATCCTATGATTTACGGGTATAAAAACGAATACTCCCAAGTGCTTATAAATTTGATTGCCAATGCAAAAGATGTGCTTGTAAATAGACATATACAAGATCCCCAAATTGTAGTAAAAGTGTATCAAGATGAAAATTATTGTATAACGGAAGTGATAGATAATGCCGGTGGCATAAAGGTGGAACCTATAAGTAAAATCTTTGAGTCGTTTTTTACTTTTGAAAAAAAAGACGGCACGGGGATAGGACTTTTTATGTCTAAATTGATAGTTGAAAAAAATATGGACGGAAAACTTGAAGCATATAATGATGAAGAGGGTGCATGTTTTATTATTAAAATTCCTTTATTAAAAGAAGAGTAGTGAAATATATAGTTCTCTTTGTATTTCTTTTATCTTCTGTTTACTCTTTGCCTTTTACGCTTGATAAACAAGATATCAAAACCATCAAAAACTCTTATCAAAGTAAAAAAATTACTACAAGATTATTACGCTATAAAGATTTTTTAAAAGAGGCACGATATTTTCGTTTAGAAAAAAAACTCAACAGGGTCAATTCATATATTAATAAAATTAGATCAAAACATGATAAAGTGAGTAATCGCGGCGGTGAAAATACGATAGGGGACTATTGGATGACTCCAAAAGAATTTTTTATAGCAGGAAGTGGAGATTGTGAAGATTATGCTATTGCAAAGATGTATACCCTTTTATATCTCGGGATCGATCCCAAAAAGCTTTTTTTATCTGTTGTAAAAGTAAAAGGGCATACTACACTTCATATGATACTTTTATATTTTGATAAAAAAGATGCGATCCCTTTAGTGTTAGACAATTTGAGTTGGAAAATATTACCGTTTGATCAAAGGGAAGATTTAAGCCCTTTATTTGCTTTTAACTGGATAGATTCTTATGATTTCAAAGATAAAAAATTGGATAGAAAGATTACGATTGACTGGGGCAAAGAAAACAAATGGGAAAACTTGTTAAAGAGGCTTAAATAGTATTATTGAGGGAGGTTAAGATAGTAACCTACACCTGAAAGATTTTGAACGGTATCTTTACCTATTTTTGTTCTTAATTTATAAATCAAAGATTTCAGTGCGGTATCCGTTGCATCGTAAGGATCATCCCAAACATGGTTTTTCAGCTCTTCGGGAGAGAGAGTTCTTGTTTTATTTTTTATAAAGTATGCCAAAAGTCTTGATTCGTAAGAGGAAAGTTTTTTTTGTTTGTTGTTTATTTGAAGTGTTTTGTGTTCCGTATCAAAAGATATGCTATCTGTTATAGAAAAAAGATTTTGTTTCGTATCATCATTCCCAAGATGTTCTTCTACCGCTTCAAAAAGTGTTTGCTTTAACTCTTCAAAATGTATCGGTTTTGTCAGATATGCTACAAGTTTTAATTTTGAAGCTTCCAATAAATAAGCAGTATCTGTATGGGCAGATAAAAGGATAATAGGTGTTTTTTTATCAGTTTGCCGTACTTGTTTCACAAACTCTATACCGCTTTCTTCTTCCAAACTAATATCACTCAAAATAATATCGGGAGTTTTTACTTTATACCCTTCATATGCCTCTTTTGCAGTGCTATATGAAAACACCTCTTTACAAAGCAATGACAGTACCTGTTCCATCTCTTTTTGAATAACAGGTTCATCTTCAATATATAAAATTGTAAAAGATTTCAAAGTTTGCAATAGAGTATCAGCTTTATCCATAAAGTAAATTATACATGAATAATTTTAAAATTATCATATAATTTATTATTTTTTTTTAATAATCCTATTGTATTGTTAAAAATAGCTACAATATTTGAAATTAGCCGTTTTTTTGTTATACTTAGAGATACTTACAATAGCAGGATTATAGATGTATAAAAAAGGCTTTCTCTTTTTTTTTACTATTGTTTTTTTTCTCAGCTGGGTAGCGGCAAGTGTACCTGTACATATCTCGATGGATAAGCTGATAAAAATAGAAAAAAAGTATGGTCCAAAAGCTAAAAAAAGAGTTCTTTTATGGGATAGGATGCTTATAAAAGCAAAAAATCAAAAAACCCTTCAAAAACTCAAAACAGTCAATGATTTTTTTAATAAGATAACTTATAAAAGAGATAGTATCCACTGGAAACAAAATGATTATTGGGCATCGCCGTTTGAATTTTTGGGAACCGGAGCAGGAGATTGTGAAGATTATGCCATTGCAAAATATTTTGCACTAAGGGAACTTGGAATACCCGATAGTAAACTAAGAATTACCTACGTTAAGCTCACAAGACGGGGAAAAAAATATGAAGAGTCCCATATGGTTTTAAACTACTACCATAAGCCGACCCAAACTCCTATCGTACTTGATAATGTAAACAAGCGTTTAACTTTGGCAACCAAAAGGAAGGATTTAAAACCTATCTACAGTTTTAATGCAGTAGGTTTATGGAAAGCACAAAATAAAGGGAAAACCCAACAAAATATGGGAAGCAACAAATTAAAAAACTGGAAATCTATGATGGAGCGAATCTAATGAAAACAATAGGTACAAATTTAACTGTAGGGGAAAACCATGTCACTGTCTAAACAATTGTATATAATTATCTCACTAATCTTTTTTATGATTTTTACAGGTAATTTTATTATCAGCGTAAACAATACAAAAGAGTATTTACAAACAGAATCGATCTCAAAAGCACAAGATACTGCAACAAGTTTGGGGATGACTTTAAAATCTTATATGAAAGATAAGCATGATCCCGAAATAGTTTCTATTATCAATGCAATAGCAAATAGAGGTTTTTACAAAGAGATTCGACTCGAGGATATCTCTTTAGGCTTTACCCAAAATCAAATTTTAAAAAATCTTAATGAAGATATTGCGGAGAGTTGGGAAGTTATAGATATTTCATTGGATCCAAAAGTCGGTAAAATCGAACAAATAGAGGGCATCTCCGATTTAACGGAACAGTTAGCTCAGCTTGAAAATGAAGAAGCGGATGTTGAAGAGATTGTTTTGAATAAAGATATCTCTTATAATTTTATTCCAGGTCCAAAGTTTATTGATGGAAAAGTTGTGATGATAGATGTAAAGTTTATGAAAGATGAGCAAATTAAAACACTTCAATCTTCTATGAAGATTTCAAAAGTTCTTGCAAAAGTTTCCCGTGCAGAGAAGTTTGAATATGTACCGCAATGGTTTATCGATCTATTGCCTTTAAAATTAGAAGAGATGAAAAGTGAAATTAGTGATGGATGGAATATAGCTGCAGTTATCTACGTGAGTGCCAATGCAGGGAATGCTTATGCAAAATTGTATGAACAAGCAAAAGGAGCTATTACCTATGCCGTGATTGCATTTTCAATATCTATGGTACTTTTAGTTATCTTTTTACAATTTATATTAAAACCCCTTCGGGCTATAGAAGAACTTGCAGGAGCGATCGCACAGGGTAATTTTCAAACTATTGAAAAACTCCCTTGGACGAAAGAGGTTAAAAATGTTTCAATATCTATGAATGATATGTCCACAAAGATTGAAGGTGTCATTAAAAAGCTTAATGCCAACCTTGAAAATATGACCAAAAAACTCTCCGAAGACGGATTAACACAATTACAACTCAAATCGACATTTTTAACAGACATTAAAATGATGTTTATCTCAAAAATACCGGGATATGTTTTTATTGTCAAAATTAGTGATTTGGGATCTTATGCTAAAACACACACAAATAAAGAGGTTGATCAATTTTTAAGCGGTTTTGCAAATATCCTCAAAACAATCTCGCCTCACGTAAAAGCGTATAGATTTTTTGGATCTGAATTTGCGATGATTATTCAAAACGTATCAGAAGAGGAAGTTCAAAATATACTTAAAGATCTTAAAAATAAATTTGAAAACTTTGGAGATGAAAAGGCAAAACCTGAAATAGCACACATAGGGGGAACACCTTTTAACTTTTTAGGGACAACCGATAGCATCATCTCTGCGGCACTTGAAGCATATGAAAAAGCAAAATTGATTGGACCAAACGAGTATTTTGTAAGAGATGAGGATGATCTTGCACGGGATATGGATGAGTGGAAGCAATTGATTTTTACTATTATCGATAAGCAAAAGTTTACCGTAGGTTTTATAGGTGCCGCTTATGGCTTATCGCCTGAGACAAAAGAGACGCTTCATATGGAAGAGGCATTTACAAAAGCATTGGATAACGACGGTAATAGTATACCGATTGGAACATTTATATCGATTGCGGAACAATATGAAAAAATATTGGATTTTGACAAAGCTGTTGTAATAAAAGTGATTGAACATATCAAGAGTACAAAACTTTCACACAGTATATCTATAAATCTCTCTTTGGATTCCGTATTTGACATAGGATTCCAAGATTGGCTGCGGATGATAGTATCTCAAAACAATACCTTGGCATCACAGTTGGTATTTAGCGTAACTGCATACGGGACTGCAAAAAATATTGAAAAATTCAAAGAGTTTATTAAAGTGGTACATAGTGTGGATGCAAAGATTATTATTAAAAGGTTTGAGACAAAATTTATCCCTCTCGATAGTATTAAAGATTTTAATCTTGATTATATTCGATTAGCAAGAGATTATACGGACGGTATATCAAAAGATGCTACCAAGCAAGGATTTGTCGAATCGATGCAAGAACTTTGTAATTTGCTCAATATCAAACTATTTGCAGAAAACGTCAAAGATGATACCGATTTTAATTATGTAGAGAAGTTAAATCTTTTTGGAGCGAGTAGATAGCTGAGTTTTAGCTATCTTTATCTATATAGATATGTTTTTGTTGTTTATGTTTATGTTCAACGATTACTTCGTGAAATAATTCCATATACTCATCGGCAATATTTTCTATCATATATTTTTCAGAGTTGATTTTGATATTCTTTTTCATATAATCATATTTTTTTGGGTGATCGATAAGATCAACTGCCGTATCGACCCATTTTGGTATATTGTCATATTCACAGATAAAACCGTCTATTCTATCGGTAAGAAGTTCAGGGACATAACATCTCTCACTTCCTATAATGATTTTACCTCTGCAATATATCTCGTAAATACCCCAGTTAGCCGATCCAAATTGTAGCGGATATAAAAAGAAATCGATATTGTCTATAAAAGTTGCGTATTTATCATAAGGTAAAAAGTCGTAAAATTCGTAATAATCTTTAAAATCTGTATCTATTTTTTCCCTCTCGTAGAGATAATCTTTAAACTCTTTTCCGTGACCTTTACCGTAAATTTCATCAAGATAGGCTCCTTCGTAACTATAAAGTGCCTTTGGCGATCCAACAATGATAAATTTTACGTTTTTACGTTTTTGTAAAATAGCTTTAGAGATCATAATAAACTGCTCAAAGCCTTTGGCAGATGAGAGATCACGTGCCGTAAATCCTATATAAGTTTTCCCTTTCTCTTTTTTAAAAGGGGAGTTCGCTTTATGGCTCTTTACTTTAAATCCTTCCATCTGCACTGCAATATTATGGTGTGTATAAGGTGGAAACATTGTTTTTGCATACTCTGAGGGGACAATCACTTTATCTGCTTTAATAACATCAAAAAGGCTGTACATCTCAAAAAGTTTATCTCTATATCTGTATGCTTCAGGGGGATTGTATTTTTTATCCCATCCATAGTGTCTAAATGAAGGAAACTCAATATAAGAGATAACAGGGATATCAAATTCGTCAAAAAGCTGCATCGGAGCACCGCCGCTGTGGTGACATACGATAAGATCAAGCTTTACATCTTTTAAAAGTACCTCGATAGAGTTTTTAACACCAAAAGCTTTTCTTGCAGCTTCATCAATTTTTGTGATATAAAAAAATAGATCTTTTCCCTTTTGGGGAACCGAATCAAACACCCTTAGGTTGGATATTTTTTTATGTTCGGCATTATAAACTCCAGGAGAACAGAGTGCATAAGAGTTTGCTTTACCGGATTCATTGAGATGAATATGAAGTTGTTTAAATTGTCCGATAGCACTATGGACAAAGGCAATATTATATTTAGGGATACTCACATAAGAACCTTTAGAGTTAAATTTTATAAAAAATTGTATCGTAATAAAGTTTGTATCTTACTAAGAGATAGATTAAAAATAACTGGACTATTTATTTTATAAAAATAGTTTTTAATTCTTAAAAATTATAATAAAATGATATAATCTATGAAAAATACTTAAATTGTAAAAAAATAGTAAAATGACTTAAAGAAAGTTTAAATTTAAAAATAATTCAATTCTTTATTAACTAATAAGTTACTTTTTTATTTTTTATTTGATAGAATACTGAAATTTCTAAAAGTATTGAAAGGTTTTTTATGAAGAGTCTTAGATTGATTGTCTTGTTGTTTCTAATGGTGGTAAGTTTACAAGCAACTAGTTTGAGAGATAGTATAGAAGATACACTTAACAATAATCCTTCCGTTATTGCATCATATATTAACAGGGATGCTTATTTAAAATATGTTGAACAAGAAAGGGGAGATTATCTTCCCACTTTAGATCTTGATGCATTTGCAGAAAAATCAAAAACACATAATCAACCCGATGAAGAACCGCCTACGAGAGGATGGTCCGATAAAGACGGTTGGAATGTAACTCTCAAATTTGCGTATGTTTTGTATGACGGTGGTTTAACACCTGCTCAGGTTGGGGAGTATCAACATAGATACAATGCAAATAAATTTAAAAGTATCTATGACGTAGAGGGTACTATTTTTGATACGATTACCACTTATTTGGATTTGGTAGAAGCACAAGAACTTTTAGCATTGGCACAAGACAATATACAAGTGCATGAGAAATATTTAGATGTAGCTAAAGAAAAAGAAGAGATAAGTGGCGAAGTATTGGAAACTTATCAAGTAAATTCAAAATACCACTCGGTATTAGATAGGTATCTAGAACAAGAAAGAGATCAATATAGTGCAAAAAGTCTTTATAAAAAATTATCCGGGAAAAAATTAAATGGAGAAATATGTAGACCGGTTATTGATGACTCATATATCCCTAAAAGTGCAAAAGAAGCTGTAGAAATAGGGCTGAGAAGAAGTTTCAAGGTTAATGAACAAATTGAAACAATCAAAGAGCAAAGGGAAAAAATAGCCGAAGAGAGAGCAGGATTTTTACCTACTATTAAATTTGAAATTCAAGGGCAGTGGGATGATGACTTGGAGCTGCCTGAGAATGGAAGAGAAGATATTTATAGAGGAAGAGTCTATCTTAATTGGAATCTTTTCAACGGTGGAAAAACTATTGCTGCAACTGAAAAAGAAAAACTTTTTTTAAAAGAGGAACAAAAAAAGCTTGACGATATAACGGCTGAGGTTGTAGATGAGATAAATGTAGCATATTATGCTTACTTTAATGCGAAAAAAAGAGTTGATAACTTAATCAAATATGTTGATGACAACTATAATATTTTGATGGTTTATAAAAAACAATTAGCCGATGGAACAAGAACATTTATCGATATTTTAAATGCAGAATCGGAACTGTACAGATCCGATATCGATAAAATAAATCAAGATAGAGATTTGATGGAAGCATATTATGATCTTTTAAATAAAATGTCTATGCTCAGCGATGTAATTTTAAGACAACCAAAACAGGTTTGTCCAAAATATGTATTTACAGCGAGAAAAAGAGATTTTGTCGATGCCAATAGCGATACTTCGGTATCCGATGACTTGAAAGAGTTGTTTTTGGATGAAAACCCGATAGAAACAATACAAGGTATCGATGTTGATAATAGATTGGATAAGATTTATAATCAAGGTGTCGAAAAATCGGTAGATTCACAATTGGAAACAAAACCTGTTTTAAAAAATGAGCAAAATACGGATGTAACAACGGGAGATGCAACTGTATTGGAACCGACAACGACAAAAGTACAAAAAAATATTGAAGCACCACAAAATGTTCCTTTACAATCAACGACAAATGCCTCAAAAAAGTATGTTCTTAATATCACAACGCTTAATTCAACTGAAGAGGTACAAAAGTTTATTGCGAAGCATGGATTGGAAGATAAAGCCAGCCACTATAAGTTTTCTACGAACGGTGAAAAGATAAAGGTTATTTATGGTGGATTTGAAACGTTTCAAGAAGCTAAAGATGCACTATTTTTAATTCCCAAAGAGATTCAAAATACAGTTTATATAGATAATATGCAAAAGCATATTGATTTAAAAGAAAAATATAAAGAATTTAATTCATAACAAAGGCAAAATAATTTATGGCAACTAAAGAAGATCAATCTGTACACAACGACGTTCTAAAAAATAGAAGAACAGTCGATTCATTGCTTGAAGGCTTAGTGTTTTTATCTTCTTACTACCAAAGGTCAATGTCTAAAGAGGCATTAGTCTCCGGGCTTCCTATGTATAATAGATCGATGAATATCAAGGATTTTATAGCTGCCTCTAAAAGGATAGGGCTTATTTCCAAAGTAGTTGAGAGAAAACTAAATGGAATTTCAAAACTTGCAATGCCCGTAGTTTTGATGCTCAAAAAAAATAGGGCTTGTATACTTTTAAATATTGATTTTAAAAAAGCAAATGCAAAAGTAATTATTCCGGGGCTTAGCGACGGCGAAATCAATATGTCGTTAGAACAGCTTGAAGATGAGTTCTTAGGACAAGTTATTATTATCAAGCCTGAACATAGGTTTGAAAATAAAATTTCAAAAGAGATAAAACTAGGGGAACCTAGAGATTGGTTTTGGAGTGCCATAAAGAAAAATATACCGCTTTATAAAAAAGTTATAGTAGCGGCGATATTTATTAACTTATTTGTTTTGGCAATTCCTCTTTTTATGAAAAACGTGTTTGACAGGGTACTGCCTAATAATGCAATAGAAACTTTATGGGCTATGTCTATAGGTATATTTTTTATTTTGATATTTGATTTGGTTTTTTCTTTGTTTCGGGCATATTATCTTGGAAAAGCTGGAAAAAGTGCCGATTTGATTATGAGTAATAAAATTTTTAGTCATCTTTTAAATATAAGACTTGATAATAAACCTTCTTCAACGGGTCAGTTTGTAAGTAGATTACAATCTTTTAACGCCGTAAGGGAGTTTTTAACAAGTGCTACGATTGCCACCTTGGTTGATATCCCTTTTGCACTTTTATTTTTAGCAGTCATTTTTTATTTTGCAGGAGCTTTGGCTTGGGTTAGTGTAGTTACGGTTGCTATTGTAGTTGCCGTTTCGTTTTTTATGCAAAAAAGGATTAAAAAAATTGTAGGAAAAGCCGCAAAAGAGGAGCAGTTAAAACAAACAACGCTCAATGAAGCGGTAGCTGGTTTGGAGATTATTAAAAGTGTACGTGCCCAAAATAGGATGAGAACCCATTGGGACGATGCTTTGAACCAAACGCTTTATTATGGAGAAAAGGCACAATTCTTATCTCAGATGGCAACACAAATAACGGGAATGATTACAAAATTTTCAAGTATTGCCGTTATCATTTTAGGGGTGTATTTATCGCTTGAAGGGGATCTTACCATGGGTGGAATCATCGTAGCTATGATGTTAAATTCCCGTGTTATAGGACCTATTAATCAAATTGTAGGGATGATTATAAAGTATGACCAAATGGTTCTTTCTTTTAAAAATATAGAAGAGATTATGGATATGGAAGTTGAGAGGGAGAATAAAAGTTATCTCAGCCGACCGGACCTTAGGGGGGATATAGAGTTTAAAGATGTTTCATTTGCCTATAAAGGGCAGAATATCGATATATTAAAAGATATTAATCTGACTATCAAGCAAGGGGAACGGGTTGCTATTTTAGGAAAAATAGGTTCGGGTAAATCTACCATTGCCAGACTTATTATGAATCTTTATGCTCCTAAAAAAGGTTCTATTTTAATTGATAAAACAGATATTAGACAAATAGACCCCGTTGATTTAAGAAAATCTATTGGAAGTGTACCTCAAGAGGCATTTTTATTTATGGGAAGTGTAAAAGACAATATTGTTATCGGAGAGCAGTTTGCAACGGACGCGGAGGTTCTTGAAGCTTCTAAAGCTGCAGGGGTTCATGATTTTATCGGTAAACACGAATCGGGATACGATCTTTTAGTTGGAGAAAGAGGAGAGGGTCTCAGCGGTGGAGAGCGTCAAGCGATTACACTAGCCAGAGCAATTCTTACTAAACCGAATATCATGATTTTGGATGAGCCTACAAACTCTATGGATAGACAAACAGAACATGCATTTTTAAAAAATATGAAAAATATATTGGGAGATGAAACCTTGATAGTGATTACACATAAAATGACCACATTAAGTTTAGTAGATAGAATTATTGTAATCGATAATGGGAAGATTGTAACCGATGGACCAAAATCTTTGGTTATGCAGAAAAAAGAGGCGTAGTAGATGGATACAAAATCTAAAGAAGAAAAACACGATATAGGATTTGTCCATTCTGCTTACGGGCACTATTTTGACAAAGCTAAACAGTCGGTTGATGTTATGTTTGCACTTATTATAGTCCTTATTTTACTCCTTGTAATTTGGGCTAGTATTGCTGAGGTTGATGAGATAACAAGGGGAGATGGTAGAGTAATTCCTTCAAGTAAAATTCAAAGGGTCCAAAGCTTGGACGGAGGGATTATCTCCGAAATTTTAATTAAAAGCGGTCAGCATGTAAGACAAGGGCAGCCTTTGATGAAAATAGATACTACAAGATTTCAAGCATCTGTGGAAGAGGTTAAAGAGGAGCATCTATCTTTAATGGCAAAAAAAGCAAGATTGAATGCCCAGCTTGAATTTAATCCAAGAAAAAAACTCCCTAAAATAGAATTTCCAAAAGAAGTTAGGGCAGTTGATAAGATAGTGCAAGTTGAAAAAAAAGTATTTAAAAATAATATTGATGAACATAAAAGTTCTCTAAAAATTTTAGAGTTGCAGTTTGAACAAAAAGTACAAGAGAAAAAAGAGATTATATCTAAGATCAATCAGTTAAGAAAAAGTTTAAATCTTGCCAAAAAGCAGCTAAGTACGATTAGTAAGATGGTACGATCAGGTTCAAAATCGAAAGTTGAACTTCTTAATATGCAAAAAGAGGTTAATCAACTTGAAGGGGATTTGGAAACGGCAGAGTTATCACTCTCAAGATCGGAACTTTCTATTTCAGAAGCCGAAAATAAAATAGTTGAAAAGGTAAAAACATTTAGAGCCGAAACGTATAAAGATATGCAAGAGGTAGATACCCAACTCAATAAAATAGAATCAAGACTCGTATCGGAGTCTGATAAATTAGAAAAAACAACTGTGCGATCACCTGTAAACGGTGTTATTAAACAGATAAATATCAATACAATCGGAGGGGTTGTAAAATCGGGAGTTGATTTGATTGAAATTGTTCCTGATAGTGATATTTTACTTATTGAAGCAAAAATCGACCCTAAAGATATTGCTTTTATCTCTCCGGCACAAAAGGCGGTAGTAAAGTTTACTGCCTATGACTTTACGGTATACGGGGGACTTGACGGGAAAATTATTGAAATCTCTGCCGATAGTATAAAAGATACCGAAAGCAAAGACGGGAAGAGTTATTATCAAATTGTTATCCAAACAGAGAAAAATGCTTTGGAGAGAAACGGAGAAAAATTACCGATTATTCCCGGGATGATTACCAGTGTCGATATTGTAACAGGTAAAAAAACAATTATGGACTTTTTTCTAAAGCCAATTATCAAAATCAAAGAAGGATCGCTACATGAAAGATAGAATTAATTTAACAAAAGGAGCAATGATGAAAACAGTAGTTATATCGTTGATAACAGTTATAACTTTATTTATGAGCGGTTGTTCTCAAAATGAGACATCTACACCAAATCAAAAAGGGACACCCAATGCAGAGGTTGATAAAGTTGATTTGAGTAAAGAGTTACAGCTACATGATGCGGTTCGTGCAAAAGATATGGAACAGGTAAAATTGTTAGTATCAAATAAAAGTGATGTAAATCTAAAAGACCAATACGGATATAGTCCTTTACATTTGGCTGTTAGATTAAATCAGTATGAGATAGGTGAATATCTTATTGCAAACGGTGCAGATGTGAATAATATGGATAACTATGAAGATACACCGCTTTTAGACTCTACAAGGGATGATTATACCAAGCTTTCAAAACTACTTATTTGTAACGGTGCAAAGAGAAGAGTTGCAGATAGATATGATATGACACCTTTGCATTACAGTGCTAAAAACAAAAATAAACTTATCTCCGAAATGCTTTTAGCAGAGGATATTACACCATATTGTACACAACAAGAAGAAAAAGCAGCTACACAACAAGAACCTGTAGTTCAAGAGAGTGTTCAAGAAGCACCTGCTGTAGAGCAAGAAGAGTTGCCTTTGGCACAAACTCCTGAATTTAAAGGTTTGTATGAAGCTTTAACGGAGGAGTTTAAAGATGACTTTGAACCATGGAATGCCGAGCTTACAAAAGATGATTTAATGTTTAGATTTAATGATCCTGCAACTTTGTTTGAAAAAGGGAGCGATCAAGTTAAACCGGAGTTTGCAAAGATTTTGGATGATTTTTTTCCAAGATATTTAAAAGTATTGTCACAATATAAAGATAATATTCAAGAGGTAAGAGTTGAAGGGCATACTTCATCGGAGTACAGTTTAGCAAAAAATGATGATGAAAGATATCAATTTAATAAAATTTTATCTCAAAAAAGAGCCGATGCAGTAAGAGATACATCGGTACAAAACGTTGTATTTGAAAAAGGAAGCAGCGAACTTAAACCGGAAGTTGCACAAACTATCAATGATCCTGAGATAAATGGGGCTTGGATAGATGAAAAAGTTCAATCATATGGGATGGCATATGATAATTTAATACTAAATCCTGATGGAACTGAAAACAAAGTATCTTCCAGAAGAGTTGATTTTAAAATAGTGAAAAACTAAAAAGAGGCTTCTATGAAAAAGTTAATATACACACTTTGTACTTTTTCAATATTGTTTATCGGCGGGTGTTCTTCTAAAAAGTATGCCGTTGTAGATGTGGGTGGAAAAGATGGTATGGTTAAAAATAACTCGGAAGTTACCGTCAAACCTATTTTTAAAAGGATTAACGGCTTGGAAGGAAAACATTCCAAATACGACCATCCCCACTATCTTAATTTTCATTGGATTCATGATGATAGTGAGTCTCGATTTGCAGTTGTTGAAAATGAGAAAGGTAAATTTGGAATAGTGGATACCGAGGGTAATTTACTTCTGAAAGATATGTATGATTCAATCGGTGGATTTTTTAACGGATTTGCTAAAATTGAGGTTGATGGAAAATATGGTTTGATTAATGAAGATTTTGAAGTTGTACTGAAACCTGTTTATGACGATATTGAAGAGTTTATATATGATGTTGCAATCATCAAATATAAAGGAAAATACGGTTGTATCGATAGAGGTATGAATATGAAAATAAAACCTATATTTAATAGAATTTATCTTCACGCTGAAGAGAGACGTAGAGTAGAACAGAATGAAAAATGGGGATTTATCGATATGAAGTGCAATATTATAGCAAAGCCTGTTTTTGATTATGCGGCCGATTTTCATAATGGAGCGGCAAAAGTACAAAAAAATAATAGATGGGGCTTTTTAAAACCTAACGGTGAGCTTCTTACAAAAAATATCTTTGAAGATGCGGATAAGTTCTAAGAGAACTTTATCTGCACACTACTTAAGCAACTTTTAGATAAAATCCGATTCTTATAACATAATAAACTATAGGATAAAAAGATTGCAAAAAAATATTAGAAACTTTTCAATTATTGCACATATCGACCATGGAAAATCAACACTTGCAGATAGAATTATCCAAGAGTGTGGAGCTGTAGCTGATCGTGAGATGTCTGCTCAAATGATGGATACCATGGATATAGAACAAGAGCGTGGAATTACCATCAAAGCCCAATCGGTACGGCTGGATTATGTAAAAGACGGTGAACATTATATCTTAAATCTTATCGACACTCCGGGACACGTTGATTTTTCTTATGAGGTAAGCAGGTCATTAGCTTCTTCGGAAGGGGCACTGCTTATCGTAGATTCTACTCAAGGAGTTGAGGCACAAACTATTGCAAATGTTTATATTGCACTTGACAATGATCTTACCCTTATGCCCGTAGTAAATAAAATCGATCTTCCATCGGCTGATCCTATGAGGGTATTGGAAGAGACAGAAGAGGCTATTGGACTTGATTGTACTGCACATAATTTAATTAGTGCAAAAACAGGTCTGGGTGTAAAAGAACTGATTGATAGTATAGTGGATACGATTCCAGCACCTAACGGCGATGAAAATGCTTCAACCAAAGCACTTATCTATGATAGTTGGTTTGATAATTATCTTGGAGCTTTGGCACTTGTAAGGGTGTATGACGGGAGTATTAAAAAAGGGCAAATGCTTAAAATGATGAATACAAAAGTTGAGCATAGGGTGCTTGATCTTATGTATCCCCATCCAATTAAACGTCAAAAAACGGATGAGATAAAAACAGGAGAAATCGGTATTGTAGTACTTGGTCTTAAAACAACCGAGGGTATTGCAGTGGGAGATACGATGACCGATGCTGCAAATCCTACAAGTGAAGCAATTGAAGGATTTGAACCTGCAAAACCATTTGTCTTTGCAGGATTGTATCCGATCGAAACCGATAAATTTGAAGATCTTCGAGATGCTTTGGAAAAATTACAGTTAAACGACAGTTCTATCTCTTATGAACCTGAAAGTTCGGCTGCTCTTGGAAGTGGATTTCGAACAGGTTTTCTTGGAATGCTGCATATGGAAGTGATTAAAGAAAGGCTTGAGAGAGAATTTGATCTTGACTTAATAGCTACTGCACCTACGGTTGTATATAAGGTGGAAACAACCGACGGGGAGGAGTTGATGATTCAAAATCCTTATGAGCTTCCCCCAGTTAATAAAATAGAAGTGATTAGTGAACCGTATGTAAAAGCTACTATTTTAGTACCCGATGAGTTTTTGGGAAATGTTATTAAACTTCTTAACGATAAACGAGGAATCCAAATTAAAATGGATTATATCAATAAAAGGGTGCTTTTAGAGTATGATATCCCTATGAATGAGATTGTGATGGATTTTTACGATAAGTTAAAATCTACTACAAAAGGGTATGCTTCGTTTGATTATGAAATTACGGGATTTAGACCTGGGGATCTTGTAAAACTTGATATTTTAGTAGCTGGAGATCCTGTGGATGCTTTAAGTATCATTGTACCAAAAAGCAAAGCTCAATCACGCGGAAGAGTGTTTGTAAAGCAGTTAAAAGAACTTATCCCAAGACAACTTTTTGAAGTAGCCATCCAAGCAAGTATTGGAAAAGAGGTTATTGCTAGAGAAACGGTAAAATCCACGGGGAAAAACGTAACGGCTAAATGTTACGGTGGAGATATCACAAGAAAAAGAAAACTTCTTGAAAAACAAAAAGAGGGGAAAAAGAGAATGAAAGCAATTGGAAAGGTTAATGTTCCACAAGAAGCTTTTATGGCAGTATTGAAATTAGATTAAATTCTTGTGGAAAATTTCTACGTTGTCGGAAAAATTTAAAACAGTCACTTACTTTTTGTAAGCTCCGATTCTAAATTTTTCCTCCGCCTTGAACTTTCCTCACAATAATTTATCTAATTTCAATATTTTTAAAACAAATAGTTATTAATTTTAATACAAAATTATTTGGAATTTATGTGAAAACATTGCAATTTGACATGTTTTTTAAATAAATTTTTTTTTAGTAGTATAATTTGTAAAACTAAAAGGATTTTAAATGTTTCAAAATGATGAAAAAGTTATAATTTGTTTTATAAGTTTAAAAAAGGAAAAGTCGTGACTGCACTAGCTATAACTGATTCAGAACAGGGAAAATGTCAACCTTTTATTAAATGGGTTGGTGGTAAAAGGCAACTTATTGAAGAACTTAAAAAAAGAATGCCTGAAAATTACAATAGTTATTTTGAGCCTTTTATTGGTGGAGGAGCATTGTTTTTTGAATTAAGACCTAAAAAAGCCTTCATAAATGATTATAACAATGAATTGACTAATTTGTATATTACAGTTAGAGATAATCCTGATGAATTAATTGATGATGTTTGCAAACATAAAAATGAATCAAACTATTATTATGAAGTTAGGGCTTTAGATAGAGATGAGAAAGCTTTTAATAAGCTAACTAATATCCAAAGAGCTAGTAGATTTATCTTTTTAAATAAAACGGGGTTTAATGGATTATACAGAGTAAACTCAAAAGGTCAATATAACGTACCATTTGGAAGATATAAAAATCCTAACTATTGCGATCCTGATAACATTTTAGCTTGTAGTGATTTATTAAAAAATACTGAGATTTCTAATGGTGACTTTGATATTATTAAGATCAAAATAAAAAAAGGTGACTTCGTTTATTTTGATCCTCCTTATGTGCCATTAACCGCTACATCAAGCTTTACAGGATATACAGATAAAGGCTTTGATGAAGATATGCAGTTTAGACTTAGAGATTTATGTGATTATATTAATGATAAGGGAGCATATTTTATGCTTTCAAATTCATCCGCTGATTTTGTATATGAGCTGTATGATGTAGATGGATATACAATACATGAGGTAGAAGCAAGTAGAAATATTAATTCTAAAGGCAATGGTAGAGGTAAGGTAAAAGAGCTTATCATAACAAACTACTAGGAAAAATATTATGAAAAATATATCAAATAACGATGCTTGGGATAATATTTTTGAAGATTTACACATATTAGATGAAATTACAAAACATAAATTTTTTGATATTACTGCTGATGAAATAAAAAAAAGAGATGGTAAAGAAGCCAGACTTATGACAAAGGTAGATCATCGAGAGCATCTTCCTAAAGTTATGAAAAATAATGATTTATCAATACTCGCAATTAAAAATGGCTTATATAGAATTGCTAAAACAGATCCTTTTATAGATATCAACAAAACTCCTCAATGTGATATTAAAGTAATAGAACAACCTAAAAATATAATTACTATAGACCCTTTAAATTTAAAAAGTGAATCAGCATCTCTTGATATTGCTAATGTGTCAGGAATGCTTTATGAAGTATTTGGAGAAGATACTGCCCTTACAATTAGAGGTAGACTAAGAGGTAATTTAGATTTTAATTTAGGCTCTATCCCTTACAATGTTAATGGTGTTCAAATAGAGGTAGATGGTGGTTATGAAGGTCAAAGTAGTGTAAATCTTATAGAGGCAAAGATAGGCTATAGAGGAAATATAAATATTAGGCAATTGCTATATCCTGAATTGTTTTGGAAACATCAATTAAAAGGACAACGGAAAGAAGTAAAAAGCTTTGTATTTTATTATCAGGATGATATATTTAGATTTATCCCTTTTAAATATGATGGAATTATGATTACCGCTTTACATGATGAAGAGAAAGCATTTACTTTTAATAGAGAATCAACATTTAATTTATCACATGTTGAGAAATCTGACAAACTTTTAGTTAATGAAAATGTGCCTTTTCCCCAAGCTGATGATTTTGAAAAAATCCATGCAATTTTATTAAATATTGAAAAAGAAGATTGCCCTAGCAAATTAAGTATAGTAGGTAATTTTGATATTGAACTTGTTGAAAGACAATATGATTATTATTTTAATGTGCTTAGATGGATGAATCTATGTGAGTATAAAGATGGATGTATTTATTTAACAGAGCAAGGACAATTTATTTTATCTCTGAATATTGAAAAAAGGATGGAAGAGATTGCAAGAATAATTTTCTCTGAACCAATATGTTACAATGTGTTAAAAGGAATAGAGCAAGATACATCTGATTTTACAAGATATAAAATAAGTGGTTCAACAATAGGCAGAAGATTGAGTAGCATTAGGTCTTGGATAAAATATTTCAATAATTTTTTTGATAAAAAATTATTTTAAATTTTAGTTAGTAATTTACAAAATTAGGAGTCAAAATGGCAACGGGAAAAATAACATTACCACACAAATGTCCAAAATGTGGAAAAATTGCAAAAAATGAAACAGAGTTGAGAGAAAGATTTGGTTTAAGAACAATGACAGATACAAAAAACAATAAAAGTGTTAGAAATCAAAGCTGGTGTAAAGATTGTAGGTAATATTGTAAATTATAAATATATTTTTTATTAGAATCTTTTTATGTCTAAAATAAAAAAATTAAATCCTGAAAACTTTGAGCAAGAGTGTACAACGGTTTGGAGTTTTTTAAGTCGTGGTAAATGGGCAACTCACAATAGTAAATATAGAGGAAATTGGGCACCAGAAGTTGTAAGAAATTTGATAATTCGCTATTCAAATGTAGGAGATTATCTTCTTGATCCGATGATAGGTGGTGGTACAACAGCTATTGAATGTAAGCTTTTAAATAGAAATTTATTAGCATTAGATATAAATCCAAATGCTATCGAATTAACAAACAAAGCTTTAAATTTTGAATGTGAATTTAATCCAAAAATTAAAATTAGATTAAATGATAGTAGAAGTTTAAGAATGTTAAAAGATGAAAGTATAGATTTTATTTTAAATCATCCTCCATATGCAGATATAATTAGGTATAGTAATAAGCAAAACGAACAAGATTTATCTAATATGCATGATTTAGATAAGTTTTGTGATGAGTATGAAAAAGTCATAAAAGAGATGTATAGAGTACTAAAACCAAATAAATATTGTGCAATTTTGATTGGGGATACAAGAAGAGATAAAATTTATCAACCATTAGCTTATATGGTTATGAATAGATTTTTAAAAAATCAATTTGTATTAAAAGAAGATATAATTAAACATCAATATAACTGTAAGGCTAACAGTTTTTGGTTACACAAATCAAAAGAATATAATTTCTTACTTATTATGCATGAACACCTTTTTATTTTTAAAAAAATGTAAAATTTCCAACAAATTTCAAAATTTATCCATTTTGTGACAGGTTTTTTGACACTTTTTTTTTATAATAGTAATTCATTTCAATATTAAGGAGAAAAAATGAAATTTTTAGCAGGTATATTACTTGGAGTAAGTATGTTGTTTGGTGCTATTGATATTAATCATGCAGATAAAAAGGAGCTTAGCACTTTAAAAGGTGTGGGCGATTTAAAAGCTGTAAAAATTATTGAGTATAGAAAAGCACATGGATGCTTTAAAGATGTTACCGGTTTAACACAGGTAAAAGGGATAGGAGAGGGTATTTTAGTTAAGAATCAAGCAAATATGAAAGCACTGCCTTGTAAATAAAAAAGTAAAGTTCAATAGGAACTTTACTTTTAACAAACTATTCTACAATTTTTGCTTCAACTCTTCTGTTGATTTGTCTATTTTCTGCACTTGTATTAGGGACTTTTGGTCTTGTTTCTCCATACCCTTTTGTAATAATTCTTTTCTCGTCGATTCCCATTGAAATCAATTGTTTTTTGGCACTCATTGCCCGTCTATGAGAGAGTCCTTTATTGTACTTCTCACTTCCAACATCATCTGTATGTGCCTCAACAATAATAGTTTTATCGGATAGTTTTTTTGCATATGCTACAAATTTTTCAAATTTTTCAAGGTCGGTTGATTTTATTTGTGCACTATCGGTATCAAATACAACTCCAAGATCCACCGGTTTGACTATCACTGTATATTCATCATCGTCACTATTTTTTGAGATTGGTTTTGATACTTTTGGAGGAGTTGGAACAGCTTTTGGGACACGTTTAACAGGAGCTTTTTTTGTAGATTTTTCTCCTAGAGCAATTGCCAATCCCATTGTATATAAAATATTGCTGCCACCGTCAAATCGTAACATATGTCTTGCATCAAGTTTTAGAGCAACTCTTTGTGCCAATTTTATTTTTGCACCCACACCGTAATCAAAAAAACCTTCACTGTCATCGCCAAAGTATTCGTCTTTGATTTGGTGGTATCCAAGACCTGCTAAAGCGTATAAACCAAAAGTATCGTTGATTTTATACTCTTTAACGGCATTTGCCATTAAGATATTTGTATCACTCTCTAGGTTGCTATTTTCGTACTCGGCATCATTACCGTGTAAAAGGGCAAGTTCGAGTTGATCAAATTTGCAATCCTCATCCAAGTTTCTATAAGCACCAAGACCAAACATTTTATGATTTTCAAGTTCTGTCTTGCTATGTGTATCTACATATCCAACCATCGGTGCAATTTCATACTTGTAATCATCGGCAATAAGTAAATTAGCAGCTAAAATTGAAGATAAAACTATTTTTTTCATTATTTGTCCTTTTTAGACTTTAATTTTTTTGTTCAACAAATATATCGTTTACAGATTCATTATTATAAATTCTTCTAATAGTCTCTGCAAAAATTTTACTTGCACTTAAAATTGTGATTTTTGAACATTTCTGTTTTAAAGGGATTGTATCTGTGATAATAAGTTCATCAAGTGTTCCATTTTCAAGTCTCTCATATGCAGGTCCGCTTAAAACTCCATGTGTACAACATGCCATTACACTTGTTGCTCCTTTTGCTTTGAGTACTTCTGCTGCTTTTACCAACGTCCCTGCAGTATCAACCATATCATCAACTAAGATAACGTCTCTTCCTTCAACATTACCGATAATATTCATTACTTCAGATTCATTTGCTTTTTCTCTTCTTTTATCTACTATTACAAGGTCGAGTCCTAGTTTCTCTGCATAGTTTCTAGCACGAGCAACACCGCCTATATCGGGACTTGCAATAATCGGGTTTGGTAAATTTTTTGCTCTGATATAATCTGTAAAGATAATTGAGCCGTAAAGGTTATCAACAGGAATATCAAAAAATCCTTGAATTTGTGCAGCGTGAAGATCAACGGTAATCACTTGATCTATTCCTGCTTTTTCAATCATAGATGCAACAAGTTTTGCAGAGATTGGAACTCTTGGAGCCGCTTTTCTATCTTGTCTTGCATATCCAAAATATGGAATAACCGCCGTGATGGTTCCTGCATTACTTCTTTTAAAAGCATCTACCATAATAAGTAGTTCCATTAAGTTATCGTTTGTCGGAGCACAGGTAGGTTGTACGATAAATACGTCTCTCCCTCTTACAGATTCCGTAATATTAACACTAATCTCTCCATCACTAAATTTATTGAGTTGAATTTCCCCTAGAGTGACACCTAGGTATTTGGCAACTTTATCAGCAAAATCAGGGTTAGCCGATCCTGAAAAAAGTTTGTATCCTTTCATGATAATCCCTTTTATAAAAATGGGGACCATTATAACAAAAACTAGTTTAATGATACATAAGCAACTTTTGGATAAAATTGCCCAAAAATAATAAAAAATGGAGTTCATTTATATGAAATTTAACGCAAAGAAAATCGATGAAGCAAATGCAGAAGTATCTGCAACATTAGAGGCTAGTGCAATTGAAAGCAGCCTTGATAAAATAGCTAGACAAGCAGCTAAAACCATGGATATTCAAGGTTTTAGAAAAGGAAAAGTTCCTGTTGCGGTTGTAAAGCAAAGATATAGCGAAAAGTTAATGCAAGATGCTCAAAGTGAAGCATTAAGAGAACTTATGACGGCGTCTTTAAAAGAGTTAAAGATTGAGTCAAATACTCTTGTGGGAGATCCTGCGGTTACAAAATTTGACAAGCAAGATGATGGAAGTATTGAAGTTGAGATGAAAATTTCATGCAGACCTGAGTTTGATTTAGGTGATTACAAAGCATTGTTACCTGAAATTAAAACAAAAAAAGTTACGGCTAAAGAGATTGATGCGAAATTAGAAGAGATCGCTTCAGGTTCGGCACCGCTTACAAAAATCAAAAGAAAAAGAATGGTAAGAGACGGTGATTTTGCTGTTATTGATTTTGAAGGTTTTAAAGACGGTGTGGCATTTGAAGGTGGAAAAGCCGAAAAGCACACTTTAGAGATAGGTTCAGGTTCATTTATCCCAGGGTTTGAAGATCAAGTTATCGGTATGAAATATGATGAGGAAAAAGATATTGTTGTAACATTTCCTGAAAATTACCAAGCAAAAGATTTAGCTGGAGCCGAGGTTGTATTTAAAGTAAAACTTCATGAGATTCAAGAGAAAGGGGAGCCTGTAATTGATGATGAATTTGCTAAAAGAATGTTACCACAGGAAAAAGATGCGACGGTTGATACTTTAAAAGAAAAATTAAAAGAGCAAATCAAACTAGAAAAAACAAATCAATATTATAATGAAGAGTTAAAACCTGCATATCTTGAAAAACTTGTTGATAGCGTGAATTTTGCAGTACCAAGTTCAATTTTAGAACAAGAGATTTCTCAAGTGTTAAACAACGAAATCAGAGGGATGAGCGAAGATGATATCAAAAAACTTCAAGACGATATGAAGAAAATTGACAAGATGAAAGAAAAAGCCACTCCTGAAGCTACAAAGAGTGTAAAAGCTACTTTTATCATTGATGCTTTGGCAAAAGCCGAAAATGTAGATGTAACAGATCAAGAAGTTACTCAAACAATCTACTATGAAGCGATGATGACTGGACAAGACGGTCGAGCAATGATTGAACAATATGAAAAAGCGGGATATCTTCCGGCTATTAAAATGTCTATGATTGAGCAAAAAGTTATCACAAAATTATTAGATGAAAAAGCAGGAAAATAAGATGTCTTATATTCCTTACGTAGTTGAGCAAACAGGTCGGGGTGAGCGAAGCTACGATATCTATTCCCGTCTTTTAAAAGATAGAATTATTATGTTAAGCGGTGAGGTAAACGATCAAGTTGCTTCTACTGTTGTAGCACAGCTTTTATTTTTAGAAGCAGAAGATCCTGAAAAAGATATTTATCTTTATATCAACTCTCCGGGTGGTGTGGTAACAAGCGGTATGAGTATGTTTGATACTATGAACTATATTAAGCCTGATGTTTGTACTATTTGTATCGGTCAAGCGGCTTCTATGGGAGCATTTTTACTAAGTGCTGGAGCAAAAGGGAAAAGATTTGCTTTGCCACATAGTAGAATTATGATCCATCAACCCCTAGGCGGTGCTCAAGGTCAAGCAACAGATATTGCAATTCATGCCAAAGAGATCCTTAGAATGAAAGAGGAGTTAAATCAACTTTTAGCAGATCATACGGGGCAAGATATCAAAACAATTGAAAAAGACACTGAAAGAGACAACTTTATGTCCGCAACAGAAGCTTGTGAATATGGACTTGTAGATAAAGTTATCGATAAACACGAATAAAGATAATATATGATTAGAGAGATAATCACATATCCCAATCCAATTTTGCGTAAAAAATCAAAAGATGTTACATCTTTTGATGAGACGCTTGGTACCCTTTTAGACGATATGAATGAAACCATGCTAAGTGCGGGTGGCGTAGGGTTGGCAGCGATTCAAGTTGGGGTTGAATTAAATGTGTTGATTATCAATCTTCCGATAGAAGATGAAAATGATGAAAATTTTTCAAAACAGATTCCCCAAAATCTAATTGAAGCGATAAACCCTGTAATTACCCATAAAAATGGAGAACAGGTTTTTAACGAGGGTTGCTTAAGTGTGCCGGGATTTCACGCTGAGGTTACAAGAGCCGAGCATATTATCGTAGAATATTTTGATAGACTTGGGAACAAACAAGTGATGGAAGCAGAAGACTTTTTAGCTGTTGCATGGCAACATGAGATGGAACACCTAAGCGGTCATGTTTTTATAGAAAATCTTTCATACTTAAAAAGAAAAAAATTTGAAAAAGATTGGAAAAAAGAATTAAAAGCAAAGGGTAAAAAGTAATGCAAAAAGAACCAATGACAAGTAATGATTATGATAAACTAACGGCAAACCTTAATGATATGAAATTGGTTCAAAGACCAAAGATATTGGTTGCAATTGAAGAAGCAAGACAGCTAGGGGATTTAAAAGAAAATGCAGAATACCACGCTGCAAAAGAAGACCAAGCAAATATCGATAAAAAGATTGCAGAAGTTGAAGATATGATTACACGAGCAGTGATTATAGACCCTGCATCTTTACCTCACGATAAAGTAAGCTTTGGATCAACTGTGACATTGATTGATGTAGAAAGTGAAGAGGAGATAGTATATACATTGGTCTCTTCACTCCATTCCAATCCAGATGAGGGGAAAATCTCATTTCACTCTCCACTGGCTAAACAGCTTTTGGGAAAAAGTGAGGGGGATGAATTTACCGCACAACTTCCGGGTGGAAAAAAAGAGTTTGAGATAGAAGAAGTTTCATTTGATGCTTCACGATTTGAATAAAAAGGAATTTTTATGAAAGTAGCAATAGTAGGTGCGAGTGGTTATACGGGACTGGAGCTTGTAAAAATACTTTTGAACCATCCAAAGTTTGAGATAAGTTATATCGCCAATAGTGAGGGTGGTACTACTATTGATAAACTTCATCCTTGTTTGGACTCTGTAATCTCTATGGATGTACAAAAAGCTGATGTACAGGCTATTGCCGATTCAAGTGATCTTTGCTTTTTAGCATTGCCCCATAAAACCTCTATGGCTTTTGCAAAAGAACTTCTTGCTCTTGGAGTGAAAGTAGTTGATTTAAGTGCCGATTATAGACTGGAACTTGATACTTACGAGGAGTATTATTGTCCCCATGAGGATAAAGAAAATCTACCCAAAGCAGTTTACGGTTTGCCTGAATTTTATAAAGATGAGATACAAAAAGCAAATCTCGTAGCAAATCCTGGGTGTTATCCTACTGCAGCTCTTTTGGCAGTTTTACCTTTTGTACAATATTTTGATGAGGGGAGCAATATATTTTTTGATGCAAAAAGCGGAGTAAGCGGAGCTGGGAAAAAGCTCAGTGAAACGACACAATTTGTAACTGTTAATGATAATATTTTTGCATACAATCCTATCAAACATCGTCATGCACCAGAGATTAAAGAGAAGATAAAACTTCTTCAAAATAAAGAACTTAATGTATCTTTTATTCCACATTTGATTCCATCTACCAGAGGGGAATTGGTAAATGTTTATGGAACACTTAATGCTAAAATCGATGCGAAAGCAGTTTTAAAAGAGTTTTATAAAGATAAAAAATTTATCCGTATCAAAGATAAGCCCGTAGATATAAAATCAACGGCAGGGACAAATTTTTGCGATATTTTTGTAGAGCAAAACGGCTCGGCTATTTTTATTAATAGTGCCATAGATAATCTCCTGCGAGGTTCATCCTCCCAAGCAGTTGTCAATGCAAATTTAATGTGTGGATTTGAAGAGGGATTAGGGATAAGTAGTATCGCTTATGTTCCGTAAACTTTTTGTTTTAATTTTTGCTATTACTTTTTGGGGATGCAGCCAAAAACAACCAAACTTATCTCAAGAAACTATTGTAATCTTTAAAACTCCCGTTATGAAATTTTACGATAGGGGTTTTGTAAATAAATATGACGACCATATCAATTTACAAGTATTTGAAGTGGGAAAACTAGCTTTAAATTTATATGTCTATAAAGATAAAATATGTCAAAGTACATTTGAATGTTTAAGCGGAGCAGAGTTTAATAAAAAGTATCTGCATCCATCATATAAAAAAGATTTTTTATATACGCTTTTATCAAAAGATAAAATATATCATAAAGATAGAAAAAACAATATATTTATAAAGGTAAAATAAAATTTCTATTGCAATAAATCTTCAAACGGCTTCACGGTGGGTCCCACGAATCAGAGATTCGTACCCTTGCGTTGCAGATGTTTTCTTATTTATTGCAATAGAAATTTTGCTGATAGAAGGAAAAGGAAGAAGATGAATAAATTTGTAGGTGCACACGTAAGTACAAGCGGCGGGGTGCAAAATGCTCCTCTTAATGCAATGGCAATAGGAGCCAAAGCTTTTGCTCTTTTTACAAAAAATCAAAAAAGATGGGATGCCAAACCTTTTGATACAAAAACATTAGATGCGTGGTTTAAAAACCTAGAACAAAGCGGTATATTACCAAAACATATTTTACCCCATGACAGTTACCTTATCAATCTTGGAAATCCAGATCAAGAGAAGCTTGAAAAAAGTAGAAATGCCTTTATAGACGAGATGGAGCGTTGTGATATACTTGGACTTGATAGACTTAACTTTCATCCGGGAAGCCACCTTGTAAAACTCCCTAAAAAAGACCCTGAATATGATGAAAAACTTTACTACGCAGAACTAGAATGTTTAGACGTGATAGCCGAATCAATCAACATAGCTCTCGATAAGACAAAAAATGTAAAAGCAGTGATAGAAAACACCGCAGGGCAGGGGACAAATCTAGGATATAAGTTTGAACATCTTGAATATATCATTGATAGAGTTGAAGATAAAAGTAGAGTGGGAGTATGTATCGATACCTGCCATATGTTTACAGCAGGGTATGATATAAGAACACGGGAAGCATACGATAAAACATGGAGCGATTTTGATCGTATAGTAGGACGGGAATTTTTAATGGGAATGCACATAAACGATTCTAAACCACCACTTGGAAGCCGAGTAGATAGACACCACTCTTTAGGCGAGGGAGAAATTGGATGGGATGCTTTTAAATTTATTATGAATGATCCTCGGATGGATGATATTCCGCTTATTTTAGAGACTATTGATGAGTCTATCTGGGATAAGGAAATTGAAGCTATGTATGCCCTAGAAGGAGAAAAATAGCTTTTTCTTTTTATATGAAGTCAGAATAAAAAAGCAAAGCTTTTTTAAGCAAAGCTTCCTAAAGATAGAATCCTATTATATCGTTTCTCTAATCTTTCCTCTTTATCCATACCCTTAAGCTCATTGACACTATCGATAAAATAATCTCCAAGAGCTTTGATAGCAGTCTCTTTATCTCTATGTGCACCGATTAACGGTTCATTTATCACATCATCGATTAAGTCGTACTCTTTAAGATCGGCTGCGGTTATTTTTAGTGCTTTTGTAGCAGTTTCTACCATCGCTTGATCTTTCCAAAGAATTGAAGCACATCCCTCGGGAGAAATAACAGAGTAAACACTGTATCGCATCATTGCTAATTTATCGCCGATAGAGATTGCAAGTGCACCACCTGAACCACCCTCTCCAATTACAACGGAAATGATGATGTTTTTCATATCACTAAGCTCAAATAGGTTTTTAGCAATCGCTTCAGACTGACTTCGCTCTTCCGCTCCGATTCCCGGATATGCACCCGGAGTGTCTACTAAAAATAAAATCGGTAGGTCAAACTTCTCAGCTAATTTCGCAGCTCGGAGGGCTTTTCTATATCCCTCAGGGTTTGGCATACCAAAATTTCTTTTGAGTTTATTTTTAACTCCACGACCTTTTTGCTCTCCGATAACTACACATTTTACATCGCCGATATATCCAAGGTAACACACGATAGCTTGATCGTCCGTTAGGTGTCTATCTCCATGGATTTCATAGCTATCAGTCATAAGACCTCGGATATAATCTAACGCATAAGGTCTATCGGCATGTCGTGCCAGTTTTAGTTTTTGAAAATCTGAAAGATTTGTATAGGTTTTTTCCACTTCATCTTGAAGTTTTTTTTCTAATATAGAAACTGCATACTCATCAGCTTTTGCTTTAGCGGTAATAATATCATCTTCAATTTTTTTTAAACCCTCTTCAAAGTCCAAGTATGTAGCCATTTGTTTATCCTATTTGAATTATTTTGTAAACTTTTTCATGATTACAACGCCGTTTGTTCCACCAAAACCAAAGTTATTACTCATAACGGTCGTAAGCTCAGCTTTTCTAGCAGTTTCAGGAACATAATCTAAATCACAATTTTCATCGGCTTCTATTTGGTTGATAGTTGGAGGGATAATACCTTCGTTCATCGCTTTTATTGTGATAATAGCTTCAATAGCACCTGCAGCTCCCAAGCAGTGACCGTGTTGCCCTTTTGTAGAAGTTACGGGAGGGCAGTTCTCTTTTCCACCAAATAGTTCTTTAAGTGCAGCTGTTTCATTTGTATCTCCAACAGGCGTAGATGTACCGTGAGCATTTACATAGTCTATTTTAACACTTCCTCCGGTATTGTTTTCAGCCATTGCCATAGCAGCTCTCATCGCACGAAGCGGTCCATCCATCGTTGGTGCAGTGATATGATTTGCATCTCCACTTTCTCCAAAACCGATAATCTCAGCATAAATTTTTGCTCCACGTGCTTCAGCTGATTCTAATGTTTCAAGTACAAGAGCACCTGCACCCTCTCCCATTACAAAACCATCTCTATTTTTATCAAAAGGTCTTGAAGAAGTTTTTGGATCGTCATTTCTTGTACTTAGTGCTTTCATAGCAGCAAATCCACCGACACCCGCTTCACAAATTGCACTCTCAGCTCCAACCACAAGCATACGTTCAGCTCCGCCTAGAGCGATTGTTTTATATGCATTTGAGATTGCATGGGTACTTGCTGCACACGCAGTTCCATCTGAAAGATTTGGTCCTTTTAAATTGTGTTGAATAGTGATAAAGCCACCCAGCATATTTGCTAAAGCTGAAGGGATAAAAAACGGAGATATTTTCCCAGGTCCTCTTGTATCGCAAATCACAGAGTTTTTTTGTATATTTCCAAGTCCTCCGATACCTGAAGCCGCTACGATACCAAATCTATCGGCTATTGCATCATCAACTTTATTGTCTGTCACAATACCTGCATCGTTCATAGCCTCTTGTGCTGCATGAATTCCAAGGTGGATAAATCTATCGGCTTTTTTTGCCTCTTTTTTCCCCATAATTGCCGTCGGGTCAAAATCTTTTACCTCTGCTGCAATTTGTGCATTAAATTCACTTGCATCAAATAAAGTGATCGTATCTATACCGCACTCTCCGTTTACAACTGCTTTAAATGAGTCCCCAACATTGTTTCCTACAGCATTGATCATCCCTAAACCGGTGATTACAATTCTTCGCATTAATATCTCCATTTCAAAATAAATTAAATAAAATTTAATGTATTAAACTTTATTTAACATATAAAAAAAGTACAGGATATTCTTTAAAAAAAGAACAAACCTGTACTCGAAAAAGAATAAAGATTACTTATGATCTTCGATATATTTAAGTGCATCACCTACAGTTAATATACCCTCAGCATCTTCATCCGGGATTTCAATGTCGAATTCTTCTTCTAAAGCCATTACTAGTTCAACTACATCAAGTGAGTCGGCACCAAGATCCTCTATAAATCTTGAATCCTCTTTAATCTCATCAGCACTACAATCTAGTTGTTCTACTACAACTTCTTTCACTTTTTCTAACATTAAACTTCCTTTGTTTTAAATTTTGCAAATTATATCATAGTTTATTTGAAAAATTTCTTTGTTTTTTATATTGGTTTTAAACGTACAATCCACCGTTTACTTTTAGTATCTCTCCTGTGATGTAACTGGAATGATCGCTTAAAAGAAACGCTACTGCGTCTGCTACATCACTTGCTTCTCCAAATCTTCCAAGGGGAATGTTTTTTTCATACATCTCTTTTATTTCAGGTTTAAGCTCATCTGTCATATCACTTTTTATAAATCCCGGAGTCACTGCATTAAATCTAATACCTCTGGTACTTCCTTCTTTTGCAAAAGATTTGGTCATAGCATTGGTACCGCCTTTACTGGCACTATAGTTTACTTGACCTGGATTTCCCATCTCCCCTACGATTGAAGAGATATTTACAACGGCACCGAATTTTTTCTTGGACATAATTTTAAGCGCATCTCTACACCCTATAAATGTTGATTTTAAGTTTGCATTGATTACATCGTCAAAATCTTCTACAGACATTCTAAGAGCCAGTTTATCTTTAGTGATCCCTGCGTTGTTTACTAGATAATCTACTTTGCCGTCACTCTCCACAATTGTTTTGATCATCTCGCTCCAATCAGCTTCAATCGATACATCCCCTTTAATAACTGCCGCTGTTCCTCCGACTTTTTCAATCTCTTCTTTAATGCTATCTGCCAGTTCCGGTTTACTTCTATAGTTGATCCAAACTTTTAATCCATAACCTGCCAAAGCCTTGGCTATTTCGGCTCCAATCCCTTTACTGGCACCAGTAATAAGTACATTTGATCCGCTAAATTTCATACACAGTCCTTTAATTGGTTTAGTTAGCGGATTGTATCTATTTTTTGATAAAAATCAAGTTTGTCAAAGGTTATTGATAAATGTATAGGTAAATTTACTCCCTTGGCTTACTTGTGAGTTTACATTGATTGTAACATTGTTATTGTCGCAGATTCTTTTTACAATACTAAGACCTATACCAAATCCACCGCTTATTTTATCTCCTCTGTAGTATCTGTTAAAAATTTTATCGCTATCTTTGATACCTATTCCATGATCTTCAAAGATTAAAATTATCAAATCCTCTTTTTTATTTAAAGAGATTTTTATACGTGAATTGTCTTTTGAATATTTAATAGCATTAGACAAGTTATTATCGATAATTCTACAAAGGGCCGTATCGTTAAAGTTAATAAAGATATCATTTTTTATATCTATCTCAAAAAGTATATGTTTTGCAGTTGCAAGGTCTTCAAAAAATTCAACCCGTTTTTGTAAAAATTTTGAAAAGTCTATCATTTGTTTATTGTTTTTTACGCTGTGCCTTTGCATATAATACTCAAGGTCCTCGTAGATGATAGTCATGTTTTTTAAAGCAGATTTTATCCGTATCAAATGTTTATTGTTTGAAAGCTGCATTTGAAGCATATCTATATTAACTCTGGCAACACCGATTGGAGTTTTTAGTTCATGCATCGCATCTTTTAAAAAGTTATCTAAATAGCTGTTGAGTTTTTTATAAGGTTCGGTACTTTGTTTAATAGTAATAAAAGAGGATAAAAATATAAGACAAGTGATAGAAAGGAGTAAAATCAGTACGTTATATATCACTTGCGAATGATTAATATCTTTGCATACGACGATATATTTTGCTCCAAAAGGATTATTTTTGAGATAATGTTTATAACAAAGAGTCTCTTTAGTTTTTAAATACTCAAAATCAAAATTAAACTTTTGCGGTGTTTGAAGAACTGAAAAGATGCTGTTATCGTGTGCGTCGTAAATGGCTGAATGAAATATATTGGATCTTGGATAATAAAAAATATCGCTGTTTTCCAATTTTGCATTTTCCATTTTAACAATAACAGAATTTGCATAGTTTTTAAGCTGCATCTTATCTATAATGGTTTGATTTTCCAAGGTTGCATTTATATAAAAATATATAGGGATAAAAGCGATAAAAAGAGCAAGGATAGCTTGAAGTATAATGTATTTTATATCGCTGCTTTTATTTATCAATTTTATATCCTACAAATCTTTTTGTTTTTATAAAATCTTTATTGGTTTTATTACGAATTCTTTTGATACACATTCTAATATCGGCATATAAAATATCTCTATTCTCCCAAATAACTTCGTGGAGGGTTTCGATAGATACGTATACTCCTCTATTTTGAATTAATAGTGAGACAAGGTTTCTTTCTTTTTGGGTTAGTTCAATTATTACCTCATTTTCATAGAGTGTATTTGTTTTGACATCAAAACTGTAATTGTCATAAAGTTTGATAACATCTTCACTTGTACCAAAGCATTGGCTTTTGATAATTTGTTCTATTCTATATTTTAATTCAATAAGGTCAAAAGGTTTTCTAAGATAATCGTTACAGCCGAGTTCATATCCACGGCTAAGATCATCGATGTCAGTTAAAGAGGTCAAAACAATTACGGGTGTTTGGATACCGTTTTCTCTAATAGTTTGAATCAATTCAAAACCGTCCATCCCAGGAACCCTGATATCTAAAAGAAGTAAGTCGTAATTATTTTCAAATATCGCGTCTAGTGCATCATTTCCATTTTCAAAATCATCCACTTCAAAATTAGTTTCAATTAAAAACTCTTTTACCGATATCTTATAAAGATAATCATCTTCTAAAAGCAAAATTTTCATGGTATCTATTTAATAAGTATCTTTTTGTCGTGATGGACGTTGTTAGACGGGGCAGGGTGGTCTATATTTGTCATTATCTCTCCTAAATACTCGTACCGGGGCAAATAATTAAAATCTTGTTTTTGTTTATCAAAAACGGCAACGATATAGCCCGGTGTTGAACCGTGAACATCCCCTATGGGTACGGCAGTAATCAGCTTATCATCCATTGTATAATAAAATTTATTAAACGAAAGGGTATCGGGATTATGCCTTAGAAGATCGTATATTTTTTGGTCATATTTACTCGTTATTACGACATATTGGTGTAGTTTTTTATTGTTTTTGTGATACTTTGCAATATTCAAAAAATTTGTATCTAAAAGAGCTAAACTCTCTATCCCTACAAGTTGAAGTCTTTTTTGCAGTTCAGAGTAGTCCATAATTACTTCAATTGAACCTATATAGTTTTTCTTTTCATCAAATACGGGAGAGATTGCTTTTATGTTAAGTCTTTTTCCTAATTCATTTGATACATAAGGTTGTTTAGTTTGTTTTACTTTTACAAGTCCTTTTCTAAAACTTTTGAGATTAAGTCCAGTATCTTTATCTTCCCAGTTTCGAACAAAGACTTTTAAATCTTTTGTATGGACTTGGATTTGAATATTTTTAATATTTGCGTAGTTTGAGATAATCTGTAGCAGATTGTTGAGTTCTTTTTTTAGTTTTTTTCTTTGGTTGTTTTTTAAAAGGGTAATAATATTTTGGTTTTTTGAAAAAAGGATAGCCAGTGATAAGGCATGTTGTTTTTGATTAAATATTTCATTATTGATAATCTCCACATTTTTTGAAACGAGTATATCGATTTGATCTTGTTCAAGAATATCGTTGTATTTTTTTAAAAAGAAAAGTAAAATAGCTATGATAAGTATAAAAAGCAGGATAAAATTTTTATGTGTTTTTGTCATCTGTTTATTGTAACAAAAAAGAGGAAAAACCTCTTTTTGTCATTTGATTTTTTTATCGCCTCTGATTGTATCTACATCAAGACCCATCGCTTTAAAGTTACTTCTTACACTATGTGTTTCTTTTAAAACTTTTGAGTTATAGTATCCCATTTTCTCTTTTGGAAACAAACCTTTTTGAAGATCAAAATCAGCTCTTTCTTGTGCATCTACAAAAAGCATAATATCTGCTGCTTCTTGATCACTCAAGCTTCCACCTTGTCCTAGAGGCATATTTGATTGCACCCAAGCTGCACCTTTATTGAGTTTACTCATACCTGCACCTGTATTATAACTTAGCCAGTGACCGTTTGCATCTTTACCCCATAATGGAGGAAAAGTAGCCATACCTTCACCATTCATACCATGACATGAAGCACATTTTTCCCCAAAAAGTTTTTGACCGTTTAGGTAATTTTTATGTGTTGCTTTTTTTTGAATACCTGCAAACTTTTTAGAATTTTTAGCCCATCTATTAGAGTTGTTTGGACTACAAGGTCTTTTCGTATCCATTCGCATAGGCAGTCCCTCTGAGAGCCAAGTGATATATGCAGCCATAGCAACAGAAGCTTGAGTATCCACTATAGGACGTTTCCCATTCATACTTCTCATAAAGCAGTTGTTTATTCTATCTTGAAGTGTTTGTACCGTTTTTTCCCTTTTTGAAAATGCTGGAAAAGCTGTTGCAGTTCCTATAAAAGTACCGATTCCATCAGCGGTTCCTGGTTTACCATCAGCTCCTTTTAAGTGACAAGAAGCACAATTAAGCTTATTGCCTACCATATCTTTTGTAAGTGGATGGGTATCCGTTGTTGCCATAATCTCTTCGCCGAGCTTAACCATTTTTCCAACCTCACCTGCTGGATACTCTTTTGGTGCACTCCCTGCAAAAAGCGACACTGTACAGGCTAAACTTATTAATCCTATTTTTGTAAAAGTCTTCATCATAATCTCCTTTTTATGTTGATAAGAAAATTTTATAGTATGAAAGTAACTTCAAAATAACAAACTATGAGTTTGATCTAATCTACATACCTTTTAGTAATATCGCTATAGCTTTCTACTCGTCTATCGCGTAAAAAAGGCCACCATCTTCGTACATTTTCACTTCTTTGTAGATCAAGCTCAATATAGAGATTCTCTTCATTTTGATGATTTGCGTGGGCTAAAAATTCCCCTTGTGGACCAAATACAAAAGAATTACCCCAAAAGTTTGTCCCTTTTAAAACTCCTGAGTCATCTTTTTCAAATCCCACACGATTTACAGTAAGTACAGGGATACCATTTGCTACGGCATGACCCCGTTGTACGGCAATCCAAGACTCAAGTTGTCTTTGCTTTTCCTCTTCACTGTCATCTTCAAACCATCCGATAGCGGTTGGATAGATAAGCATATCGGCTCCTTTTAAAGCCATAAGTCTTGCAGCTTCCGGGTACCATTGGTCCCAACAGATTAAAATACCAAGTTTTCCAACACTTGTTTGTATCGGCTCAAACCCCAGATCTCCAGGGGTAAAATAAAACTTTTCATAAAATCCGGGATCGTCGGGAATATGCATCTTTCTGTATTTCCCTGCAATAGAGCCGTCTTTTTCAAATACAACGGCAGTGTTATGGTAAAGTCCCGCAGCTCTTTTTTCAAATAATGATGTTACAAGTACGACCTTATTTTCTTTTGCAATATTAGACCAAAACTTGATATCCTCTTCCCAAGAATTTGCCAAATCAAAAGTATCTACATTTTCATTTTGGCAAAAGTAACGGGTTTGGTGCAATTCTTGTAAAATAACAAGTTCGCTTCCATTGTTTGAAGCTTCTTTTATTTTTAAAACAGTTTGTTCGACAGTGGCATCTTTAGAGCCGTAATATTTTTGTTGGATAAGTGCTATTTTCATAAAGTGATTTTACCATATTTTACTTGCAGTTAATCCTTGATTAAACAATAATTGGTAAAATTTCATATAGTTTATGAATGACTATTCATTTTTTAGGGGGGGTTGAAAATGTCAAGATTATTGAAGCCGTTGTTGGCAGGAAGTTTACTATGGAGTATGTCGCTTTATGCGATGAGCGATCAAGAGGCAATGGGTATCGCTAAAGAAGCTATCCAAACAGTTGGAGGTACGCTAAAACACACTTTAGGGAAAAAAATAAAAGAGAATGGCTTTGGCGGTGCTGCAAAGTTTTGCTCTACAAAAGCAGGAAGCGTAGCAAAAGAAGCTTCTAAAAAGCTGCCAAAAGGGGTAAGTGTAAAAAGGATAACCGATAAACCTCGAAATATCAAAAACCTTGCTTCCAAAAAGGAGTTGGTTGTTTTAGAAGAGCTTAAAGCAAAAAAAGCAGCGGGGAATATGCCAAAAATGTTGGTAAAAAAATTACAAGAGAATCACTATCAGGTATACAAGCCTCTCGTAATAGGGGATAAATGTTTAAATTGTCACGGGACGGAGCAAAAGAGAAATAAAGATGCATATAAAGTTATTAGTAAAAAATTTCCAAATGATAAGGCGATCGGTTATAAAAAAGGGGATTTTAGAGGTGCTTTTGTAGTTGATATTATCAAGTAATTTGTGAGTTTGTATTGTATTTCAATACAATACAAACTCCCGTTAAATAGTGCTTAGTTCTCTTTACTCGCCTGAGGTAAGATAAGATTAAGTACGATACCGATAATTGCTCCAAGTCCAATCCCAGAAAACGAAACCGATCCAAAGTTAAATGTCATCCCACCGATAGCAAATACCAAAATTACAGAGATGATTATCATATTTCTCGTACAATTCAAATCAACTTTTTCCCTTACCAAAGTTCCCATACCGACTGAAGCGATAATACCAAAGAGTAAAAGTAAAATTCCACCCATCACAGGAACGGGGATAGTTGAAAGAAATGCACCTAGTTTTCCTATAAAAGCCAAAGCTATTGCAAAAATAGCAGCCCATGTCATAATAGCAGGATTGTAAGCTTTTGTAATAGAAACGGCTCCTGTTACTTCCGAGTATGTCGTATTTGGAGGACCGCCGAAAAATGATGCCAATGAAGTAGCGATACCGTCTCCTAAAAGGGTATTTTTAAGTCCCGGCTTTTTAAGGAAGTCTTTTTTGGTTACGTTTGAAATCGCCAACATATCTCCTATATGTTCAATCGCAGGGGCAATAGCAATAGGGAGAATATAGATAATAGCTTCCCAGTGAAATACAGGGGTGGTAAAGTGCGGTATTGCTATCCAAGATGCTTTTGATATTGCAGAAAAATCGATAATGCCGTACATTAAGGAGATAAAATATCCGATAGTGATACCAAAAAGTATAGGGATAAGTTTAAAAATCCCTTTCCCGACTAAAGAGACAAGAATAGTAACTGCCAAAGCAACCATAGAGATTACAAGAGCCTGATCTAAAGGAACCAATTGAACTGCTCCGTCTCCTGTTTTTCCCATAGACATATTTACCGCAACCGGAGCTAAAATAAGTCCGATTGAGATGATAACAGGACCCACTACAACGGCAGGGAGATATTTGTGGATAATATCATTTCCTTTATATCGTATAATAAGACTTAAAACTACATATAATAAACCTGCCGATACAAGTCCGGACATTGTTGCAGCGATTCCCCATTGCTGTACACCGTAAGAGATGGGAGCGATAAAAGCAAATGAAGAGGCTAAAAAAATTGGAGGTACCGCTTTTTTATTGATAAATTGAAAAGCCAAAGTTCCAATTCCCGCGGTAAAAAGAGCAACACTAGGATTGAGTCCCGTTAAAATCGGAACCAAAACAAGTGCACCAAAGGCTACAAATAAAAACTGCAACCCTATTATCGAATCTTTCATTCTAAATTTATAGTCGGTTTTTTCCATTATATTTCCTTTGTAAAGTACGGGTATGATAGCTGTTTTTATGTAAATAGTTTGTTAAAGTATGGTACAATCATATAAAAAACAGAGGATGATAAAATGTATAAAGAGAGTTCCAATGTTGTAGTAAAACATCTTATTAATAGACTAAGAGATGTGCAAACTACATCCAATGAATTTAGACTGACCATTGAAGAGTTGGCAAGAATTATAGTTTCGGAAGCATTAAGTGATTTTCCTACTATCACACAAAATATCAATACGTGGCAAGGACCTTTGGATGTACAGATGATAGAGGTGCAAAAATTGGTTTTGGTTCCTATTTTAAGAGCAGGGGAGCCTATGCTTACGGGTATTCTTAAAACTTTGCCATATGCAAGAAGTGGTTTTTTAGCAATGAAAAGAGATGAAAAAACAGCAGAATCAAAACTTTTCTATGAAAATATTCCCCCTTTGGAAGATAAGACGGTTCTTTTACTAGATCCAATGGTAGCAACGGGAGGATCACTTATTGACGGGATAGATTATCTTAAAAGTAAAGGGGCAAAAAAAATTATTTCACTCAATCTTTTAGGTGCTCCCGAGGGGATAAAAAAAGTGCAGGATACCCATCCCGATGTTGATATTTATATTGCACAAATCGATGAGAGACTTGATGAAAACTGCTATATAAGACCGGGACTTGGCGACGCGGGGGATAGAGCTTTTAATACAAAAGATTAAGAGCTTATTTCAGTTTGGGGTATTGCATTGTAACACAATGCAAACTCCCGTGTTGTCTTATCAGTGTTGTACAATCTATCCCTATAATATCTCTATTTTTAAATATTTTTTGAAAAATCTCCAACGCTTTTTTATCGTTTTTATCATTGTAAGTAGGAACTAAAATGGCACCGTTTATAATCAAAAAGTTTGCATAACTAGCAGGGAGTCTTTCATTGTCATAATATTTAGGTTGTATCCAAGGAAGAGCAATAAGATTAAAAGCTTTCCCTTGAGCGGTTTTAAATTTTTTTAACTCCTCTTCCATTTTTTTTAAAGCAGTATAGTGTTCATCATTTTCATCATCACACGACTGGTACATAATAGTATCATTTGAGACAAAACGTGCTAAAGTATCTATATGGGAATCGGTATCGTCCCCTGCTAGATATCCATGATCCAGCCAAAGTACTTTTTTTAACCCAAAAAATCCTATAAGAGCCTGTTCTATCTGCTTTTTGGATAGTTTTGGATTTCTGTTTTTTTCCAAAAGACAAGTGGACGTGGTCATAAGTACACCATCTCCGTTACTCTCAATGGCACCGCCTTCGAGGACAAAATTAATATTTTGATGGGTGTATCCTTTGAGTAAACCTTTGAGTTTTAGTTTTCTTGTAATTTGGTCATCCAATTTATAAGAAAACTTTTTTCCCCAAGCGTTAAATTTAAAATCCAAAATAAACATTTTGTTATTTTGTTCAACGGTTATACCTCCAAAATCTCTTGACCAAGTGTCGTCACTTTCTATTCTTACAAAAGTGAGATTTTTCTTTTTAGGGAATTTAGATTTGATAGAGGTTAAATCTTTGGCTATTATTAATACTTTTTGGTATTTTGCTATGGTTTTTGCAATAGTTACAAAGGTATCAATTGCATCGTTTAAATATTGATTCCAATCAGTATCACTGTGGGGAAATACAAGTTGTACAAACTCTTGTTCTTCCCATTCTGCAGGCAGTCTTGTCATGGTAAAAATTTCCTTAAGAATCTTTTATTTTTTCATTGATTTTTTCATTCGTTCAAATTGTTCTTGTCTTTTTTTAAGAGTATATTCTATATAAGCTTTTGTATATTTTCTTTTTTTTATGGGTAGAGCTTTTCGTACGGCAGTAAGATTATTTAAAACTCTTAGCATAGAAAAAAGTTTATTTTTATCTCTTACTTGAAAAATATATTTTTCCCCTTTGGTTTTATCTACAAAACCAATTTCATATTCTTCAAGAATAAATAAAATTGCACCCACCGAATTAAATCGAACTTCGATTTTATCGTCTATTGCATAAATACGACCGTCACTTGAAGTATAATATTTTTCATCATCGTGGGCTTTATAGATTTTTGCCCTCTCAAAATAGCGTTCGTAGCAGATTAATTTATCGGCTTGTTTATCTTTAAAACACTCTTTTGCCGTAAGAGAGGTCGTAAGAATTAAAAAAAATAAAATAACGATTCTCATCTACACCCCCCTTTTATTATTCCATACTCTAATATGAAGTCTATCGGAATATTTGTATCCTTTTTGTAAGGCAAAGTTAATAACGCTGAGAGAATTTTTATCTATTGCTTCAGCACTGTCACCCAAAGGCATAACATATATTTCGCAAGGTGGAATGTGGGTAATTATGGCATCAATCTCTTTTGAAGCTTGAGGGATAAAATCTATATCGAGTACAAATTTCAAATAGCTTTGTTTTGAGATATTTAAAATCCTATTTAAAGTAGCGATATTAACCCTTTTTTGCAGAGACTCCCCTGAGTTACTCAGTTTTACACTCATGGAAAAAAGTATATCTTTGTGCCAAGGTTTATCAAGCTCAATATTAATTGAACCGTTTGTTTCTATAGTTATATGATAGCTTTGAGAGTGCAAATGGTGCAAAAACTTTTGAAATTCATTGTCTTCCCAGTATAAAAGAGGTTCTCCTCCCGTGATAACAATATCTGTTTTATATGAGGGTAAAAATTTATCGACTTCCTCAATCAAATCTCTAGCACTTGCATAACTTTGCCATTCGTCTTTAAAAGCAATATCACTTGCATGGTAGCTATCACAACTGCACTTTTTTATCCCGCTTGGGGTTTCATATTCCACTTCAAAACCGCTGCACTGCATATTGCATTTTCCAAATCGTATAAAAACAGAAGGGTTCCCTACACGTTTCCCTTCCCCTTGGATGGTCGGACCAAATATCTCATTAACTTCAAGCATAGACTACACTTTTACTTTTTGGTGTCTCAAAGTACTCTATATGAGATACTTCTATATCGATTTTTGCCATCTTTTTTTGTACAATTTTTAAAAGCCATGCAGAGAGATTTTCACTTGTGGGTACAAAATCTACGATAATATATCCCTCATAAAGTTCTTTGATATGTTTAGGTTCGTTTTGTAAGATTGAAAGATCGGGAATCATATAGTTTTCTTCCATAGTATGAAAGTCTTTTTTATCTTTATAGTGTGGAAGTAGTGTCTCAAAAAGAGGATCGTTGATATCGATGATAAATTTATGGTCAATTACATCATCGAGAAATTTTTTAAACCAATTAAGGTGTTTAAAATCGGTTACCATCCCGTTTTGTAAAGTATCACTCCCAAGATGGACGATGATTTTCCCTTGATGACCGTGGAGATGTCTGCACATTAAACACTCATCCAAAGCATACTCTTTATTTAACTCTTGGGACCAAACCCTATGCCCGTAACAAAAGTCAAATTGTTTGCTTATCTGCCATCTCATTATAAACCTTAGTATTTAATTTTTGTATTGTATCAAAATATTATTAACTAAGCTAAGATACAATAAACAATAAGATTTATATAAAAAGGTGTTCCATGAAGATATTATATAGTTTTTTATTGCTTTGTAGTTTTACTTATGCTTTAAATATAACTGATGATACAGCTTTTCAAAAAGTTTATCAATCAAAAGAGAATAGCGATAAAATAGTTTTGATGATATATAGTGCCAAAACTTGTCCCCAGTGTGCTTATATGAAAAAAAAAGTATTTAAACAAAAGAGTGTAAAAGCTTTTATGGATAAAAAGATTGTGGTAATAGAAAAAGATATCAATCATGATGAGCTTCCAAAAGGGTTTGAGTATTTTGGGATACCTACCATGTTTTTTATCGATAATAAAGGGGAACAGATAGGAAAAATTATAGGTTCCTCCAGAGCAAATATATTTTTAGAAAAATTACAAGATATAGTAGGAAAATAGTGATGCAATGGATTTTAGTGACAATTTTATTTTTCATCCCTCTATTTGGATATGAACCAAACGATGTTCAAAAACTATTTCAAGAGGAAGAGTGCAAAGGGTGTGATTTTAGCGGGATTGATTTTAGTAAAAAAGATTTAAGCGGTTTTGATATGACGGACTGTAATTTTGAAAATGCAAATTTAGAGGATGCAAACTTTTTTATGAGTAATCTGCAAGGCTCAAAATTTAAAGGTGCAAATATCAAAAAAGCTATTTTTTGGAAAGCCAATATGGCTTTTTGTGATCTAAGCAAAGTGGATGGCAAAGGTGCAAACTTTAAAGGGACAAATCTTCAAAGTACAACATTATAAAAGTGATCTTTCAAGGAGTGTTTCTTGGAAGGCAAACTTTAGCGATGCGATGATAGAAGCAGTTAATTTCAAAAATAGTGAGCTTGGAAGTGCAAAGTTTTATCATACAGATTTACAAGATAGCGACTTAAGTGGAGCAATTTTATGGCAGACAAAATTTAAAGATACTGTTTTAACAAAAGAGCAGTGCGATGAAGCTAAAAAAGAGGAAGCTATTTTTAAAGAAGATGTTGTTTGTGAATAATATGGTTTGATGCTTCCTCAAGATATTATTGTATCGGTTTGAGATCGGGTTCAATAATAGTAAGCCTGGCTTTTTCAGTTTCAACCAATTCTTTTGAATAGTATTCATATAAAATATTTACATCTAATAATTGGGTATTTTGCGATATAAACTTTTCAAAATTTTTACATGGTTTAGAATTTTCTAAAAAATATTGCACCATTAAAATCCAACCGTATGTCATCGTCTCATGGTATTTTGTAGTATCGGCTCCAACGTGCTCTAAGATATTTAATATACCGCTTTTTATATTTTGATATGTTTTTTGAATATCATAATCTATCAATAGTACATAGGTTACCAATAGATGTTGTTTATGATGAAATGTTTCAATATCAAGGGTCATATTTTGAAAACTTTCCAAGTATTCTTTTTCCTCTTTTAAATAGCTGTGTTGCATTATGTGTCCTTTTTTGATTATTATAAAGGATTTAAAAAGAAAAAAGTAATAGAAAGTTTACGATTTTTGTTGTTTTTGAAATTGTTTTGGTGTTATTCCAAACTCTTTTTTAAATTGTTGAATAAACCATGAAACATTTGAATATCCAACTTCGGTACAAACCTCCGATATATTTTTGTTATCATAGGTTAAAAGTATTTTTGCAGTTTCCAGTCGTTTTTTAATAAGCCATTTTTTTGGAACAGTTCCATAGACTTTGGCAAACTCTTTTCTAAAATCATTTAAAGGCATATCAACTTTTTTAGATAAATCCTCCACATCGTCAAAATGGTTATGGGTGTTTTCTAATTTTGTTTTAAAATTGAGATTATGGCTGCTTGTAAGGAGCTTTAAAAAGCTCTTAAATTTATTATCACTATCACTGTTGTAAAGTAATAAAAGCATCTCTTCTAATTTAATTTTGATTATATTTTCATTGATTTTTTCAGAACATAAAAATAGAGGGATAAATGTATCACTTGAATATTGTAAAAGTTCATTGGGAATTATCTGAAATATATTTTCATAACTTGTTTTAAAATTTGAGAGATCAATATTATTGTTTTGAATAAAATCAAAGATAAATTTATCATTCCACTCAAAAATAAAAGCACCGTATTTTTCAACATCATCAAACACTTCACTCGAAACACAGGTACCAGAGGTTATAAAAAATATATCTCCCGCATTTCCTGTGAACTTTTTTTCTTTTGTATAGAGATGGCGTTTACCATTAAGTAAAAGCAACATTACATTTGTATCTAAGATAGAAGTATGTTTTTCATAAGGATCATTTAAAAAGAGTCTTACCGTACATAAATCTTTATAGGATAAGGTTTGTGATATTTTATCGCTTAATAGTATCTCATTTAAATATTTCAAGGTATTCCTTAGAGTCCAGCCCATAACATTTTTAGATATAACATAAGAGTTGAGCTATATCCCACATCACTAAATGCAGTTTTATTTTTACTGTCATAAATCAAAGTTGTGGGATATACTTGGATATTAAATTTTTTTGCCAATTTGCCATCAAAATCATTGATTACGTGAAACGATAAATTATGATGTTGTAGATATTTTTTTATATCGTTTTTTGATTTTTCATTAACAGCTATTGTGATTACTTGAAAATTTTTTGAGATATATTCAATATTGGATGCTTCAAGTTTACAAATAGGACACCATGTTGTCCAAAAATGGATTAAAAGAGGTTTATTTGTATCTATCGTATAGTTTATCCCATCAAGCAATGTAAAGGTTTGAATATCTAATTTTGATTTATTAAGTTTAAGTGATTTATAGTAACTTATACTATTGGAAGCTACAAATATTATAAGGGTAAAAAGAAGAATCTCTTTAAAATATTTTTTCAGTTTAGCTTTCATACTCTATTGGGTCTTGTATCCCCGCTAACTCAAACCCTTTTAATCGCAATCTACAGCTGTCACATATACCACAAGCTTTATCTTCATTTTTATAACATGACCATGTATATTGAAGCGGAACATGAAGCTCATCTGCCTTTTTTACAATATCTTCTTTCATCATATGTACAAGCGGAGTAATAATTTTAAGCTTTGTTGTCTCTTTCGTCCCTTGATTCATAGCAGATTCCATCTTCCCTATAAAACTATCGGTACAATCTGGATAGCCGCTGCTATCTTCTTGAACTACCCCTATAAAAAGAGCTTCCGCTTCATGTTTCTCTGCAATAGCCGTTGCGATGGAGAGAAAAATTCCATTTCTAAAAGGGACATAAGTAACTGGAACTCCAGCTTCAATTCCACCAGTTGGTACATCAATTGAGCTGTCGGTTAAAGCACTTGCTCCAATTTGTGTAAAAAATGGTATATTGATCTCGTACTTTTCTTTTACGTTAAGTTCGATACAAATATTTCTAAAAGCCTCAAGCTCTTTATGCTCTGTTCTTTGTCCATAGTTAAAATGAACCGCGATAATTTCATAACCTTCATTTTTTGCAATGTATGAACTTAGTGTCGAATCCATACCTCCACTTAAAATACATATTGCTTTTTTATCCATATCATCCTCCCGTTTCATAAAAGGCTCTTGAAGAATCATTATCTTCGCCCCATTTGTTTTTCTCAGGTTTATTTTGTAACACTTTTTTTAAAATATTTGCGGCTTCTTTTATATCTTTTTGTTTCACTGCATCTGCAATACTAAGAGCATCTTCAAAATAAAGACACGGGATCAAATAACCTTCTGCCGTTAGTCGTATACGGTTGCAATCTTTACAAAAATCATCTAAATGAGGTTCTATTATACCAAATTTATAGCCATCTTCTAAGAGATAGCTTTGGGAAGGGCTGTTTCCCTCTCTATCCATTGTATTAAAACTATATTTTCCGGCAATAATATCTTGTATCTCTTTTGTATACAGTCCTTTTTTTATGTTTGCGTGGTCATTTTCCATAAATTCGATAAATCGTATTTCGATATTTTTAGATTTGCAATACTCCAGTAGATCGATAAGTTCATCTTCATTAACACCTTTTATAGGTACACAATTTATTTTTACTCCAAGTCCCACTTCAAGAGCTGTATCAATTCCTGATAATACTTTACCTAATACATCTTTTTGTGCAATATGGTGTGCTACCTCTTTTTTAAGTGAATCAAGAGAGATATTAAGCCTTTTAAGACCTGCATCTTTTAGTGTTTTTGCACACTCGTCAAGTAAAAAACCGTTGGTGGTCATGGAAAGATCGATATTGGGTGCATAGTCGGTTATCATCTTGATAAATACTTCAAGGTTTTTTCGTAAAAGTGGTTCTCCCCCTGTGATACGAACTTTTGTAACACCCTCGTCGATACACACTTTTACAAATGTAAACATATCTTCATAGCTTAAAACATTTTCATGGGGCACCCACGAAAAAGGTTTTTCGGGCATACAGTATTGACATCTGAAATTACACCGTTCCGTTACACTTACCCGTAAATAATCTACTTTTCTATTATGACCGTCAATTAACAAATTTTTGCACCCTTGTTTATATCTTTACAATTTAAAGATGGTATAATAGCGAAAAAGTTTTAAATAGCTATTTGATTTTTGGAGTAATATTTTATGGATTTTGTTTCTATCTCGACTACAACACACGTTTTTGCAATTATTGCTCTTTTGGTTATTATGATTTTTAACTATTTTAGCGTAGCTACGATGAGTGAATTTATCCCTTTGGCTAAAAGATTGCGGTTGATGACACCGCTTTATCATATGGCAAATGCGTTTATAGCATATACGGGTGGGATTCTTGCTGCATATTCACATGATTTAAGTATAACGGTAATACTTATGATAGCAACTTCAATTTTTGTAATGGTTTTGGAGATTAAGCGATATAAAAAGATACGGGTTATTAAATCAACGGATGAAGAGAAACAGATTGAATTTAGACTCTATGCAAAAAAAATATATACTATGGAAATTACAGCTTTAATCTTTACTTATATTATCTCAAAGCTTTTTTAGCAGATGCAGTTTATCTACCACGAAAAATCAGGAGAATCTTCCCTTACGATAGATGGCGAACTTTACAAATATATTTTTAAAGTTCGTCGTATGAAAAGTGAAAAAAGTATTTTTTTTAGAAACTTAAAAGATAAAAATATCTATGAGTATAAAGTTGATTCCCTTGATAGAAGAAAAGCTTCCCTTTTATTGGTTGCAAGTGAAGAAAAGATAATAGAACCTATAAAACAGCTTCATATCGGATGGTGTGTAATCGATCCAAAATCTATCGAGAAATATATTGCAAGTTTAAATGAACTTGGAGTTGCAAAGATCACTTTTATCTATTGTGAATATTCACAAAAACAGTATAAAATAAATTTTGAAAAGTTGGATAAGGTTTTGATTAATTCTTCTCAGCAGTGTGGAAGAAGTTCTATTATTGAATTGGCACAAATCGATTCACTGGAAACTTTTAAAGCACAAAATCCAAACAGCTATCTTTTTAATTTCTCAGAGCAAAATATCCATGATGCAAAAAATGAGATTGAAACGATTATCATAGGATGTGAGGGTGGATTTTCTAAAGATGAGGTTACGGGTTTTGAGCCTAAAAAAGTTGTAGGGATTAATAACAATCTTATTTTAAAAAGTGAAACGGCAACATTAAGTGTAGCGGGGATTATCCTTTGTTAAAGTAAAATATTCCCCAGCAAATTAGATGCAGAGCAATAGATACAAATACCGCACCTGCTCCCATATCTTTGGCATTTTTGGCTAAGATGTGATATTCTTTTGTAGCTATATCCACCACATTTTCAATAGCACTGTTTAAAAGCTCTACAATCAAGGTTAAAAAAAGGGTTATAAGGAGTATCATCTTCTCCATTATTGTAAAATCAACAATATAAATAAGGATCAAAAGAGGAATTGCAGCTAATATTTCAAGTTTAAACGACATCTCGTTTTTAAAAGTGATCCGAAGACCGCTAAGCGCATAACGTGAATTTTTCAATAAACAATATTTTGGTTTGTTATTGTCTTTTTTATGGTTTTTAAACATAGTTTTATTTTTCCTTTTAGTGCTCTTTTGTCCAGTGGATTATTTCCCACTTTCCCTCAAAAGTTTCTACTATAGCTGTACATGACTCTACCCAGTCGCCACAATTTAGGTATTGGATACCGTTGATATCTCTCATCTCCGCTTTATGAATATGTCCACATATTATACCGTCATAACTATGCTTTTGGGCATGTTTGGAAAGTATATTTTCATAATCGTTTATAAAATTAACCGATTTTTTTACATTATCTTTTATATATTTGGATAAGGACCATTTTGTTTTTATACGAAAAAGTTTAAAAATCTTACTCAAAAGAAAATTGAGATTTAAAAGAAGTTCATATCCATAATCCCCAAGAATTGCAAGCCATTTTTTGGTAATAGTTATCATATCGAAAAAATCTCCATGGGTTACAAGATATTTTTTCCCATCTTCTCCTATATAATCGAGTTCATTGGTAACCTCTAAAGCATCCCCTAATAATAGCGGTGTAAAAGGTCTGATAAACTCATCGTGATTTCCCGTGATAAAATAGACACTGGTCCCTTTCTTTGCTTTTTTAAGGATTCTTTGTATCACATTGGAGTGGGATTGGTACCATCTAAATTTTCTTTTTATTGCCCATCCGTCAATAATATCCCCTACCAAATAGAGGTTTTCAGATTCATGCTTTTTTAAAAAGTCATTTAAAAGATCGGCTCTGGAAAATTTTGTACCAAGATGGACATCGGATATAAAAATTGATTTGTATTTCATAGACGGTAGAGTAGTTAAATTTAGTTGCACGTTAGTTACAATATAATCATTTTCTATAACCAAACTGTAATCAAATTATTCTAAAGTGATACCTATGGATAAGACTGATAATATAAAAATAGCTCTTTTTACCGATACGATCTGTGATGCAAACGGTGTTTCAAGATTTTTGCAGGATATGGCAAAAGAGGCAAATAAAAAAGAGATTGAATTTAGTATTTTAAGTGCAACCGTTAAAAGCTACTGTGATGATTTGGATAATGTTCATATTTTTAAACCCACCTTTAAAATGTTGATGCCTTTTTATAAAGAGTTGGATCTTGTATGGCCGCCAATTTTACAAATGGCTAAAAAATTTAAAGAACTCGATCCCGATATTGTTCATGTATCGACACCGGGATTGATAGGGCTTGTGGGATTATTGATTGCATTAAGGTATAAAAAGCCTGTGATTGGTACGTATCATACAGATTTTCCAATGTATTTGTATAAAAATACAAATTCTACGGTAGTAAAATCAATTACGAGTTTTTTTATGAGATTGTTTTATATCAAATTTAAAGCACTTGCAACAAGATCACGTGAATATATAGAAAATATTCACAATGATATAAAATTTAAAAAAGAAAATATCTATTTTTTACAACCCGGAACCAATATAGAATCCTTTGATTCCAAATATTGCAATGAGAATCTTTGGGAGCATTACGAATTAAATAAAGGGTATAAAAAATTTTTATACGTTGGACGTGCAACAAAAGAGAAAAATCTTGATCTATTGTTTGAGAAGTGGAAAGAATTTTATAATAGAAGTGAACAAAAAAGCAGTTATTTGATTATTGTAGGCAGCGGCGATCTTGAAAAACATAAAGATGAATTAAAAAGCTATAATGTAGTATTTTTGGGACATAAGCAAAAAGAGGAACTCTCTTCGATTTATGCAAGTAGTGATATTTTTGTATTTCCATCTACAACAGATACCTTAGGGCAGGTTGTACTTGAAGCGATGGCAAGTAGTACACCCGTAATAGTAACCGATGAGGGTGGACCTTACGGTATTATACAGGGGAGTGACGATGAGGTGGGATTTATAATACCCAGTACACAAAAAGAGCAATGGATAGAAAAGTTTATAAAGATAGAAAAAGAGGATATAGATACAAAAATTATGGGAGAGAGTGCCTATAAATATGCACAACATTTCTCTATAGAAAATACATTTGAAAGTTTTTACGATATCCATAAAACAGTACTTCAAAACTAATATGCTATAATTTTCGTTATGAAAAAATTAGCAGCAGCCTTTACGGGACAATCCAATAGTGGAAAAACAACTTTAATCGTAAAACTATCAATGTACTTACAAAAAGAGGGATTTAAAGTTTGTATTATCAAACATGATCCTTGTGATAAAGCGATCTTTGATAAAGAGGGAAAAGATAGTTATAAATTCTCCGATACAGGAGCAGATGTAGCGGTAGTATCGCCCACAAGAACTACACTTTTTAAAAAACAAACAAGTGAAATAGATGATATAGTGGAGATGTTTGGGGAGTTTGATTATCTTTTAGTTGAAGGGTTAAAAACTTTACCACTTCCTAGAATTTGTGTACAAAGAGGCTCTTTAAATTCTGATTATTTTGATATGAGTGATGCAATAGCAACCGATGGAACTATTGATAAAGCTTATATACCAAAGCAGAGTGAACATTTAGATTTAAATAATATAGAGCAAATAATAAATTGGATAAATAAAAATGGAAAAAAATATTAATCTAACACACTTGGATGAAAATAATAGACCAAAAATGGTAGATGTATCAGATAAACAAGATACACAAAGAGTAGCAATTGCTAGTGGTATTATCACAATGTCACAAGAAGCATATAGTAATGTAATAGCAAATCAAAATAAAAAAGGACCAGTTCTCCAAACTGCAGTAATTGCAGCAATTATGGGGACGAAAAAAACACCAGACCTTATCCCTATGTGTCATCCACTGTTACTAAGTGGAATAAATTGTGACGTAGAAGAGTTACCTGAACTCCCTGGATTTAAATTAACAGTTACTACAAAACTAAGTGGACAAACAGGTGTAGAGATGGAAGCTTTAACAGGAGTAAGTATAGGATTACTTACAATTTATGATATGGTAAAAGCAATTGATAAAGGGATGGTTATCTCAAATGTCCAACTTGAACATAAAAGTGGTGGAAAAACAGGAGATTATGAAAGATGATACAAATAGAATTTTTAGGACCGATTAAAAAAGAGCCTTTAGAGGTTGATATAAGTTCTCTAGAAGAGTTAAGTACTATTTTAAAAGAGGATGAGTCATTACATCCTTGGCTTGAAAATAGTGCAGTGGCTGTTAATGACGTATTGGTAAAAGATAAAACAGCTTTATTAAAAGATGGAGATAAAGTATCTCTTTTACCACCTGTTTGCGGTGGATAATTATATGTTAGAATTACACGAAGGTCATTTACCGGTTGAGGAGATAACCAACAGATGGTTTGGGAAATATAAGCTTTCAAACTATGGAGCGATTATTACTTTTGTAGGTGTCGTTAGAGATGAAGATGGTATTGATGGACTTAGCTTTGATATTTATGAGCCTATATTAAATTCATGGTTTAATACTTGGCAAGAAAAAGCAAAGCAACAAAATGCAATAGTTCTTATGGCACACTCAATTGGAGATGTACTTAATCATGAAAGCTCTTATATCGCAGCAGTATGTTCTCCTAAAAGAAGAGTAGCTTTAGAACTTATAGATGAGTTTGTAGAAGATTTTAAAGCAAGCGCACCAATTTGGAAATATGATTTAATAAATGGGCAAAGAGAATATGCACTAAATAGAAGTGCTAAAATAGATGGGGCTGGAATATTAGCTTAGATTAAAATTGTAGCAATAAAAAAGGGGACGCTAATTTTGGCGTCCCCTTTTTTCATAGAAATTAGAAGTGGTTATTACCAGCTTCTAATAATTCCGTGACATCTTGAACATGCATTAAGCATATCCGAATAACCTTCGGCAGCTTTTGTATATGCTTTATCATCAAGATTAAGCTCAATTATATTTGCATCCAAATGGATTCTTTTTGAAGCATTTTCTGCAACATTTACCATATGTTTTTTATCTTTTGGTAAATATTTTTTGATAAGTGCCTCATCAGAGAACATAGAGTTCCCTTTTATGATTTGAGCAAGACCGTCTCTGATCATTTGTTGATTGTTATTGATAAATCCAAATTGAACTTGTTCAATACCTTGTTGCATAATATTCATAGACTTAGTCATAGTATCTGCTTGAGAGATCCCAACACTAAGAACTACAGCCGCTAAAATTTTTGTTAATTTCATTATTTATCCTTTTCTTAGTGTACTTCTCGCCATAATTTAGCTTTCCATAACCATGCAAAAATAGCAAAGATTACAAGGTAACCCAGGAATGGTCCGGCTAATGCTTCACGTTCAGCTTTTTTGCTATCACCTACTTCTATCATATATGCTATAACTTGATCTTCAGATGCTTCTGTTAGACCAACTCTTGGCATAGCAGTACCGTGAAGATGCTTTTGAGGATCGTTGATAAATTCGTGTAACCATTCAGCACCTCTACTTCTAATCATTTGAGAAAGATCAGGAGGTAATTTCCCCATATATGTTTTGATATTTTCATCAGGAGTTTTTGCCGTCATTGATCCACCGAAGAAATCACCGTATTTGATAGCATGACATCTTTGACACGCATCAACAAAAACTTCTTTATTTGTCATTTGAGACGGTGCAATTGACTGTAAATATGCAACGATATCTGCAATCTCAGAAGGCTGCATCCAACCATATCCAGGCATTGGATGAACTTTCCCGTCTACATATTTATGTTGTGTTTTTGATGCTGTTGCAGGGTCTTTAATAAAAGCAGCTAAATAGTCAGCATTATATAACTTTCCTGCCGTACTTAAATCCGGCGGAACAACCCCGTATGCTGCCGCTGCACTTGCATTATCCATTACAGGAGGGAACCCTGCTTTTTCAATTGCGTGACACGCAGTACAATTTGCCGCTACAAGTTCGGCACCTTTTGTTGCATCGCCTGTAGCTCCTTTTAATCCATCAACTTCGTTAAATGAATAATCTGCAGGTTCAACATGCGGGTGCATTTGAGAGTGGGCGAACGGTTCAACCCCCCAGTATAGTACACCGGTAAAAATTACAACGATTGCTAATATTTTTAATTCTCTCATTATAACGCTCCTCTTGCTTTTGCATCGGCTTTAGATACAAAAGGTAATGATATAAATAGTAGTAAGAATACAGCAGTTGCACCAAATCCTACCCATGCATTAGCTCCTGTTGGAGGGAGTTTTCCAAAAACAGTAAGAACTAATAAGTCGATAATCATAATCCAAAACCAGATCATAAATCTAGGACGTTTATGTGCAGGTAAGATATCAGGATCTTTATCGATAAAAGGAACGATTAAAAATGCAATTTGTGCAAATCCAAAAATCATAAGACCGATATCCATAGCTTTCATACCAAACATATTGAAAAAAGGTCCTCTTAATGTTTCATACGACCATAAGAAATACCACTCAGGATAGATATGTGCAGGTGTTTTCATTGGGTTTGCAGGATCGAAGTTTACAGGGTCCATTGCAAAGTTGTAGTTAAAGAACACTAAATAAAAATAAAAGATTAAAAAGATACTAAGTACCGCAAAATCTTTAGATAAGAAAATAGGCCAAAATGGAATAACTTTAGATTCTTTTTTATTTCCTGCCAAATATTTTTCAGCTTCCATGTCATAATCGAGGTCTTCAGACTCTTGGTTATTAACATGAGGAATTCTCAATGTATAAAAGTGAACTACGATAAGTTTAATAATTACAAGCGGTAATAAAAATACGTGTAACATAAAAAATCTTGTAAGCGTTGCATCGCCAACGGCAAATCCACCTCTAATCCATTCAACCAATCCCCAAGCTTCAAGTGAACCACCCGCAAAAAGGTTGGTAATAACTTGTGCAGCCCAGAAAGACATTTGTCCCCACGGTAACATATATCCAGAGAATCCAGCAGCTGAGAATGTTACGAATAATAACATACCGGAGATCCAGATCATCTCTCTCCCTTTTTTATAAGAACCGTAATAGATTCCTGTAAACATATGGATATAAATAATTAAAAATACAACCGATGCTGCAACACCGTGCATATGTCTAAACAGCCATCCATAAGCAACCTCTTGCATAATAGTATAGTTTACACTGTCAAATGCTAAAGCTGTATCAGGCTTGTAATACATCATTAAGAAAATTCCACTTACTACAAGCAGTCCAAAAGTTGTTGCAAGAACAACACCCATAGCCCATAAGAAGTTAATATCTTTTGGGATCCAATATTCCGTCATCATAACTTGCCAGAATTTTTTAGCGTTCATCCGCTTGTCAAATCCCTCAGCACTAAATAAAGATTCATTGATTTTTGCCATTCTTTACTCCTTACGCTCTTGCAGCCATCATAGCTTTAGATTCATTTCCCTCTTCTCCAAGAGTTAAAACTGAACCGTTAAGGCTAAATGGTGGTATTACAAATGGTTTTGGCGGTGGTCCGAAAGTTTGCTGCCCGTTTGCATTAAACTCTCCACCGTGACATGCACATTTCCACATATCTTTTTTCCATGCTGGAATACATCCAAGATGCGTACACAGACCGATAACTACAGTGTATCTTTTATCTCCGATTACTAAATCACCGTCAAATTTTTCCATTTCAGGCGTTTTGAGTAAGATAAATATTGGTTTACCTCTCCAAGTAAATGTTTGTGGTTTTCCCGGTTCTAATTCAATTGCATTAAGATCTACAGTTGTAAATCCCGCTGCAAGTACAGATGGAAGGGGATCCCACGCTTGTTTCATACCAACAAGCGCAGCAGCTCCTCCAACTGCAGCTACAGCTCCAAATGCCATACCAAGAAAATCACGTCTAGATGTTTCATTAGACATTTTTTTTCCTTTTGTTAAGATTTAAAATCCTCACATCTTAGCCTTTTTTAACTTAAAGTGATTTGACTTGTATAGAAATTTAAGTTAAATCAAAGTGAATATTACAAAAAGTAAAGGTGGGTGTATCTTATAAATATTATAATGTAACATTAATATTTATTGAATTTGTTTGAATCAAAAGTAAAATTTAGATAAAATCACAAAAATTTTACTATAAAGGTTAAAGATGAACTTTGTTTCGATTATCATGGGAAGTAAGTCTGACTATGAGATTATGAAAAACTGTGCAAATACCTTGGAGCAGTTTGGTGTAAGATATGAACTTATTATCTCTTCTGCACATAGATCGCCGGTAAGAACAAAAGAGTATATTAAAACTGCAGAGGAAAAAGGTTCAAAAGTATTTATTTGTGCTGCAGGGATGGCTGCACATCTTGCAGGTGCAGTAAGTGCTACAACTACAAAACCTGTTATCGGTGTTCCTATGAAAGGTGGAGCGATGGACGGTATGGATGCGATGCTCTCAACCGTACAGATGCCATCAGGTATGCCTGTCGCAACCGTTGCTTTGGGAAAAGCAGGGGCGGTAAATGCTGCATATTTAGCGATGCAGATTTTAGCGGTAAATGACAAAGAATTGGCGATAAAACTTCAAGAAGACAGAGTTGTAAAAGAGAAAAAAGTGGTCAATGATTCTAAAGAAGTAGAAGTAATTTTATAATGATTACCTTTTCACAACTACTTTTAAAATTACAAGAGTTTTGGGCTTCACAGGGATGCAATATCGTACAACCTTACGATATCCCTGCCGGTGCAGGGACGTTTCATCCTGCAACATTATTAAGATCTCTTGATTCCAAACCTTGGTCCGTGGCTTATGTGGCACCGAGCCGAAGACCGACTGACGGGCGATACGGGGAAAATCCAAATCGTCTGGGAAGCTATTATCAGTTTCAAGCACTGATCAAACCAAGCCCGGATAATATTCAAGATTTGTATTTGCAATCTTTAGAGTATTTAGGACTAGATTTATCTAAACACGATATTAGATTTGTAGAAGATAACTGGGAAAGTCCGACACTCGGTGCTTGGGGACTTGGATGGGAAGTTTGGCTTGATGGGATGGAAGTTACACAGTTTACTTATTTCCAACAAGTTGGAGGACTTCCTTGTGATCCCGTTGCTGTTGAGATTACCTATGGAACCGAGCGACTTGCTATGTATTTACAAGGTGTCGATACGGTGTTTGATATTGTTTGGAACGAGAATGAGTTTGGAAAAACAACTTACAAAGATATCCACCTTGAGGGAGAGATAGAGTTTAGTAAATATAACTTTGAAGTTGCAGATACAGATATGCTTTTTAAACATTTTGACGATGCAGCGGCTGAATGTAAAAGATGTTTGGAAGCCGGTTTGCCATTACCTGCGTATGATCAGTGTATGATTGCATCTCATGCTTTTAATACTTTGGATGCCAGAAAAGCTATTAGTGTAACAAGCAGACAAAATTATATTTTAAAAGTTCGTGAACTCTCACTTGGATGTGCAACTATGTACAAAGAACAAGAGCCTGAGCGGTTGAAACGATTAGGATATTAATTGAAAATAAGAGATATTTATCAACACTTAGACGAGCTAAGTCCTTTTGAACTACAAGAAAAATGGGATAACAGCGGTCTTATAGTCGGTAATATGGAAGATGAGTTTCAGAATTTATATCTCTCATTGGATCTTGATCTTGAAGTTTTAAAAGATATTGAACCAAATAGTTTGATTATTACCCATCATCCTTTGATTTTTAAACCATTAAAAACAATCAATTATGATGATTATAGTTCGATGATTGTAAAAGAGCTGATAAAAAAAGATATAGCTTTAATCTCAATGCACACCAATATAGATAAAACACATCTAAACAGCTATGTAGGAAATGAAATATTGGGATTAAATTTTCAAAGCAATGATGAGTTTATCCAAGTAGCGAAGGTTGATATCAGTTTTGATAAGCTTCAAAATTTAATAAAAGAAAAATTAAATTTAGAAGTGCTAAAGGTTGTCGAAGGGACAAAACAGATAAAAAGCGTGGCACTTACAACAGGTTCAGGAATGTCGCTTCTTCCAAACGTAAAAGCAGATTGCTTTTTAACGGGGGATATAAAATACCACGAAGCGATGGAAGCAAAGGCAAGAGAAATTAGTCTTATCGATATTGGACATTATGAAAGTGAAATCTATTTTGCACCCTTATTGATGGGACTTTTAGAGGATTATTTGAAAAAAAATAAAATAACAGCTATAATAACAGCTTCACAAAACCCATTTACATATAAGTATTAATACTAATAAAAAAATAAATTAAATAAGAGGAAACACAATTGAATAAACATTTAGAGCAACTTGTAAAATTATCAGGATTTGATAAAGAGATTGTAGGGTTTGAGCCTAAAATTGAGAAAGAGGAAGAGAAGCTAAAAGTTTATACCGAAGTTATCGATGAACTTAATAGTGAGATTGAAAAAACGTATCAAATTATAGATGAAACAAAAAATAAAAGAATCAAAAACGATATTCATCTAAAAGAGTTGGCAGATAAATTAGCTGAAATTGAAGGAAAGCACAAGCTTGCTAAAACGGAAAAAGAGGTAAAAGCACTGCAGCTTGAAGAGGAGATTGCCAAAGAGCAGGTAAGTTTTGCCAATGAAGAGATTGCAAGATTAGATAGCCTGATTGAGACTAAAAACGGTGAGCTTGAAGAGTTAAAAGGAAAATTGACCCAAGAAGAAGAAACCGTAAAAGAACTTAGAGGTGCGATCGATGCGAATATTAGCGAACTTGAAAACCTAAGAGGAACTTTATACGAAGAAAAATCTGTCTTAGTGGGGACGGTAGATCCTAAAGTACTGGCATTTTATGAAAAGATAAAAAGATGGGCAAATGAAAGTGCCGTAGTACCTGTAAAAAAACAAGCATGTTACGGATGCCATATGAAACTAAGTGATAGATTTTATTCTGAATTTTCTACGTCAGACGAAATTATGACTTGTCCTCATTGCGGGAGAATAATTTATAAAGATTCAACAGAATCTTAATAAATTATCATGTAGGCGATAAGCCTACATAATTATGTTTAAATATTTTTATTACATTTTAGCAATTGTTCTTTATATACTTGCTATCCCCTACTTACTTTTTAAATCAAAAAATAAAAAATACCGTGAAGCTATTCCTGCAAAATTTTTTTTAAAAAACAATCCAAAATTTTCTACAGATAAAATTTGGTTTCATGCTTGTTCCCAAGGGGAAACAACAGCTTTAAGACCGATATTTGAAAACTTTGATAAAAAAGATATTAATCTCTCCGTTATAACCAATACTGGCTTTGCAAAAGGAAAAGAGTTGGTAGATAATGTTCGTTATTTACCATATGAGGTTTTTTTACCTTTTTGGATAACAAAGCAAAAAGTACTTTTAGTGATGGAAGCAGAGCTTTGGTATATGCTTTTTTTAGTGGCTAAAAACAAAGGGGCAAAAACCGTTTTAATCAATGCAAGAATCAATGATAAGTCTTACGGTACTTATAAAAAATACGGTTTTTTATATAAACAGATATTTAAAAAGATTGATAAAGTATTTGCCCAAAGTGAGATTGATAAACAAAGACTACAAGAACTAGGTGCAACTAATATCGAAGTGATAGGCAATTTAAAATTAGCAAATCTTCCAAAAGTTACAAAAAAACTTGTAAAACCGGAAGGAATAATGATAACAGCAGGAAGTACCCATGAAAGTGAAGAGGAACTTATCTTAAACTCATGGGATAAATCTATTGGAAAACTTGTAATTGTACCACGACATCCCGAGAGATTTGAAAGTGTTTTTGCTCTCATTGAAACTTATTATAAAAATAGTGATGTAACATACCATAGATATTCTAAGCAGGAAGACTTTAATAGCGATATTATTTTAGTAGATATGATGGGAGAACTTAATAATATCTATGCAATTTCAGATGTTGTTATTTTAGGCGGGGGATTTATAAAAAGTGCAGGGGGACATAATCCAATAGAACCTGCATATTTTGGATGTAAATTGATAAGCGGAAAAACTATTTTTAATCAAAAATCACTTTTTGAGTGCGTGGAAAACTACGTTTTAATAGAAAATGATAAATTAAAAGAGACGCTTCAAAGTGTAGGGAAAATCAAACCTGCAAAAATAGGTCAGCAGGGTAATATTGAACCTATAATACAGTATATAAAAAACACTTAATTTTATTTAGATACAATTTTTAATAATTATGAGGAAATTTAATGGAAAAAGCATATAAACTTTTAGCAATTCAAGAGGGTATTTCAAACTCTAAAGCAAAAGAACTGATAGATAAAGGGCTGGTAACGGCTCATGGGAAAAAGATACTTATAGCAAGGGGTTTGCTAAAAGAGGATACAAAATTTAAGATCAAACATCTTCCAAGTGCAAAAGCGATATTTGAAGATGATGATATAATTGCCGTTGATAAACCTGTGTATCTTAATGCTTCAGATGTGGAAAAGGCTTTTCCAGATGCAATGCTTTTAAATAGATTGGATAAAGAAACTAGCGGTGTGATGATGCTCGCTAAAAATGAAGAGTTTAGACAAAGAGCTATAAAAGAGTTTAAAGAACATAGAGTCTATAAAGAGTATATTGCTGTAGTTGAGGGAAAATTTATAGAAGAGGTTACTATTGATCTGCCAATCCTTACAATCAAAGGAAAAACTGCAAGAAGTAAGATAGACCTTGTAAAAGGAAAACCTGCAAAAACTACAATTTATCCATATATGACAGAGGGGAATAAATCAAAAGTAAAAGTAGTCATTGAAGATGGTAGAACACACCAAATACGAGTTCACTTACAATATGCGGGATATCCTATAATCGGTGATTTACAATACGGTAAGCCTTCAAATCAAGTACACCGTGTGATGCTTCATAGTCATATTACTAGAATATTTGATTATGAGTTTGAATCACGTGAACCTAAAGAGTTTTTTCATTTTGGATTTTAGGGATTAAAAAGTGCAAGTTGAGATTTTAGTTATCCTTGGTGTTTTTATAGCATTGGCTCTTATTTTTGGAGTTACTGCATTTATATTTTATAAAAAACTTCAAGCAGAGCAAAATGTGATTGCAGAGCAGGGTAAAGAACTTGAAATTTTAAAAGATGATTCCTATCAATCTAAAATTACAATAGCTACCCTTAATGAAAAGCTTACCGTAATAGATTCTTTAAAAAACAGCATCAATGAACTTGAAACCGAACTCTCCCAAACAAGAGGGGAAAAAGAAAATATTTTAAGCTCCTATTCGGCTATCAAACAAGAGCTTGAAGATAAAAGCAAATATGTAGATGAATTAAAAAAAGAGTTTAAAAACTTAGCAACCGAGATACTTGATGATAATAGCAAAAAATTTAGCGAACAAAATAAAGAATCTATCAATACCCTTTTAAATCCCGTTAAAATCCAACTCAGTGAATTTAAGAAAAAAGTGGAAGATGTGTATGATAAAGAAGCAAAAGATAGAAGTGCTTTGCAATATGAATTGAAAACATTAAAAGAGTTAAATCAAAAAATCAGTACAGATGCAATTAATTTAACCAACGCTTTAAAAGGAGAGTCCAAAACCCAAGGTTCGTGGGGAGAGATGGTACTTGAAAAGGTACTTGAAAGTTCGGGACTCCGTAAGGATGAGGAGTATATCAGAGAAGAGTATCTAAAACATGAAGAGGGGCGTGGATATAGACCCGATGTGATTGTAAAGCTTCCTGAAAACCGTGATATTATCATAGATGCAAAAACTTCACTTACAGCGTACGAATCGTATGTATCCAGCGTAGATGAAGATGAGAAAAAAAGCTATCTAAATGCTCATATTCTCTCAATCAATAACCATATCAATGAATTAAGCGAAAAAAAATATGAGGATCTCCAAGGGGTTAATTCCCTTGATTTTGTATTTATGTTTATCCCTATAGAGAGTGCTTTGATGTTGGCTATGGAGAGTGATAAAACTTTGTTTGATAAAGCTTTTAAAAAGAAGATTGTACTTGTTAGCCCTACAACACTGTTAGTTGCACTTAAAGCGGTTGAAAATTCTTGGCGATATGAAAAACAAGCAAAAAGTATCAATGACGTATATGATAGGGCTACAAAACTTTATGAAAAACTTGAGGGATTTACCACAACTCTTGAAAATGTAGGAAAACATATAGACCGTGCAAAAGATGAATATGATAAGGCGTACAATCAATTTAGCAGTGGTACGGGAAATGTTATAAGACAAACAGAGATGTTAAAGCAAGTATCCAATATAAAACCGAAAAAAGAGATAAAAAACGAAATCATAGAAAGGGCAATGATAGATGAAAAACCTATGGACGGATGAAGAGGCAAAAAACTATAAAACAGATTTAGAGCTTCGGGTATTTACCTCAAATTTACTTGGACGAAGTGATGAGCTTGTACTACACGGCGGTGGAAATACTTCGGTTAAGTCGCAGGTAAACGGACAAGATATCCTTTTTGTAAAAGGGAGTGGCTGGGATTTGGTAAGTATTAAAGAGGAGGGCTTTGCTCCTGTTGAGCTTACTATGCTTCAAGATATGGCAAAAGTGGAAGAGCTAAGCGATAGCGAGATGGTAGCAGCCCAGCGTGAAGCTATGATAGACAAATCGGCACCCAATCCATCTGTGGAAGCTATTTTACATGCAATTATCCCTTTTAAATTTGTAGATCATACCCACGCCGATGCTGTTGTAACAATCTCAAATAATGTAAATGGACAAGAAAATATTAAAAAGGTTTATCCAAACTTTTTAATTATCCCTTATGTTATGCCTGGATTTATCTTAGCCCATACAATTTATGAGATGGTACAAGATCTTGATTGGGAAAAATGCGAAGGGATTATTTTACACAATCATGGAATTTTTACTTTTGATGATGATGCAAAAAAGTCTTATGATAAGATGATAGATGCCGTAACTCTTGCGGAGAACTTTTTAAATGAAAATGCCGAGTTGGTAGTTGAAAAGTATATGCCAAGAGCTGAGGTAGATTTAGCCGAACTTCAAAAAATCATAAGTGAAGAAAAGGGATATGAGGTAGTTTTAAAAGTAAATCAATCTCCATTAGCATTGCATTATGCCTCACAAAGAGATTTATCCACTTTTGCTACAAGAGGGGTACTTACTCCTGAACATATTATTAGAACTAAAAGGGAACCGCTTATTTTGGAAGATGCTAATATAAAAGGTGCAATTGATAGATACAAAGAAAACTATGTGGAATATTTTAATCAATTTAAAAAAAATGAGATTATGTTAAATCCATCGCCAAACTGGATAGTTGTAAAAAACTTTGGAACAATAGCAATCGGTAAAACCGAAAAAGAGGCAATGGTAATTGAAGATATAAACAATCATACTATGAAAGCAGTTTTACAATCGGATATTTTAGGTGGATACAACTCTATAAGCCTAAAAGATAGTTTTGAAATGGAGTATTGGGAGCTAGAACAAGCCAAGCTGAAAAAATAGATTCTCTTAGGGAGTAGTCACTTTGGAAATATTATATTTTATCGATATTATCGGGATAATCTCTTTTGCACTAAGTGGATTTTTAATCTCACATAAACACAATCTTGATATGCTGGGTATTTTTCTTATGGCGTTTGTAACTGCTCTTGGCGGTGGAATCATAAGAGATACCATAGCAGGACGTCTCCCTTATGCTTTTGTAGATTCTATTTTACCTTTAGTGGTACTTGCAACACTTATTTTAGCTATTGTTTTTAAACTTCACAAAAAAGAGAATCTAGCTGCAAAAGAACTTTTTATATTTAGCGACTCTATAGGACTTATCTCTTTTAGTATCTCTGGAGCATTGGTAGCTTTAAATATCGGAGCCAATTTCTTTGGGGTTATTTTACTCTCTTTTATCACTGCAATTGGTGGAGGAATTATACGTGATGTATTGATTAATCATATTCCTCTTGTACTTTCAAAAGATTTTTATGGAACAGTTGCAATAATTATTGCTATATTACTTTATATCTTAGATCAATTTTTATTGCTCAATAGTGGAACAGTTTTAATTGTATTTGCAGTTGGATTATTATTAAGAATTTTGGCACGAAGATATAAATGGAGATTACCAAAGCTAAACTAACATTTTAAAGGAAAAATAGATGGAAAAATATTTGATGGCACTAGATGCTGGAACAGGAAGTGTTAGAGCTGTGATATTTGATTTAAAAGGAAATCAAATAAGTATGGGACAAAGAGAATGGACACATATAGAAGAAAATGGTGTTCCAAATTCTATGGGCTTTGATTGTGAAACAAACTGGGGATTAACCTGCGAGTGTATATCTGAAGCTCTAAGTGGTGGTAATATTGATCCAAAAAATATTTTAGCAGTAAGTAGTACCAGTATGAGAGAAGGGATAGTCCTTTACGATAAAAACGGTGTGGAGCTATTTGCAGTGGCAAATGTGGATGCAAGGGCTGACAAAGAAGTCAAGTACTTAAAAGAAAATTTTGCAGGTATCGAAGAGGAGTTTTATAAACTCTCAGGTCAAACTTTTGCACTTGGAGCCTTGCCTCGGATTATGTGGCTGAAAAACAATAAGCCTGAGCTCTATGAAAAAGTTGCAAAAATATCTATGATAAGCGATTGGATACTCTATAAACTTTGTGGAAAAATCACAAGCGATCCTAGTAACGGTGGCACATCGGGGATATTCTCTTTGGAAAAAAGAGACTGGGTATCTTCTATGGCAAAAAAAGTTGGTATCAAAGATGATATTTTCCCTGCTGTGTATGAAGTGGGAGAAGTGATTGGAAATATTGTAGATACAACAAGTGGACTTGATAGCTCTACACTTGTGGTACAAGGTGGGGGAGATGTACAACTTGGAAGTGCAGGTCTTGGTGTGGTAGAGCTTGGAGATGTAGCGGTACTTGGCGGTTCATTTTGGCAGCAGGTTGTAAATATCCCAAGTGATACACAACCTCCAAAAGATATGGGTATACGGGTAAATCCCCATGTAATTCCTGCTCAGTCTCAAGCAGAGGGGATCACCTTTTTTAGTGGACTTGTGATGCGATGGTTTCGGGATGCCTTTTGTGAGTTGGAAAAACTTGAAGCGGATAAAAGAGGTATAGATGTATATGAAATACTGGAGGAAAAAGCAAGTCAAGTTCCTGTAGGTTCACATGGAATTATTCCGATATTCAGCGATAGTATGAAATATGGAAAATGGTACCATGCAAGTCCAAGTTTTATCAATCTAAATATCGATCCCAATATCTGCAACCGTGCAAGTATGTTTAGAAGTTTACAAGAAAATGCTGCAATAGTAAGTGATATAAATCTAAAGAAAATTGAAGAGTTTAGTGGTGTAAAAGCTGAGACGATAGTATTTGCAGGAGGAGCAAGTAAAGGAAGACTTTGGTGTCAGATATTGAGTGATGTAACAGGATGTCGTGTAAAAATACCAAAGGTAACAGAGGCAACAGCACTTGGAGCTGCTATGGCAGCTGGAGTTGGAGCAAAAATTTATAACTCTTTAAAAGAAGCGGCTTGTGAGCTTGTAGTATGGGAGAGGGAATATATACCAAATATGCAAAATCATAAAAAATATAAAGAGATAAAAGAGAAGTGGCAGGAGATATATGACGAGCAGTTAAGACTTGTGGACAAAAATTTAGTTACTTCTATGTGGAAAGCACCGGGATTGTAAAAATGATTTAGTTTATATGTTTTTTAAATAAATCGTAATACAATAATTTAGTTAAAGAATTGGATTTTATTATGGAAACACAAAATATTTCAGCACAACAAATTTTAGAACAATACAAAAATGCCATGGATATTTCTATGATTGTTTCTAAAACAGATCCTACGGGGATTATTACCTATGTAAATGACCAGTTTATAAAAGTGTCTAAATACTCAAAAGAGAAACTGATTGGGCAAAAACACAATATAATCAGACATCCCGATACCCCATCTGAAACATTCAAAGATCTTTGGAAAACAATTCAAGGAAAAAAGATTTGGAAAGGGATGTTAAAAAATTTAGCCAAAGACGGCAGTGCATATTATGTTGATACGGTTATTATCCCTATTGTAGATAATAATGGAGAGATAGTAGAGTATATAGGACTTAGAAATAATATTACCGCTTTACTTGAGACGAACAAGCTTTTGGAAAAGGCAAGAATAGATGAGATTACCGGATTAAAAAGTAGAACGGCATTTCTTTTGGATAAAGATATTTATCCAAAAAGTAATCTTGCTTTGATAGATGTATCGAGTTTTAGACATATCAATGATTTTTACGGACATACTATAGGGGATAAATTACTTCAAATTATTACGCAGGAGTTAAAAGAGTTTACAAAAGATTGTACTTGTGAACTTTATAGGCTGCCTATTGATATATTTGCAATCTTAACATCTGAATCTATTGAAAAACTTGAACAAGTTGCAAAACGATTTGGGAGGTATATATCTTCAAAACCTATCAATATATCAGAAAGCAATATTTATATCAATGTGGTTATAGGAATTTCGGGAATTAACAGCGGACAAAGAACCTATCAACATGCAGATATAGCACTCCAATATGCAAAATCAAACAATAAAAGGACACAAGTATATTCAAGGGAATTAAATCTACAAAAAGAGATTGAAAACAATCTTTTGTGGACACAAAGATTAAACGAAGCAATTTTTGATAATAAATTAAAAGCATTTTATCAGCCGATTGTGAATAATCAAACATTAGAGGTTGAAAAATATGAATCGCTTGTGCGGCTTATTGATGAAAATGATAATATCGTAGCACCCTTTTATTTTTTAAATCTTTCAAAAAAAACCAAGCTTTATTCGTATATTACCAATAAAGTTATTGAAGATACTTTACAAAAATCCCAAGAATACGATATAAATTTTTCGATTAATCTTTCTATTGAAGATTTTGAAAATGAAAGAACCCTTAAATTGATAAAAGATACTTTTTCCAATAAAGAGATTGCTAAAAAAACAACACTGGAGATAACAGAAACAGAAGAGATAAACAATTATGAACAAATCCTAGAAGTGATCTCGTGGCTTAAAGAGTTTGGATGTAAAATAGCGATTGATGATTTTGGAAGTGGGTATTCTAATTTTACCTATCTTATGAAATTACAAGCGGACTATATTAAGATTGATGGTTCTTTAATAGAAAAAATAGATTATGATGTTTCTTCTCAGTCGATTGTAAAAGCAATCGTATCTTTTGCAAAAGAGATAGGGATAAAAACCATAGCCGAATATGTAAGTGACGAAAAAATATTTAATAAGGTAAAAGAGTTGGGGATAGATTATTCTCAAGGGTTTTATTTTGGTGTTCCAAAAGAGACTCTTTAAAATTAATGTGATACTATTTTGATCAATAATTTCAATAAAGGATAATAATGGCAGCGATTACAAAAAGGGTAACATTTATAGCAAAAGAGGGTTGTGAAGATAAGATGAAAGAACTTTTAACGGCGATGGTAGAGCCGTCTAAAAAAGAGGCGGGACTTGTATTTTACGACATCTATCAATGCAAAGAGAATAGAAGAAAATTTTACGCAGTAGAATCGTGGGAGAGTGAAGAGGCATTGGCAGGTCATGCAAAGACATCTCACTATGCAGTGTATAAATCAAGTTATGAACCATATTGTGAGGATAAATATACGGAAGACTTGGAGATTTTGGGAAATCCTTATAATTTAGAACAATAATAAAATCTTTTTATCGAATTTTGTATTGAAAGCCTCGTTTTACGGGGCTTTTTTATTGACTCAAACGTGTAGTTTTGATGCTCGTGTACGACCTTGGTTGGCTTGTACAATGTAGTTTTTTACAATACTTGGCGTATGTTGTGCTTTGTATGCAAAATATTCTATTAAGCTTTTTTTAGAACTTATGTCTTTATTTGTTGCATTCATTAAATCTTGAGATATCAATTCCAATTCTTCGTTACTTAATAAATACCCTTTAAGAGCATAAGTAACAATTTCATGGTAGTTGGATAGTTTTTTTGGAATATTATCAAAAATAAGAGTTCCTATCTGTGTACTACTGATAAATGCCATCTGTACTCCTTATATAAAATGTTGTATCTCATATTATACACAATTTTGCTACTATTTTGCTATGAAAGGGTGGTTTTGGTTTATAAATTTGTTTTGGAGTAACTTATTGTAGTAGTTTTCAAGGAAACTGCATTTAGGTTTGTTGGTTGTGAATTAAAAGTTAATAATCTGCAATATTTTGAACCATTCAAAATTTTATTTGCTATTATTCTCTTATATTGATATAATAAAAGGATATAAAGTGCCGACATTACTAAATAAAAACGGCTTTAAGTTTTTCTTTTATGCAAATGAACATGAACCTAAACATATTCATGTGATGAAAAATGAATGCTTTGCTAAAATTGAGCTAAATGGTTTAAGTGTAGTACAAAACTATCTAAAACCGAAAGATTTAAAATTTGCATTAAAAACTATTGAAGAGAACAAAGAAGAATTTGAAAGGATATGGGATGAGTGGTTTAATTAAAGGGAAAGAGATTAGCTTTGATGATAAATATCTTCATGTAAAACTAGAAGATGATAGAATTATCTCTACACCGCTAAACTGGTATAAGCCTTTAAAAGATGCGACACCATCTCAACTAAAAAATTATAAATTTATTTGTATGGATACTGGGATTGAGTGGGAAGAGTTGGATTATCATTTAAGTATTGAATCTATGCTTGAAATATCAAAAGAGAAAGTTGCTTAAGAGGTTTAAAAATTAATATCTTTGTTGATTTTTAATTAGTTTGAGATATTACTGGTTCTCCCTTTCTTCCACTGCGGAACTCGCTCTTGTGTTTACACTCTCTTTGAGAAAAAGTGACATCTAGTCACTTTTCTTAACGCTTAAACAATCCTCGTCTTTTTTCGAGGAAACTGCATTTCGTTTGTTTTCATTAAAAATTATAAAAAATCTTGCTTTTCAAAGGCAACCACTTCTTAAACCGTGAATTCACAAATATAATTCAAATAAAAAGGAAAAACAACTTAGCTCTTAGTGTAGTTCATAGGCTATAAGAATTTTAATCTATATTTATCGTCAGCGACAGCCGATTAAAAAACAGAATTTTTGCATACTTTTTTTTCGTTGAAAAAAGTATGAAGCAAAGCAAAGAAAGTACAAGATATTTTAAAAATGAGAGTATTTATATTGCAAAATGCAATCTTGTTACTTATTTTGAATTTTTTATATTATAATGAAACAAAAAAGAGGGAACTATGACAAAACATGAATCCTATGAATACAATTTAAAACTTTATAATGAAAGTATACGAAAAGATTTAGATATAACATTAACTTCTACAATACCGACACAAAAAAATTTAATGAAAACAATTTTATGGATAAATACCTCAATTATTGGATTGACTTTAACAGCTTTGGCTAAAAACTTAGTGGTAATTTATATTTCAATTCCCTTTATTTTTTCTTCAATTGCAATAGGAACAATTTTATTTGCATTAAAAGATGGAAGAGTAAAAAGTTTTGGAACACCATCTATTAAACAAATAGAAAATATAAAGCCTGATCATTTTGAAAAGATTAATGGATTAATTGTACTTAATGAAAGTATTGAAAAAGCACTCAATAATAATATTGCACTTATTTCAAATAGAGCAGCAAAAATAGCTTTTTCTACAAATATGACAATTGTATCTTTAATTTCAATATTTTTAATGACAATTTTTATTGTTAATTTATATCTTATGAAAGGAGGTAATTGAAAGTGTCAGATAATGAAAATAGACCTACGTCTAATGGTGATAAAGGGAAGCCAGAAAGAAGTTTTACAACGAATAATGTAAAAAGTACTTATGATTCAAATAGAGTTGTCTCTAATGAACAAAGAATTTCAGAATCAACTCAGAAAAACAATTCTCAAAAAAAGAAAAAGTAATAAATAAAAAAAGGGAAAAGTCAAATTGACTCTTCTCTTCTTAAAAGTATAAAATAGTTTTTATTAAATTATATCACACCCTTTAGCACCATCTTCAATATGTCCAATAACATACCCATCCGTATTCGCTAAAACATCATCTACATTCACAGGATTAACCACAAAAATCATCCCAACCCCCATATTAAAAGCCCTAAACATTTCAGCCTCTTCAACATGTTGTCCCATAAGTTCAAATATAGGGAGTATCCGTACTTTATCTTTTTGCACTACAGCTTTTAGATTTTCAGGTAGTACACGTGGAAGATTTTCAACGATTCCGCCACCTGTAATGTGAGCTAAGGCATTGATTTTATCTTTGTTTGCTTTGAACTCTTTTACATAGATTCTAGTAGGTTCAAGGAGTGTATCGATAAGTGGTTTTCCATCGAACTCATCTTCAAATTTCATACCAAGTTTATCAAAAAGAAGTTTTCTTACAAGGCTAAAACCATTTGAGTGAACACCGGAGCTTGGCAGTGCGATTAAAACATCTCCCTCACAAACTTGTTCTACTCTATTCATTTCTGATTTCTCGGCTATCCCTACACAAAATCCTGCAAGGTCAAAGTCTCCATCACTGTACATCCCAGGCATCTCGGCAGTTTCCCCGCCAATTAGGGCACATTCACTTCGTACACACCCCTCAGCGATCCCTTTTACCACATCACTTGCTTCATCAACTTCAAGTTTTGCAGTTGCGTAATAATCTAGGAAAAATAGAGGTTCTCCAAAGTTACAGATAAGGTCGTTTGAACACATTGCAACTAGGTCAATTCCTACAGTGTCAAACTTTTTACTATCAATCGCAAGTTTGAGTTTAGTTCCAACACCATCGGTTCCTGCTAAGATAACTGGTTCTTTATATCCGCTTGGAAGTTCAAATGCACCTGCAAATGAACCGATTCCACCAAGTACTCCAGGTATCTGCGTTCTTTTTACATGGGGTTTGATATTTTCTACAAAGCTGTTCCCTGCGTCAATATCAACTCCCGCATCTTTATATGAGATAGTTGCCATACTGCTTTATCTTCTTGAACATTTTTTAGAGATGATACATATTGGACAAAAGTCTGCCAGACCTGCAATTAACGGGATAAGTCCAAGATACCACCATCCAAGATTAAAGCTTCCGTCTCCCAATAAGTAACCAATTGCCAGTATTATAATACCAAGTAAAATTCTAAACTTTTTACAAAAGTTTCTTATTCTATCGTAGATATTCATAAAGATTTTCCTTCACTATTTTTAAGTTATTTGAATTTAAAAAATTTTGGGTATTATACCTAAAATTTAATAAAAGGGCTAAAAAGCCTATCAAATATTATTGGAGAATTATATGGCAAACATAGAAAATAAGAACTTTGCGTATGATGAAATGATGGTTCATGTACCTTTGTGTTCACATAAAAATATTAATAAAATTTTAGTTGTAGGTAAAGTGAGTGAGGATTTTAAAGCTGAGTTATCTAAACATGAGTGTAAAGATGTAACATTTAGCGATAGTTTGAATGTGGAGGGGAGTTATGATATTATCCTTGATAACAATGAAGCACCAAGTGAATTGGAGATGGCAAATGTGGAGCGGATTTTAGAGCCAACTAAGGGGATATTTTGTACAAAAGGAACTTTTATCTTTAGTGATTTACAAAAAGCTAAAGGGGAGCTTGAAGTGGTCGGTAAAAACTTTTGGATAGCGATGCCGTACTCTTTTGGACACAATACTTTAATCTTTGCTTCTAAAAAATACCATCCACAAGCTGAAATCGTACTGCAAGTATCAGATCTATTAGAGGGGTGTAATTATTATAATACAGAGCTTCAAAACGCTGTGTTTGTCCATCCTCAATATATTACAAAAGAGATAACCGGTATTGCCAAGCGATAATCCTTTTGCACACGCAATCGTACTCACAGGAGGGATAGCAACGGGGAAAAGTACTGTTGCGTCTCTTTTTATGCTTCATGGTTTCTTGACAATAGATGCAGATAAGATTGCACATCAAGTTTTAGATGAAAATACAAAAGCGATTAGTGAACTTTTTGGAGATAGTTATATCAATAACGGTAAAGTAGATCGTAAAAGACTTGGAAATTTGGTATTTAACGACCCAAAAGAGAAAGAGAAACTTGAAAATCTGGTACATCCCTTAATCAAAGAAAAAATTATAGCACAAGCAGAGGTTTTTGAAAAACAAAAAAAGCCCTATTTGATAGATATTCCGCTGTTTTTTGAAAAAGGAAATTACGATATAGAAAAATCTATTGTGGTGTATATTCCAAAAGAACTTCAAATAGAGCGGTTAATGAAAAGGGATAACTGTACCAAAGAAGAAGCTCTTATAAAAATCAATAATCAAATGGATATAGAGGACAAAAAAGCAAAAGCTACTTATATTATCGATAACTCACGCAATCTAAAATCGCTTCAAAATGAAGTCGAGAGGTTAAAAACTACCCTTATCGGCTAATTTAAAAACTCTTTTTTTTAAATAACCGGCTAATTAAAAACGGCACTCTTAGGATAAAATATACAATAAATGTAAATACAAAAGGATGAATGCTTCCGGGAACTCCAAATGCTCCGCCGTTTGCCATAGAAAGCAGATGTTCTACTGGATGATCCATCCATTGTTTAAAATGCATACCGATTGCTAAAAATAAAAATATACCTATATATATAATAATCTCTTTTTTCACGTTATAACCTTATAAATTGAATCAAAATTTAGTTTGGTATAGTAGCAAAAAGTTTCTGAAAATAAAAAAAGGCTCCCATAAATTGGAAGCCTTTTTTATCAAAGAATAGATAGCAACTATTATGCTTTTCCTGCTAACATTCCGTATTGAGTCATAGGTTTTAAAAGATAAATTTTTAATAACCACCAAATATATCTTTCTTGAGTAGGGTCTAAAAACTTTAATAAAGCAGCATTTTTACCGCTTCCAAGTTTTTTAGATTCCCAGTTAAACTCAGCAAGCATTACTGTACCGATACTTGTAATAAGTGGACAAACAGTATATCCTGCATATTTATGATTAGATGCAGGGATTGAACCGCTCTCTAATACAGAGATAACATTATCTACAGCTACTTTATATTGTTTTCTAGCAGATCCACCAGTTTTACCCATTGGAACGGCAGCAATATCTCCAAGTGCAAATACATTAGGGAATTTAACGTGTTGTAAAGTCTCTTTATTTACAGGGATAAAACCTTTGCTAGAACCTACTGAAGATTTTCCAATCTCATCAGGAGCTTTCATTGGAGGAGTAATGTGTAAGAAATCAAACGGTACTTCAACTCTTTCGTGTTTAGTAACCATTGCATACTCTTCTAAGTCTGCATCATATTCACCTTTTTCTTTCCAGTGCTTATCAAATACAGCCATACCGTTAGATACCTCTACAAGATTGTGCTTGTAAGACCACTTCATGTTTCTTGCTTCAAATTGTTTTACGATTGCAGTGTGGTAATCTTTAATTCCAAACATTGCTCCACCGTTTGGATAGAAGTGAAGATCGGCATTATCTCTAGCTCCTGCTTCTTCTAATCTTGAGTTAGTAAGATACATGATTTTCTTTGGAGCACCACCACATTTGATTGGTGTGTTAGGGTGTGTAAATACACCTTTTACTTTTTTACCTGATTTTGCATCTGCTACAAATTTTTGCATATTTGCCCATGTAGCTTCTGCACCGTCAGCAGTATAGATTGAAGATGCTCCTACAGAATTAAGAACATTTACTAGTTTTGAGTTGTCACCACTTGCATAAACTTCACCGGCTTCTTCTAAACCTTTTATTCCCGCATAGTTAAGTTTAAGACCTGCTGCAACAACTAAAACATCATATTTGATTGTAGTTCCTTTATCTGTCGTAACAGTATTATTTGGAGCATCGACTTCCATAACTTTTTCAGTTACAAGTTTTACCCCTGCAGGTACATAATCGTCTCTGTTATACATCACTTCACTTTTAGCCCAAATACCACCACCTATCAGTGTTTGTCCAGGTTGGTAACTTGTAGAAAGTGCATTTGGCTCAATTACGGTGATATCAGGATTTGATAAACTGTTGGTAAGTCTTGCTGCTGTAGACATCCCAGAGAGTCCACCACCGATAATTACAATTTTTCCTTTTGCATCACTAGCGTTTGCAACAGTTGCTGCCTCTGCGTCAGTTGCTCCAAGAGATAAAGCTGCTAAACTTGAAAATCCCATCATTTTCATTGCATCTCTTCTTGAGATCCCTTGCTCTTTTAAAATCGCATCTAACTGCTCTAAATCTTTTTGAACATCTCTATTCTCGATCATACATTTTCCTTTTTTGTAAAATTTAAATTTTCAACACAAAGAGTAACACAAAGAAAATAACACTTTACTTAAATTTCGCAAATTTTAATTATATATTGTATAAGATATTATTATATGTGACTATTGGTCAAGTTAATTATGTTGAAATAATACAGATTGAATGACTATTCATAAAAATACGGTAAATAGGGTCTTTATAAGATTTAGTCGATGTTTTGGTAGTTGTTTTTTGTTATCTGAAATCTCAATTACAAAAAAAGAATTCTAGAAAATTATTGGAACATTTTTCAGGATAAAACAGTCTTTTATTTGGAGTATAAATTTTAACAATATATCAATAGAAGAAAAGCTTTTTCTTCTATTGAATATTAAACAGATGCAGGATCGCTGATATATCCGCTGATCGCACTGGCTGCTGCAACGGCAGAGTTACTTAAATATACCTTCGAATCACGACTTCCCATCCGTCCTACAAAGTTTCTATTGGTTGTGGAGATACAAACTTCGCCGTCTCCCAAAATTCCCATATATCCACCAAGACATGCTCCGCAAGTGGGATTAGATACAACTGCTCCTGCATCGACCAATATATCTATATATCCCAATTTTGTTGCTTCTCTTAATATTTTTTGAGTTCCCGGAGTCACGATCATCCTTACATGACGTGCTACTTTTTTACCCTCTAAGATTTTTGAAGCAACCTCAAGATCGCTTAACCTTCCGTTTGTACAGCTTCCTATAAATACTTGGTCTACTTTAATATTATCGCTAACTGCTTGACTCATAGGATGCCCGTTTTCAGGTAAAAATGGATAAGCGATCACAGGTTCCATATTTGCAACATCTATCTCTAATATTTGAGAGTAGTTTGCATCTTCATCAGAGTAATGTATTTTAGGCTCAGCTCTTAATCCGCCATTTGCTTCTTCTCTTCCTTGTAAAAATTCTTCAGTAATCTCATCATATGCTACGATTCCAGATTTTGCCCCCGCTTCAATAGCCATATTACAAAGTGCAAATCTATCATCCATAGATAAATATTGGATTGTATCTCCCGTAAATTCCAAAGTTCTATACAATGCTCCATCAACACCTATAAGTCTGATAATCTCCAAAATCAAGTCTTTTCCAGTTACAAATTCTTTAGGCTTTCCGCTAAATATGACTTTAATAGATTCGGGTACTTTAAACCAATTTCCACCGGTTACCATCGCAAAAGCCAAATCGGTACTTCCCATCCCCGTACTAAATGCACCTAAAGCACCGTGGGTACAGGTGTGTGAATCTGCTCCTATGATAACGTCTCCAGGGATTACCAAACCTTTTTCAGGTAAAAGTGCATGTTCTATCCCCATATCTTTTTCGTCAAAAAAGTTTTTTAGGTTGTGTTTTGCAGCAAAGTCTCTACTTATCTTTGCTTGGTTTGCACTTGCAATATCTTTTGCAGGGATAAAGTGATCAAGTACGATTGAAAAGCCGTCGGGATTGGCAAGTTCTTTTGCACCGCTCTCTTCAAATGCTTTAATTGAAATCGGAGTTGTGATATCGTTTCCAATAACCATATCAATTGGACTTCTTACAATTTCTCCTGCGTAAACCTCTTTTCCTACGTGTTCACTAAAAATTTTTTCTGTAATTGTTTGACCCATATTTTCTCTTTTTATTCATAAATATTTTTTGCAATTTTACCCAAAACCTACTTAATAACAAAAAACAGCAGAAGTAGTAATAATTTTTAATTATAATTAGAAATTTTGTTGGGTATACTATCGGTTATTAAAATAAAGAAGGTAAAAATATTATGAATTTTGATAGTGCCATATCAACGCCTATTGTTTCCTCCGCAACATTTGCTTATGCAAATTGTGCCGAAGCGGAAGCAATATTTAAAGGGGAGTCTTCAAAGCCTTTGTATTCAAGAATGGGAAATCCTACCAGTGCAATTTTGGAAGATAAAATTGCACAAATGGAAGGTGGGATAGCTTCGGTTGCTACAAGTTCGGGTATGGGTGCCATATCTATGGTTATTACTTCACTGACAAAGAGCGGCGATGAGATTATCTCCATCGGTGGATTGTTTGGAGGAAGTTATTCTCTTATGGATCAGACATTACCCCGTTTTGGGATAACAACACACTTTTTAACTATTGATGAAACAGATACCATTGAGCAAAAGATAAATGACAATACAAAAATCATATACTGCGAATCTGTAGGAAATCCAAGTTTACGGTTACCCAATATAAAAAAAATAGCGGAAATTGCCCAAAAACACGGGATTATATTTGTTGTAGATAATACCATTACTCCGATAGTTGTAAAACCTTTGGAGCTTGGAGCCGATATCGTTGTATATTCTACTACAAAAATTTTAAGCGGTAATTCATCTGCTTTGGGAGGTATTGCAGTATTTAAAGGGATAAAAGAGGGGGATAAATTTCACTCTTCACGATATCCGTTTTTAAAACCGTTTATCGATAAGCTCGGAAGCAAAGCGATGGTAGGGTGTTCAAAAAAAAGGGCATTAAGGGATTTTGGAATGAGTGCCAACGCACATAGTTCATATCAAACACTTTTAGGACTTGAAACGTTGGAGCTTAGAAGTGAGCGGATAAACAGTTCTGCCGAAATAGTTGCCTTTTGTTTAAATGAAGAGGGGATAAAAGTCAATCATCCAAGTTTAAATGAAAATATCGATAATAATATTTATAAAACTTACTATAAAAACGGTTGCGGTTCAATGCTTACGGTAGATTTGGGAACGAAGCAGAGAGCTTTTAAGTTTTTGGATAGTTCTAAACGATTAATTTTAACTGCAAATATCGGCGATAGCAGAACTTTGGGGCTTCATATGGCAAGTACTATTTATAGTGATTTTAACGAAAAACAAAAAGAGTTTTTAGGGGTAAGTGACGGGCTTATCAGATTATCGGTCGGATTGGAAAATCCAAAGTTGATTTGCGATGATCTGTTAGAGTGTTTTGAACTTTCGATATAGTTGTTTAGAATATAAGTTTGGAAAAGATATAATACCCGATTATGAAGAAAGAAAATATTATATTAATAGGCTTTATGGGTGTAGGTAAAGGGACTATTGCAAGGGCGCTGGTTAAAAACAGCAAATACTTTGCCGTAGATACCGATGACCTGATTGAAAGTCTTGAAAACAGAAAAATTAAAAAGATTTTTGAAAAAGAGGGGGAACCTTATTTTAGGAACCTTGAAACAAAATGTGCGAAATGGTGTGAAAAAAACTTAAAGGGGACGATTATCTCCACAGGAGGCGGTTTTTATAAACAGCCCAATATCAACAAAATGGGAAAGGTTGTTTATTTACAAGCTTCTTTTGAGGGGATAATAAGACGTCTTCACGATGCACCGAATTCAAAAGCAAAATTTAATAAAAGACCCCTTTTAAAAGATCTTAAAAATGCAAAAGAGCTATATAATTTGCGGGTTAAAGAGTATGAAAAGATTGCGGATATTGTTGTGAACGTTGAACATGGCAATCCATTAAAAGCGGCAAAAGAGATATTGGCAAAGATAAAAAAGGAAAAAAATTGAAAATTATAAATTCATCTGATAGTAATTTCAAAAATGAATTTGATGAGCTTTTAGGTCGGGCAAAAGTTGATATAAAAAAAGTATCTTCTATCGTAAACGGAATTATTGAAGATATTGTAGCTAACGGCGATAATGCAGTTTGTGAACATATTGCAAAATTTGACGGATGGAATCCAAAAGACTCTAGGGAGCTTTTTGTAGATACCGATTTGATGGAAAAAGCATACAATAACCTTGAGGATGAGTTAAGAAAATCCTTGCATTTAGCTCACGATAGAATTAAAAAATACCATGAAAAACAGTTGCCGAAATCTTGGCTTGATTTTGAAGATAACGGAACTATTTTAGGGCAAAAGGTAACTCCTGTAGATAGAGCAGGGCTTTATATCCCTGGTGGAAAAGCTGCATATCCAAGTTCTTTACTTATGAATGCAATCCCTGCAATTGTAGCAGGAGTTGAGGAAATTGTTGTATGTACACCAACTCCCGATAATGAACCAAATGAATTATTACTTGCCGCTTGTCATCTGTGTGGAATCAAGACTGTTATGAAAGTTGGAGGTGCAAGTGCCGTTGCCGCTATGGCGTATGGAACCGAGTCTTTAAAAAAAGTTGATGTTATTACGGGTCCTGGGAATATTTTTGTAGCAACTGCCAAAAAACTTGTATTTGGGGAAGTAAATATCGATATGATAGCAGGTCCAAGTGAGATAGGGATACTTGCCGATGAGAGTGCAAAACCAAAATATTTGGCTATCGATCTTTTAAGTCAAGCGGAGCATGATGAGATGGCAAGTTCTATTTTGATTACCACATCGCAAGAGATAGCGGAAAAAACAAGCTATGAAGTAGATGAGTATCTAAAAGTTCTAAGTAGAACCGAGATTGCAAGTAAATCTATTGTTGAGCGTGGAGCAATTATCGTAGTTTCATCTATGGATGAGGCAATTGGTCTTATGAATGAGATTGCTCCCGAGCACCTTGAAGTGATGACGGAAAATCCATTTGAATTACTTCCAAGTATAAAACACGCAGGGGCAATTTTCTTAGGGGAAAATACACCTGAGCCTATAGGGGATTACGTAGCAGGACCAAACCATACATTGCCAACAGGTGGAACTGCTAAATTTTACAGTCCACTGAATGTAGAAAATTTTATGAAGAAAAGCTCGATTATCAGTTTTAGTAAACAAGCGATAAACGAGATAGGGGGACAATGTGCACTCTTAGCCGATACGGAAAGCTTAACGGCACACGCCGAGTCTGTACGGGTAAGAAACAGATAAAGGAAAATAGAGTAATGAATAAATACGAAGCATTATTTGAAGATGAAGAGAATATTTTTGGAGGAAGTCCAAAATCAAAATTTTGGGATATTATAAATACTGCCAGTGACGATCTTGTAAAAGACCAGTTTGATATTTTTATGGAAAAATTTGCAGCGATGGAAACGATGCTGATTAAAGAACACGGAGAAGAGGGAGTTGAGGCTTTTATAGAAAAGTTTATTTTTGAAAACTCTACGGAGGTTGAGCATTATAAGAAAAATGCCTATGTGGAATTAACAGGCGAGATTGTTTGTAGGTTAGATAGTTAAAAAGTAAATATGGAAGAGTTAGTACAAGTAAAAGAACAGATTAAAATATTTGTAAAAGAGTGTAACGACAAAAAAAGTTTGGAGCTTTTGGACCTTTTGGCTGAGGGGAAGATGCTAAGAAGCAAACTTATTTTAAAGATTGCAGGGGTCAATGAAGATTCAATCAAACTTTGTGCAGTAGTAGAGATGATACACGCAGCATCGCTTTTACACGATGATGTGATAGATGAAGCAGATACTAGAAGAGGGAAACCAAGTATCAATGCTCTGTTTGATAATAAAACTTCAATTATGTTTGGAGATATTTTATACTCTAAGGCTTTTACCGAACTCTCTCAAATGGATAGACAAGTTGCTTATAATATTTCTAATGCCGTTACGCTCTTAAGTATCGGAGAGATGCTTGATGTGGATTTGACCAATGAGTTTAACAGTGATTATGATAAATATCTTGATATGATTTATAAAAAAACGGCAAGTTTAATTGAAGCAAGTGCCGCAAGTGCCGCGATTTTGGCAAATAAAGACGTGAAATCTTTTGCAATTTACGGAAAAAATCTTGGACTTGCTTTTCAAATGGTGGATGATATTTTGGATATCACTCAAGATTCTAAAACTCTTGGAAAACCTGCAATGCTTGATTTTGTTGAGGGGAAAGTTACTATTCCGTATCTTTTATTGCACCAAAGGATAGAAGATAAAACAAAATTGGAATCGCTTTATAAAAAAGAGTTAAGCGATGAAGAATCAGCTTGGATAAAAGAACAGATGGGTGTAACGGGAGCATTGGAAGATAGTATACAATTAGCCAAAAAGCTTGGAGTTGAAGCGATTGAATCTATCAAAGATGAGAATAACGAAGATCTGCAAATGATTATGTCGGCTATGATCAACAGGGAGTTTTAGGGTTTGGAATATATTGTAATAAGTTTTACCCATAAAAACACCGATATAGCAACAAGGGAAAAACTCTCTTTTAACAATGAGATGGAAAAAGAGGTATTTTTAAAATCTGTTGTAAAATCCAATGCGATAAAAGAGGCGATACTACTGTCTACCTGCAATAGGATAGAGCTTATTTTAAGTGTAAACAGCCATAAAGAAGCGGTAAAGTTTGCTCTTAATTGTTTTTCGACACATTCAACTTTATCGTTAGATGAGCTTGAAGAGTTGGCGGATATTTATGAAGATGAAAGTGCGGTGCATCATATATTTAGCGTTGCATCTTCACTTGATAGTCTTGTTGTCGGAGAAACACAAATTTCGGGGCAATTAAAAGATGCTTTTAAATTTTCGATAGAAAAAGAGTTTTCGGGGCAAAATCTTTCAAGGGTGTTGCATTATGCTTTTAAATGTGCTGCAAAGGTAAGAAATATCACACAGCTTGGAAGCGGTTCTGTTTCGGTTGCCTCGACGGCAGTGGCTCAAGCAAAGCAGATATACGGTGAAAACAGCGGTATAAGAGCTTTGGTAATTGGAGCAGGGGAGATGAGTGAACTTGCCTGTAGACATTTATTAAAATATGGATTTGATGTTTTGATATGTTCAAGAAATATCAAAAAGGCAAGAATATTGGCACACTCTATAATAAGTGACGGTAACGGTGAAGAATATACGCATGATCAAATTGAGATAAGACCTTACGAGGAGCTTGAAGAGTTATTAAACTCTATGGTATTGATGGTAACGGCAACGGCGGCTCCTTATCCTATTATTAAACAACAGATGATAAAGCCTTATGATTTTACAAGACACTGGTTTGATATAGCACTTCCTAGAGATATTGAAGATATGGATATTGAGGGTGTAAATATTTATAGTGTAGATGATCTGCAATGTATCGTAGATGAAACTATGGAGCTTCGTGCTTCTCAGGCAAAAGAGGCATACTCTATCGTGGGGAAAATGACAACGGAGTTTTTTTCATGGCTTAACACTTTAAGTGTGGAACCCGTGATAAAAGATATTCGTCTTAAGAGTGAATCTATTATTGAAAAAAAAGTTGCGATGGCTTTAAAGAAACATTTTATAAAACAAGAGGACGAAGCCAATATCAAAAAGCTCTGCCAAAGTGTAATGGCTGAATTTTTACACCTTCCTACCGTTAGACTCAAAGAACTTTCCAGGAGTGTCCAAGGGGATGAGGTATTAGAGCATACAAAAGATATTTTTGCGATTACAACCGATTAGATATCTCCCCTTTTATTTTTCAGATATACTACAATAAGTAAAGATAAAAACGCTACCATCAAAGGATAGAAAAAGTAGTATTCTTTGAGTACTATTTTATTTTGTTCTATTTCACTTTTTTCAAGTTCGTTGATTGTTTTATAAACGGCTATAAGGTCATCTTTGCTTAAAGCTTGAAAACTTTTCCCCCCTGTTGCATTTGAAAGTTCCTCTAAAAGATAAGGGTTTCGCATAGCTATACCAATTGTATAGATTTTGATGTTATGCTTTTTTGCTAGTTTTAAAACTATATTGAGCGGAATTGAACTTGCCGTATCATCCCCGTCTGTAATCGCAACGATGATTTTTGATTTTGCCTCTTTGTTTTTTAAGATATTAATGGAACTGGCAATAGAATCGGTAAGTGCAGTTTTATCTCCTACGATTCCCACATCTAAACTATTGATGATTTTGTTTTGTGCTTTTTTATCATAAGAGAGTGGCGAAGCTGTCATCACTGAGCTTCCAAAAACAATAATTCCTATATTGTCATTTTTTCGTGAGTTTATAAAATCACTCACAATTGTTTGTACAACCTGCCATCTTGTTTGATAAGGATTTGTTTGGTTAAATCCCCGTTGTTTCATAGAAGCGCTTGTATCAAGGGAGAGGATCATATCAATCCCTTGGTTTTTTATATTGATAATATTATGCTCTTTTATAGGGGAAGCCAAAGCGATGATTGCAAAAATGATACTCAGCCATTTAAAAATAAAAAGATAATTTTTATGGGCACCGTGAGTTTGTTTGTATATATGGATATGGGGAATAAAAAATGCCTGATTTTTCGCTTTGCAAAATCTACTGCAAACTATAAAAACGAGTAGTAAAAGGAAGAAATAGGGATATTCAAATGTAAAGCCGTTTATAAAATTATCAAACATCTAAACTATCCATAAATGTATCAAACTTCGCTTTGGTCTCTTTTGAAAAATGTGTCGGTACATCTTTTTTATATTTGTATCCTTCAAGTGAGTGCCAAAGATCTTCAAGAAGTTTGTGCGATCTTTCATCCGTTGCCAAAAGTCTTCCGTAGAATGTAATATCGTATGCATCTTGTTTTGGATTATCAAATTTTATATTTTGGAGTATTCTATAATACTCTTTTTGCTTTGAATTTTTCCGTTTTTTTAGATATTCGTATAAAAAATAAAATATAAAACATATTAGCAATATCCCTAAAATTATAACCCCGTAATAAAAATATATACTATGATCAGGTATTTTAACCAAAGGCTTTATATCATGTATTTTTAGCATAGGCGTATACTATCAAAAATAGTAAAAATATTAGATAAAATCTTTTATATGAAAATGGATTATTTAATTATTTATTTAGTAAAAAATTTTATTTTAGTTAAAATTGTTTTAATTGCTTGATAAGAAAAACTTATTTTAATATATAAAAATATTATTTTTTTAACATTATTTTATTTTTAATATGATATATTTGTATTTGATCTTAAACAAAGGAGAGTAAATGAAAAAGATATTATTATCTTTATGTGTTGTGTTTATAGGGGTTGCCTTTGCGGCAAAACCTACGACTCCGGAGCCTGCAGATGCTGCTGGATATGGTGCAAAATATATTAGTATAGCAGATGCAAAAAAACTATACGATAACGGTGCGGTATTTTTAGATACAAGAAAACCTGTTGAAGTATCAAAAGAAAGAGTAAAAGGTGCAAAAAGAGCCTTTTATAACGAAAAGGGCGGGAATAAAAATAAATTACCTAAATGGGATACTGCAAAAGATAAGTTTCAAATTGAAAATATACCTTCTGACAAAGGTGCTGCAATAGTTACATACTGTAATGGTGCAAAATGTTGGAAATCTTACAAAGCTGCAGTAACGCTTACAGGTATGGGATATACAAATGTTCATTGGATGAGAGACGGTATTCCTGCTTGGAAAGCAGCGGGTAATCCTGTAGAATAATTTATAACTTTCATATTAAAAAATAAAGAGGTTTTCCCTCTTTATTTGTAGTTATATTAAAGTTTAATTGTTAAATTTTAATATAACTATTAAAGGATAATAATGAAAAATCTAAGCTTCAAGGCAAAAATTCTTGTACTCGTAAGTATCGGTTTAGCCGGTATAATATTTGCTTCTTATATGACAGTTCAAAATGCAAATCAAGGAAAAACAGCATTAAATGATTTTATTAAAAAAGCGGTTATTCCAAATAGTAAACTTGAAAAATTAGAGCAGTCTATCAATTGGACATATGCAAATATGGTGGAGGTTACCAGTGATTTTTCTCCTACTGTTTCATCGTATGATCAAATGAAAATAAAATTTCCTGAAATAGAAAAACAATTCCAAAATTTAAATGAAGATATATTTATACAAAATAAAAAGCTTATCGATCAGATAAAAAAAGATTGGCTTTTAATGAAACAAGTCATAATACAAAAGATTTTACCCGCTTATGAAGATGAAGATAACGATACCGTCGGACAAGTTGCACAAATAGACGTATCGCCCCATTTTTTTAATATAAAAAAAAGTTTTAAGACATTAAATACAAATGTTCATAAATATTATAGCCAGATACAAAATGATTCAACCCAAAAATTAGATGACAGGACAAATTTATCTATTGTTGTTTCCCTTTTAATTATTATAACTTTTTTTGTAATTGCATATTATATAGCTTTGACTCAATTTACTCGACCAATCTTAGATTTTCAAAAAGGTTTATTGTCTTTTTTTGATTATATGAATCGAAATACAAATGATACTGTTTTATTGGATGAAGGTAGAAATGACGAGTTTGGTCAAATGGCAAAAGTTTTAAATGAGAATATACTCAAAATAGAGAAAAATTTAGAAACGGATCTTGAGTTGATAGAGGATACTACCCAAATTGCAAACAAAGTAAAATTAGGAAATTTATCTGTAAGAGTTCAAAAAACATCTGAAAATATTGAGCTGAATAGATTAAAAGATGTAGTCAATCAAATGATAGAAGCTATTGATACCAATATATCGAAAATACTTGCTGTTTTAGACCATTATTCAAATCTTGATTATACAAAAAAAGTAGAGAATATAAATGTAGAAGCTGAATTTGCAAAACTATCAAAAGGTATAAATAATCTAGGGGATACTATATCTGAAATGCTTTTGGAAAGTTTGGATAATGGTTCAGAACTCAAAGAAAATGCAAATATTTTACAACAAAAAGTTGATACGATAAGTAGGGGTTCCAACCAAGGAGCAGCAAGTTTGGAAGAAACTGCCTCCGCGTTGGAAGAAGTTACCTCTGCAATAGCCAACAACTCGGAAAATATACATACAATGTCAAAGTATGCAACAGAATTATCCGGTGCAGTAAGCTATGGAGAAGACCTTGCCCGTAAAACTACAACTTCGATGGATCAGATACATGATCAGGTAACTGCTATCAATGAAGCTATTGCCGTGATAGATCAAATATCATTTCAAACAAATATTCTTTCACTCAATGCAGCAGTTGAGGCGGCTACTGCAGGTGAAGCAGGAAAAGGTTTTGCAGTAGTTGCCGGGGAAGTTAGAAGTCTAGCTTCAAGAAGTGCAGAAGCTGCCCAGGAGATAAAAGAACTTGTAGAAAATGCAACTACGAAAGCGGATGAAGGGAAAAAAATATCAACCGATATGATAGATGGTTATTCAAAATTGAATCAAAATATTCAAGATACTATCAAACTGATTACGGATGTATCTCAAGCATCGCATGAACAAAGATCAGGGATAGAGCAAATAAATGATGCGATTGGAACTCTTGATCAGCAAACACAAACAAATGCATTGGCTGCAAATGAGACAAAAGATATAGCTTCATTGGTAAGAAAAATGGCAGAAAATATAGTAACAGAAGCAAATACAAAAGAATTTTTAGGTAAAGATAGTTCTAAAACCGAAAACTAAAACCGATAAAAGAAATTAGTATCGTTGATGTTTAGCATAGCTGTATATTACCTAATTTAGTGTACAATCTCTCTTATGAAAAATATCAAATTGAAAATTCAATTCATAATTATAAGTTGGTGTGTAGTTGTTTTTACAGGCTGTTCCCAATCTGCAACAAAATACTTTGATAAAAAACCTGAATTTATGCAAAATGTACAATATACAAAAGTGATAAAGATAGTTGATAAGGATACCGTGAAAGCTATTGTGGATATAACCTATCTAAATTCTTCTAACCCTGAGAAGTGGGATAACGGTAGACAAAACTTCATTATAGGTAAATATTTTGTCAATGGGGATAAGAAGTGTTGTAAATTAGATCTTACAATCTTGCAAAAAAATGAAGTGCAGCTTGATACGAGTAATATAGAGTATATTGAAAAGATAGTAACGCCTATAGAGGAAAAATTCATCTCTAAAAGTGATCCAATTTATGAAAATATCCCATTACGGAATAATTGGGCAGAGTATAAATTAGTATCATACGATGATAAAGATTTTAAAGATATTGAAGAGCTTACTTTTCAATTTAAAGAGATAGGGAGTGATCCTCTTAAAAAAGTAACTGCAATATTTACAAAAGAGTAGTTTAATAGTTTTTAATTGAATCTATCAATTGATTAAAAAAGATTTTGTTTTTGGGGTTGAGGTAATTTTGATATACAAAATAGTTTGCTAAAACCTTTTTCCCGTATTTTTTACTCTCATCGTAAGGGATAAGTTCCATACTGAGCCAAGGCTCAAATTTACCTTTTTTAAATAAACCTTGCTTGAGTGTTCTCTTTGTAAATCCAATTCCACCATTATACGCATAAGCGATAAAAAGAGGATTGTCAAGTCTTTTATCCAAAAAATTTAGATGATGATTTGCATATTTTAGATTGGTTTTGGGTTCAAGTTGTTTATCTATATCATAAGGCTCTTTTAACTCTTTTGCCAGTGCTTTACTTAAAAACGGCATAATCTGCATCACACCCATAGCATAAGAGGTAGATATGGAAGTTGGGATAAATCTACTCTCTTGTCTTGCAATTGCATAGATAAGGGCTTTTCTATTTTTATCAACATTTTTAAGATATTTTTCATAAGGCATTACAAAATAAGATTTTTTATATCTAGCAAACCGCTCTTTGATAAATGCGAGATGTCCTATCGTATCTTCATCTGTAAAAATATTATAATATTTTTGAAGTTTTTGCCCATCCATTTTTTGACTCTCATCTAAAACTTTATGCCAAGCAAATGGATTTTTAATATCAAAAAGAGTTTTTGTAGATTTTTGATTTATATTGTAAATAATGTTTTGTGGCATTTTTTGAAGTTTGTTATATGCAAAAAGGGTATAGATATTGATATCCCAACTTTTACTTAGTTTAAAAATATAGCTTAAGTCTTTTGTGAGTTGATATTGCCAAAAGGTCACATTGTCTTTTTCCATCTGGAAATAAGCTTTTTTATATGCAAGTTTAAGATACCCTAGTGCAATTTCATTTTTTTTGTGTTTGATTGCGTTGATTGCCAGATGAAATGTTGTTTTAAAATCAAGTTTTTTTGCATCAATTTTTAAAAGTGATATTTGTGCTTTTTTCATCCGTGGATTTGTTACTATAAATTTAACAGCCAATGTAAATTTTTCTTTATCCTGTTGAAGTTTTTCTAAAACTGCTTTTGGAATATATTCATTAAAATAGCGCGATCTATAGCTATCCCCAACAGTATTAAAAACACCAAAAAATGTATCATTGTCACTTTTAGTAAGTGTTTTAAAAGGGAGTGGCGAATGTAATACGGCAAGCTTTTTTGCAAAATCAGGATACTCTTTTTTTACTTTTTTAATCACGTTTTGAAGCTCTTTATTTGATAATTTTGTGGCATCATATAAGCTAAGCCCCGCCTCTATACAATAGTCTTTTTTTTGTAAAAGTAAAGTAGTTTTTGCTTTTTTACATGATTTATAATCTTGAAGTATAGGGTCTTTGGATTTGGTAATATATCTGTAGAGTATTTTATTATTGAGATGTTTTACTCCGCTAAGTGCTTGGTTTGCTTGTGCAGGAGTTATATCATAGGAGAGGTACCGCCATATATAAAAATCTTTTGCATAACTTTCAGGTTGTTTCTCAAGCCACTCTAATGTAATTTCTTTTGAAAATAATGAAATACCAAGAAATAACAAAAGTAACTTTAACATAAGATATGGTATCCTTCCATTTTTTGAAAGATTGTAGCATTTAAAGTTTAAATTTAACTCAATGAATGAGAATACTTTTTGCATAGTTACAAACTAAATTAGGGGTAAAATATAAGAATGGGTAAGATAATAATTTTTTTAGTGACTTTATATAGTTTTGTATCTGCATCATTTTTTGAAGTAGATCATTCCAAATTAAATGATATTGGAAAAACTTTCGGTAAAAAAGCACTTCAACGTCTCCAATATGTTCAAAAACAACTTGATATTATTGAACAAGAAAAACTATCTTATGCACAAATTTATATGGTAAATGCTTTAATCAATAGAATCTCATATAAAAAAGACAAAGTTCATTGGAAAAGTGATTATATACCTACTGCGTTGGATTTTGTAACTTCCGGTGCGGGGGATTCTTTAGATTTTGCAGCTGCAAAATATACAATTTTGGTAAATTTGGGTTTTGACCCGGAAAGATTTCAATTTTTTAAAACAGATGTTCAAGGGATGAATCATTTAAAATATGATACAAACAATTATTATGTATTGGGATATTCTCCTAAAAATACAAAAGAGTATATTATTTTAGATTGTTATAGCGATAAAATAGTTCCTGCATTTAGAAAAAAATTAAATTTAAAACCAAGTGATATAACATTACGAAAGTCTAATATTATGCTTCGGGATATGTTAGAGATGAAATTTGTACAAAACCATAAGTTTTTGGATATAGATACAAGAAAAGTTAATAGTTCTGGGAAAAATTTAGTTTATAAACGGTAGTAATTTTTCCACACAAAGTCCCATAGCGGTACTCTCATACCCATCAACACTTTTGATATAAGGTTTACAAAATCCCTCCACCATAATAGCCCCCGCTTTTCCCATACATTCTCCGCTTGTGATATACTCTTCCATAGCATCTTTATCAAACTCTTTAAAGTGATAAGTGGTAGTTGAAATATCAAAAAGCTCCGTATCGAGTGATTTAAATATCATACAAGAGATAATGCCTACTTCATTACCGCTTTGAAGTTCAAGCATACGTCTTGCATCATCTTTATCTTTTGCTTTTCGTAAAAGTATTCCACTGCTTGTAACAACCGTATCGGCTACAAGCAACGGCATCTCATTACAACCGTATTTTTTAAAAAGCTCCTCAAATTTCCCCCTAGTCGCCTCGGTTACAAACTCTCTTGGATCGGTTGTCGTAATACTCTCTTCATTAAATTCCCCACCGTTTTGGACAAATTGAATCCCATGTTGTTTTAAAAGAAAAGCTCTTGTAGAAGAACTTGAACCAAGACGAATCATACTAGCAAATTCTTTGATTGGATAGCTATGGAAAGCTCCTCATCGGTGGGGATAATAAGATGCTTTAAATTAAATTTTTCAACTGCTTGAGATATCTTTTTTTGAACTAGTTCACTATGTTCTCCAATACCTCCTGTGAGTACTATTGCATCTACACTTTGAAGTATCATCAAATAGCTTCCTATATATTTTTTAATTCGATAAAGAAAAATATCAAGCGCAAGTTTTGCATGGGAATTCCCATCTTCAATAAGCCTTAACACCTCTCTTAAATCATTGGTTCCACATAGCCCTTTAAAACCGCTTTTTTTATTTAAAATGGTTGTAATCTTATCTGCATTAAGTCCAAGTTTATGGCTAAGATAAGATACAAGTGACGGGTCGATATCCCCGCACCGTGTCCCCATCATAAGACCCTCTAAGGGAGTAAATCCCATGGAAGTATCGATACTTTTCCCATTCTCAATTGCACAAACACTTGCTCCGTTACCAAGATGCAAAGTGATTAAATTGCAATTTTCAATAGGCTTTTGCAGCTGCTTTGCAGCTTTTTGTGCTACATACTCATGGCTTGTCCCGTGAAAACCGTATTTTTTAATATGAAATTTTTCGTAGTATTCAAAAGGAAGTGGATATATACTCGCGTAACCTGGCATACTTTGATGAAATGCCGTATCAAAAACGGCAACTTGAGGAATATTTCCGAGGGTTGCACTTATCGCTTTTATCCCCTCAAGATTTGCAGGATTATGAAGCGGAGCCAATTCGCAAAGTTCTTCAATTTTTTTTATTGCGTTGTCATCTATAACTATCGGTTTATCAAACGCATCTCCACCGTGAACCACTCTATGCCCCACACAAAAAATATCCTTTGTATCACTGATAAGTTTATCTTTTGTTAAACGTTCCAATATTTTATTGATGCCGTCTTTATGGTCTTTTACTTCCTCTTTGATACCATTTGCAAGTTCTTTTAAAGTTGCTTGGTCATACACTTTATATTTGATTGAAGAACTACCGCTGTTTAAAACTAATATTTTCATTATTTCTCTTCTTTATTTTGAGCTTGTGCTTGAATTGCAGTGATTGCGATAGTGTTTACAATATCACTTACAAGACATCCACGGCTTAGATCGTTAATAGGTTTATTTAATCCTTGCAAAATAGGACCGATTGCTATGGCACCACTGCTTCTTTGAACTGCTTTATAGGTGTTGTTCCCCGTATTAAGATCAGGAAAAACAAGCACATTTGCGTCCCCTGCTACTTTAGAGTTTGGCAGTTTGCTTTTTGCCACACTTTTTTCAATAGCTGCGTCATATTGAATAGGACCTTCTACCAACAGTGTTTTGTCTTCTTTAAGTATTTTTGTAGCTTTTTTTACCTTTTCTACATCACTACCGCTTCCGCTTTCCCCCGTAGAGTACGAAAGCATCGCAACTTTTGGTTCAATCCCAAATGCACGTGCCGTTTCAGCAGAGCTTTTGGCAATTACGGCAAGTTCTTCGGCGCTCGGGTCAAGATTGATAGCACAATCTCCATAGACTAAAACTTTTGTATCCAAACACATAAAAAATACACTTGAGACGATAGGGGTTTCCTTTTTTGTTTTGATAATCTGCAAAGCAGGGCGAACGGTATTCGCAGTGGTTGAGATACTTCCGCTTACCATACCTCCTGCATAGCCTAGATGTACCATCATCGTTGCAAAGTAATTATAATTGCTTTGCAAAGTATCAAGGGCTTGTTCCATTGTCATCCCTTTGTGTTTTCTTAGCTCATAAAACGCTTTTGTCATCTCTTCAAGACGGATACACTTCGATGGCTCGATAATAGTTGCTTTAGCGATATCTACACCGCTTAAATGGGCACGGTGTAAGATCTCTTCTTCATCTCCTAATAGGATAATATCTACAATATCTGCATTCAGCAGTATCTCACTTGCTTTTAAGATACGTTCATCTTTTGCCTCGGGCAATACGATTGTTTGTTTGTTTTCTCTAGCACGTTTTAATAAAGAGTGTTCAAACATAACAGGGGTCACGATATGGGGCGAGTCGATTTTAAGATGCTCTTCAATTTTTACAAGATCAACGGAGCTGTTAAAAATACCTTCTATCAAAGATGTTTTTGCACTGTCTCCTGCTCTGATTATCGCTTTTATTTGAGAAACCTCCCGTGCTACTTCAAAGGTACTTCTTTTTATTTTTAAAATAGGGATATGTTCGTTAAAACCTTTTAAAAGCTCCTTTATAGGTTTTGTAAGTTTGATATTCCCAGTTAGTAAAATACAGCTGATATTGGGAACTGTTTTGGAGTGGATTGCTGCAATGGAGCCTACAATGATATCACTTCTATCAGCGGGTACGATAATAAGATCACGATCTTCTATATAGTTGATATAATGCTCAAAACTCATAGCACCTATTTTAAAATTATTGATTGTTTTATAGATATCGTCTTTTGAACCGATAACCATTTTTGCACCAAGAGCTTGTTTTACGTCGCTAATAGTGATATTTGATATGGCAGGTACCTCTTCTATGCAATATAAAAGATAAGAGGTTTTTATTGATTCGATTGCTTCAATATCTTGTTTATCGACTCTATTTACAAAGGTAGCAAAATGAATTGCCCCTGATGATTTTATATTGTTCGCTTCAATAGACAAATCTTGTAAAATATCTTCTTGGGATTTGTTTTTTCCGTTGAGTACTCCTACAATGGGAGTATCAAAATTTTTTGCCAGTTCTAAATTGATATCAAAATCAAGCTCAACTCCAAAGCTGTCCCTGCTTACCCCTTGAATAAGGACAAAATCATACTCCTCTTGTAGCTTTTGATACTTTTCAATAAGCTTTTCATAGAGCTTATGAATTTTATTGTTTGAGATTAGTTTTTGTGCTTCCTCGGTTGATATTCCCGTAGCTTCTTCAGGAGTCATATCAAGCTTAAAATTATCAAGAATCAATTCAATATCATTATTTGGTATATAAGAAACTATAGGTCTAAAAAAAGCAACTTTATCGTACTTTCTTTTTAACATTGCCATAAGACCGTACGAGATAATTACGGTTCCCGATTCATATTCAAGTTGTGATACATAAAGTGAGTGTAGTTTCATAGGCAGCTCCAAAATAAAATATTGGTAGATTATAATATAAAAAAGTTACAGGTTAGTGTTTTGCCCTTTCTATATCTTGTTGGTATTTAAATACCATAAAATCAAACAGCGTCGCCTTTTCATTTCTTTTTAAAAACGACCACATCTCCAAAAGTCTAAATCCAACTCTATAAAAAGCGGTAAAAGGGATAAGATAACTGGTAAGAGTCTCGATTCCCCTATTTGGATAATAGATATCCACTTGCTCTTTAAGTTCACTGAGTTTCTCTTGAGCTTTTACTATTTTTATTACATCGGTTCCTTTTATTACGTTAAATGCCAAAATAAGATTGATCATAAACATCAAGGCATTGAGGTTCCAACCGATAATAAATATTTCACTATATGTCATAAAATCTCCAAATTAATACATAAGGGACACATTATATCAAATTATTATTATGTTTGATATAATACGACAAACTAACCGGGAAGTATAAAACTATATGACAAAACAACAATATAATGAAAAAGTACAAATATTAATTGCATGGGCAAAAGCATATTATGTGGATGATAATCCAATTGCAACCGATGAAGAGTATGATAAGCTGAATCGTGAAGTGATTGGCTTTGAGAGAGAACATCCAACAGAGATAGATCCCAACTCTCCTACACAGCGGGTAGGCGGAGTAGTACTTGAAGGATTTGAAAAAGCAAAACATCTTAGTCGTATGTGGTCGCAAGAGGATATTTTTAACACCGAGGAATTGGAAGATTGGATTAAAAGAGCAAGTAAAGTAGTTGATCGTGAGACCATGCAGTTTGTATGTGAACCAAAGTTTGACGGGGCAAGTTTAAATATTATTTATGAAAATGGAAAATTAAAACAAGCGATTACAAGAGGGGACGGCGAAATTGGGGAAGAGGTAACCGAAAATGTTAAAACTATCCAATCTATTCCACTTAGTATCCCTTATGGGGAGCTTATCGAAATTCGCGGAGAAGTTGTAATCAAAAAAGAGGATTTTGAAAAGATAAATAAAGAGAGACTAGCAAATGATGAACCTGCCTTTGCAAATCCTAGAAATGCAGCAGCGGGGAGTTTACGACAGCTTGATTCCTCCATTACCGCTAAGCGAAAACTATTTTTTAACCCTTGGGGAGTAGGGGAGAATTCATTGGAGTTTAAAAACAGCTCCGAAGTTATGGAGTATATCCACTCTTTTGGTTTTGCAAAACCGCCGATTCAAAAAATATGTAGAAGTGTTGAAGAGATAGAAGAGGTGTATCGTGAGATAATTGCCAAGCGTGATACTATCTCTATGGGACTTGATGGGATGGTTATAAAAATAGATAATCTTGAATCCCAAAGTGATCTAGGATACACCGTAAAATTTCCAAGATGGTCATGTGCCTATAAATTTCCTGCCGTTGAAAAAACTACAAAAGTAAAAGGTATAGTACTTCAAGTTGGACGAACGGGAGCCATTACTCCAGTTGCAGAGGTGGAACCGACTTTTATAGACGGCTCAACGGTTAGCCGTGCGACACTGCATAATTTTGATGAGATAAAAAGGCTTGATTTAAAGCTTGGCGATGAGGTTATTATTATAAAAAGCGGAGATATTATTCCAAAAATTACTAAAGTATTTACGGATAGAAGAAATGGGAGTGAGGTTGAAATAGTACCACCGACAAATTGTCCAAAATGTGATAGTGAACTTTTGGTGGAAGATATTTTAATCAAATGTCAAAACCTTGATTGTCCTAGCAGGGTGGTAAACTCTATTATCTATTTTGCATCTAAAAACTGTATGAATATAGATGGGCTTGGAAATAAAATAGTGGAACTTTTGGTAGAGAAAGAGAAGATAAAAGATGTACTTGACTTATACTCGTTAAAATATGAAGACCTTGATGGGTTGGAGAGCTTCAAAGAGAAAAAAATCAATAATCTTTTAAATGCCATCGAAGCTACAAAAGGAAGTTCTCTTCATAGGGTAATCAATGCCCTTGGAATAGAGCATATTGGGGAAGTGGCAAGTAAGCAGATAGCATTGGAATTTGGGGATAAAATTTTAGATGTAACTTATGAACAGTTAGAGCAGCTTGACGGATTTGGGGAACAGATGGCAAACTCTTTGCTTGAGTTTATTAGAGTGAATCGTGAAGTTATGGAAAAACTTTTTGAGATAATTGAACCGACCATTGAGCAAAAGGTTGAAGTCGAGGAAAATCCTTTTAAAGGAAAAACCATGGTATTAACAGGAACCATGAGCCAAAGCAGGGGAGAAATCAAAAAAGAGCTTGAGATACTTGGAGCCAAAGTATCTGGTTCTGTTTCTAAAAAAACAGATTATGTAGTGTATGGGGAAGATGCGGGAAGTAAATATGATAAGGCAGTGGAACTTGGCGTTACTACATTAACCGAAGATGAGATGAGAGGGATGTTATAGTTTTTGAAGAAACTGAAAACCACTTTCACAATTACTTAGATATCCGCTTCCAAAAAGATTATAGTGGTTGAGGTAATGGTAAAGGTTATAGATGATTTTCTTTTTTTCGTACAGAGGGTTTAGTGGATAGGTTTCATTATAGCGTTGATAAAATTCACTACCAAATCCTCCAAACATTTCGCTCATAGCGATATCCACTTCTCTATCTCCATAATATACGGCAGGATCGATTAGATAGACTTTATTTTGTGAATATAAAACATTACCGCTCCAAAGATCGCCGTGTACCAAGCTTGGGTGCTCACATGAGCTATTTAAAAACTCTACTAACCTTGGTTTAAAAGCTTCAAGTACGGTTTCAAATCTTCTTCTTATCGGCACGTCGGCTATAAGCGATACCTGATACCCAAGTCTAAACTCGCTAAAAAACGCTCCCCAGTTTTTTGATACCATATTTTTTTGCGGATTGAGTCCTATATAGTTATCACTTTCAAATCCATATGCCTCAAATCTTTTTTTATGTAACTCTGCCAATCCTTTTCCAAGATTCTTTAATAATTCGTTTGTAGCACTATTTGTCTCAATCAACTCCACGTCTAACTTACTTTTTGATACTTCTAAGATTTTCGGTGTTTTTAGATAAGGGTTCTCTTTTAGATGTTCACTTAAAAGCTTTAATCCCTCTACCTCTTTTAAAAGAGAGTCTTTATATTGTGTATCGTTGTATTTAGTAAATATTTTCATAATAAAGCGATTATCTCCGAGATCGTAGGATGGGCAAATACCAGTTTTTTTAGTTTGCTAAATTTCATCTTGGATTCTATTGCAGTTGTTAGGATATGTATGATCTCAGAAGCATCTATACCTATAATAGAAGCACCCAATACCTCATCGCTTTTAGCACAAATTATCACTTTAACAAAGCCAGAATCATCTCCCAAAATCTTTGCTTTGGCATCGGCTTTAAAGTAGTTTTTCTTCACAACTGTATCGTACCCTTTCTCTTTTGCTTCACTTTCATTTAAACCACAGCTTGCGATCTGCGGTATGGTAAAGATAACGGACGGTACCACGGAGCTATTTGTTGCACCTGCATCTTCAATAATATTTTGTACCGCAATTGCCGCTTCGCTATGTGCCACATGCGCATATGCAAGGGTATCTATACAGTCCCCTATGGCAAAAATATTTTTACGCGTAGTTTGAAAAGTTTTATCCACTGTTATAAAACCTTTTTCATCAACTTCAACGCCGTTTTTTTCAAGAGCTAGATTTTTGGTATTTGGGACACGCCCTATTGCAGCCAGTACAATATCGACTTTTAAACGCTCGTTAGATATATCCAAAAGCACTTTTTCGTTTTCTATTTGGATATCTTTGATTTTAGAGTTTGTATTTAGCTTTACTCCCTTTTTTTTCAAAACCCTCATCAAAGCTTTTGATATCTCTATATCCTCTTTTGGCAAAAGATATTCGCTTCTGCATATGATAGTAGTATCAATCCCCAATGCACTAAAAAAAGATGCAAACTCGCACCCGATAGCACCGCTTCCTATTATCGCAATTGAGCTTGGAAGCTTTTCCAATGCAAATATATCTTTGCTTGAGAGGATATATTTGCCATCGTATTTAAAAAGAGGTATTTCTCTTGGTACAGAGCCTGTCGCGATTATACATTTTTTAAATCGTATTTCTTGGGAATCAAGGGCTATCAAATCCTTATCTTGAAAAATAGCTTCGCCGTATATGATATCCACATTTGCTTGATCTAAAAGCCATAAGATTCCGCTTCTTAGCTCTGCTTTTAATTCTTCGCTTTTACTTTGAAGTTTTTTTAGATCAAATCCTTTTATCTCAAGGTCAATTCCAAGCTCTTTATACCAAGCAGTTTTTAAAAACAGCTCACTGCTTTGCAGATATGTCTTTGCAGGGATACATCCCTCATTGAGACATACTCCTCCGATCTTTTCTTTGCTTTTTTCAATAAGTGCGGTCTTTAATCCTGCACGGGATAGCTTTATAGCAGCTTCATATCCCCCCGGACCCGCACCTATTACTACTGCATCATAATCTATCATATCAAATCCTTTGTGAGTACTCATGTGCCATATAGCTGCTTCTGGTATACGGCGAACTCTTTATCGCTTTAAATCCTATCTTTAGCCCAAACTCTTTAAAGTATTCAAATTTTTCAGGCACTACAAACTCTACGACTCCCTTATGCTCTTTTGAAGGGGATAGATATTGCCCGATACTTAGATAGTCGCACCCTGCACTTAGCAAATCTTTCATTACCTCTTTTACTTCATCCTCTTTTTCTCCAAGCCCAAGCATAATACCGCTTTTTGTAATTATATCTGGGTTGCATTTTTTTAAAGTATCCAATACCCTTAACGATCTTTGATAATCTGCACCTTTTCTAATATGATAAAGCCGAGGGACACTCTCTATATTGTGAGCTATCACATCGGCTTTGCTTTTAGCGATACTTTTAATAATCGTTTCATCCCCTTTCATATCGGGTATCAGTATCTCCACTTTGATAGTATCATCCATATTTTTTATAGCATCTATCGTATCTATAAACTGCTTTGCCCCGCCGTCTTTTAGGTCGTCTCTTGTGGGGCTTGTGATAACTACATATTGAAGTCCCAGCTCTTCTACCGCCGATGCTACATTGTGCGGCTCATTACTATCCACATCTAAAGGGCTTCCTTTTTTGATATTGCAAAAACTGCACTCTCTTGTACAGATATTGCCAAGAATTAAAAATGTGGCGTTGCCGTTTTGAAAACACTCGCTTATATTTGGGCATTGTGCCTCTTGGCATACCGTATGCAAAGAGCTTTTTCCCAGTAAATCCTCTATCTCTTTATGGGTATTATAGTTTATCTTTTTTCTAAGCCACTTTGGTTTTTTAGTTATCATATTTTCCATCGATATTCCAACTATCTAAAGTATATTTGTCGGTTAATAGCTCATTTGCACTATTTAACTCGGTTGTTGATATCTCATCTTCTATCAATTCACACTCAAAACTCTTACAAAACGACTTTTTTAAAATAGCTATCAACTCTTTTCTATCTATATTTATACCGTTTTCCAACAAAGTCGCAGCTTCATCCAAACCCGATCTTTTTAAAAACAAAGGCTCAAAAAACTCTTTATCTATCTGAATCGGGATCGAGCCATGCTGAAAGACCGAGCCTTTTGAATAGCGCTGTGCATTGCCGCCAAGTTTACTGCCCCCGCATACAATATCATAAGGCTCATGACCCGCAAGACATATATCATCTTTTTTAGTTTTTAAATCTGTTTGAGATAGATAAGAGACATCGAGTCCAAGATCGCCGTAAAAGCTAAATAAAAAACTGCAAATATATCGGTAGCTCTCTTTTACGCTGCGTTCATCTAAAAAAGTTTTTGGAAATATAAGGCTATAGGATATATCTCCTCCATGTACCAGTATCCCCCCGCCCGTCATCCTTCTAACATAGGGCAGGTCGTTTAGTTTATCTAGGTCTAAATTGTTTTGGATTTTTGTAAAACGCCCGATAGAAAGTCCACGCTTCCAACCGTAGATTCTAAAAATAGGCAGATTTTGCTTCCTATAGTTATTTAATAAAGCTTCATCTACAGCCATATTCCATGAAGCATCGTTTACTTTTGTATCTATAAAACGCCAATATCTATACATTTTACTACCTTTTAAGTTAGCAATCTATACTATATTAATACCTATTTAAGTTTAAGCCATTGTATCAAAAGACTCTTTATTTCTCAAAGGATATAAGATGGACTCAAATACCATACAAAAGCAAATAAACAAATTTCCAGTACAACCAAACCTTATCGACTACAACCAAGCAAGAGAAAACTTTAGCTGGGATGATATTGCACAAAAGTTTGATTATCTTCCAAACGGCGGTTTAAATATCGCGTATGAAGCGATAGACCGCCACGCAAACGGTAAAAACAAAGATAAAGAAGCACTTGTTTGGCTTGGTGCAGAGGGGACAAGAAAAGTCTTTACTTTTAGCGATATGAAAAAACTCACATCAAAGTTTGCCAATGTATTAAAAAATCTAGGTATAAAAAAAGAGGAGCGCGTATTTACCCTCTCTCCTAGAGTTCCCGAAATCTATATAGGGGTAATGGGTATCTTAAAAAACGGCAGTGTTTTATGCCCTCTATTTTCCCAATTTGGACCCGAGCCCATATTGCAAAGGATGCAAAGAGGCGATGCAAAACTCCTTATCACTACGCAAAAGCTTTATGAGAAAAAAGTTATACCGATACTCGATCAAATACCGCAGTTAAAATATATCTTGATCATAGATGCCAATCAGGATATAGACGATAAAGTGCTCTCCTTACACAAACTTTTAGATGCTGCTTCGCAGGAGTTTGAAGTGGTAAATACGGCTCCCGAAGATATGTCGATTTTACATTTTACAAGCGGTACCACAGGTATGCCAAAAGGTGTGGTGCATGTACATAAAGCGGTATTTCAGCACTATATGACGGGACTATACGTACTTGACTTTCATGAAAACGATAGATATTGGTGTACTGCCGATCCCGGCTGGGTCACTGGAACTTCATACGGCATTATCAGCCCATGGGTGCATGGCGTTACGAATATAGTCGATGAAGCCGAATTTGATGCCGCGCGTTGGTACAAGACGCTGCAAGATGAAAAAGTTACCGTATGGTACACGGCACCTACGGCTATTAGAAGGCTGATGAGAATAGAAAACGAGCCTTTAAAAGAATATGATCTCTCAAATTTGCGACTGATACACAGCGTAGGAGAGCCTTTAAATCCTGAAGCGGTAATTTGGGGAACCAAGAAATTAAATATGCCGATACACGATAACTGGTGGCAAACCGAAACAGGAGGTATGATAGTAGCAAACCTAAACTCCCAAGATATAAAACCGGGCTCCATGGGAAGAGTACTTCCGGGGATCGAAGCTTCTATTATAAGAGTGGATGAAAACGGCGTTGTAAGTGAAGCTGCTAACGGTAAAGAAGGAGATTTAGCCATAAAAAAAGGTTGGCCTTCAATGTTTAGAGCCTATCTGCACAATGAAGAGAAATATAAAAAATCTTTTGCCGAGGACTGGTATATTTCAGGAGACCTTGCATATAAAGATAGTGACGGGTATTTTTGGTTTGTAGGTAGAGCGGACGATATCATAAAAACCTCGGGGCATATGGTAGGACCTTTTGAGGTTGAAAGTGCCTTGATGGAGCATCCTGCCGTAGTTGAAGCAGGAGTGATAGGCAAACCCGATGATATGATAGGTCAAGTGGTTAAGGCTTTTGTATCCATCAAAGAGGGGTTTGATGCAGACGACAAACTAAAAAGAGATATCATAGGTTTTGCACGTAAAAAACTGGGAGCTGCTATAGCACCTAAAGAGATCGAGTTTCAACAAAACCTGCCAAAAACCAGAAGCGGAAAGATAATGAGAAGACTCTTAAAAGCAAGAGAATTGGGACTTGAAGAGGGAGATACCTCTACTCTTGAAAAATAAAAGGCAATAAAATGGATATCAATAAAGCTAAAAAATTATATCAACAGATGGTTTTAATAAGACGTTTTGAAGAAAAATGCGTGGAGCTTTACAGCAACCAATTTATAAGAGGATTTATGCATCTATACAACGGCGAAGAAGCCATAGCCGTAGGTATTATGGATGCACTTTCAAAAGACGACGCTATAGTTGCCACATATAGAGAGCATGGTCAAGCTTTGGCACGGGGGATTTCAGCAAAAAGCATTATGGCGGAGATGTACGGCAAAGAGCAAGGGTGTAGCAAAGGCAGGGGCGGATCGATGCACCTTTTTGACAAAGAGACAAGATTTTACGGAGGAAACGCTATAGTCGGCGGTGGACTTCCTATCGCAGTGGGTATGGCACTAGCCGATAAGATGCAAGGCAAAAACAATGTCACCGTATGTATGTTTGGCGACGGTGCCGTTGCAGAGGGGGAGTTTCACGAGTCTTTAAATCTAGCGGCACTTTGGGATTTGCCTGTATTGTTCGTATGTGAAAACAACCGCTACGGAATGGGGACGGCACTGGAAATATCAGAATCGCAAACCGATATCTCAAAAAAAGCACAGAGCTACAATATAGAATCGATGCAGATAGACGGCATGGATATAGTTGAAGTCTCAAATGCCGCACACTACGCAGTAGAAAAGATCAGGACTACTCTCTCGCCGATATTTATAGAGTGCTTAACATACCGCTTTAGAGCACACTCGATGTTTGATGCGGAACTATATAGGTCAAAAGAGGAAGTTCAAAGTTGGAAGCAAAAAGACCCGCTTATCGTTTTTGAAAAAGAGTTAAAAGATAAAGGTCTATGGGAAAAGATAGAGCAAGAAAAGATAGAAACAGAGGTTTTGCAAACAATCGATGAAGCGATCACATATGCCCAAGACGGCACTTTAGAGCCAATAGAAAACTTAGAAAAATTTGTTTACGCAAAGGATATCTAAAATGAAAAAAAATGATCAAACAACTTTTAGAGAAGCCGTAAGAGCAGCGATAGAGGATGCTATGCAAAAAGATGAAAAAGTCTTTTTAATGGGGGAAGATGTAGGAAGATACGGGGGATGCTTTGGCGTAAGTATGGGACTTTTTGAAAAGTTTGGCGAAAAAAGAATTATCGATACTCCCCTTAGCGAGTCGGCATTTACGGGTGCGGGTATCGGTGCAAGTTTAAATGGTATGCGACCTATAGTGGAGATTATGACGGTAAATTTTTCTCTTTTGGCACTTGATCAGATTATGAACACTGCTGCCACGTTTTTGCATATGAGCGGAGGTCAATTCAATGTACCTTTGGTTATACGTATGTCCACAGGCGGAGGCAAACAGCTCGCAGCCCAGCACTCCCATTCACTTGAGGGATGGTATGCACATATACCGGGGATAAAAGTGATAACCCCCTCAAGTGTACAAGATGCTTACGATATGGTAAACTTGGCACTGGAAGACCCTGACCCCGTACTTATTTTTGAAAACTCGCTTCTATATAACTCAAAAGGCAAACTTGATAAAAAAGCAAAACCTCTTCCTATAGGCAAAGCAAAAATAGAAAAAGAGGGATCTGATATCACTATCCTTGCATACGGTATCAATGTCCAAAAAGCACTTGAAGCATCACAAACTTTGCAAAAAGAGGGAATCGATGCAGAGGTAGTTGATCTGCGAAGCCTAAGACCCCTTGATGATAAAACTATAATGGAGTCGATCAAAAAAACGCATAAAGTAGTGATAGTCGACGAGGGATGGAAAAGCGGCAGTATATCGGCTGAAATAATGGCACGTATAAACGAACAGGCATTTTATGAACTAGATGCTCCTATGGCTAGGGTTTGTACTGTTGAAGTGCCTTTACCTTATGCAAAACATCTTGAAGATGCCGCACTGCCAAATCTGCAAAAAATAGTCCAAGCCGTAAAGTCGGTACTTAGCTGATAGTAAAGGGGGAGTGTGCAAATGAGTGAATTTTTGATGCCCAGCCTTGGGGCTGATATGGAATCGGCAGTTTTAATGGAATGGCACGTAAAAGTTGGAGATAAGGTCAAAAAAGGACAGGTTATCGCCGAAGTGGAAACTAGCAAAGGGGTAATAGAGATAGAAGTATTTACGGACGGCATAGTAGAAAAGCTTTTGGTTGAAGAGGAAACAGAGTGTAAAGTGGGAAGCCCTTTAGCTATTATAAACGACGGCAAGACGACCGAGACAGCCTCTTTAAAAAAAGAGGTCGTTAAAGAAAAACCTATGCCAAAAAAAATAGATAAGACAATCCAAACAGATCATATCAAAGCCTCTCCCGCCGTTAGAAAAAAAGCAAAAGAGCTAGGTATCGATCTATCAAGTATAAAAAAAGAGGATGACTCTCCTATACAGTTAAAAGATTTAGAAATAGAAAATAAAAAACCTGAAAAAACAGAAATAAAAAAAGATACCATGAGAGATGCTATTGCAAAAGCGATGAGCCTTTCAAATAAAGAGATACCACACTACTATCTAAGTACCACTATAAATATGACACCTGCATTAAACTGGCTGGAAGAGATAAATAAGCAAAGAAGTATCGCTCAAAGGATACTTCCCGCGGCACTATTGATAAAAGCCTGTGTAAAAGCGTTAGAGTCGGTACCTGAACTTAACGGCTTTTGGATAGATAACGCTCATCAAATAAGCAAAGAGATAAATCCCGGTATTGCGATCGCTTTAAGACAAGGAGGGCTTATAACCCCTGCACTTTTAGATACCGCAAATTTAAATCTTGATGAGACGATGCAAAAGCTCGGCGACCTTATAAAACGCACAAGAGCAGGTAAACTAAAAAGCAGTGAACTCACACGTCAGAGCATAACTATCACAAATCTAGGCGACCTTGGAGTCGAAGAGGTATTTGGAGTGATATATCCTCCCCAAATCGCACTTATAGGTTTAGGAAAAATACATGAAATCCCTTGGGCACATGAAGATAGTATCTCTGTACGAAAAGTGATAAAAGCAACTATTGCAGGTGATCATAGAGCAACGGACGGAAGAGTCGGAGCACTGTTTTTAGATAAATTTGACAAAATATTACAAAATCCACAGGAGCTATTATGACAAACGAAGAGCTAAAAAATATAATAATCGAAGAGATTTTAAATATCGCACCCGATATCGATGAAAGCGATATCACGATGGAGGCAAATATCCAAACCTCTCTGGAGATCGACTCTTACGACTTTTTAAATATACTTGTCGCACTCAATGAAAAGCTGGGAGTCGAAGTACCTGAATCGGACTATTCAAAAGTGGCTACATTACAAAATATGATAGAGTATTTTAATGCTAGGTTATAAAGTTTTTTTATTTTTTTAAATGCTATGATTTTACTACGTTATTAAGTTAATATAAGTTTATATTATATAATTTGGAGTAAAAATGGAAAGTAATGTACTAAATACCAATATTGCATCAATGCAGATGAGTGTGTTGATGACACCCGATAAAGCAAATTTTACGGGACATGTTCACGGAGGGGAACTTTTAAAATATCTTGATCAAATAGCGTATGCGTGTGCTACGAGATATTGTGGACATTATGTGGTAACGCTATCAGTTGATAAGGTACTTTTTAAACATCCGATTTTTGTGGGAGATTTTGTAACTTTTTTGGCGCATGTAAATTATACGGGGACAACCTCTATGGAGATTGGGATCAAAGTGATTTCAGAAAATATTCAACAAAAAACGGCAACCCACACCCATACTTGTTATTTTACAATGGTTGCACTGGATGAAAATAGAAAACCAACTCCCGTACCACCTTTAAATCCTCAATCAAATGAATGTAAAAGAAGGTTTCAAGATGGGAAAGTAAGAAGGGAACTTCGTATAAAAAACAGCTTGTAGTATTTCATAAGGTTTTTATTATATCTGATATATAATAGTAGTATTAGGCACGGGGGTGTTATTATGAAAAAGCTGTCAATATTATTGGGTATTTTGGTTTTTTTAGTAGCAGGTTGTGATACTAAAACAAAAAATCAAGAGACAGATATATCCCAAGATAAACCGTATCAAAATCAAAGTATTATGGTTATTGTTCCTACTTTACATGCCGGGTTAATTCGTGGTCCAATCATGGAAGAAGCTAAAAAGTTTGAAGCAAAAACAGGTGCAAAGATAAGGGTAGTAACCCCTGGATGGAATGAAACCATTGAAAAGACGAAGCAATCTTTAAGCGATCCAAATCTCAATTATGATATTTTTGTAGTAATTGCTATGTGGAACGGTATGCTTTTAGGCGGCGATCATATTGAGCCTGTCCCTGCATGGGTAAAAGAAAAAATTGATTGGGATGATGTGCTTCCTATTTATAAAAATTCCGTATTATCACACAATGGTATAGAGTACGGTATCCCTTACGATGGGGATTGTATCAATCTATATTATAGAAAAGATATATTTGAAAATCAAACTTATAAAGAGAAGTTTTTAAAAGAGTATGGCTTTGAATTGGCACCTCCAAAAACATGGGATGAGTATAAAAAGATAGCCAAGTTTTTTAACGGATGGGATTGGGATAATGACGGTAAAATAGAATACGGTAATGCGGTATTGAGAAAAAACGGCGACATTGCAATGCTTCAATTTTTTGCCACGGCTGCTGCCTATGCAAAACATCCCGACGATAAAGCATACTTTTTTGATGAAGAGACTATGAAGCCTAGACTCACATCTCCTGCATTTAAAAAAGCCCTTGAGGACTATATAGAGGTTATCGGGTATGCACCCGAGGGTGCCGTTAGTTTTGCAGGACATGATGTAAGAAATAGTTTTGTAACAGGTAAGGTTGCCATGGCTATAGACTGGGCAGATTTGGGTATATATGCAGCGGAAAATGAAATATCTACTTTAAAAGGGAATCAAATAGGTTACGGACAAATACCCGGCTCAAACAAAGTTTATAATTCTATAACCCATTTATGGGATGATAGATACAACCAAGTTTCATCTATCAGCGGTAATTGGAGTTTATTTGTAAATAAAGATTCCAAACATAAAAAACTTGCTTTTGAGTTTGCAGCACATATGAGTGGTAAAGAGCTTAGTGCAAAACTTGTAGCTACCAGTGGAAATGCAGTGAATCCTTCTCGATTTTCACACTTTAAAAGTGCCGCTATGTGGGTAAAAAGCGGTTTTACCGAGGAATCTGCAAAAAGATATCTTGATACTATCAGCACTTCATTGACAAATAAAAATGTTGTATACGATATAACATTGCCGGGTGCAGGAGAGTATTATCAAGTTTTAGATAATGCCGTATATAAAGCAGTAAAAGGGGAATCAAGTATCACTCAAGCATTACAAGAGGCTTCTGATGGATGGGAATCAATTACCGATAAAATAGGTAGAGAATCACAGATTAAATACCATAAAGCGACGTTAAGATAATAGATGAAAAATCTTTCGATTAAGCGGATATCTTTTTACGGTTTTTTTGTAGTTTTTGTTATATTTGTGACTAGTGGACTCACTATGTTTACTCTATCTGAGAAATATGGAAAACTAAATAAGCGGTACCAAGTTTTAGAAAACTCTTACCGTTATATGTTTGAGTATAAGTATTTTACGGAGCGGTTACTGACTACATATGATCTTGTTGGAGAAACAAAGTTGTGGATGGAATCAAAAGATAAATTTCAAAATGTTATCAATAGATTATCTCAAGAAAATTACAAATTGAACGAGGATATCTTAAACTTTTTTAACGTAATAAAAAATGAATCCAATAAGATTTTCCAAAAACTACAAAACCCCATTTTTCAAAAACAAAATATTATGGAAAAATCTATTTTAAGACGACTTGGAGAGGGGTTGAATTCTAATGAAAAAAGTGATTACTATTTAGCTATAGTAGACCTTAAAAACTCCATTGATTATCTTAAACAGTATGAAGAGTTTTTGTTAGAAGAGATAAAAGAGTTATCTATAAAAAATGAAGCCGTTATGGAAAAACAAGTATTACAAATAAAGCAGATTGGAATCATTACGTTGTTATTTGTTATGGGGATAGGGGGAGTTGTTATTTTTCTTATTTTACAACAAATAGGAAAAACAGAAAAAAAACTTATCGATACAAAAGAAGATTTAGCTAAAACAAACCAAGCATTGGTAATACAGCAAAATGAACTTAAATCTATTTTTGATAACATCCCAAATATGATATTTCTCAAAGATGCCAAAGATTTGCGTTTTGTTAAAATAAATAATTTTGGAGAAAAACTTTTAGGGAAATCCCAAGAGGAACTAATAGGGAAAAACGATTATGACTTGTTTTCACAAGAGGAGGCAGATTTTTTTATTAACAGAGACAAAGAAGCACTAAAGTATGATAGGGTAGTCAATATTGAAGAGGAAGCGATTACAACCTCTGCGGGTGAACGTATACTGCATACCCGTAAGGTTTCTGTTAAAGATAGTGATGGAAATCCTCTTTATCTTTTAGGAATTTCCGAAGATATTACAGATAAAAAAGAGCAAGAAAAAATTATACTGGAACAATCAAAAAATGCAGCTATGGGAGAGATGATAGGAAATATTGCCCATCAGTGGAGACAGCCTTTATCTATCATTTCAACCGGTGCAACAGGGATGATAATGCAAAAACAGATGGATATGTTAAGTGATGAGCAATTTGAAAATACCTGTAACTTAATAAATGACAATGCTCAATATCTATCAAAAACTATAGATGACTTTAAGAATTTTATAAAAAATGAGAGAAAATTTTCCACATTTAATCTTGAAGAAAAAATTGATAACTTTTTAAGGCTTGTTGAGCCATCCTTTAAAAGGCATGATATAGAGTTGGTATTAAATATTGATCCGTCACTTACTATAGATGGATACCCCAACGAGTTAATCCAATGTTTTATGAATATTTATAATAATGCAAAAGATGCACTTAAAGAATCCAATCAAGAAAAAAAATATATTTTTATGGATAGTTATAAAAAAGACAAGAGTATCATAATCAAGTTTAGAGATAATGCCGGAGGTATTCCAAGTGATGTTCTTCCAAGAATATTTGAACCTTATTTTACTACAAAACATCAAGCGCAGGGGACAGGGTTAGGTCTTAGTATGACGTATAATTTGGTAACTGAGGGTATGAAAGGAAAAATTATAGCAGACAATGTGAACTATAATTACAAAGGGGAAGTTTATAACGGTGCAGAGTTTACTATTGTCTTACCTGTTTAGACAGTTATCTATTTTTGATTCATAAATATTTTTGGAGCCATCCCAAACATCCTTGAAAATTCTCTGCTGAATTGCGAGGGGGATTCATATCCCACTTCAAATGCAATATCACTGATCTCCATATTTCTTAAAAGTAAAAGCTGTTTTGCCTCTTCAAGTCTGAGTTTTTTTTGAAATTGGATAGGGGACATTGTGGTAATAGTTTTAAAATGTTGATACAAAGATGATTCGCTCATACCGATAGTCTCTGCTAGTTCTTTTATATTGAGTTTTTCATTGAAGTTGTCTTTTATTTGGGTAATCACTTTTACGATTTTATTGGAAACCGTCCCTTCCATTGAAAATTTACTTAAAAAGTAACCGCCTTTACTTTTAATAAGGTTATAAAGAATCTCTCGTGTTAAAAGGGGATATAAAAATTCTACATCTTCTTTGGGACGCTCCAATAATTTTATCAGTCGAAAAAGAGATTCGTACAGTTCTATATTCATATCATCAAAAAAAAGACCTTTTCTTGTATCGGTATTTGAAGAAAACTGTTCCGGATCGACATTTTTAAGAACATCGTAAATATCTTCCAGGGTAAATTTTATCCGTAAAGATACGTAAGGTTTTTCTTGCGTTGCTTCAAGTATTTTCATCTTTGCAGGAAGATGGGTTGAGGAGACTAGATACTCTTTATGGTTATAACTAAAAGTCTCATCTCCAAAACCTACGGCTTTATTCCCTTGCAAAATAACACAAAGGGAAGGTTCATACATAATATTGATTTGCTCGGTAAGTGTTTCGGAGAAATAAAAATCTAAACTTGGAATTTCACTTTGAACAGTGCCTTCTGATTTATATTTGTCCGTAATAAACGTAATCATATCAGATCTATACTTTTCAAACGGGTCGTGCATTGTTAAACCTTTCTAAACGGACATATTATATTATAAAAATTTGAATTTTTACCGATAATGTAAGATTGAAAATAAGTTTGAGTCGTAAAAATCATAAAAAGGAAAGTTGTTAAAAACTTTCCCAATCATGGTCATCACTATTTTCTTCTTTTATTTGTGTAGTTTCTGGAGTGGTTTTTACAGGTTTGTTTGTCGAACTTACGGAGGATTGTTCAAAATCATTGTTGTAGGTAAGATTTTTCCCCTCAAAGTTATTTTTATCCACGTTTTCAACAACAATTTTTGCAATAGAATTTGTTTCTCTGGCAATAGAATTCGTCTCATCTGCAACAGAAGCATTTTCTTGGGTAAATTTATCAAGCAAAGATACCGCGTCTGATATTTGCCGCATACCAAGGCTTTGTTCTTTTGCCGCCATTGTTACATCTTCAATAAGTTTGCTTGTATCAACTATTTTTTCTTCTAAATTTGTAAAACCTTCAATCATTTTACCGCTGATTTGTTTACCGTTTTCTGCTTTTGTTGTAGCATTTTCAACAAGTTCTTTTATCTCTTTTGCTGCTTCTGCACTTCTTGAAGCCAGATTCCTCACTTCCCCGGCAACTACTGCAAAACCTTTTCCTGCTTCCCCCGCCGTTGCCGCTTCAACTGCTGCATTGAGTGAGAGTATATTTGTTTGAAATGCTATTTGATCGATAACTGCGATTGCTTCATTTATCTCCATAACAGTATGGTTAATCGCATCCATAGCACTTACAGTATCGGTTGCAAGTTTTTTCCCCTCATCAGCCGAAGCTTTTGTTTGTTCAGAGATATTATTCATCTCCTGAGCTTTGTTGTTTGTTTGTTCAATATTACTTGTAATCTCTTCTATTGAGGCTGAGGATTCTTCCAATGAACTTGCTTGATTGTTTGCGTTGCTGTTAAGTGTACTCATATTTTGAGCCAATCTATTTGCACTTTGCATTAAAGATAATCCATCTTTTTGGCTGTCTTGAAGCATTGTGGTAATCATGTTATTCATTTGTATAATTTTTTGCCCGATATTACCGCTGTTTTTCTCATCAAGTTTCGCCGTAAAGTCTCTATTTGTATATTTTTCAAGAGCTTCGATGATTTTATTCATATCTTTCCCTACTTGAGCTTCGAGTTTATCAAGCATATCATTCAGAAGCTCTTTAAGTTCGTTGAGTGATTGTGTAGAAGTTGTTTTGGATACCCTTTTATCAAATTTTCTATTAGCTACTACTTCAACTACCCCTTTAACTTCATTGATAAGTTGATGATCCTCTTCAATAGCATTTTTTATCTTTGCTACATTGTGATTGATAGAGTATGCCATTACCCCGAATTCACAGTCACTGTTTATCTCAATATCTCTTGTTGAAGATGTTTTTGTATTAAAAAAGATAAAAAACTCTTCAAGTCCTAAAGATATTTTTTCTAAATAGGTATTAAGTCTGTTTACCGAAAAATAGATAATAAGGGTAATGATCAAAAGTCCTATAATAGATGCAATAATAGAAAAATTTCTCATAAATATAGCACTTTCTAAATATTCGTCTATAGGAGCATTGATAGCAAACGTCCAGTTTTTTTCAACACCTTTTATTGTAAACGGCAAAGAGTAATAAGTAGCTTTTATACCGGTTGTTGATGCTGTTTTATCAAAGCTGTGATTTTTTCCATTTTTTGAATTTTCCAACAATGCCGCATAATCTTTATCATTTTTAACAACTTCTAAAATTTTTTTACCCACTAAATTTTTTTGTGGATGCCCTATAAGTACTCCATACTCATCTATTAAAAATGCATAACCTGTTTCATATATTTTAATGCTGGAGATGAGCTTAGTGAGGCTGTCAAGGGTTAAATCTATACCAGCGGAACCTATAAATTTACCATCTTTGTACATCGGGATACAAACAGAAGTCATCAACACTTTTACACCATCAACCGGATAAAAATAAGGAGCCGTGATATAAGGTTTCCCCAGCTTTTTAGGACCACCTATCCAATCGTTTTTTTCATTGTATACCGAGCCTACTTGATACTTTAAAGTACTACCTGACCTTACAACATAAGGATTAAAAGTGCCTGTTTTATCATATGCACCAGGTACTTTTGCATTTTCAACATTTGGAAAAACATGATAATCATCTTTATATTTAAACCAAACACCCACAAAATTTTTATTGGTTTTTAAAATAGATTTAAACGAATCTATAGTCGCTTGTTCTCCCAAATTTGTTTCATGAATGGCAGCTTGTTCCAATTGTGCTGTAAATGTTTGGGAGATATTTACAACTTGATTCAGTTCGTTTTGCACTTGAGCGGCATATTTTCCCGCTAACTCTTGTGCATATTTTTTTGAATCTTTTTGAGCTGTTCCAAAAGAATATTGTGCTATAAAAAACATAGTGATTGCAAAAATTAATATTGTAGCAATCAATATATTTCTTAACATTGTTTTACCAAAACTTGATTTTTGTTTCATGGCTATTCCTTAATTTGTGCATAACTTTTTAGTCACGTTTTGGTCATATTATAGTAATATTTTAGTAATTTTTCAAGATAAAATTATATTTTTATCAAAAAATGTAACTAAGTTGAAATTTAATTATAATTAATTCAAATAATCTTTTTCACTTACCTCTTCCATCCATGTTACATTGGAGCCGTCTTTTTGCTCTTGGATAGCGATATGGCTCATCTTTGTTGATTCGGTTGCACCGTGCCAATGTCTTTCGTTTGGTTCTATCCAAATAACATCTCCGCTTTTTATAATCTCCTTTTCTTTCCCTTCAAGCTGTACATATCCTTTCCCCGATGTGACGATCAAAGCTTGTCCCACAGGATGCGTGTGCCATTTTGTTCTGGCTCCGGGCATAAAATTGACATGAGCGAAAGATAAGTTTGATGGAGAATCGGGTTGAAATATCATATCAAGTCCCGCATCTCCCGTAAAATAATCTTTGAGTTCCTCTTTTAGATACGGTTGAGTTCCATTTTTTATAATTTTCATTTTTACTCCCTTTTATGAATAAAATTTATATAGTACATATTATAGAAAAAAATAGATATATCTAATAGAATGATTTTATAAATTATTTGCCTAATTCTACAAATATCTTTGAGTATGGAGAATCGTGCATCTTATATGGATTATTTTTCTAGTAAAAACTCAAAAATTGATTTATAATATCCAAATATAAAAAGGAGAATAACATTATGAAACAGTTTTTAACCATACTATTTATTGTTTTACTCAATATCCCTTTAAGTGCAAAAGGAGCAAATATGAAAATAAGTATCAACGCAAACGGCAACACTACCGTATTTGAATTAAACGATTCACAAGCATCAAAAGAGCTTTATGCCCAACTTCCTTTAACGATCAAAGTTGAAGATTACAGTAACAATGAAAAGATATTTTATCCTCCTAAAAAACTCTCCACTAGTAATACATCTTTGGCAAACGGCGGTATAGGAACTTTGGCATATTATGCTCCATGGGGAGATGTGGTTATGTTTTTTGGTAATTTTGGAAGAGCAAGTGGTTTATATGAGCTTGGCAATGTGGTATCCGGCAAAGAGTATATAAAAGATATGAGTGGAACTATAGAGATTAAAAGTATCGATTAATTGATATAAATTACTCTATAGCGATATGAACTTTTTTGAGCAATCTTAAAAGTTCATCAGCTTCATTTTTATCTAAATCTTTAATAATCTCTTTATTAATTTCTTTTGCATAAGGTATCAGCTTTTTTGTAAGAGATACACCCTCATCAGTTAAGACAATTTTTTTCTTTCTTTTATCTTTTGTACAAGCAACTCTTGTGAGATAGCCTTTTAGCTCCAACCTATCGATGAGTCTTGTGATACTTGCCTCATCGCCGTAAGTATATTTTAATAACTCTTTTTGGGTACTGAGATTATTTTTATAAAGATTCATCAAAATACCAAATTGTAAATGGGTTAGCTCATACTCTTTTAGCCTTGAATCCATAAACCTTTTTATATCACTAAATATAACATTGATATGATAGCCGTAGGAGTTTTGTATATTAAATTCTTCTTTCATACGTAATTATAACATAAAAAATTAATACTTGTCTTTAACAAGTATTTAAGTTTATTCAAAATATACTTGCATTTGACAAGTATATTTAAAAATACAAAAAATTGAAAAGGATTAATTATGATTAGTAAAAAATATGAAAAACTGGTTTTCTCATTTGTGATGAGTTTATTTATGAGCTTTATTATGGCATTTGCCATTACTATTATCAATATAGGCTTGGTAGACGGGTTTATACTAAAAGCCCTTGAAGCTTGGTCAAAAGCATTTTTTGTAGCTTTTGCAGCTATTGTGATGGTATCTCCATTGGTTAAAAAAACAGTTCATGTTTTAGTAAAAAAACACTAAAAATTTATTAGTAGGAGAAAAAAATGAAAAAAAATGTTCTTATCACAGGTGGGGCAAGAGGAATTGGAGCCGCAACTGCAAAAGAGTTGGCTCAAAATGGTTATAGAGTATTTATTAATTATATAAATAGTGTAGAAGTAGCAGAAACTTTGGCAAAAGAGATAAACTTTGATGGCGCAGAAGCATATACTATCCAAGCAGATGTTAGAGATGACTCTAAAATAGAAGCGATGTTTGAAAAAATAAAAACAGAACACGGCGGAGTCGATATATTGGTTTCAAATGCAAATATGAACTTTACCCAAAAACCTTTTATAGAGCAAAGTTGGGAGGAGTTTTCGCAAAAGTTAAATGATGAGATGCATGCAGCTTATGTTTGTGCCAAATATGCCGTAACATCAATGAAAGAGAAAAATTTCGGACGGCTTGTATTTATATCAAGTACCTTATCGGAATCTCCAGCATCTAGTTTTATCGCCCATGGATCGGCTAAAGGAGCACTTGATACTTTTAGCAAATATTTAGCTCAAGAATTAGGAGCTTACGGTATCACTTCAAATATCGTTGCCCCAGGACTTGTACTAACAGATGCAACGGCAGCAGCACCTGATGAGTTTAAAGAGTTTATCAGATCAATGACACCGACACAGACTATCTCCAAACCAGACGACGTAGCCAATGCTATTAGTTTTCTTGTAAAAGATGAAAGCTCACAAGTTACAGGAGCATATTTATCTGTAAGTGGTGGGGCATATCTGTCGTAAAACAAATCCTATGAAGTATATTATATACTTCGTGGGTAATTTTTATAAAAATATCTCTAAAACACATTCCTTTATACATTAATAAAAATAAAAAATATTGCAATTTGACATATTTTTAAAAACTCAAAAGAATTTATTATATACTGCTAATTAACTTTAATGATAAGACATTTTAGATAAAATTACCTCTATATAATATAGAAATAGAAAGAAATTTTAATGAATATAGAACAAGAGATAAAAGATTTAGCAAAAAAATATGCAGATAATTTAGAAAGTAAAATTAGTGACAGAATGGAAGAAATGAAAAGTGATGATAAATCTCATTATCTCATTTACCAAGTTTTAGGAATATCAGATAAAGAAGGTCATTTAATAGATCTGTATCAAAATAAAGGACGTTTTTTATATAAATATGCAGGTTCTTTCTTGGAAGAAGCAACAAAACTGTGTTTTAAACATACATATCCAGATTCTGCAACAACAAAAATCACAAATACGATAGGACAAAGACCAAAAACTTTTGAAATTGATTGCTTGGAGGGTAGTAATGCCATTGAGATAAAATGGAGAGATGCAACCACTGATGGAGATCATATTACAAAAGAACATACAAGAATTAGAGTAATTCATGCCGCTGGATATAATCCAATAAGGGTAATGTTTTATTATCCTAATCGTGAACAAGCTATAAAAATTCAAAATACACTTGAAACTCTTTACAAAGGAATTGGAGGAGAGTATTATTATGGGGATAGTGCTTGGGAATATGTTAAAAATAGAACAAATATAGATTTAAAAGCTATCTTAGAAAAAATTGCACAAGAAGTTTGCGGAGTATAAAATTGGAAAAAGTTTTACTTGGCGATTGTTTAGATTTACTAAAAGATTTTGAAGGCAATAGCGTAGATTTAATTTATTTAGATCCACCATTTTTTACAAATACAATACAAAAACTTAAAACACGAGATGGAAATAAAGAGTTTGCATATAAAGATATTTGGAAAAATAATGAAGAGTATGCAGAATTTTTGTACCATAGATTGGTTGAATTAAAAAGAGTGCTCAAAGATACAGGAAGTATTTTTGTACACTGTGATAAAAATTCTACACATATTGTCAAAATGTTATTGGATGATATTTTTGGTTTGAAGCAGTTTCAATCTGAAATAATCTGGTATTATAAAAGATGGTCAAATTCAAGAAAAGGTTTATTGCCATCTCATCAAACAATATATTTTTACTCAAAAACAAAAGATTTTAAATTTAAAACCATTTACAACGATTATTCAGAAACTACAAATATTGATCAAATTTTGCAAAAAAGAGTTAGAGACGAACATGGGAAAACAGTATATGCTAAAGATGAAAACGGCAATACAATAAATAGTGAAGTTAAAAAAGGTGTGCCCCTCAACGATGTATGGGAAATACCTTATTTAAATCCAAAAGCTAAAGAGAGGGTTGGCTATCCAACACAAAAACCTATTTTATTATTAGAAAGAATTATTGAAATAGCTTCAAATGAAGCAGATACGATACTTGATCCATTTTGTGGAAGTGGCACCACCTTGGTTGCAGGAAAACTCAAAAATAGAAATGTTATTGGTATGGATATTTTGCAAGATGCCGTAAATCTAACAAAATCAAGACTAGACAAACCAATTAAAAGTGAATCTAATTTACTGAAAAAAGGGAAAAAAGCATATAGAAATGTCGATGCCGTTGTTGAAAAAATTTTACATGATATTGATTATGTTCCTGTGCAAAGAAATAACGGAATAGATGCAATTTTAAAAGAAACTTATCAAAACAGTCCAATACTTGTACGAATTCAAAAAGAAAATGAAACTATGGAAGAAGCAATAAAACAATTACAAAAAGCAGTGGATATTAAACATTCCAAAAAATCTTTTTTAATTAGGACAAATGATATAAAGTCATTATTTAAAATTGATACAATTGATAATAAAATTGAAGTTGTTAATGCAACTTCTTATAGACTAAAAGAAGTTTTAAGTAATAGCTAAAGACAATATTTAGAGAATCAGGCAAGTAAGATAGAGTATCTTTCTACCAAAAATCCCCAATTTGATTTATAATAACAATATAAATTCAAATAAAAGGATGAAGCTATGGAAAATACTAACAATGAAAATTCAAGAAGAGAGTTTATTAAAAAAAGTGCGGTAGTGGGTGCGGGGATTGCATTGGCATCTCCTGTTTTTGCTTGGTCGGCAAATAAACCGACTGTTAAGACAAAAGGGTACGCAGCTTTTGATGAGTCGGGTGTGCTTATGCCTTGGGAGTTTGAAAGACGTCCTGTAGGAGACAATGATGTACTTATAGATATCAAATTTGCAAGTATCTGCCACTCTGATATCCATCAAGAAAAAGGGCATTGGGGGAAACAACAATATCCTCAAGTTCCAGGGCATGAGATAGCGGGAGTTGTAACTCAAGTTGGAAAAAATGTGACTAAATTTAAAGTTGGAGATCGAGCTGGAGTTGGATGTATGGTAGATGGTTGTACAACTTGTGAAAATGAAGAACAATACCAACCAAATACACTATTTACTTATGGTTTTCCAGATAAAAGAGAACCTACAGGTATCTCTCAAGGCGGGTATTCAAAACAAATTGTCGTAAGAGATCATTTTGTGGTACATATTCCTGATAATCTTAAGTTTGAACAAGCAGCACCACTGCTTTGTGCAGGGATTACTACGTACTCTCCGATTATTAGAGCTAACTTTAAAAAAGGGGATAAAGTAGGAGTCGCAGGTATCGGAGGGCTTGGTCATATGGCAGTTAAACTTGCAGTTTCAATGGGTGCAGAAGTTTATGCGTTTACTACAACAGCCGATAAAGCTAAAAGTATAAAAGCGATGGGTGCCAAAGAAGTGATTGTGGTCGATGATGTTAAAAAGCTGTACGGTGTCAAAGAGAAAATGGATTATATGATCTCAACTATTCCTTATCAGTTTGACGTGGCAGCTTATGCAAGTGTGGTGAAACCGTACGGTTTCTTTACACAAGTCGGTATGCCTGTAGGTTTTGAAGTTACGCTAAATAATCTTGGATTGTCATTTTCAAGGGTTAATTTTAACTCTTCACTTATCGGAGGTATGAAAGATACTCAGGATGTAGTGGATTATTGTGCGAAAAATAAAATATATCCGCAAATTGAGATTATCAATGCAAAAGATATAACAAATGCTTGGAAAAAAGTGGAAAATAAAGAAGCTAGATATAGATATGTAATCGATACGGCTACAATTTAAATGAAATAAAAAGGAAAAAATATGAGAGATTTTACAATATTTAACCCTACAAGAGTGGAGTTTGGCAAAGATAAAGAGACGCAAATAGGTGGATATATAGCCGAGTTTGGAGTAAAAAAAGTTCTTTTGGTATATGGAAGCGAAAGGATTAAAAAAGAGGGGCTTTTTGATACGGTTGTTGCAAGTTTAAAAGAGCAAGGGATTGATTGTATAGCACTTGGCGGAGTACAAAGTAATCCAGTTCTATCTAAAGTAAATGAGGGGATTGCTTTAGCAAAAAATGAAGGTGTTGATGGTATTTTGGCTGTTGGCGGCGGTTCTGTTCTTGATAGCTCAAAAGCTATCGCTGCCGGTGCATGTTACGACGGCGATGTTTGGGACTTCTTTACATTTAGTGCACCGCTTACAAAAGCATTGCCAATTTTTGATATTATGACCTTAGCTGCAAGTGGAAGTGAGATGAATCCAAGTGCGGTTGTAACAAATGAGCAGACAAAACAAAAGTTTTATATCTACTCTCCGGCGGTATTTCCAAAAGTGTCGGTTATCAATCCTGAACTTCAAAAAAGCGTATCAAAAGAGTATTTGGTTTATTCGGCAGTTGATATTATCGCTCACTCTATTGAGGGATATTTTACAGCGTCATATCATCCTGACTTAACTGCATCGTATGTGGAAGCAAATATAAAAACAGTTATCAAAACTACAGAAAAACTACTTGCAAATCCTGATAATAATGATGCTAGAGGCGAGTTCGCATGGGCAGCAACCAATGCACTTAACGGTATCACTACCGTAGGAGCTGAGGGTGTCGTATATCCAAACCATATGATAGAACACGCAGTATCGGCACTGCACAATGTACCGCACGGTGCAGGATTATCAGTTGTCATTCCTGCTTGGATGAAATGGTACTATAAAAATAATGAAGCACAATTTGAAAGATTTGCTCGTGAAGTTTTTGGAAAAACAACTGCACTTGAAGGTATAGATGCACTTGAAGCTTGGTTTGATAAAATCGGCTCTCCTATTAGATTTTCAGCGTTTGATATACAAGAGTCGGATTTAGAAGCAATCTCACAAAATGCCCATATGAACTCAAACTTTTTTGGGCTTAATGAGATCTATTCGGCAAAGGTTATTAAAGAGATTTTAACTTTGGCACTTTAAAATGATGATGGGACTTATTGTCCCATTATTGTTACAGTTATTTGTCTACTTTCTCCATAATTTCTATGTAATTGTTTTTTACAGCTTATTTTAATATTTTTTTAATCACAAAATAAAACATGATCGCTAAAAATATAACTGCTCCACCAGTATCAATGATAGATATATTTTCATGTTCTGTATTTTGAGAAAAAGAATTAAACCATTCAAGCGGTAGAACAAAATCAATCATCAATGCAAATGATACTGTAACAGTAATAATTGATATTAGATATACGATTAAAACATCATTTCCAAGTATTTTTTTGATAATACCTGCTGTAATGATATTGGTTGCAGGAGCAGCAGCTAAAAATATAAAAGCTACTCCCGGACTGATTCCTATTGCTAACATTGAGAGTGCTATTGGGATAGCAGATATTGAACAAACATACAATGGTAAAGCAACTAAAAATACTAAGATGTAGGTTATAAACAGATTGTCATTTAAAAATTCAATTCCATTATTTGGAATCAACATTATAAATAAAGTTGCTAATATTAGACCATAAAACATAGGCTTTGCTATATCACTAAAAACTTCAAATAGTGCATAATTATATGCTTTTTTAAATTGATTTTCTTTTTGTGGTTTTTCCTTAGAACAACAACTTGAACTGCAACAAGATTTTTGTTCTTCTCTCTGTGCTGTATCAAATGATTCTTTTACAAAACTACCTGCTATAACACCACTTATAAAACTTGAAATTACTCTAATAATAGCCATAGGTAACCCAAACACACCATAGGTGGCTATAATAGAATCAACTCCTGTCATTGGAGTAGTAATAAAAAAACTTGTAACTGCTTTTTTTGAAGCACCCTTTTGTCTTAAACTTGTAGCAAGAGGGATTACCCCACAAGAACATAAAGGAAGAGGAATACCATATAAAGCACCTTTTAATGCACTATATTTAGTATTAACTCCAAGATGTTTTTTTATCCAATCTTCTGAAATATATAAATGAATGATTCCTACAAAGATAAGTCCTATTAAAACATATAATCCTATCATTATACTCAGTTGCCAAAAATTAGTAAAAAAATTTATTATAAATTCCATAATCACTCCTTGAATAAAAAGATTTTTTCAATTAAACCTACTAGGTCAGGATTGTTTGTCTCATCAATAAAATAATATATGGTAAGTCCATCTCTTGTCTTAGCAAGTATACCGCCATCTTTTAATTTGCGAAGATGTTGGGATATAGCAGATTGATTTACTTCAAGTATCTCACTAAGGTCACAGACACAAAGTTTATTAAAATTTTTAAGCAGTAAAACAATTTTTAATCTAACACTATTGGATAATAATGCAAGTTTATCGGCTTCTTTTTCAATTGATAAAGAATTTTTATGTATAAATTCTTTTGCCTTTTTAACTTCAATATTATTATCAGTTGTTCTAATACATTTTTCTTGCATTTAAATTCCTATATAATTATATTAGAATATTCTAATATAATAAAATATATTTGTCAAGATAAAAAATTGATTTTTTTTTAGTAAATTTTTACCACAAAATACGATTTATAGGATGTGTTTACAAAGTTCTATTTAAAAGAGATAGCATATCTCATCATAAGATGAAAGCTGCTATCTATTATTGTTTAAAGATGATTACCTAAAGTTATCAAATACAAGTGGAGCTTTAAAATCTAGTGATTTTAGATGTTGCATCACTTTTTGAAGATCGTCGATATTTTTACCGCTGACCCGTATCTCGTCTCCTTGATTTGCAGCAGTTACTTTAAGCTTTAAGCTTTTGATCTCTGTTTGAATTTTTTTTGCTTCCTCTTTATCTATACTATCTATGATTTTATAAGTAAATTTTCTATTTCCGCCACTTGCGTTATCGGTACTTACCTCTTCAAGGGCATTAATTGGAACACCTCGTTTGTTCATTTTTGATATAAGTATATCTTTCATCGCATCGATTTTTTGATCACTTGCAGTTAAAAGTGTTACTACTTTTGCATCAGGTTTAAGATCAATCTCTTTTGTGATTCCTTTAAAGTCGTATCTATTATCAATCTCTTTTTGTGCTTGGATAACGGCGTCTTTCATATCTTGCATATTTAATTTTGCAGATATATCAAGGCTGTGTTCTTTTACTTTTGCCATTACAAAAACCTTTTTAGTCTTCTCTTGAAGTTATCTCTAAAAGATGCCATCCAAATTGTGTTTCAACTGGACCATGAACTACGTTAAGTTCATCATTAAATACAACTTTATCAAATTCAGGTACCATCGCACCTTGTGGAAATGATCCTAAATTTCCACCATCTTCTCCCGATGGACATTGTGAATATGATTCAGCTGCCTCTTCAAAAGTTGTCTCGCCGTTTTGTATTTGGTCTTTTAGTTGTTGGCAAATCTCTTTACTCTCAACTAATATATGTCTTGCACTTGCAGTTGCCATTGTGTCTCCTTTTGTAGATTATATTTTATTGCTCTTCCGTGACCAAAGCTAAATTAGTCAAAGAGTATTTTTGCAGTATATCTAAAACTTTTACAATTCTTTCATATTTTACTTTTTTATCTATTCGTACGATCACTGGTTTATCTTTTTTTATCACTTTTTGTAATTCACTATCAAGTTTTTCAAAAGTAATCACTTTTCCAAGATATGCCAATGAGTTAGGGGAAAGCTCTATACTTAATTGTTTAGGTGCCACCTCATGCTCTTTTGCACTAGAAGCTGGAAGATCAAGTGCAAGAGCTAATTCCTCTTTTTTAAATACCGAGCTTACTATAAAAAAGATAAGCAAGATAAATACCACATCGATAAGCGGTGTAAGATCAGGTGTAATATGTTCTCTTCTTTGGTGTGTCATTGAAGCTTTTCTATAATAAGATTTTCCAGTTTTACTTCTATGCTGTCTAATGCTCCCATAAAATAGTTGTACCCTATATAGTGGGGAATAGCGACAATAAGCCCTGCAACGGTAGTGATAAGCGCTACGCTGATTCCGCTTGAAAATACACTGGGATCACCAAGTCCAAGGTGTGAAATAGAATCAAATGAATTTAATATCCCGATAACAGTTCCAAGAAGTCCAAGCAGAGGTGCAATGGATGCAATTTGTTTTACCGTATTAAGACCCGATTCAAGTTTTTTAACCCTTAATGCAACATTTGCATGAATCCCTGCTACTTGATACTCTTTGGTTACATGAAGTTCCCCTAAAAGTTCATTTGCAGTTTTTTCTAAACCTAACCTTGCCGTAAAGAGAACAAAACCTTTCCAAAGCATAATAGTAAATCCTATAACATTCATAGCTATAAGGATATATACTATTATCCCTCCACGTTCAATATATTGTAATAGTTCCATACGCGAAGTTTAGCGAGATTTACTTTACAATCTTCAAAAACTCTTCAGGAGGTTTGTATCCTACGATTCTTTTTGTAACAACCTCTTGTCCATTTTCAAAAAATATAAGCGCAGGGGGACCAAATATATTAAACTTTTTCATCAAAGCTTTATCATCGGCTGTATTTTTTGTAACATCCACTTTATAGATTGTATAGTTTGCAAGTTCTTCTATCACTCTTGTATCTTTAAAAGTGATATTATCAAGCTCTTTACAGCTTGTACACCAACTCGCCCAAAAATCTATCATAATAGGTTTGCTACTATTTGCTACAACTTTTTCAAGCTCTGCTACAGATTTAATATGTTCCCATTCAGAGTGGCTTTGTGTAACAGTTGTACTACCACCGCCCTTAAAATTTTCCAATGGATTAAGTACATTTGTAGCTCCGCTTACGGCTCCCACAAAAACTATAACTCCGTAAATTAAAATAAGAGTTGTAATGGTTTTGGCAATAATATGGTTAAACATTCGCAAATATAATCCCGAACCAATAAGTAAAATAGCACTTGCAAACATAAATACCGTATCACTTATAACCCGCTCTAGCATCCAAAGTGCAATACCAAGCATCACGATACCGAAGATTCTTGAGACACTTTCCATCCAACCGCCAGGTTTTGGCATATATTTCCCAGCTCCAAGTCCCACAAGTAAAAGCGGCAGTCCCATACCTAAACTCATCACAAAAAGTGCTGCTCCACCGAGTATAGCATCGCCAGTTTGACCGATATAAATTAATGCACCTGCCAGTGGCGGTGCAACGCAAGGTCCCACAATAAGAGCCGAGAGGAATCCCATAACGGCAACACCTGCGATACCCCCTTTTTTACTTCCCTCTTCACTTGTTTTATTGAGTTTACTTTGCCAAGATGACGGAAGACCAATCTCATAGTATCCAAACATTGAAAAAGCTAAAGCCACAAAAATACCCGCAAAGATTACGATTACGATAGGATTTTGCAGCATCGCTTGAAGATTTGCACCAAAAAGACCCGCTAAAACCCCTGCAATAGTATAAGCAACACTCATAGCCAAAACATATACGATAGATAAAAACAATCCTCGACTAGCGGACATCTGCCCGCCTTGCTGTTGGGATTGTTGGACAATGATACTTGATAAAATAGGTATCATAGGGAAGATACAAGGGGTAAGCGCTAAAAGAAGACCAAATCCAAAAAATGTAGCAAGTACAAGGATTACATTTCCACCTTGAAGTGTTGCTGCTATGGCATCGGTTTCATTTGCAGGTTTTGTAACTTTAGTGATCTCTTTTGCCACCGGAGGAAGTTCAGGTGTTTTCTTTACTTCTTGTTTTGGTACATTTACTCCACCTTTATAAATTTTTGACATAGGAGCATAGCAAAGACCTTTTTTAGAACACCCTTGAAATGCCATCTCTATTTCATAAGGTTTGTTACCTACTTTTTGTGTAATTAAACTTGTCGGAACATCTATAATAAGCTCATGAAAATGTACTTTAAAACCATCATAATCAACAGGCTCTTTTATATTTAACTCTTTTGTGATATCAATATTTTCAGGTTTTATTATAGAGATTTTTAAAAATTCATCGTAAAGATAGATTGATTTATCTAAAACTATTTTAAATTGTATAGTATCATCTTTTTTTTCTACAGATGTTTTAAAAGCAAGTTCAGGTTCTAAAAAACCGTCGTCACTCAATAATGAACTAATCAAAAGCAAGACTAAAAGTAGGTGTTTCATTGAGGTCCTTTGGAGGTAAATAAAGTACAATCATAGCACTTCTAAGTTTAATGGGATATTAGATATTTTTATTATTTGTGATGTGTTTGCTCATAAAAAGGATAAATTTTTCTAATAAATCCATATTGATTTCATGCTTCATCTGTGTAGACATAATATCAAGAGCATCGTATGATCTTAAAGCTTTTTTATAAGATCGCCTTGTGGTAAGCGCATCAAAAATATCAGCTATGGCAACAATTTGTGAAAATGGGTGAATTTTTTCTTTTGTAAGTTGTTTGGGATACCCTGAACCATCCATTTTTTCATGGTGTTGCTCTATTATTGTTAAAATAATTTTATTTTTTTCCCCTAAAGATTTTAAAATCTCAACGGCATAGGTGGGATGTGATTTCATTATTTCAAACTCTTCATCTGTGAGTTTACCGTTTTTATTAACAATTTCACTTGGTATTTTTTGTTTGCCAAGATCGTGAAGTATTGCTGCTGCTCCTAAGATATGAAGCTGGTGTGGGGTAAATCCCAAATAAGCTCCAAACCCTAGAGCATAAATAGAAACATTGACACAATGGGAATAGGTATAATAATCATAAGAGGTAACTTTCATCATCGCTTTTGAAGCGCGTTCATCATTTAATATAAGCGAAATGGTATGGTTAATAAGTGCTTGGGATCTATCTATTTTGGATTTGTGCAGTTCTCCGTCAAAAAGTTCTTGCATCGTATCATTTGCCATTTCATGGATAATGTCGGCTTTTGAATGGATAGGAAATGTATTATCGTAAACAAGTTTTGAAATATATGTTTGTGTATCTTTTTCATATTTTGGATGATCTTTTAAAAGGACGTAAACATCAGATATTTTTAAATCATCTATTTTGGCTTGAGTCTCTTTTGTAAATCCAGTATTTTGTTCAATAAGCACTCTATATATATTGTCGGAATATTGGTAGAAAATAGGATACCTATAGGTGTGTCCAGCCTCCAATGCTTTAAGGCAGATATGGCTGAGTTTTACTTTTTTGTAGCTCATAATTACAAATTATTTAGCTTTTTCTAAAGCTTTGATAAGCTCATCAATATTCTCTTTTGGGATGTGTACTTTCCACTCTACATCATCTCCTATCAAAGATATACCGATACTTGTAACAGTGTTTGTTCCCGCTCCGTAAGGTTCAGTGATATTTGCAACACTGATTGTCCCCTCTTTGGTTCCCGATAGCTTTATTGTTTCAATTTGTATAGTAGTCGACATCTTCATATCCTTGCAAATTTTCTTATATGCTACCATAAAAACTATTATGTTACAATGCTGAAAAAATTTTAGTATTATAAATATTAGTTATTTTTATTGGAGTGATTGAATGAGTAAAGAACATTTAAAAAAGTTTTTAGGATTTGGTGTAGCGGGGAATTTTGCCCACCATTTGGAACAAGCGGGAGAAGCAAGTGATTTTGTAAATGTAAAAGTTGACGATGAAAATGCACCAAAAGGGATATTTCCTTTTTATATTCCAAATAGTAACACATTTGTAGGAACATATCCGCTAAGCAGTACAACTATCATCCATCCAAGAACAGTCGATGGAAATCTCCATATGGAACCGGAGATCGCACTTATTTGCGAAGTGGTTTATGACGGCGATAAGGTTGCAGATATAATTCCAAACTTTTTTACGGCGTATAATGATTGCAGTATACGAAAAGAGGGCGCTAAAAAAATCAGTGAAAAGAAAAACTGGGGAGAGGAAACGAAAGGGATCTCTTCTGGGATTTTACAAATAGATAAATTTGAAAAGGATGGAGTAATGGATAGCTACCATATCGCTTCATTTTTAAGACGAGACGGAAAACTTTATGAGTATGGAGAAGACAGCCCGGTACTTACGTATAACTATTTCTACGGGCAGCTAAAAGAGTGGATAATAGATAAGCTCAATAACCAAAAAGATGATGGACCGCTAGAAAATCTGCATAAATTGATAATGGAGGCAGATAAACCAGAAGGTGTCGTAATCTCAATAGGAGCTACTAGCTATACCTCATTTGGAGAGAGTACATTTTTAGAAATAGGCGATGAGATATTTGTCTATGCGTACGATAGTAAAGTACATAGCTATGAAGATATAGAGAATCATGCAAAAAATGGGGAAAATAACCCTTTAAAAAGCTGCTCATTTTTACATCAAAATATTAAATAACATACTAATACAAGACGACATCAAGTCGTCTTTTTTTTCAAAATCTAAAGAAAAGTTACAAAGCTGAATTTAACCTGAATAGCGTGACACGAAATGTAGCAAAATTTTTTTATACTTATCTCAATGCAAGTTTTTTGTTGATTTTAAAATCTAATTTTTTAATAACTGAAAAAGGTTTATTATGAGAAGTAGATATTTACATTTTGTTTTAGTGTGTGTTGGAATGGTTGTTTTACAAGGGTGTAGTAGTAAAAATATGACGAGTACACTATTTGACATAAATAGCGAGTATGATAATGACGGTGGAATAGGTGCGATAAAACAAACAAGAGTAATGACTATCAATCCACTTATATCTTTTGAAGAAGTTGGTCAGGTTTGTTTTTTTGATCCAAGACGAGGAAGTGAGACGGCAGTTTATTTAGATGTGAAGAATATCAATCCTAAAAAAATTGTCAAAGAATATACATCTCATGTAAAAGAACAAGAACTTATGGAGATACGTGATGGATTTGTGAAACTGAATAGAGATACTAAAAAACTATTACAAATACAACAGGAATTGGCACAATTACAACTTTATAAAAAATCAAAAGAATTTGAAACTTTGAAAAATAGTGCCGTTGACATTACCGATATTACGACAAAAATCGGTACGTTACAAAAGAATCTAAGTGACATGGTAAAAGAACTTCCAAAAAACTATGAAAATGTATTAAATAAGCTTAAAAAATCCAATGCAATTATCTTTAAACTTAATGGCGAAAAAGAAAAAGATGCAGGGCTAAATTTAGGAAAAGTTGCAGGAATAAACGGTAATAGAAAAAAAAGTTCAAGTAAACTGGTACTTGCCAGTGGATTAAAATCAGAAAGACTGATACTGAATAAAAAAACCTTAAAAACAATAGATAGTGCTTTAAATGACAAATTTAAATTTAAAACAGGGATTATTACATACACTTTAAGTGCAAAATATTTCACTTATGTTACCCAAGAAGATTTAAGCACAATGCTTGGACTGGATTTAGATGTAAATCTTAAAGAATACAAAGAGATATTACAAAAAATAGATCAGTTACGATTGCAAATAGCGGCATCTAGTGTAGAAAATGCATTAAGCGGAGGTTTTTTCTCTGAGCCTATGGTAAAAAAAGTAGATGTAGTACTAGATGGATGTGACACTCAAGCTGAGTGTGATAAAATCAATAACAATATAACAAGAAGTGTCTTTTTTGCAGTATATACAAAGCTAAGTAAATTAAATAAATTATTTATAGAAAAGATGGAGGAAAAATAATGGAATATTTTGACGATAAACTTTTGATGAAATCCCTCCCTACAAAAAGAGCGGCATATTCAGATAGAACTGCATGGATGATGGCAGAGCTTTCAAGACTTGTATATGAAACATTGCCCGGAGAAAAAGCTTTAGAAAAAAGGATAGAAGAGATTTGCTGTTTGGCAAAGAAACGTGAAACGCATAAAGAGGTTAAAGCTTTAATTAAAAAAGCAATTCAGGTTGATGAGAATGATTCTATTATAAAAGATACATTACCCGATCAAAATGCAGTAAAGATTTGTTTTAAAAAAGGTTTTGATGAATTAGGCACTCAAGCAATGCTTGTCAAGATAGATAAAACAAAAGATTTTGATGGAATGCTTATACTTGTATTTAGAGGGACTGAGCCAACTTCTATAGAAGATATTAAAAGTGATATTAAAGCAAACCTAGTGCCTGCAAAAGGGGATGGAAAAATTCACAAAGGATTTAGAGAAGCTTACGAGATAATTGAAGAGGAATTGGAAAAAGAGCTTAAAAAATATGAAAAAGAAAAATTGCCTTTATATATTACGGGACACTCTCTTGGTGGAGCATTGGCAATAACCGCTACAAAATATTTATGTTCTGATAGCACGGGAGCAACCTACACTTTTGGAGGACCAAGAGTAGGGGATGATGACTTTTTTAAAGGTATCAAAACACCCGTATATAGAGTAGTCAATCAAGCCGATGCAGTACCAAGACTTCCATTTGGAGCAGGATTTAATTACTTTTTAGCAGTATTAAACTTTATACCGATAAACGGTACAAAAGTAGTATCGGAGTGGTTTAGAAAAAATTTTTCAGGCTTTACCCACCATGGTACAATGGTATTTTTGGCAGAGAATGATAAAGGTGAAGTGATTATAAAAAATAGCCCAAGTATTTTTTGGAGATTTCCATATGTATTTCCAAGATTGATGCAAACGAAGTTTAAAGCAACTATTCAGGATCACTCGATTGAAGAGTATTGTGATAAGTTAAGACGGTATGCTCATAAGAGGAATGAGTAGAACGAAATGTTTTGCAGTGTAATTCTTTCACTGCAAAATTTTCTAAGATAAAAAGATTTAAACTACTAAACCGTAGCCACCACATCCCCAAACCGTACATGGGTATTGATAAGGTTTTCAAGTTCAACCATATCTTTCTCCCAAAATACAAGCACGGTTGATCCCATCTCAAAATATCCCAGGCATTCCCCTTTTTGGATATATAGATCATCGTAGGTGTATACTTTTGGATGGATTGTTTCTTCTAGGTTTGTCTTTATTTTTTCTTCAAAAGTAAATACCATCTTCCCTACATTTAAAGCACCTACAAACACTATATAAAAAAGTTTATCGTCGGTTGTTTTACACTCTAGGATTACTCGTTCATTTTCTATAAAAAGATTTTCTTGCTTTTTCAAGTAAGTAAAATTCACAGGATAAAGTTTCCCCGGTACATGGATTAGCTTGGTAATATGACAGTTATAAATGGAGTGGTATCTATGGTAATCTTTTGGGCTAAGGTAAAAGTTCATATATTTACCGTTTTTGATTTTCTCAAAATCATCGTAAAATATCTCATCGGTTAAAAGTTCTTTGAGATTGTATTCCATCCCTTTTATTTGAAGTACGGTGTCCTCTTTTATATCACCACATGAGGTTACAAAACTATCTGTTGGAGAGATAAAATTATCTAAGCTATGCTCTAATGTTCTTGGATGGATAAGTTCTCTTGTAAATAGTTCATTTAAACTTCTATAACTACTTGGGTCTTTAAAGTCACTCATATCAAGTCCAAGTATTTTTACATAGGCATGATTAATAAAAGATTGTAAAGGTCTTGTGAATTTATATGATGCAAATTTGTGAAAATATGTTGAGATTTTATTAGTTAAGTGCATCTTCTTTATTATCCTTTATATTATTTGGTATAAGTATATATAAACTTCCCTTTTGTTTCATTTTACCCGCTAATTCTTTTGCTTTTTCTCCGCTTCCAAAGAAAAAATCTGCACGAATTTCCCCTTTTATAGCACCACCCGTGTCGGCTGCTACCATAACTCTTTTTATAGGTGTATTGTCAATAGGATTTGTGGTATCTATAAATACGGGAAATCCAAGGGGAATATATTTTGTATCAACGGCAAGGTTTCTTCCACCTGTAAGTTCCACTCCCAAGCTTCCCGTTGCAGTTTTTTCACTTTTATGGAAAAACACGTAGCTTTCATTGAGGTTTAGTATCTCATCTATTTTTTCAGGATTTTCTTCAAGCCACGTTCTAATAGTTTGAAGTGAGATATTCTCTTTTTTTATATAACCGTCCTCTATAAGTTTTCTTCCTACTGCAAAATAAGGTCTGCCGTTTTGCCCTGCATAGCCTACGTTTAGTATCATGCCGTTTTCAAGTTGTATCTTCCCGCTTCCTTGGATATGGAGAAAAAACAGTCCGATTTTATCATCCACGTAACATATCGGCTCAAGATTTTTATTCTCTTTGTTTTCTAAATCTTCCCTTGAATCGTAAGCCACCACTTTATCCCCTACAAGCTTTCCTCTAAGGCGATAATTTTTAAGCTCCTCATACACATCACTAAGGTCAATGATCAAAAGATCTTTTGGTTTTTTATAGATTGGATATTTGTATATTTCATTTTGAGTGAGACTTCCGTGTAAAATAGGTTCGTAGTACCCCGTGATAAGCCCCTCTTTACTACCATCTTCTCCGATAAGTTTATAAGGGGTAAAATTTTGTGTAAAAAACTCTTTTGAATTTGTTCCTAAATTATTTTTTGTACAAATCTCTTTCAAAGTCTCAAATTTTTTTGCCCGTTCACATCCTGTTTGAAAAACCTCAAAGGCAGTGTCTAAATTATCTGTTTCAAATCCTTGTAATTCTTCCCAGTCCGCTTTTTGAAAATTTGCTTTTGATATATGTGGTTTTTGCTCATATTTTGGAGCACAACCCCAAAATAAAAAGATAGATAAAGCGATAAAAACAATATTAGCCATGGGATACAAGTTCTTTTTTTATCTTCTCTTGATTTAGTTTATGGATAGTTTGTTTTTTGATCTCTTCCAATCTCTCAATATCACAGTTAAGTTCACTGCACATGGTAGTATCATCTACATTTTCTATTTTCATTTTATAGTATTTCAACTCTTTTTTTGTAAGTTTTCTTTTTAATGTAAGAAGTAGTTCCTCTTCACTTTTTAAAGTTCCTACTAGTTTATTTATATCTTTTGGTAATTCTTCTCTAAACACTTAATTTATCCATTCTTCTAAATTTTTTATATCTTCGTAACTTGTAAGATCAAGTTGTATCGGGGTAATTGAAACATAGTTTGCATCAACTGCATCACAATCACATATCATATCGTCACTTCTTTTGTCCCAAAGTAGGGGATGAAGCCCTATCCAATATGTCTCTTCTCCTCTTGGACTCATATATCTATGGGAATCGTTTCCATATTCTCTAATAGCTAGATTAGTTATCTTTATCCCTTTACACTCTTCAATTAAACAGTGGGGAATATTGATATTTAAAAACTTTCTTTTTCCAAGAGGAAAATTGCCTTCTAATATTTTTTGCACGATATCGGCAATAGTTTTTTGTGCCAGTTCATACTCCCAAGTGTCTTTATTGGTTCCGTTTATATCGTGAAATACTTGGGAGATAGCAATCCCAGGAACCCCTTGAAGCACTGCTTCCATAGCTCCCGCAGCAGTACCGGAGTAGGTAATATCTTCACCCATGTTTGAACCTATATTGATTCCGCTAATGACCAGATCGGGTTTATCGTTTTCGTCAAACAAATTGTTTAATCCTATAAATATACAATCAGTCGGCGTCCCGTCATCCATTTTATAATAATCATCATCCACCCCAAGGAGTTTCATAGGGCGAGTAAGTGTCATCCCGTGTCCACAAGCAGATTTTTCACTAGCTGGAGCTACAATGGTAACATCAGCAAAAGGTTTGATCGCTTCAACAAGTTTTTTCAACCCCTTAGCGTGCCATCCATCATCATTAGTTACTAAAATTTTTTTTCTTTTCATAGGCGTATTGTACAAAAATTAATATATAAGTAAAGTTACTTTAATGAACCTAGGAGTAAAAAAAGACCAAGAGAGGTTACTAAAACCCCACCAATAATTTCTAATATATATCCTTTTGTATCTAAAAAAGCATACCCTTTTTTAGTGATAGCAATTGAGAGAATCCCTGCAATAGAGATAGTAAGTCCCATCCCAAGACTCATAGCAAGTGCGCAAAGTAGTCCTAACACATAATGCTTGAGCATAATACAAAATAGTACTATAGTAATAACTCCTGGACATGGACCAACCCCAGCACTAAAAGCAACTGTAAAGGCACTTTTGTCATTTTGCTCTATCTTTTTTTCTTTTTCTTTTCGGTGTTTGTATGAATGAAAAATAAGATAAAAACCAACAAATATAATCAATATAGCACTTATCATCATAGTTATTTCACTGAACTCATTAAAATGTTTTCTAAACATAGTTTTCAAAAAGAAAAATATCCCAAAAGTGACTAGAAGTGCTGAGATTGCATGGATAATTGCGATTAGAAATCCAAGCCCAAATGCTTTTTTATAATCACTTTTATTGGATGTAAAATATGAAGCTACCAATGCTTTACCATGTCCTGGACCAGCTGCGTGGACTAAACCATAAATAAAAGCAATTCCAATTACTGTTAAATAAAGATTTAAACTGCTCTCATCATTGATATTTCTAATAGAGGTAGAGATAAGTTTATTTAATTCATATTGGTAGTTGACAATTGTTTGTAAAAAATTACTATAAAGTTCACTCATCATTTACCCTTGAAATTGTAATCTATATGCAAAATAAAAATCATTGTCAACATCAACAATTTGAAAAGGGATGGTACAGGTTACAAACTCTTTTTTTAATACAAAAGCGGTAAAATTTTCTTCATCGTAAAAGTCTATATAAAAATCTTTTTTATCTTGATTAATATCTACATCAAACTGATAAACTATCCTTTGCTCTTTATCTATGGATGCTTTAAAATTTTTTGCTTTTGTAACAGTTGATTTGCCTTTTATCCTAATATCTGTATAAAATCCATAATCTTCTAGAGGTTGAAAATAGTTTATCTTAATATATTGATTTTCCTCTTTATCAATCTTTCCATCCATATTTTGATCAAATTCCATCATAAGAAGTTGAGAGGTCATCGCATCAAATTTCCATGAAAGATTTATAGAGGTTATAAGATCTTGTTTGTGTGAAATTTTTGGATATACATCTATAAAGGTATGTGGGTGTGCATATAAAGAGGTGATTAAAATAAATTTGATAATAAAAAATCTTAACATTTACAAGTATATTTTCCTTTATTGTAAACAGGGATGATAGTATAAATAAGGTTAATAAAGAGTTAATAAAAAAATTAAAATTAATTGATAACTATTATCAATATTAAGTTGTATGTAAGTTATCTTATGTCAATATTCTTTATTGATAACTATTATCAAAATAATAAAGGATTAACAATGAGCATACTATTAATAGGTGGAGATAAAGTTTCTACTATAAAAAGTAGATTAGGGGATTTAGGTGTAGATAAGATTCATCATTGGGATGCAAGAAAAAAAGCAAGTGCGTGTAAAAAATCAATACCACAAGATACACAGTGTGTGATTATGTTGACTTCATATTTAAATCATAATGCGATGAAACATTTTAAAAGTGAAGCAAAGAAAAAGCAAATACCTCTAGTATGTGCAAAATCAAGTGCAAACTGCGTGTATGATGAGTATATAAAAGTTATGGGGATAGAAGATTGTAAAGAGTGTTATGCTTATGATGGGTGTAAAAATAATTAGTAAAAGATAGAAATCGGTATTTTTAAAGAGGTCTTGGAACTCTTCTTCTCCTTCAATCAATTTACAATAAGGCATGTTTAGTAAATATAATGACAGGTTTTCAAGACTTCTTTAAAAATACCGATGAAATAAAGGATAATGTAATGAGCTTTAATGAATGTGAAATAATGTTGCAAGAGATGCAAGGGTCAAATTGTATCAAGCAGAATTTTTTTGACTATGTGTATGATAAAATATCACAAAATACCAAAAATAGATTTGTAGAAAAAAGTAATAACTCAATAGATATTATTTTAAACCAACAACCATCTATAAAAGTGATACCGATTTGCCAAAATATTGATAAAGATAATTTAGCAATAGAGAGTGAAGTGGATCAAGCTGTAGATATTATCAAACAAAATAAATTTCAATATGTTTATTTTGTTTATCCAAAAAATGATAATTTTGATAAACATATTGAGATTAAAACTCCACATCTTGATGAAAGCTGTAGTGATTATAGGATTAAACTTATTCCATATTCACTAGATACGTTAAAACAAAATAGGGGATGTAAAAAATGGCGCGAAACATTATAAAAGAGATAAATAGATTTCAAACATTTCAATTTGATGAGGAGTCACATAGAATAGTTAATTTACGTGATAGTGATACCACCAATATTGATGAGTTTTTATCTATTCAAAATATTTTGGACAATAATAGAATCGTCCACTCTTTTGAGAAAAATTTTAATATTAAAATTATAAGATAAAGAGGATACGGTTACGTTAAAAGAGTTTGTCTTTTAACGTATCGTGAGCAACGGCTGGTTTTCCTATCCAGCTTTTAAAAATTTGACAAGCTACTTTAGCCCCCTCTCCACTTGCAATTGCAAACATTGTTTTTGCTCCACTTGCAAGTCCTGCTACATAGAGATTTTCAGCGACGAGATTATCACTATTTTTTAAGCAGATTTTATTTGGTTTCATCACATCTGTATGTTCTTGAATTTGAACCAAATCACACTCTATATCAAAATTATGCATCCCTGTAGCGATCACAACTGCTTTTGCTTGATAGGAGTTGTTATTGGTAGTTACAATAAAAAGATCATCTTTTTTTTCTATTTTTGTAACACTATCATCTAACTCTATAGTTGACTGAAAATTGGCTAATTGTTGCTTCATTTTTAAAAGCAACGAATCTCCACCAATCCCAAAATCAACCCCAGGAACATTAAAAAAACTTGCTTTTAAAATATCACTGTTACCATTATCTATTAAAAGATATTGTTTCTCTTTTGCCCACTCCGCAGTTTTTTCAACCGAGCTTAGAGTTAAAGCACATCCATAACCAGCAGCTCCACCGCCTACAATTATTACATCAAAGATCATAACTTCAACCCCTTTTATTGGCAATCTTTACATACACCATACAAATACATTGCATGATCAAGAAGTTCAAATCCCTCTTTTTTAGTGATTTTTTCTTGCTCTTTTTCTATTTTATCATTGGTAAATTCAACGATTTTACCACATTTGACACAGATGAGATGGTCATGGTGTTCTTTAAAGTTTGTTTCAAATTTTTTTGTATCTTTATCAAGTGAGATAGAGGAGATAAGACCAGAATCTTCTAAAAAAGATACAGCTCTATAAACTGTAGCAATACCAATTTTTTCTTCAGGATATTTTTTTTGAATTACATTGTAAAGATCTTCAGCACTTAAATGTTTTTCACTATTTAAAATAGTTTCTAAAATAATCTCTCTTTGTTTTGTATACTTTAAGCCTTTTTGTTTAATGATCTCTTTAAGTTTCTCTATAACTTCTGCGTTATTATGCATATAAAACCTTTTTTATCTATAGTGTTCAAATTATAGCAAAAATATTTTAAACTATTTATATCCCTAAAAGCTATCATTTATAGTAGTATAATCCTATTTTAATTAATAGAAATGATAGTTGTTATCACTATTAAAGAAAAATAAAGAATTAAGCAGTTATAATTTCAATACTAATTATCAATATAAAGAGGAAATGATGAGTCAAGAGGTATCTTTGGGGTATGATGAGTTTATTTTGAAATTTAAAGATATGATTAAATCTTTGGGATTAAATAACTCTATACAAAGAGAATATGTACTAAAAATATTATTTGAAAATGGTGGTCATCTGAATGCTGATGAGTTGTTGTATAAAGTAAAATCAACCTACAACGTAAATATAGGTATTGCAACAGTATATAGAATATTAACCCTTTTAGAGGATTTAAATATAGTTAAATCAATCAGCATAAGTGGTCAAGATTTTAAGGTGTATGAACTTAATCTCAAACCACACCATGATCACATGGTCTGTATCAAATGTGGAAAAATTGTAGAATTTTTTGATGCGGAACTTGAAAAAATTCAAGAACTGGTAGCACATGAAAAAGGATTTCAACTCCAAAGTCATACGATGATGTTATACGGTATTTGTAAAAAGTGTAAAGAAAATGAAACTGCACAAAAGTGAAATAAAAGAACAATTTCAGCCAATTGATGGAATTGCTATTAAAAGTATAGCGGGTAATAGAATCCGATTGAAATCTGATATATTTCAAAATAAAACAAATATTGAAGCTATAAAAAAAGAGTTTGGAAATCTCTTTATAGATTTTAGAGAAAACTTGCGTTGCAAATCTATAATTTTCACTCATGATATAAATATTTCTCTAGATACGATACTTGCAAAATTAAAAGTGCTTTTTTATGAAAAGCTCTCCTCAATTAATCTCTCTATTCCAGCATCAGAAGCTATATGTGGATCAACCACAAGCTGTAGTAGATGTGATATTAAAGAGGTATCAGCAACTTCATGGAGAAGAAAACTTGTTGAGTTTGGATTATTAAGTGGATATGCTATTTATATTTTTGTAGCTGAAAGTTTTTTGGGGATTACCCTTGCAACTACACCATTTTCTTTAACAGCTATTGTTGCTCTAGTTGCATCTATACCACTTTTAAAAGAATCTTATGATGATATAAAAGAGGGAAAATTTACACTGCAAACATTTATGGGTGGTACATTGCTTCTTGCTATATTTTTTGGGGAAGTAACAGCTGCTTTTGAAATTATCTATATTTTACGAGGTGGTATGCTTTTAGAGGAGTATATTGCAACTAAATCAAAAGATGAGATTCATAAGTTAGTAGAACTTGATTTGAAAAAAGTTTATGTTTTAGTTGATGGTGTGGAGATTGAAACAGATATTGAAGATATTTCTTTAGGAGATATAGTTGTATGTAGAAGTGGTGAAAAGATTGCTGTAGATGGAATTATCAGCGATGGGAGTGCTGAGATTAATGAGGCGATCATAAATGGACGAAGTGAACCTGAATTTAAGCAGATTGGTGATGAGGTGTTTGCAGGAACTATTTGTGAAAAGGGGCGGATATATATAAAAGTAAATGCTATAGGAAACGGCACTTATATCTCAAGAACTATAAGTGAAGTTGAGGCAAGTTTGGCTTTAAAATCTCCAAGTGAACATGAAGCAGATAAACTCGCCTCAAGACTTCTCAAACTAGGAACACTACTCACTATTGGAACCTTTGTACTTAGTGGATCACTTCTCAATGCTTTTGCTGTAATGATTGTGATGTCTTGCCCTTGTGCAACTGTTTTAGCAGCTTCAACTGCAATTAGTGGCGGGATTGCAAATGGGGCAAAAAGTGGAATCCTTATCAAAGGGGGAGATGCTTTAGAAAATGTGAGCCGTGCAGAGGTTTTTTGCTTTGATAAAACGGGAACTCTAACCACAGGAAAACCTCTAGTAACTGATTTGATTACAGTTGATGGGGTGAGTGAAGAGGAGCTTATTCAATACGCAGCAATTGCAGAGTATAGAAATTCCCATCCAATAGCAAAATCTATTGTAAAGTATGCAAAAGATAAAGAGATTTTTATAGATCAAGCCACTGTAAATGAAGTGATCCCAGGATATGGTGTAAAAGCAACTCTGCAAAAAGATACGATATTTGTAGGGAATAAACAACTTTTTAGTAAATATAAAATAGCAACAAAAGAGTATCAAAGTATTTTCTCAGAGTTTTTGGAGCGGGGGAAAACTGTAGTCTTTGTATCAAAAAATAAAAAACTTTTAGGTTTGATAAGTTTTACCCACGAAGTAAGAGCAGGAACTATGCAAATGATTGATGATCTTAGGGCAAAAGGGGTCAAACATATTGCACTATTAACGGGAGATGAAGTAAAAGTGGCAAACGCTTTTGCCCTTGATTTTAAGTTTGATAGTGTGTATGCCAATCAAACTCCACATGGTAAAGCAGATGCTGTAGAAGATCTAAAGAAAAAATATAACAAAGTGGTGATGGTAGGAGATGGTGTTAATGATACCTATGCAATGAGTAAAGCTGATGTTGCTATCTCATTTGCAGCAGGTGGGAGTGAAGCTGCAATTGCAGTATCCGATATTGCTATTACCCACTCACACCCTGAAGATGTAACCTACCTTTATGAACTAAGTCAAAAAAGTTTAAAAGTGGTAAATCAAAACTATTGGATAGGAACAGGAACCAATTTAGTAGGTGTGGCTTTTGCGAGTGTGGGACTTTTAAGTCCTGTAGCAGCAGGAGCAATACATATAGGACATACAGTAGGGATAATGGCAAACTCATCGAAGTTGGCTTATAGTGGCTAACTCTTTGATATTAATTCTTACTTTATTTTCAGTTAAGTTTTAAATAAGATCAATAATAATTACAAGGTATAGGAGATAAGAAGTATATGGTTTCAGTAGAAAATATTATAAAAATAGCATCATATCTTACAAAGGTTCACCATATAAAAGGGAGAATCAGAGTAAGGGTAAGCCCTAAAATAAAAGAGGAATCAAAAAACAGCGGTATTACCATTGATGATATAAACAGTTTACCTCATAAGATAGAAGGTATTAAAAGTATAAAGATAAATAAAGTAGTGGGTTCTATAACTATTGTGTATGACAATGAGATTTTTCCTTATGAGATGTGGGAAGATCTTTTGGCAAAAAGAAATTTAGAGCAAATTGCTGAACTTTTAACAAAACTTGAAAAGGAGGTGGTGTAGTGGAAAATAACACACAGGTAAACTTTCAGGAAATTAAAAATTTTGATGAAGATCTATTGATAACACTTAGGGTTGATCCAAATTATGATGAACCTATATTGCATCAAGTATTAAGAATAGCGGTGTATGATGAGTACCATGCGTATGAAACGTATAAAAAAACAATAGAAACATTTGGAGCAGTTACCCCTTTTACAAATATTATGGACTCAGAAGTGAGACATTTTCAAGCGTTGGAGCCTTTACTTATAAAATATAATGTACCTGCCCCTATTAATAATTGGTATGAAAAAATAGAGCTTCCAAATACACAACTTGAGTGTTGTGAAGTTGGGGTTGCTGCTGAGATTGATAATATCAAAATGTATGATAATCTTTTATCTTACGTGGATGAGTATCCTGATATTAAAGATGTTTTATATAAACTCCAAGCTGCTTCATACAATAATCATCTCCCTGCATTTAGATCATGCGTTCAGCAACATTCAACTACAGAGGTAAATGTAGGGGATATTTATCAAGAGTACTCAGCCCATACAAATCAAATTCCATCAAACGAAGATATGATGGCTAAAATGAATGAGTTTAATGAGATAGCTGGAAAGTTAGCCTCAGGGCAATTATCTCAAGAGGAGATATTAAAAGTGTTAGGAAATACCAATCTCTCTTTTGTAGGTGGGGCACTTTTAGGTGCAGTGGGGATGTCAGTATTTAGCCAGATGGCTAAAGGATCAAGTGAAGATGAAGAGATAAAGGAGTAATTATGCCTTTGATTCCATTTGCAGTTGGGGCAGTAATCGGTGGGGCAGTAGTATATCTGCTTAAAAAAAATAAAAAGAAAAAATAAATTAAAAGAAGGAGACAAAAATGTTACCATTTATAGCAGGAATAGCAGCAGGTGCAGTAGCAGTTGTAGCATATAATAACAACAAAGAGATAAGACAAGGTATCAACAAAGGTGCCAAAAAAGTAAAAAAAGCAGCAGAGTCAGGATATGAAAAAACAAAAGAGATAGCAGGGGATGTAAAAGCGACTGTTGGAGAGAAAATTGATTGTTTAAAAAGTTCCAAAGAGGATTTAAAAAAAGCGGAAGTGAAAGAGGAAAGCAAGAATGACAAATAGTACTTTGGCAATTGATATGGGCGCACCTAGAGATGTAGCGGGGCATGTAGTGAGTGGAGCATTGGCTTCTGGAGCATTAGCTGGGGCTTTAAACTATGACAAGTTTAAAAAAGAGCAGATGAGTAAACAACAAGCGATTCAAAATACTCTAAAACTAAGTGTTCAAGGTGGTATTGCAACAGGAAGTGCAATAGCAGCTGCAAACTATTTAGGGCAAGGAAATATTTTTGGGATGCTTAGCGCTGTATCTATAGGTGCGATGGGTGTTTATGCAACTGAAAAAGTAAGTGAACAAATTGAGAGTAGCATAATGCTTAAAGATGAAGAGTTACAAACTATAGAAAATACAAAGGAATAAAAAGATGCAAACAAATAAACCATTCGATACAAACCCATATATTGCACAAAATACAGCAAATACAGATCTTGGATTACAAAATCCAAATCCATATATAAATAATACAACACCAACACCAGTTTCTAATAATCTTTTAGGAACGTTTGATACAAAACATTTTTTAGTAGGAGCACTTATTGGTGTAGCAGGAGCTTATCTTCTTACAAATGAAAAAGTGCAAAAAGCAGTATTTAAAACAGTAGCAAAAGGTGGAGCGATGTTTAGTGCAGGTCTTGAAGAGATGAAAGAGAGATTTGAAGATGCACAAGCAGAACTTGAAGCGGAGCAAAATGCTTAAGAGATAATATGAGTGTAAATATAAAACTGGCACATAAAACACAATTTCGTGTGCGATATTATGTAGATGTGCTGAAAAATGATTTTAATAAATCAGCATTGGAAAATCATATAAAGTCTATCAGTGGTATCACAAGTGTAAGAGTGAATCAAAAAATAGGCTCTATTGTGATTGAACATGATGGAAGTGGAAGTGATACCATAGAGGAACTGTTGAGTGATTTGGATATTAATCAATTTCAAACATGTAATACTTTTTTGGGTAATACAAATTCGTGTGTAGATGAAAAGCCAAGTTTATTTGGCGTTACTAGAGCATCAACTGCTCTACTAACAGAACCGATGATCTCTAATGAAATTGCTAAATTTCTTTTAACTTCAATTGCAACAAAGCCACTGTTATTTGAAGGGGTAAAAGAACTTTTTACAGAAGGGCTTACTTCAAAAGTACTAGAAGCAACAGCAGTGGGGGTTTCTTTGGTTAGGCGAGATTATCTTGCAGCAAATGGTACAAATACAATGTTAGAGCTTGGTGAATATATTGAAGAAACTACAGTTCATAGAAGTGATGATCTGATTAAAGAACTTGCAAAACCAAATGTTAAACAGGCTTGGATAGAGGTTGAATACAATGGTAAAATGGTTCAAAAACTTGTAGATACAAATGAAATTAAAGTTGGAGACCTTGTAATTGTTGGAGCTGGAGATACTATCGCAATTGATGGACATATTGTAACAGGAAGTGCTTCTGTGAATCAAGTTTCTATGACAGGAGAATCGGAACCAGTTGCAAAACAAAGAGGGGACAGGGTAATCTCAGGAACAGTAGTGGAAGATGGTAGAATTAAAGTTTGGGCAGAATATGTTGGTGAAGATACAGCAACTGCACGAATTAAAAACTATATTACAACTTCACTCAATGAAAAATCGGCAATTGGACTAAAGGCAACAAAACTTGCAGATAAATTAGTACCAGTAATCCTTGGATTAGCAGGACTCTCTTATCTTATTAGTAGAGATTTTGAAAGTGTAGCGGCAGTTTTACAAGCGGATTATTCGTGTGCGCTAAAACTTGCAACACCAGTGGCGTTTAAATCATCTATCTCAAAAGCAGGAAAAAATGGGATTATGATCAAAGGTGCGAAATCTATTGAAGCTTTAAAAGATGCAGATACTTTTGTGTTTGACAAAACAGGGACACTTACTTATGGTCAGCTTGAAGTTGAAAAGGTAAATACTTTTGATACAAATTGGAGTGAAGAGGATATATTAAATCTCACTGCTAGTGCAGAGGAGCATTATTTTCATCCTGTTGCAGAAGCTGTTGTAAATGCTGCCAAAGAGAAAGGTTTTGTCCACATGCACCATGAAGAGGTAGAATTTATTGTAGCGCATGGTGTAAAAACAATGGTTGATAATAAAGAGGTTGTAGTAGGAAGTAGACACTTTTTAGAAGATGATGAGGGGATTGATTTTTCTAAATATGAAAAGCAGATTGAAGCGTGTCTTTTAGAGGGAAAAACTCTTTTATATGTAGGGTATGACAAAAAGCTTTTAGGCACTATTGGTATGCGTGATAGGGTACGTGAAAATGCAAAAGAGACACTTAAAAAGCTAAAAGATTTAGGTGTGAAAAAAACAGTAATGTTAACAGGAGATATTGAGTCTAAAGCAAAAGTATTAGCAGATGAACTTGGTATTGATGCAGTGTATGCCAATATGAAACCAACAGATAAAGCCTCTATATTAAAAGAGTTAAAAGCAGATGGGGCAAAAGTTGCTTTTGTAGGAGATGGTATCAACGATGCTCCTGCATTGATGAGTAGTGATGTGGGGATTAGTATGAGTAAAGGTGCAGATATAGCAAAAGCAACAGCTGATGTGGGATTATTAAAAGATGATATTTCTGCAATTGCTGAGGTAAAAGAGTTAGCGAATAAAACTATGAAACTGATAGATAATAACTTTAATGCAACAGTTGGAATTAATAGTGTTATTTTAACAGGAGCTACAGTTGGGTTATTTACCCCACTTACAACGGCAGTTTTACATAATGGTACTACCATCGGGCTTCTTTTAAATTCAATGAAAGGTGTAAGGGTAAAAAATAATAGTTAATATTGATATTCTTTATCAATAATAAAGGTATGATTTATATCATTTATGGTATGATTTTGATATTTATTATTAAAAAGGGATAGTTATGGCTTTATTTTTTCCAATAGCAAGTGGATTAGCAGCTGCATTTACGGTTGCTTTGACTTATGAGACAGGACAAAATGCAAAACGAAAATTTGATAAAAAGCGAAAAAAACGAGAATCAAACAAAGAGTAGGGGAGGGATATTTTCCCAGATAGACCTTGATACTAAAAGGGAGATTGCGAAGATCGGTATGACTGCATCAATGGGGCTTACTGTGGCAACCTCTTTTTATATGAAAAACAGATTGATGAAAAATCTTCACATAGGAGCAGGGGTTGCTCTTGTTGGATTTTCTTTTTGGCACCACATGCTCTATCAACCAGAAGATAAAAAAAGATTCAAAAAACAACCATCAAAACCTCTTGAGAACCAATCTTTAGAAAAATCTATTGAAAATTATGCAATATCATTAAATAATTTTTTTATTGAACTAAGTATTACAGGAAAACTCACCCATAAAGAGATTAAAGAATTTACCCAAAAAATAGAATCTTTATTAGAAACATATAAAATCCCAGCAATCAATATTTTAATAGATATTCAACCTATAGAATCAATAGAGATAAAAGCTTTATATGAAGAGTTGTTATTTACTATTAAACATATTGATTCCATTAAAAAAGTAGCAGTTTTAGGGGATAATAAGCTTGAAGAATTTGTAATAAATACAGCAAATAAACTTTTAAAAGCACAGCTTTCTTACTTTGAAACCTATGATAAAGCCCATAACTGGCTTATAAAATAAACTAATTAAATATTATGATAATTAGTATCATAATTAAGAAAGTTTAAAGTTTTTATCCATTATAATTTGATAATAATTATTAGAATACATATTTAGGTGAAACTATGAAACTAGACAACGTAAAAAGCGGATGCATTGTAAAAATAGAAAAGATCAATGCCTCAGGTAAACTTATGCACAAGCTTCTTGATATGGGCTTTGTAGGTGGTACAAGGATTGAAGTGGTAAGGGAAGCTCCCCTTTTTGATCCAATGGAATTGAAAGTTCATAACTATTTTATAAGCTTACGAAAAAGTGAAGCAGCACTTATAGAAGTTGGTGATTAATGGATCAAATTAAAGTAGCGTTGGCGGGACAGCCAAACTGTGGAAAATCTACCATATTTAATATGGTAAGTGGAATTGATCAACATATTGCAAACTATCCAGGTGTAACAGTCGATAAAAAAACAGGTTTTTTTAAATATAAAGAGACAAAAGTAGAGATGGTAGATCTACCTGGGACTTATTCTTTTAGTTCTTATTCTTTAGAAGAGCGGGTTGCAAAAGAGTTTATTATTGATGAAAAACCTGATGTGATTGTAAATGTAGTAGATGCATCTAATTTTAAAAGACACATGTATCTTACTTTCCAACTTTTAGAAATTGGTATCCCTGTAATTGTAGTACTTAATATGATGGATGTAGCTACAAATAGAGGAATAGAGATTGATTCAAAGCAGATAGCAAAACTTTTAGGATGCCCTGTAGTTGAAGCAAGTGGAGCTAAAGGGATTGGAAGTGATGCTATTATGGAATCTATTGTAGCAACAGCAAATCTTAAAAGTGAGTATGTAGATTTTACTATCAATTACGAAGAGCTAGAACCTATGATTCAAGCAGTAGAGGAATCAATAAGTGAAAATTCTGTTGAACTTAATAATAGATGGATGGCAATTAAACTTCTAGAAGGTGATGTAACTATTTTTGAGCATCTTAGAGGGGAGTTTAAAGATATAGATTCTATTGTAAAAGAGCAAGTGGATAAATTTCATGAACTATACGATAAAGATACGGTTTCATTTTTAGCAACTTTTAGATACGACTCTGCAGATATTATTTATCATAAAACAATTAAAGAGAAAAATCTTGGACAAGAGACATTTACAGATAAAGTAGATAAGTTTGTATTAAATAGATTTTTAGCATTACCAATTCTTTTTGGGATAATGTTTTTAATGTACGAATTATCTATTGTATATGGATACAAGCTTACAGATTATACGTGGCCAATTTTAGCAGCTATTAAAAACTTTGTAATTGATTTTATGCCTGAGGCTAATTTTACTGAAGTTCCTATGATAACAGATTTTGCTGTTTGGATGGTAAATAGTGCCAATGCACTTTTAAATTATATTCCTATCTTTTTTATTCTATTTGCATTGATTGCAATTATGGAAGATGTTGGATATATGCCAAGGATGGCTTTTATCCTTGATAGGGTATTTAAGAAGTTTGGGCTTCACGGTCAATCAACACTTCCTCTTGTACTTGGTGGTGCTATGGTTGGTGGATGTGCTGTTCCTGGAGTTATGGCAACTAAAGGGATCTCTGATGATAGAGCTAGAATGGCAACAATTCTTACAGTTCCATATATGAACTGTTTGGCTAAAGTGCCATTTTATACTTTACTTTTAGGAGCTTTTTTTAAACCAGATATGGCATTGATGATGTTTTATATCTCAACAATTACTATTTTTATATCTTTAATTGTTGCAAAAATATTGACTACAACTGTACTTCGTACACGTGAAACTGCACCTTTTGTGATGGAGCTACCACCGTATCATGCACCTACTTTTAAAGGGGTGATTATAAGAGCAAGTCAAAGGGTATGGGTATATATTAAAAAGGTTGTAACTATTGTACTTGCTGTGGCAATTGTACTCTTTGCAATGCTTCAATTCCCAGGACTCAGTGAAGAGTCACAAGCAAAATATAAAACACAGTCACAAAAAGCATTGGTAGCATTTGACAAAAAGGCAAAAAAATCAAAATACTATGAAGAGGTAGATACAAAAGAGGAGATTGCTTCTTTATTGAATTATTACGATGGGTATAAATCAAAAAGGATGGTAACAACTTCAAAAGAGGGTGCAGCATCTATTGATGAAGAGTATATGGCTATAAATGCAAGTTATTTTAAATTTATCAAACCTAAAAAAGATAAAGAGGCAAAAAAGATCAATAAAATTCTAAGAAAGCTTTCTAAACAAAGAAAAAGAATTTTAAGAAGTATCAAAAATGAAAAAGTGGAAAATTCACTTTTAGGGATGGCTGGAAAAGCGATAGAACCTATTACCCAATATGCTGGATTTGATTGGAAAATTAATGTGGCATTTTTAAGTTCATTTGCCGCAAGAGAGTCTGCTGTTGCAACACTTGGATCGCTGTATGAAAACAACAAATCAGATTCCCAAAGAGCAGAAGATGCAATGGCACAAAATAGTGGTTATACACCACTTCATGCAGCGGCAATTATTTTATTTATGCTTTTAACACCACCTTGTATTGCAACAATGATTGTAGTAAAACTTCAAGCAAATGGATATAGATGGATGTTTTTTGCAATATTCTTTCCTGTTGCTTTGGGTGTTTTACTCTCCTCTTTACTTTTTAGTATAGGGTTAGCTAATGGTTGGAGTGGTGTTGAAGCGATGAGCTATTTTTATGTAGTAATTGTGGCAATTGCTTTACTTTTGGGATTTTATCCTAGTAAATATATTAACTGGAAAGGTGGCTTACGAGTTGCTTCAAAAGCCAGTGGTAAATATAGTATATATGAAACAAATCTTAAGAAAGGAGAAAATAATAATGGTTAAAAAGTTAATAGTAAGCTCAATGCTTCTAACAAGTTCACTGTTTGCACACACTGCGATTATGTCTTGCTTTGACAATGGTGATGGGACTATCACTTGCGAAGGTGGATTTAGTGATGGTAGTAGTGCAAGTGGTGTAAAATTTAGAGTAGAACAAAGTGGAAAAGCTGTTTTTAGTACAAAAATGAATGAAGACAGTGAAGTTACTTTTAAAAAACCTAGTGGCGATTATTCAGCTGTATTTGATGCAGGTGAAGGGCATAAGGTTTTTATTAAAGGGTCTGATATTACAGAATAATATTTGTGTAGGCTAAGTGTTTAAGTGTAAATATATTGTATATTTAGAGTTAAGCACTTAGCTAAATTTTTTACTATTATTTATGATAGTAATTCTTACAATTGAAATAAAAAGGAAAAAAATGAAGAAATTAGTAGTAAGTACAATAGCAGCAGCGTCAATCATGGCAACAAGTGCATTAGCACACTTCCAAATGGTATATACTCCAAATCTGGCACTTGAAAAAGGGAAAACTATAGAGTTTAAACATGTGTTTACACACCCTTTTGCAGATGAGCATACTATGGATATGGCTGGAGTTGAAGAGTTTTATGTTGTAACAGAGAAAAAAGGGAAAAAAGATTTAAAATCTACTTTAAAACCAATCACTTTTACAGGACACCACAATAGTGGAAAAGCGTATGAGTCAAAATATAAAGCAAGATCTATGGGAGATCACGTATTTATAATGGTTCCAAAACCATACTATGAAAAAAGTGAAGATATTTATATCCAACATATAACAAAAACCATTGTAAATGTTGCAGGTACTCCAAATGGATGGGATGCTGAGCTTGGTTTGAAAGCTGAGATTGTACCATTGACTAAACCTTATGCTATCTGGGAAGGTGGAAGTTTTACTGGAATTGTAAAATCAAATGGTAAACCTGTACCTTATGCAGAGATTGAAGTGGAATATGTAAATAGAGACGTTGATATGAAAAACAACAAAATGGGACCTTCACGCGTAGAAGCTCCACAAGATGCGTTTATCACAATGGGTATTAAAGCAAATAAAGATGGAGAATTTACTTTTGCGATTCCAAAAGCAGGATTTTGGGGATTTGCAGCACTTGGAGCTGGAAGTGACAAAGAGTACAAAGGGAAAGAGCTTAGCCAAGATGCTGTTATCTGGGTTGAAGCCAAACCGATGAAATAATTAAAAAAGAGCAAAACGCTCTTTTTTAAATTTAATATAAGCCTTATAGTGGATTTTGTTTTCCTAGTTTAAAATCATTACCGTAAGGCTTATATTAAATTTAAGAGAGTAACAAATGTGTAAATTAGATAAACCAAATGTATGTGATATTATCACATTGGATAGTGTGCGGACAATTTTAAAAGATAAAACATATTATTGTGAGTACCAACCTTTTATATGTACTAAAACAGGCAAAATTGAAGCCTATGAAGCACTATCAAGATTTAATGTTGTAGGTCAATATGTACCACCAGATATAATCTTTGAAAAGTGCCATAAAGATATTGAATTGTTTTTTAAATTGGAACTTGCAATGAAAAGGTATCAATTCCAAAATAGACCAGAGAAAAAGAAACTTTTTATAAATTTTGATCCACATATTCTTTTATATATAAAAGGGATAGGTAATGTTTTTAAATTCTTTTCTCAGCAGAATAATTTTGTGATTGAATTGGTTGAAAACTCTAATATGGCAGTAAATGTAAACAAACTGATTGAGCTATTTAATAAATATGACTATAAGTTTGCTGTGGATGATTTTTTTAAAGAAAATTCAATGGTATCTGTATCCCTTTTAAATAATTGTGAATATTTAAAATTGGATAAAGATATTTTAAGTGAATTGAAAAGAAATGAGTTTTTTTATCATATCGTAGATGGTATTGTAAAATTTGCCCACAATGCGGATAAAAAAGTAGTTTTAGAGGGAGTTGAGACCACTCAAGATGTTGAGATAGCTAAAAGAAGAAATATAGACCTTATGCAAGGATTTTATTTTAGAGATCTGTTTGTACAAGGGTAAAGGAGGTTAAGATGCTAGAAAAACTTTTTCTTATGATTATCACTACTGGTGCAATATATTATATTTATAAAACCGTATTTAAAAAAGGTTGTGATGGGGAGTGCAACTGTGGAAAAAAATAGCATTATTGAGATTAAAAATCTTTGTCATAAATATGGTAAAAAACTTATTTATGATGATTTAAATATCACAATAGAACAAGGGAGTGTATTTGGATTACTTGGGAAAAACGGAGTAGGAAAATCAACACTTATTAATATTTTAATGGGATACCTCAAACCCAATAGTGGGGAGTGTTTAATTTTTGGGGAACATTCCCATAATCTCTCAGCAGAGGCAAAAAAACAGATTGCACTTTTACATGAGGGGTTTATCTCTTATGATTATATGAGTATAGAACAGGTGGAGAAGTTTTTTAAACCTTTTTATCAAAGATGGAAAAAAGAGCTTTTTTATGATTTGGTTGATTTAATGGGATTGGATTATTCTCAAAAACTCTCAACTCTATCTTTTGGACAAAAATCTCAAGTGGTTTTAGGGTGTTTATTTGCTCAAGATGCAAAGTTGATGATACTTGATGATTATTCAATGGGGTTAGATGCAGGGTATAGAAGGCTCTTTACAGATTATCTAAAAGAGTATATAAAAAATACTGATAAAACAGTTTTGATCACTTCACATACGATGAATGATTTAGAAAATTTGATTGATGATATGGCAATTATCCAAAAAGGTGGTTTGGTACATCTTGATACGATGACAAATTTTAACGCGGACAAATCAACAACTTTTGAAGATAAATTTTTAGATTTTGTAGGAAAATATTAAAATGAAAACACTTAAAAATATACTATATGCCTGTAGTGGGTAGCGGTAGTTACTTACTTAATTTTTGTAATTAAAAAGGAAATAGTATGGCAACAGCAATATTTTATGCAAGTAGTACGGGAAATACATCAAATGTAGCAAAACTGATCTCTGATGGTTTGGGTAAAGTTGATAGGTTTGATATAGCAACTGAATCGGTAACCAAAATAAATGAATATGATAAGATCATTATCGGTGCACCTACTTGGGGTGAGGGGGATCTTCAAGATGATTGGGAAGAGTCTTGGGATGAGTTTAGTGATATAAATTTTGAAAATAAAACAGTAGCGCTTTTTGGTTTAGGGGATCAAGAGGGCTATGGTGGAGAGTTCTTGGACGCTATGGGTATTATCTATGAAAAAGTAGTGGAAGCTGGAGCAACTGTAGTTGGAGAGTGGTCTACCGATGGATATGATTTTGATGATTCCAAAGCGGTAAAAGAGGGGATGTTTGTAGGACTTGCAATTGATGAGGATAATCAAGATGACCTCACTAAAGAGCGAGTAACTCAGTGGTGCGAACAGATAAAAGGTGATATTGTTTAATAATAAAATCACATCATTGAATTGGTGTGGTTTTCAAGGAGATGAAATGGCACAAAATATAATAGACCAGATCAATAATTTTTTAACATTTAAATTTGATGGTGACACAAATAGAATAGTAAATATGAAATTTCAAGAGGAGACAAATATTGATGAATTTTTATCTATTCAGTATCTTTTAGATGCTAATAATGTTCTTTATAGATTTGATAAAAATTTTGATATACAGGTAATTAGTAGATGATACGAGCAATATTTTTAAAAGAGTGGTTAAAATTAAAGTACTATAGTGTAATTTTAGGTGTGATACTTGTAGCAGTATTGGGACATTTTTATTTTAATCTTAATTTTGCATTTAGAACTATTGAGCCTGAATCTATGATGTGGTATAGATTTGTACATCTTGGGGATAAGCCCTATTTGTATCTCAGTACTCTTTATCTTTTTTTTGGTGCAACAATTGCTTTAGTACAGTTTTTACCTGAGAGGATCAAAAATCGTATTAAAATAATGGCACATCTCCCTTTGGAGCTTAAGCAATCTCTTTTTACCCATTTGGGGATTGGGGTAGGATTTATTTGGATTTTATTAACTATTACCTCTTTAATTTTACTTGAGATAGTCTCTATCTATTATCCCAAAGAGATAGTTTTTATCACTTTTAAAGATACATTAGTTTATGGATTTTTATCGGTTGTTTTATATATAGGTTTAAGTGCTGCAATTATTGAAAGAAGTTATTGTATAGCGGGAATAAAGTTTTTTATTACACTGCTTGTAGTGATTGTACTTTTAAAAGAGGTATATATTTTACAAGATACTTTATGGATATTACTTTTAGTTGTGATTCCATTTATGGCTCTTGATAGTTTTTATAGTATTAAA
>JBNKLC010000031.1:0-106605 GCA_050292155.1 Arcobacteraceae bacterium
TCTCATAATAAATCCTTTCAGTAATTATGATACTTGTGAATCTCTTCACTACGGATAGTAAGTTATACTTACCACTTTCTTGTCAAAATCTCTTTTTTCAAGCATAGGGATTCTCACCCTTCGGTATCCATTGATACCTATCTTATGATAAAATCATGACATATCATTTCTTAAAATTAGTTTAAATCTAGTCTTTTTTTTCTTCTTCAAACTCTTTAATTTGTTCAATAGTTTTTATGTTACTATTTACTCTTTTTTTCATATTGTGAATCTTAATGTGTTTTGCAAGTATTTTTTGATATTTTTTGTAGTTTCTCGAACCTACTTCATACTCACAAAGTTTTTTTTGAATTTTTAAAATATCTTCAGGGATAGATTTTTTTGTATTCATAAATTACTCCTAATATTATGAAATTATATTAAACATTTCTTAAAATTAGTTTAACTAGTTGCTTTTAATAAAAAAACCCAAACTAGTCGGTTTGGGTTTTTTTATCAATTTTAGAAATAGCCTTAATGCCTTTTCTAGGAAACTATGGAGTTGTTAGTACTATTGTAACAATCTCAATACATTTTGCTGTACATTATTTGCTTGGCTTATCGCAAATGTTCCTGCTTGAGAAATAATATTTTGTTTATTAAAGTTTGACGATTCTTGTGCATAATCAACATCTCTAATTACTGACTCTGCTGCTTTTGTATTTGTTACTTGTGTCATTAGGTTTCTAACTGCACTCTCTAGTTGATTTTGAGTTGATCCGAAGTCTGCTCTCCATTGGTTTAATTCAGTTAATGCACTATCTACATTTGCAATCAAAGTTCTTGCTGATAGTTGCATCCCTGCAGCACTATCTGTAGCAGCTGCTCCCCATGCACTTGCTGCGATATAAATAGCATCTAACTCATTGAGACCCGATGTATTTGATTGTACAGCCCCTGTCATTGTTATAGTATCGTTAGATGTAGCACCCATTTGAAATATAAGTGTTACTGAAGCATTTGCAAAACCTGCTGCACTCTCTTGTAGAAGAGTCGTTCCATTATACGTTGTTTGACTTGCAATATTATTAACTTGTGCCAACAACTTTGAAATATCTTTACCAATAGCTTCAATACCATCAGCTGATGTTGTTGCAGTACCTGCTTGGATGAGTTTTTGTTTTACCACATCTAAAATATTTGATTGCTCTGCCATCGCTTTATCTGCAATTTGCACAAGTGAAATTGCACTATTACCATTTGCAACTGCTTGATTTAAAGCATCGGCATGCACTCTTAATTTATCTGCAATTGCTAATCCAGATGCATCATCCGATGCTTTATTTACTCTGTAACCGGTAGAAAGTTTTTCTAATGACTTGCTCAAAGCACCATTTGTTTGAGCATTGGCCTCCAATGCTGTCAATGCACTTACATTTGTGTTGATTCTCATAGTTAATCCTTTTTTGTATACTACTTATAGAGGCATTATAATTGAACAAATCTTAATTTAAGCTTAAATACAAAGAGTTTTTAATATCAGGAACCCTTTATTTATGGGATTTAATAAACATTTCTTCTAAGTAGTTTAAGATTTATCTGATATTAAGAATTGGGGATTAAAAGAGAGTTAAGTATTATATAAGATTATAATACTTAACTCTCTATTCTTATCATCATCGGTTTTTTATTGACAACTTTTATATCTGTAAGCTTTTGCAATGCTTGTTTTATATCTTTCTCTTTTGCCATATGGGTTGAGAGTAGTAGATTGGCGTTACCATCTTTTGCACCTTTCTGTACCATTGTTTCAATAGAGATATCTTGTTCCCCTAAAACAGAAGCTACTTTAGCTAAAACACCGCTTTTATCTTTCACTTCCATTCTTATATAATACTTTGTCTCTATATCATCACTCTTTGCTAATGTTAATTCACCTTCTAAAGGTTTTGTAAATCCAAGCATTGGGGAGCCTTTTCCTCGACGTGCTATATCAACCAAGTTTGCTATAACCGCACTAGCAGTTGCATCTCCACCGGCTCCCGGTCCGTAATACATAGTTTCCCCTACTTTATCGCCGATTACGGAAACTCCATTCATCACGCCGTCCACTTTTGCTATCATCTCGCTATTTGGGATAAGTACCGGATGAACTCTTAGCTGAACCTCATCGCCTGTTTTTTTAGCGATTCCTAAAAGTTTTAACGAATAGTTAAACTCTTTGGCAAATGCAATATCTTCACTTGTGATATTTTCAATCCCCTCTATTAAGATATCTTCAGGCTTGGCATCAATACCGTAAGCGATACTTGCCAAGATAAGAAGTTTATGTGCAGCATCAAATCCACCCACGTCAAAAGTTGGATCGGCTTCGGCATATCCCAAGTCTTGTGCTTCTTTTAAAATGACTGCGTACTCTACACCCTCGTTTATCATCGAAGTCAGCATATAGTTACAAGTACCGTTCATAATTCCACGGATCGATTCTATATGGTTTGCACTAAGCCCTTCTCTTAAGGCGTTGATAATAGGGATTCCCCCTGCTACTGCCGCTTCAAATTCAAAAGGAGTATCCCCCGCGATCTCTTGAAGTTCATATCTATGATATGCAAGAAGTGCCTTATTGGCTGTAACTACAGCTTTTCCTTTTTGCAGGGCTTTTTTTACAACTTCGTAAGGCTTTTCAACTCCACCCATAAGTTCAACTACTATATCAATAGAGTCATCATTTAATATATCATCGGGATTATCGGTTAGTTTAATAGAAACATCTCTTTTTTTATTTAGGTTATTTACCACACCGCTTACAGCTACTATCTCTTTTCCTGCTCGTGCTGTGATAATATCCTTATTTGCTTCTAATATTTGGCATACACTTGTACCAACTGTTCCTACTCCAATAATTCCAACTTTTAACATTTTTTTAATCCTCTATAAGTTCAGGCTCTTTATCTTCAGGCACTTCACACTCATCATATTGCTTTAAAAATCTTTTTATATTTTTTGCAGCTTGTCTTATACGTTTATCATTTTCAATCAAGGCAATTCTTACATACCCTTCACCATAATCTCCAAATCCAATCCCAGGAGCCACGGCAACATCCGCTTCAACCAAAAGTTTTTTAGAAAATTCCAAACTTCCCATATGTTCTACACATTTTGGAATCGGTGCCCATACGAACATACTTGCTTTATTTCTTCGTAGCGGCCATCCTGCATTGGCAAAAGCTTCAATAAGAACATCTTGTCTATGATCATACTTATCGATTATATCTTGTACACATTGCTGATCTCCGTTCAGTGCAACGGTAGCTGCAACTTGGATAGGGGTAAACATACCATAATCTAGCCATGATTTTATCTTTTGAAGCGCACCGATTAATTTTTTATTTCCTACAAAAAATCCGACTCTCCATCCTGCCATATTATATGATTTACTTAATGTAAAACTTTCCACCGCAACGTCGGTTGCCCCCGGTACTTCCATAATAGACGGCGTCTTGTATCCATCAAAAGTGATATCCCCGTACGCAATATCACTTATCACGTAAAATCTCTCTTTTTTAGCCATCGCTACAAGTCGCACATAAAACTCAGGTGTAACGGTAGCCGTACTTGGATTGTGCGGGAAATTCACAAGTACATATTTTGGTCTAGGACTTGCTTCTTTAAATACCCTTCCTAAGTCTTTAAAAAATTGATCTTCATCAATATTATAGTCCTCATCAAACACTAGTCCAAATTTATGTACATTTCCACCAGCTAAAATAAAAGCGTAAGAGTGAATCGGATACGTTGGATCCGGTACAACTGCCACATCTCCGGGATTTGTAATCGCATATGCCAAGTGTGCATATCCCTCTTTAGAACCCATTGTAGCTACACATTGTGTCTCAGGGTCAAGTACACAGTTATATCTTCTTTTATACCAATCTGCTATCGCTTTTAATAATTTTGGAATACCTTTTGATGTTGAGTATCCGTGTGTTTTTGTTTTTTTGGCAGATTCAACTAGTTTTTCTCTAATATGCTCAGGCGTATCCCCATCAGGATTTCCCATAGAGAAGTCGATTACATCATACCCTTCTCTTCTTCTTTGCATCTTTATATCATTTACCTCTGCAAACACATACTTCGGCAATCTATCCATTCTATCAAATTTTATCTCATCAAACATAGTAAAAACTCCTTACCTCACTATGAGGGTCAATCCCCTTTTTATATTTGTTAAATTATATATATCTGTAATTTTTACATACCTTGTACCCTCGGGTACTTTTGTTTTCAATCCTTTATAAACCCTGTCCATTTTAATCTCTTTAATCACATTTAAATCTTTGTCAAAAAAGACTATATCGGGGAACCATCTATTTAAATTTCTACTTAATATTTGAAGTATTTTGGCACCTTCTATATCCAAAAAAAGCGGTTTTAAAGGTTTTTGAAACCGAACCTTTTCATTTTTTTGGACCCGGGCGGCTTTTAAAATCCTTGCATTTGTAAAATCAATCTCATAATACCATCTATTATCTGCTTTTTTTGTAATATCCAAAACATTACAACCACTGTATTTGAGTTCTCTTAAAAACATAACAGGGTCTAGCATATACTCAACTTTTAAAGATATTATCCAATAAAGTCCCTCTTCGTTTTTTTCCAACTTTTTGGTAAAAAAATATCTATAGCCCAAAGTTTGTAAAAGATCATTTAATATCTTATACCCTTTTTTATTGTCCCCATCAATTTTAAATTCTATTGCTACTTGGGTGGGTCTGTTAAAGTTAAGATTTAAAAGTCCATTTTTTTGTAAAGTGTCAAACATATTAAAATATTTGATTTTCTCATTAGCGACAAAAAATGCCTCTTGTTTAAAAAGGAGTTCTATCAAAGCTTTATGTCTTTGAAAATCTTTATCTCCAATTATATTATGTACTTTTTGTACCACTACGTTTGCATCTAAATTCAATATAAACAGTACTGTTATTAAAAAATATTTTATCATCTATTGTAACTCATATATTAAGATTCCGGCAGCTACCGATACATTTAAACTGTCAAAATTATTGTGCATACCGATAGAAACTTTTAAATCTAGTTTTTTCTTTAATTTATTGGAAAGCCCTTTTCCTTCACTTCCTAAGAAAAGTGCCACTTTTTGATTTTTCTCTTTGGTAATCGACTTTACCTCATATCCATCCATATCGGCACCTACTAAACTAAACCCGACCTGTTTAAACTCATTTGCCAAATCATAGCTGTTTTCACATACCCCTACAGGCATATCAAGCATAGCACCGCTGCTTGTTCGCACTACCCCTTCGGGATTAAAGTGTTTTAGTCCACAAACTATTACACTATCTACTCCCAGTGCATAACAGGTACGTATAATCGCCCCGATATTTCCAACATCGCTCAATCCGTCCAAAATCACTACAAAATTATCTTTTTTGATATCTTTAATATCGTAAAAGGAGTACGGCTCTATCTCAAGTAAAAATCCTTGATGATTTCCACCCCGTGCCAAACTTTGTGCTTTTTTATTGTCAGGTCGGGTAATTTTTATACCCGTATCCATAAACTTTTTAAAAAGATCTTTTTCAAGCTCTTTGGTAAGATAAATCTGTTTTATAATTTTTGGATGATGCTTTAAAATATAAAGAACAACCTGTTTCCCGTATACTATCATCTTGGGATTCTATCCAATCATTCCTTAATAATATTGAAATCTTCTACAGGTTTGCTTCTCACTTTTTACAAGATGCACATGTCCCAAAGAAAACCACGTCGCTGCCGATTATATCAAAGTTATATTGTGTTGTTATATCATTTGACATTGAAGTGGTATCGACTTTTGCATCCATAACCTCTCCACACTCTTTGCATAAAAGGTGTGCATGGGCATCCTTTGTAATCTCATATACAGATTTCTGATGGGGCAGTTTTACCTCAAAAAGTAAAAAATTATCTATCATCGCATTGATGTTTTTATATATAGTTGCTAAAGATATTGAATGAAACCTTTTTTTTACCTCATCATAAAGGTTATCAATATTTATATGCCCTTTAGTATCTACAATATCCATGATGGCCAATCTCTGCGGTGTAGCCTTTAAATTGTGTTCTCGTAATAAACTTGTATAACTATTCATAATGCAAGTATACTCTAAGTTTCCTTTTTTAACTGATAATAATTATTATTTAAAAAGAAATTTTTATTTTTGTATAAGTTATTTTCAAGTACTATGGATAAAAATTATCCATAGATAAAGGGGTATTTATGAAAAATAAAGAAAAGAGTATAGAATTGTTAAATAAAGCGATAGCGGAGGAATTAACTGCTGTACATCAATATATGTATTTTCATTTCCATTGCGACGATCAAGTTTTAGATATGCTTGCGGGTATTTTTAAAAAAACGGCAATTGAAGAGATGATTCACATTGAAACATTGGCTGAGAGAACTTTGTTTTTAAACGGCGAAATTGAGATGGTACCTTCACAAAGTGTTCAAAAAATAAATACCGTAAAAGAGATGATAGAATTTGCAAAAAAATCGGAAGAAACTGCCGTGGAGATGTATAATGATTTTGCACAAGAGTGTGCAAAAAATAAAGACAGTGCTACGAAAAAGATTTTTGAAGCATTGGTTGATGATGAAGAGAGACATTACGATCAATTTGACAACGAAATGGACAACTTTGAAAAATTTGGAAAAGAATATCTCGCCCTTCAAGCTATCGAGAGAGGAAAAGGTATCGCGACAATGCCTCCGGGACATCCGGTAATACAACCTTAAACACTTAAGAAAATTTTCTTAAGTGTGTTTCATACCGAGAAAAGATTCTCACTTATAGATAATAATTATCTATTACTTTTTTTTATCTTTTATTAATTTTCTCTTAATTAATAAAACTTATTTTTAGGACACTATCTAATTTTAAAATAGTTTCTATACAATATGCCCACAAAAATTTAATCACTTAAAAGGAATATAAATGTTAGTAACAAAAAAAGCTCCGGATTTTACAGCAACGGCTGTACTTGCAGACGGTCAAATCGTAGAAGATTTTAATTTAATGGAAAACTTAGGGGAAAAAGGTGCGGTACTTTTTTTCTATCCACTTGACTTTACTTTTGTTTGTCCATCTGAGATCATTGCATTCTCTCATAGAATTGAAGAGTTTACAAGTAGAGGGATTAACGTAATCGGTGTATCTGTAGATTCGCAATTTTCACACTTTGCATGGAGAGAAACTCCTGTTGAAAACGGTGGAATCGGTAGAATCAAATATCCGTTGGTAGCAGACCTTAGCAAACAAATTTCTAAAGATTACGATGTATTATTTGGAGAAGCTGTTGCACTAAGAGGATCATTCCTAATTGACGCTGATGGAACTATCAGACACGCCGTTATCAATGACTTACCGCTTGGAAGAAACATTGATGAGATGATTAGAATGGTTGATACTATGTTATTTACAAACGAACATGGTGAAGTTTGTCCTGCAGGATGGACTAAAGGCGATGAGGGTATGACTGCTTCAACTGAGGGTGTTGCTGCATACTTAGAGAAAAACGCTGAAAAATTATAATTCGATATATTAAACTATTTTATTAAAAGGGAGAGAAAAAACTCTTCCTTTTTTTATGCTCCTTTTGCAAGACTTTTTAACCAAAAGAATCCAAACAATCCTGAAAAAATCGATGCACAGAGTATCCCTACTTTAGCTTGAAAAATAAGCTCCGTGTTTCCCATAAAAGCAAGATCTGCTACAAATATTGACATAGTAAATCCAATTCCCCCTAAAAATGCCACCCCAAATATTTGATTCATCGTACTACTTGCGGGTAATTTTGCAATTTTAAGTTTTATTGCCAACCAAGAGACTCCAAAAATACCGACCACTTTTCCAAGAACAAGCCCTGCTATAATCCCTATAGAGATCGGCTCTAATATGGTTGAGCCAATAGAGGTAAAATCTATTTTTATCCCCGCATTTGCCAAAGCAAACAAAGGGATAATGATAAGTGACACGGGAAGATGCAACTCATGCTCCAACCTTGCAGCAGGAGTTCCAACCGCATCGATTTTATCTTTTATATTTAAAAGTATCGCCTTTTGTTTTTCGTGCATAACATGATCTGTTGCCACGGGATATTTTTCATACTCTGCTACAAGCTCTTTTGTTTCCTCCGCAAAACTAACCGGTGCTTTTTTGGGCTTTGATGGAATGGTAAGTGCTACCAAAACCCCCGCTATAGTTGCATGAACCCCAGATTCAAGCATAAAAAACCACATAAAAATTCCTATTATAAAATAAGGGAGTATTGTACGGATACCAAGTCTATTAAAAATAATTAAAATAAAAAACATACCTCCTGCCAATCCTAACGCCATAATATTAATAGTATCGGTATAAAAAAGGGCTATCACTAAAACTGCACCGAGGTCGTCTACAATTGCCAAAGCAACCAAAAATGTTACAAGGGCAGCAGGTATCCTTTTACCTAAAAGAACCAAAGCACTAATCGCAAAAGCGATATCGGTAGCCATCGGGATTCCCCAACCGTTTGCCCCCTCGCCGCCTCCGTTTATACCAAGATAGATAAGTGCAGGAAAAACCATCCCCCCAATTGCAGCCAATATAGGTAAAATAGCAGCTTTTATATTTGATAGTTCCCCCGCTGTTATCTCCCTTTTTATCTCTAATCCGATTATAAAGAAAAATATTGCCATCAAACCATCATTGATCCAATGATGTAGCGAATGGGAAAGAGTCCAAGTACCCACATTAAAATCTATATTCATATGAAAAAAATGGGAATAGGTCTCATATAAAGGGGAATTTGCCAACAATAAAGCCAACAATGTCATAAACATCAAAACCAAACCTGTTGTTGTTTGTGCATGTAAAAAGTGCTCAAAAGGTGTAGCAACTCTTTTAAAAGCTTTTTCCCAAGGCGCATAAAGTCTCATAATAGTCTCCTTTTCATAAAACTATTGTAACTTTTAAAAATTAAAAAAAGATTTATTTCTCACTTTATTACGATATTATGATTTCACTTATTTCGCTTCTACTCCCAAGCCGCATCGGTGGTCCCCAAAATCCACTTCCTCTATTGACATAGATTTGCAGATTTTCATTATGTTTATGTAATCCGCTAATATAAGGTTGTACAAGTTGAACCAAAAATCTAAAAGGATATAGCTGTCCTCCATGTGTATGACCGCTCAAAATAAGATCCACGCCGCTTTTTACCTCTTCGATAAATCTTGGCTGATGGGCTAAAAGTATTGTCGGAGAGTTTTTATCTCGATTTTGCAAAGCTTTATCTATATCGGGTTTAAATTTATCTACCCGATATCCAAACCAATCATACACCCCCGCTAAATTAAATCCGCTCCCTTTTTCCCCAATATAAACATTTTCATTTTCCAATACTTTTATCCCCAAAGATTTAACCGTATCTATTATCTTTTGTATATCGTGAAAGTATTCGTGGTTTCCTACTATAAAATAGGTTCCGTATTTGGGACTTAGTTTTTTAAATTGCTCCAACGTCTCTTTTGCATTGTCTATTTTAATATCTACTAAATCTCCTGTGATAACTACCAATTCAGGCTCTAAAGCATTCACTTTTTTTATCATATTTTCAATATATGTTTTATCTATCAATCCACCGATATGAATATCGCTTAGTTGCACTATTTTATACTCTTTTTTAAGATTTTTTATTTTGATATTTACATTTTCTATAACAAGCTGTTTTGCTTCATAAAGTGCTCTTGCACTTAAAAGCATCCCCGCTCCCAAAGCTACAAAATCTAAACTTTTTTTAAAAAACACTCTTCTATTTTGCCGAAAAGGGATTTTTTGTATAACAATCCTTGAAATATCGTAAACAACCGCCGTGCAAAAAAGTAAAAAAACAACTCCGATAGGGATAGAAAATAAAAAATAAAGAAGATTTGAAACATCGGGATTATACCTTGTATACATATAGCCCAAAATACCGATAAAATTAATCTCTAAAAATATTTTAAAATATCTCTTTAGCTTTTTATGGATATCTAATTTATTAACAAATCTTTTGGAAATATAAAGATTGAGTAACATAAACACAACAGTAAACAGTGTCATAAATATAAAAATTCTCATAGCAAAAGTATATAATCTATTTGCTATAATTTTATTTATGGACAATAATTTTAACTTTGAACTATCACAAAAAACAGTAGAAGATCTACAACTTTATAGCTCTATTTTAAATAAAGACGTAAGTACTATTTTAGATGAAGCTTTGCAGCAATATTTTGAAAAAGAGCAAGAGAAACTGGAAGCTTCAAGTACCCTTGGAGCGGATCATATGATGACAAATCTTGATTATGATGAATTTTGGGAAGATGTAGAGCTATAGTATTTGTGATTTTTTTACTTCTTTTTGTTAGATAATTCACTTCAGAAAAAGTAAATAAAACTTAGCTATAATCAAAAAAATTTAAATCGGGTAAAAATTATCCGAAATAAAATAATATATAAGGTAACTATTAACTATGAGAGATTGGTTAGATAAATATAAAGACGATAAAGTAAGAACTCAAATGTATTATGCCAAGCAAGGTAGGATAACCGAAGAGATACAATATGTAGCAAAGGTTGAAAACCTTGATCCTGAGCTTGTAAGAAGTGAAGTAGCAAGAGGGCGTATGATCATACCTGCTAATATCAACCATAAAAATATGAACCCGATGGCAATAGGGATTGCAACAAAATGTAAAATAAATGCAAATATAGGAAGCTCCGCACTTGCAAGTGATATTGAAGGAGAAATTGAAAAAGTCGATGCTTCTTTAAAATATGGAGCAGATACCATTATGGATTTAAGTACCGGTGGGGACCTTGATTCCATTAGAGAAGCGGTTATTGCCCACTCAACCGTTCCGATTGGAACGGTTCCTATTTATCAGATTATTCACGATTGCGGCGATGATATCAATAATCTTACCGTTGAAATTATGTTACAAACTTTAGAAAAACAAGCAAAGCAAGGGGTAAGTTACTTTACTATCCATGCAGGATTTTTACTGGAACATATGCCAAATATAGCTAAGAGAAAAATGGGAATTGTAAGCCGAGGTGGATCACTTATGGCTTCTTGGATGATGCACTACCATAAAGAAAATCCGTTTTACGAAGCATTTGATCAGATTTTGGATATTTGTGCAAAATATGATGTATCACTTTCTCTTGGAGATAGCTTACGTCCTGGATGTCTTGCAGATGCTAGTGACCAAGCACAATTAAATGAACTTAAAGTTTTAGGAGAACTAACCCTTAAAGCTTGGGAGAAAAATGTACAGGTGATGATAGAAGGACCTGGTCACGTACCACTCAATGAAGTGGAACGAAATATGAAACTAGAACGTGAATACTGCCACGAAGCACCTTTTTATATCCTAGGACCTCTTGTTACTGATATTGGTGCAGGATATGATCATATCACAAGTGCAATTGGAGCTGCAGTTGGTGGATGGCATGGATGTTCTATGCTGTGTTATGTAACCCAAAAAGAGCATCTTGGACTTCCAAACGCAGAAGATGTAAGAAGCGGTATCATTGCATATAAAATTGCAGCCCATGCAGCCGATATTGCAAGGGGTCGTAAAGGTGCAACCGATGTAGATGATGCAATGAGTGATGCAAGGTATAATTTTGATTGGAACAAGCAGTTTGAACTAGCACTTGATCCTGATAAAGCAAGAGAATTTCACGATGAAACTTTGCCTCAAGATGTATTTAAAGATGCGGAGTTTTGTTCTATGTGTGGACCGAAATTTTGTTCTTATAAAATTACAAGACAAATTGTTGAAGATCATCCAACACTAGCAAATAAATAAAAAAGGAGGCAATTATGAGTGAACAAAATCTATTTTCCATAATTGCCCTAATTATTGGTTTAGCCTATGGTTTTACAGCGCAGCAAAAACAGTTTTGTTTTAGTGGAAGTATTAAAGATATAATCCTTTTTTCCCACACAAGACGTACTGCGTCACTTGTCGTAGCGATTACAACTGCAATTTTTGCAACCCAAGCTTTGGGATATTTTTACGAAATTGATTACACCGATACAAAATATTTTATCAATATCAATTATATATTTATAATCCTTGGCGGTGCACTTTTTGGCTATGGGATGATGGTAAGTGATGGATGTAGTTCAAGACATCTAATTAAATTTGTCCAAGGGGATCGGGATTCTTTTTTTATCCTTACAATTCTTGGAATATTCTCATACCTTACTTATACTTTTATCTCTAGTAATTTTGAGACAATTTATGCAAATGAAATTGTAAAAAGTACGATGGCTGGGCTAGTTTTAGAGATACCTTTATATCTTATTGCCCCTGCACTTCTTTTTTTACTTTATAAAAGTTTACTCAATTGTATGAATTTTTTTCAAGTACTTGATGGGGTAATTATAGGTTTACTTATAGCTATAACTTGGTATGTTACAACTATCTATGCAGATGAGCTTTTTTTAAATATCTCAGCTCAAAGTCTTTCATTTGTATATCCTTTAGGAAAAATTGGTGAATATATCTTTAGCTGGTTTCATATCTCCCATCTTCATTTTGGGGTAATAAGTGTATTTGGAGTTATTGTAGGAGCTTTTGTCTCATCAAAAATCAATAAACAATACAACAAAAAAATGATGTGTGATAATTCACAACAAAATCCACCAAGTTTAGCAAAAAAACTTTTTGGTGGAGCTTGTATGGGAATTGGTGGAATTTTAGCAATAGGTTGTACGGTAGGTCAAGGTTTGAGTGGACTTAGTACCCTCTCATCTGCTTCACTTTTAGCAATTACATCTATTTACATATCTGCATATTTTACTGCGAAAAGAATGCATAAAAACAATGCCTTAATCGCTTGTTTTGTATTTGATTTTACCCCAAGAAAAAGTTGTAAAAAAATGTAATCTTTAAAAGATTCATTATCTCAATTTAATTAAGAGTGAATTTATCTTAATTGGTTAGAATCGCTTTTAACTAAAACAATTATAAAAATATAAGGAATAAATTATGGCAACAGTTACTGATATAGAAACAAAATTAAAATCTGTAACATATCCAGGATTTACAAAATCTATCGTAGATTTTGGTTTTGTAAAAAATATTGAGCTTAACGGTAATGATGTTATTATTGATCTTGAGATCACTTCAAGTGCAAAAGAAGTAGAAGATTCTTTAAAAACAGATATTGTAAAAGAACTTGGAATGTTAGGATTAAAAAATATTCAAGTGATCGTAAAAAAACCTGCACCTCCAAAACAACAAAGCAACTCTATAAGCGGTAAAAATATAGCACCGCAAATTAAAAACTTTGTGATGGTTAGTTCAGGGAAAGGTGGTGTAGGAAAATCTACAACTTCTGTAAATCTTGCCGTAGCTCTTGCTATGCAAGGGAAAAAAGTGGGACTACTAGACGCTGATATCTATGGACCGAATATCCCTAGAATGATCGGTTTGGAAGGGAATGAACCTGAAATTGTAGGAAATAAGGTAATCCCTTTTAAGGCTTATGGAATTGAAGTGATGTCAATGGGAAGTTTAATAGACCAAGGTCAAGCTTTGATGTGGAGAGGAGCAATGGTAATGAAAGCTATTACACAACTCCTTCAAGATATTGTATGGGGGGAACTTGATGTGCTTGTAATCGATATGCCTCCTGGAACTGGCGATGCTCAGCTTACTTTAGCCCAATCTGTCCCGGTAGCTGCAGGGGTTAATGTAACCACCCCGCAACACGTGGCACTTGATGATAGTAGAAGGTCACTTGATATGTTTAAAAAACTCCATATCCCTATTGCGGGAATAGTAGAAAATATGTCAGGATTTATCTGTCCAAAATGTGAAACAGAATCTGATATATTTGGTCAAGGAACTTGTGAAGAGTTAGCAAAAGAGTATGATACAACTGTATTAGCAAATATACCGATTGAACCTGCTATTCGAGTGGGTGGAGATGAAGGGAAGCCTATTGTTTATTTTTATCCCGACAGTGCCAGTGGAAAAAGATATCTAAAAGCTGCCGAAGCTTTATGGGAAAGTATTGAAAAATCACATCAAGAAGGGGCAATAGGAAATGAAGCTATCCAACCTACCCTTCCTGCAGGTGTAAGTGCATGTTCCAGTGAAGGGAAGCAAATGAAAGCAGAACAAAATTTAGAATAAAAACTAACTCTCTTTCAATAAAAAATTTGCTATAATCGTAAAACTCAAATGAAAGGTATAAAGTATGAAAGTAGATCTACTGCAACATTCAAGTTTAGAGGTATGTGCCCATGCTATTAGAACTTGTTGGCAAAGTTTTGACAAAAGTGATGATGGTGGAGAAAAAGATAAAGAACTTATCAATAGAGTAGGTAATAAATTTAAACACGCTTCTACGTTGGAACATCTTTCATATACTTTTTATATATCAGGTATCAGCCGTGCTCTTTTACAAGAACTCTCCCGTCATAGAATGGCAAGTCCAAGTGTAAAATCTACCAGGTATACTTTAAAAGAGTTAAAAGAGGAAGAAACTTTTACAGAAGGTATGTCGATGGTTGAACTTAAAAATAAATATACCAATCCAGATGAAGTATATAATGATAAACATATGCAAAGAGCTTCTAAATATCTTGTATTTACAGGTGAACTTGGTGTTGATTTCAGCTCCGTTGCGGCACTGGAAAATTTAAGACTTATGCTTTTAGACAATGTTGCAAACGATAAGGCAAAATATTGCCTTCCCGAGAGTTACAAAACAGAGCTTACATGGACAATAAACGCAAGAAGTCTACAAAATTTTATAACTCTAAGAAGTTCTAAAAGTGCACTTTGGGAGATACGGGATTTAGCATCTTCTTTATTTAAATCTTTGCCTAACGAACATCAATATCTTTTTGAAGAGTGTTTAGATACAAAAGAATAATAGCTCTAATTTAAGCAAAACAGAGTTATAATATCCTTCTAAGAGAGTTAAGGTAAAGTAAAATGAATGTTGAAAAAATTAAGAATTTAAAAATATTATATGTAGAAGATGAGATTGTATTAAGAGATACTACATGTAGTTCCCTTGAGCCGATTCTTAAAGAAATTGTTGTAGCAGACAATGGAAAAGAAGCTCTTGAAAAATTTGAAAACGATACTTTTGACGTTATTGTAACAGACCTCTCCATGCCTGTGATGACGGGAACTGAAATGATTCAAAAAATTAGGGAAAAAGATAAAGATATTCCTATCATTGTTACAACTGCCTACGGAAGTCAAAATGAAGATATTATTAAACTTCAAGAGATGGGTATGGATGAATATGTTATGAAGCCCGTTGATATGATGAAACTTATTGAAGCTATCGATAAGGTTATCTCTAAAAAATTTTAAGATCCCACTTTTAATCTTTGTGCATGTGTCATTGCAACAGCAATTGCATCTGTGATATCAAGAGGTTTTATCTCTTGTTTAATTCCCAGTAATCTTTTAACCATAAAAGCAACCTGCTCTTTTGAAGCTTTCCCGTTTCCAACTACAGCTTTTTTAACTTGCAGGGGTGTATATTCACTAAAATTTCCAAGCTCTTGTAATATCTTAAGACTCAAAGCACCACGAAATTGTGCAAGTTTTATAACCGATTTAGGATTGTATGCAAAAAAGATATCTTCTATGGCTACTTCATCTATTTTATGATTACTTAAAATAATATCGATACCTTCGATGAGTTCTACAATTTGTTCTTGAAGTATTCTACTTTTTATTTTCACTAATCCCGCTTCAATTAATTTAGGTTTATTCACATTTTCACTTAACTCCAAAATTGCATATCCACAGTTAATTGTCCCCGGATCAATCCCTAAAATTTTCAACTATTCACACCTTTTCACATCAAAATTAAATTTTGTTCACATATATTGTGATTATATTATCATATTATTACTTTTTCCTTATTGTTTTTTACTTTTTTTAGATATAATGAAGGGTAATTTTAATTGAGGATTTTGTAGTTTGACATCAAAAGAGATATTGTCTCACTTAGAGCAAGAGGTATCTAGTAATGACTTTGAAAGATATATAAAACAGTTGGTTTATAAAAAACCAAGCTCCACCGACGAAATAGCAGTATTTGAGGTTGGAAATAAATTTGTCGCAAACTACATCAAAACAAAGTACTCCTCAACCATTCAAGATATATTTGAAAAATATGACAATGTTAAACCCTCCATTGAGATAAAAGTTACCGGAGAGAGAAGAAGAACCAAAAAAGAGATATTGGATGAGAAGGTTTTAGAGGCAAGTGGTGAGAGTACCATTTTAAACCAATCATATACTTTTGATTCTTTTGTAGTTGGAAATTCAAATAAGATGGCGTACACTGCATCTAAAGCAGTTGCAGAAAAACCGGGAATCTTATACAATCCTCTCTTTATCTACGGTGGAACAGGTCTTGGAAAAACCCATCTGCTTCAAGCCATCGGTAACGATGCAGTTGAAAAAGATAAAAATGTAATTTATGTGACGGTTGAGCAGTTTATGAATGATTTTTTATTTTCTATGAGAAATAAAAATCTTGAACATTTTAAATCAAAATATAGAAAATGTGACCTGTTGCTTATCGATGATGTACAATTTTTAAGCGGTAAAGAAACTACTCAAGAGGAATTTTTTCACACTTTTGTCGATTTGCACAATGCAAAAAAACAAATTGTTTTAACAAGTGATAAACTTCCGTCTCAAATTGCAGGTCTTGAAGATAGATTAAAAAGTAGATTTGAACATGGTTTAAAATCCCATATTCAACTCCCTGAACTTGAAACGAAAATAGCAATTATTGAGAAAAAAAGTGAATTAAACGGTATTCATCTTAATCGTGATATTATTAACTACATAGCAACCAATTTAGGAAATTCTATTAGAGAGATTGAAGGGGTGCTTATCCAGATAAATGCCAATGCAAATTTACTTGGAACAGATATAAATATTGAACTTGTTCAAAGGGTTTTAAAAGACCAAATTAAAGAAACAAAAGAAAATATAAAATTATTTGATATAATTAACGTAGTATCAAATGAATTAAATATAAAACCAAGTGATTTAAAATCTTCTAAAAGAACAAAAAATGTAGTTGATGGAAGAAGAACTGCAATCTATTTGGCACGTGAGCTTACACATAACTCTATGCCCGATATTGCAAAATTTTTAGGGATGAAAGATCACTCAAGTGTTTCAAAAAACATTTCAAAAGCAAATGAACTTATTGAAAAAGACGAAAACTTTAAATTGATGCTTGAAAATCTTAAAAATAAGATTATCAATAAAGATTATTAAAGGCCGTAATGTGAATAGATGTGAACAAAATACTCTTTTTAAAAACAAAAAATTTGTTTTAAATAAAGGAGTTATAGATTGTTTTCATCTATTCACACTACCTACTAATACTACTATTAATTCTAATATAAAATAAAAAGGGGAAAAAATGAAATTTACAATAGCAAAAGGTATCATTGAAAATATTATATCTTCAATGCAACCATTTTTAAATAAAAAAGATTCAAGTGCTATCACATCTCATATATATCTTGAAATAGTTGGTGCTAATTTAATCATTAAATCAACTGATTACGAGATGGGTTGTGAAGCAGTTGTCAGTGATGTATCTGATATTTTTGAAGGAAAAGCTACGGTAAACGGTGGAAACTTTTTAAATATTTTGAGAAGATTAAAAGATGATTTTATCGATTTTGAGACAATTGACAATAATCTTCAAATAAAACAAAAAAGATCAAATTTTAAATTACCGATGTACGATGCCAATGAATATCCCTCTTTTCCGGTATTAGAAAATCTTCAATCTTTGGATATCAATACAATTAATTTAATTAATAGTATTAAAAAGATTACCCCGTCAATCGATAACAATAATCCAAAATTTGAACTCAACGGTGCACTTATTGATATAAAATCACAAAAGATTAATTTTGTAGCAACCGATACAAGAAGATTGGCAATCTCTACACTAGAAAATATCTCTAATGAAACGGCACAAATCATTATCCCTAAAAAAGCAATTGTAGAGATTCAAAAACTATTCTTAGATGAAGCATCGATAAAATACGATGATACTAATTTAGTGATATCAAATGATAATTATACATTTTTTACAAAATTAATTAACGGTAAATTTCCCGATTATGAGAGAATTATACCGAGTAGTTTAAAACATAGATTTGAATTATCAAAATCTATACTCATCGAAGCTATTAAATTGGTAACTTCTATAGAATCAAAAATCAAAATTACATTTAGCAGCAATACTGTTGTATTTGAATCACTTGATGATGACAGTGAATCAAAGACACAAATTGATGTGAATATAGATATTGATGAAGAGTTTTATATAGCGGTAAATTCTAAATATATTTTAGATTTTTTAAGTAGTACAAACAGCGAAGATATTGTGATAGGATTCAATGAATCAAATTTACCTTTTTATTTAGAAGACGGTAATTTTATTACAATAGTTATGCCAATAGTTTTAGATAAGTAATTTTCAGGAGTATAAATGAGCGAAGAGAAAAAAGAATACGGAGCAGGAAATATTAAGGTCCTTAAAGGACTTGAAGCAGTTAGAAAAAGACCTGGGATGTATATCGGTGATACCAATCTTAACGGTCTTCACCATATGGTTTATGAAGTTGTAGATAACTCTATCGATGAAGCGATGGCAGGATTTTGTGATACGATTAATGTAACTATTACACCTACAAATGGAATAATAGTAAGCGATAATGCAAGAGGAATTCCTACAGATATTCATCCTGGAGAAAAAATAAGTGCCGCAACTGTTGCTTTAACTGTTCTTCATGCAGGTGGTAAATTTGATAAAGATACTTATCAGGTTTCAGGGGGACTTCACGGGGTTGGTGTATCGGTTGTAAATGCTTTATCAAGTGAACTTAAAATGACCATTCATAGAGCAGGAGAGATTCACTACCAAGAATTTTCTCAAGGGAAATACGATAAACCGCTTGAAGTGATTGGAACTACGAAAAAAACAGGTACTACAATTGAGTTTCAAGCAGATCCAGAGATATTTGAAATTACCGAATACTCTTTTGATATGCTTTCAAAAAGATTTAGAGAAGTTGCTTACCTTAACCCTTTTATTTCGATTGTTTTAGAAGATCAAAGGGCAGGTGGAAAAAAAGAGACCTATCACTTTGAGGGTGGATTACAGCAATTTGTAATCGATGTAAATAAATCAAAAGCTATTACCGATGCAGTTGCTTTTAGCGGTAAAGATGAAGGTGTTGAAGTAGATATCGCTTTAATGTATAACGACACGTATGTAGGAAATACAAAATCTTTTGTAAATAACATTAATACAGCTGATGGCGGTACCCATGAGACAGGATTTAAAGACGGTCTTACAAGAAGTATTAGAAAGTATCTTAAAGAAAACGGTAATGCAAAAGATAGAGATACAAAACTAGAAGGTAACGATGCAAGAGAAGGTTTGATTGCCGTTGTGAGTGTAAGGGTTCCAGAGCCTCAATTTGAAGGGCAGACAAAAGGAAAACTTGGGTCATCTTATGTAAAACCTATTTGTCAAAAACTTACATATGAAGCATTAAATAAATATTTTGAAGAAAATCCAAACCAAGCAAAACTTGTAATGGAAAAAGTTCTTCTAGCAGCTCGTGGTAGAGAAGCTGCTAAAAAAGCAAGAGAACTTACAAGAAAAACAGATACGATGTCTGTGGGAACGCTTCCCGGGAAACTGGCAAACTGCCAAACAAAAGATCCTACTATAGCTGAATTGTACCTGGTGGAGGGAGATTCGGCAGGAGGTTCTGCAAAACAAGGACGTGATAGAGTATACCAAGCAATTTTACCTCTTAAAGGAAAGATTTTAAATGTAGAAAAATCAAGGCTTGACAAGATTTTAAAATCTGAAGAGATTAAAAATATGATTACCGCTTTAGGATGTGGTATCGGAGAAGATTTTAGTGAAGAGAAGATTAGATACCACAAGATTATCATTATGACCGATGCCGATGTTGATGGTAGCCATATTCAAACTCTTCTTTTAACATTTTTCTTTAGATTTTTACGACCGGTTATCGATAATGGTTACCTTTACATTGCTCAACCGCCGCTTTATCTTTATAGAAAAGGGAAAAATGAAAATTATCTAAAAGATGATAATGCACTAAGTAACTTTTTGATAGAAAACGGTATCAATAATTTTGAATTTGAAAATATCGGTACAAATGATTTACTTGATCTTTTTAAAGTGGTTTCGGTTTATAGGGGGATGTTAGGAAATCTTGAGAAAAGATATTCACTTATTGAAGTGATTCGATATATTATTGAACATGAAAATTTAGTTGGACTTGAAAATCAAAAGTTATACGTGGAACTAGAAAATTTTATCAATGCCAAAGGCTATAATATCCTTACTAAGACAATCACTGAAGAGTTTATCCATCTTTTTGTCCAAACAAACGAAGGATTGGAAGAGCTTTTAATCGATGATGAACTTTTTGCATCGCCGTATTTTGGTGAAGCTACCTATTTGTATAAAAAAATCAAAGAAAGAGATACAGGTATATTTGATAACACCGATATGATTACTTTACTTGAAGAGATTGAAGATAGTGCAAAAAAAGGTGCTTATATCCAACGATACAAAGGTCTTGGGGAGATGAACCCAGAACAGCTTTGGGAAACTACAATGACACCGGAACAAAGAAGGTTACTCAAGGTAACCATTGAAGATGCTGAAGAGGCAAGTGATACATTTACTTTATTTATGGGTGATGAAGTTGAGCCTAGAAGAAGATATATTGAGGAACATGCTAAAGACGTAGAACACCTAGACGTCTAAAAAAGCTTTACTTTTCACAAATTACTGCGTCAGCAAGGAAATTTTATTCAGTCATTTACTTTTTGTAAACTTCCTCATAAAATTTCCTTACCTCCTTGTACTTCATAAAAATTAAAGCTTTTTATTTTTTTATTTAAATTTTTTATAAACTTGGGAATGTGCTCCTATCATTACAAGGTATAAAAACTTTTCATCTATTTTAAAGATTAAAAGCCAATCATTTTTTATATGAATCGATTCAAACCCTCGTAAATCGCCTTTTAATCTATGCCTTTTGTAGATACTATCTATTTTTTCATTATTTTGGAGCTTTTTTATAATGATTTTTAAAATTTCAAAATCATCTTTAGAGTATTTTCCACATTTTTGATCTCTAGCAATATCTTTTTTAAAAGATTTTTCCATTTTAATCTCAAACATTTTTAGATACCTAAGTCATTAAAAAACTGATCACTGTTTTTGTAGCTTTTTGTATTTTTATCCTTTTTTATATTTTCTATTCTAGTGATTAACTCATCGCTTGGTTCTATGGAAAGTTCAAAAGGTATTTTTTTCTCCATAGCAACTTTTGCTAAAAATATATTTACACCATCTGCAAAAGTTAATCCAAGTTTTGAAAACACCTCTTTTGATTCATTATAAAATTTATCTTCTACACGTACACTTGTTTGCATTTTCATTTTATATCCTTTTGGCTAATTGTACACCAAATGAAGTACACTTGTCAAGCTTTATTTGAATTTTTATAAGTTATAATTTAATTATTTTCTCTATTTGATTAAATGATTTATAAAATATATTAAAATTATTTTTAGATATTTTTTACATACTTTTATCTGTTTAAGCAAAAAGTTATAGATGGTAGCGAGAATTCTACTGTTAATAGCTTAAGATAAAATATTATTTATATCAAGTTATAAATTTTATCTATGCTATTAATACTTATACTTTTTTTACTTGATTTATATAAAGATGATTGCATATAAGAATATAACCATTTTAAAGTATAATTTTACTTTAAATAAATGATTTATTATTAATTTTGACAATTATATTTTTATGAAAAGATTCTTTATATAAAGTATCTTTTATATAAATAGAATAATATTATTAGAATATATCAGGAGTTTTTTCTTTAATATTTAAATTTTATTTTTGAAAACTCTTTCACGATAAATTCTTCTACAGGTTTCCAAAGTGTGATTTGTTGGTTATTTTCTTCAAAAACTTTAGCATGGTTTTTGTATGAGATGGTTTTTAGTTGGTTATAATGTGCTAAAAATTTTTTTGAATCGTTAAAATTTAGATATCGCTCCAGTGAAAATACATTTATGGAGTGTTTTGCATTATTTGAAAGATCCATAAATGCTTTTAAAATTTTAAAATTGTATTGATCTTGTTTTTTTATCCATGCTGGAATTTTTCTTTTTACTTTTTCTATCTCTTTAGCTCTACGCTCTTCCATATTTGGCTTTTTGGTCCTTTTATAAAGATTATTTTTTTCTAATTTTGCTTTTAAAATCTTAGTATTTGCTAAAATTTCAAGAAGTTTATCTTCAATTATTTTATTCTCAATTACTATAGATTCTTTGAGTGCAGCCTTAGAATCTTCTAAAATTTCTTCTAAATAATCTTCCATAAGTTTCCTTTTTTGATTCAAAATATTACAATAAGTTTTCTTATTTTTAAATAAGTTTCTCATAAGTCTCAAAATAAGTCAATAATATATATAATTATGATTTTTTCTTTATAGGATGTGATAAAGTTATTTTTTGGAAGAGTTTTGTTTTGATATAAAAAAAGGCCGCCATTTTGGCGACCTAAAAGATTATTATTTTTTAGAAAGATTTTATTCGTCTATAGTGATAAGATCTTTGTAAAATTGTGTGTAGTTTGTGTTGTTTTCATCTCGTGCTTTGATTGCACTTCTTGGATGCTCATTTAATTGACCTGTTATCATATATGGGATTGAATATCCCCAGTCAAGTTCTTTTTCAAGTTGTACCATATATTTTTCTATAAATTCCAAAACAGGAAGTTGATTGTATTTTGGATTTTTCAAAAATCCAAGTAAAAGTTCCATCGAACAGTTTCCGGCACCTCTTCCTAGACCTGAAATAGTTACATCAAGATAACTTGTACCGTACATCATCGCTTCAATTGTGTTTGCAAATGCCAGTTGAATGTTGTTATGGGCATGGATTCCCACTTGTTTTCCTACGCTTTTTGCTACTTTGGTGTATTTTTCGGTAAGTTTATTGATTTGTTCGGGATAAAATGATCCAAAACTATCGGCGATATAGATAACATCCACCGGAGTTTTGCTGACCATCTCCAATACTTGGTCCAACTCGTCATCAAAAGATTTTGAGATAGCCATGATATTACAAGTGGTTTCGTATCCTTTTGCATGGGCATCATTGATAAGTTCAATTGCTTCAGGAATTTGATGTACATATGTAGCAATTCTTACCATATCTACTACAGATTCACTTGCAGGGAGTAATTCATCTTTTACCACTCTTCCAATATCGGACATCACTGCAATCTTAAGATTCGTATCGTTATCTCCCACGATTCTTCTTATATCTCCTTCTTTGCAAAAGTTCCAAGCACCGAATTCTTCCGGGCTTTGAAGGGTTGGAGAGTTGTTTTTCCCTATCTCCATATAATCAACTCCCGCTTTAACGCAAGTTTCATATACCCCTTTTACAAACTCATCGCTAAAATGGTAATTATTCACTAAACCACCGTCTCTTATGGTACAGTCAAATACTTTTATATCTTCTCTAACGCTTAATAATGTTCCCTCTTTTTCTAACATAACCTACTTCTTTAACTTTTTATTTGTTTGCTTCTTTGAGTGTATCGGCAATCATAAATGCCAATTCCAATGACTGGTCCGCATTTAATCTTGGGTCACATTGTGTATGATATCTATTTGAAAGACCATCCACGGTAATGGCACTACTTGAACTTCCCGTACACTCCGTTACATCTTGTCCCGTCATCTCAAGGTGGATTCCTCCTGCGACGGAACCTTGTGCTTTATGGATTTGGAAAAATTGTTTTACCTCGGTTAAGATATTGGCAAAATCTCTTGTTTTGTATCCGGTAGAGGTTTTTTCAACATTTCCGTGCATCGGGTCACTTGACCAAACTACTTTTTTCCCTTCACTTTCAACTTTTTTAAGAAGCTTTGGAAAATGTTCATTAATCTTATCTGCACCCATTCTAACGATAAGGTTTAGTCTTCCTGCTTCATTTTCAGGGTTGAGTGCATCGATAAGTTTGATAAGTTCATCCTCTTTCATAGATGGACCCACTTTACAGCCGATAGGGTTTTTAATCCCTCTAAAAAATTCAATATGAGCTTCATCCAAAGATCTTGTTCTATCTCCTATCCATAACATATGGGCACTACAATCATACCAATCTCCCGTTAAAGAGTCACGTCTGGTAAGTGCTTCTTCATAGTTAAGCAAAAGTGCTTCATGGGAAGTAAACAGTGTAGTTTGTGCAAGTTGCGGAGTATTTGCCGAATTGATACCGCAAGATTCCATAAACTTTAATGTCTCAGAGATTTTTGTTGCAAGTTCTTCATATTTTTCCCCAAGGGTATTGTTTTTCATATAATTAAGGTTCCAACTGTGAACTTTATGCAGATCAGCCATACCGCCTCTTGCAAAAGCCCTTAAAAGATTAAGTGTTGCAGCACTTTGGTTGTAAGCTTTTAATAGTTTTTTGGGATTGGGAGTTCTTGCTTTTATATCGGCAGCTATATCATTGACGATATCTCCTCTGTAACTTGGATACTCTACACCGTCTACTATTTCAAAATCACTTGATCTTGGTTTCGCAAACTGCCCTGCAATTCTTCCAACTTTTACCACCGGTTTACCACCGCTGAACGTCATCACGATTGCCATCTGCATCATCACTTTAAAAAGTGATTTTATATTGTCTGCATTAAATGCATTAAAGCTCTCTGCACAATCTCCACCTTGGAGTAAAAATGCATCTCCGTGTGCAACGTCTGCAAGTTTTGATTTGAGCTTTCTTGCCTCTTCTGCAAAAATTAACGGCGGATAAGTAGATAACTCTTTTTCTATTTTTTTAAGTTTTTTAAGATCTTCATAATTGGGCTGTTGCTTTATAGGAAAATCTCTCCAACTATTTGGTTTCCAAGTAGTTCCCATCACTGTTTACCTTTATTTTTTTACTTTTTTTAATAATTCGTCAAATGATACCTTAAATGCACTCAATCCATCTTGAAGAAGTGCTGCATATACATTATCCATATCAATACCGTGTGTTTTGAGTAGATTAAAATATTCTACACAATCACTTTGAGATAAAATTTCCGATTCTTCTTTTTTCCCATCTTCAATCCAAGCCTTAATAGTAGCTAATGGAGCCGTATTTACAGAATTTGGAAAAATAAGCTCATCGATATAATAGCTTGGAGCCAAATCATCTCCTTTTACTCCGGTACTTGCAAAAAGTGTACGAACATTTCCGTTGTTGTTTTTATTTACTTCGTGATAGCACAAGGTTGCATTGATAATTCCTGTTTTGGAACTCTCTAAAGATTTTTCTTTTAGCTTACTATCAAGCATCCTGTCAAATCTACTTACAAAAACAGATACTACACCTTTTGTATCTTTACCGCTTTTTTTGATCCCTTTACTTAGTGCAACGGCACATTTTTTTGCTTGTTCCGGGGAAAAGATAAGCGTTGCATTGACATGAATACCAAGAGAGGTAAGGTGTTCCATAGCACCGTATCCTGCTTCTGTTGCAGGGATTTTAATCATAACGTTATCATAACCGATTTGAGTATGAAGTCGTATCCCCTCTTCTATAGTTCCCTTCTCATCATCGCAAAGGGTAGGATCGACTTCTAAAGAGATAAAACCGTCATTTGCATTTTTTTCATATAAAGGTTTTAAAAGAGAAGCAGCTCTTTTTATATCGGTTATTGCTAACTCTTCATATATTTTTTTGTTTTCATTGGCTTGGAGCATATTGATTTGCTGTGCATAAGCTTCAGAACTTGTAATTGATTGCTGAAATATAGCAGGATTACTTGTCGCTCCATGGATAGTTTGATTATCGATTAATTCTTGGAACTCTTTTTCCAAAAAATCTCTTTCGATAAAATCACACCATATGGTATAGTTGATATTTTCTTTTAAACTCACTGTATATCCTTAATGGTTTATTTTTTTACAAAGGAGGTCTTTTTCAACGTTATTTTTATAATCTTTTAAAACAAATCCTTTGCACTCTTCCTTTGTTGCATTATTAACAAAACTAACGGTATATTTCATCCCTTTTACGTTTATATCTTCTCTTAAAAATTCTTGTGTAGCGTATACCCGTACGTGAGATACATTTTCAAATCCAAGTTGTGCAAGTATTTTAGAAGCTTTGGAAGCTTTCCCTGCACTTGCTAAAAAAAAGCTGATGATCCCCAGCACCACTAAAGCACCGATTATTATTATTGTTTTTTTAGGAAGTTTTCTAATCTCATTTGCCATATCTAATCCTATTTTCTTTAAAGGGTCAAGATTTTATCATAAATTAGCTAATAGTTGGTATAATGGTTTTTATGAAAAAAGTATTGGTAATTTTAGACGGTAGTATTGCAAAACATCTTTTGAAAAAAATGATGGCGTTAAACAATAATTTGAATCAATATGATATAGTTTATATGGATGATGCAATTTTACCTGAATCAATCCCTTCAAATTTTACTTTTTATAAATTTGATCCTACAAGTCACTCCAAATTAAAATTTATACTTAATAACGGGCTTTACCAAGATGCCTTGGTTGCACTCTCTACGAAAGAAGATACTATAGCAGTTATCAGCAATATCCGTTCTAAATATAGTGATCTTAATTTTGGCGTATACGATCAGTGGGATTTAGATTTACAAGATAAAAATATAAAATATTATAGAAGTAATACTATCCTTTCCAACGGTTTGGTTGAGATGCTGCCAAATATCCCTGTATTTGCACAAAACATTGGGCTTAGGCAAGGGGAGATTATGGAGATTAAAATCCCCTTTGGAAGTACATATGCTTATAGGTACATAGGTGGAATCGGGCAAAAAGAGTGGAAAATAGTAGCACTTTATAGAAATGAAAAATTAATAGCGGTAAAGCCTTCGCTTATAATTAAACCAAACGATATCATCATCATTATCGGTAAACCGGATGTTTTAATCCAAGTATATAATGCTATTACAAAATCCAGTACACAATTTCCAATGCCTTTTGGTAACAATATTTATCTTTATATCGATATGTATATTCAAACACAAGAAGAGATAGAAAAAGCGCTTGAAGATTGTAAAATATTACATCAAAGATTAAAAAACGAAAAATTGATTATAAGGGTTACAAGAAGTACGGATATTGATGCAATTAATCAAATACGATATATTTTAAGCGGTGTTCCAAATCTAAAAATTGATATCGATTATTACAATAAAGGGATACATAAACTTTTAGAAGAGGATAAAATCAAATACGATATCGGCGTACTTATTCTCACGGCTAGTTTATTAAAACACAAAGAAGCGATAAGAAATATTACAGAGTTAAAATTACCTATATTTAAGATGGGAAAAGAGAATATTTCCTCTTTAAAAAACAGTTTAATGCTTCTTAATGACAATAAAATATACGAACAACTCTCCCCCGCACTTTTTGATCTATCGTTACAATTAAAAATCACACCTAAAATATTTGATATAGATCCCCTAGGAGATCAAGACAGAGAGCAGCTCGTAAGTCATCTTGATAATCTTTCAAAAATATTTAACCAAAATATTACCTTGGTGCAAAAAAAAGATACAAACCCAATCACAAGATTAAATCAAGAGCATGATATACTTCAAATATTGCCTTTAAAAGAAGATATGTTTAAAAAACGTTATATTAAATTTCTTTCGACAGATAGTGATTTACTTTCATTTGATAATGATAAATTCAATCAACTTTTATTCCCTGTTGTAGAAGAGATTGATACACAAAAGTAAAAAAATTTACTTTTTTGACATTTTTTTTGGTTATTATGGATTACATAAACATAGAAGGAGTAGATTATAAATTCTCAAAAATATACTATACTTGTTGTTGATGATAATCCTACTACTTTGAAGATTATACAAGGATTGGATGAGTATTTTGATATACTTTTGACGGTTGAATTAAGTGATGTTATGAAAGCAGTTCATTATGAAAAAATTGATTTAGTGCTTTTAGATATGATGATTCCAAAAATCAGCGGTTTTGATTTGTGTAAACTTTTAAAACAAAATGATAAAACAAGAAATATCCCTATCATTTTTTTAACCGATAACCCAAACTTTGAAGATATTAAAAAAGGTTTTGAGCTTGGAGCAATCGATTATATCGTGAAGCCTTTTTCTTCAAAAGAGTTTCATATCAGGATCATGAATCACTTGGAGTTAAATTCTTATAGAACGGAACTTGAAAAAAAAGTAGAACAGATGCTTCAAGAGTATAAGATAGCCCAAAAACTCCTTTTACAAAAATCAAAACAAGCGGAGCTTGGAGAGCTTATGATGCATATTGCACACCAATGGAAACAGCCTTTAAGCGAACTTGGAAGTATCAATAACTATCTTATGGCAAAAGATGAATTGGACGAAAATATCTCTAAAGAAGAATACAGTGAAGTTTTGCATAACAATGCACAAATAATTAAGTTTATGTCTAAAACGGTCAGTACTTTTCAAAACTTTTATAATCCAAATTCAAACAGTGAGCTTTTTATAGTAAAAGAGGCAATTGACGAAGCATATGCTTTGGTTAATGCAACTTTTGATTATTGTGATATACAATATAGTAGCAGAGTTTCCAAATCTTTAAAAATTTTTGGAAATAAAAATGAATTTTCACAGATTATTTTAGCCTTGCTTATCAATGCAAAAAATATTTTTCTAAAAAGAGAAACAGCACACCCTAAAATAACGGTAAAAGTGGAAAATAAAGAGGATGAATATCTTATTTTGGTCAATGATAACGGTGGAGGAATAGAAAAAGACAAATTAGAATATATTTTTGATCCGTTTATCAGTGACGATAGTACAGGGATGGGTTTATTTATGGTTAAAAATATTTGTGAGAAAAATAATTGGAAAATACAAGCAGAAAATCAAAGTGAAGGGGCATCGTTTTTGATTACGTTTAGACAGGAGAAAAAAAATGAAAAATAGTGAAATGAAACAATTAAAGATTTTATTTCTTGAGGATAATAAAACATTTGCAAAGCATACGATAGAATTTTTAGAATTGTATGTCGATAGTGTAACGCAGGTAGCTTCTATAAAAAAAGCGTTGAAACTTTTTCATGAAAATCAGTTTGATATTATTTTGTGCGATCTTAAAGTAAAAGACGGAAATGGACTTAGTTTTATAGAAAAGATTAGACAAGAGGATCAGCAGATACCGATTGTTGTTTTAAGTGCCCATAAAGATGAAGAGTTCTTATTCAAAGCGATACCGCTTTCGCTTACTTCATATGAATTGAAACCAATAGATTTTCTTAGGTTTAAGGATGTTTTGGCACTTTGTGCACAAAAAGTATTTGCAAATAAAAAAAATATTATATATGTAAAAGACGATGTGTTTTTTGATAAAGATAGAAAACAGATTATTAAAAATGACCAGGAGATTCATTTAACACAAAAAGAAGCGTTATTTATAGAGTTACTTATTGACAATAAAACAAAAATAGTAACGAAAGAGCAGCTTAGAAAAGTTGTTTGGGGAAATAAAGAAGTAAGTGAATCGGCATTAAAAAACTTTTTAATGCGGGTAAGAAAAAAAACAGGGAAAAGCTTTTTTATTACAATTCAAAGTGTGGGATTTAGGTTATAAATTCAAACTCTTGAATCTCCATAAATCCTACCATTGCGTTAAGCAGTGCAAGTTTTTTTGTTTTTAAAAGCTCATCCACGGTTATAGGATACTCTTGGAGGTATCCCTGTTCTATCAATCTTTCTCTTGTCGTCCCTTGCAAAAGAGGTGTTTTTGGAGTAAACCAAAGATTGTTTTTCTCTATAGCGATATTGGCAATAGAGGTATCGGTTACAAATCCGTTTTTTATAATAATAATCTCATCGGCTTCCTCTTTATCCGCGTATAGTTTGTCTAAACAAGATCTTTGTAAAGATTTTAAAGGATAGCTGATATCGTTATCTTCTATAAGTTTGAATTTTTTAGGGATTTTTGGTATGTATTTGGCGTAGTTTATATTGATAATTTCATCACGGCTATAGATAACCTTGCATTTTAATAGATCGTCGCTTATAGGGTAAATATATTCATTTAAATCGATATTTTTTCCTATAGTTCGTGCAATTCTTTTATGGTGATAAGAGAGGTTGTAAATCTCCCCCTCAAAACATTTTATGGTCTCGAAGAAAAGTTCATCATTTGTGTTCATGGGATATATACCTTATCTAAAAGTTCTTGATACTCTTTTTGAGGATCACTCTCGCAAGTTATCCCACCGCCACTCTTATAGATAAATTCTCCCTTTTCATTTTTTTCTATAAACCGTATCATCACGCCACTGTCTAAACTTTCCCCGTCAAAAACTCCAAAAATACCGGTAAAATATCCTCTATCGTATTTTTCTACTTTTTTGATAATATCTACCGTTTTTCTTTTTGGCGTTCCCGTGATACTTCCGGCAGGAAGCATCGAACAAATTATATCTCCCACTTTTTGTTGCCAATCGGCTTCCAACTCTCCTGAAATTTCAGAGATAACTTGATACAGCTTTTTTTCTCCCGCATCAATTTTTTGCACATATCGGAAATTCTCCACAGTAACATTTTTTGCATTTATGGAAAGATCGTTTCTCAAAAGGTCCACGACCATAGTATGCTCGGCAATCTCTTTTTCATCTTTTAGTATTTTGTCTTTGGCATTTGGAAGATTTGCATCGATAGTTCCTTTCATAGGGTAAGTATAGATTTTATTGTTCTTTATTTTACAAAACTGCTCGGGAGAAAAACATACAAATTTATCTTTATAGATCAGTTTATATCTAGCGTTAGCACGGGAATAGATCTCTTCTATACATACTGTAGTTTGTATTTTAGTTTGTGCTGTAAGGTTAATTAAATAGGTATTTCCATTACGTATCTCAGTTTGTATGGCTTGAAACTTTGATAAATAATCCTCATAACTTATTGGTGTTTTATCAAGGGTAATCTTTGTATTAGAGTATGTATCATTATTAATACTATAATCTATATCGTTTGGGATAGAATCTAAAGGGATAATATCATACGATGACATATCATAACCAATAATAAAAAGAAAAGGTTTTTTTAAACCGCCGTAACGGTTCATCTGTTTTTGAAGCGACACGTTTATTGATTGAGAATCAGCTTTTTAAGACAAGCCATTCTAACGGCAACACCGTTTTTTACCTGCGCTAAAATTTTTGATCTTGAATCGGTAATCATCTCATCACTTATATCGATATTTCTATTAACCGGACCCGGGTGTAATAAAAGGATATCCCTATCCCCCATAAGTTTTTTTGTAATACAATATTTTTTCGCATATTTTCTTTTATTTTCTTCAAGTTCCTCTTTGGAAAATGTAAAAGTATGCCTTTCGTGTTGTACCCGTAAACTCATAATAATATCAAGCTCGTCAATTGCCCGTTTAATGCTCTTTTTCATATCAAATTGCGAGTTTATGTGAAACTCTTTTGGAGCGATTAAAACAGGCTCAAGACCAAAACGTGGAAGAAGCTCAAGATTTGATGAAGCAACCCGTGAGTTTGCAATATCTCCTATAATTCCTATTTTTTTCCCCTCAACTTTAAAATCAAAATGGTCCATAATGGTATAAAGGTCAAGCAAGGCTTGGGTAGGATGTGCATTTTTTCCATCCCCTGCATTTAAAATTGGACAATCTACATATTTTCTTAAACTCTCAGGAAGTCCGTTTTCACTGTGTCTTATGATAATAGCATCGGGCTGCATCGCATTTAGATTGGCAACTGTATCCTCTACCGTTTCCCCTTTTTTGGTAGAGCTTGTTTGTACCTCAAGATTTACAACCTCTGCACCCAATCTTTTTGCCGCAATCTCAAAACTACTTCTAGTACGTGTAGAGTTTTCAAAAAATAGCGTAACTATTACCTTCCCCTCAAGGAGTTTATTTGAACTTAGATCACTAAAAAGCTTTACGTCTTCAAATAGCTTTAATACCTCTTCATTGGAAAAATCAGCAGTGGTAATCAGGTGTTTCATAAATGCAATCCTTATAAATATATAGGTGGTATTATACTAAATTTTTTATTTTATTTAACCATTCGTTCAGTGTTTTTTCATATCCTATATTTTTACTCTCGTAAAAAGTTAGATTTTTCTCCAAATATTCTTGTTCGACAAATCCATTGAAATCATGGGGATATTTATACCCTACCGGATGATCTTTGATATGTTTTGGCACTTTTAGATCAGGGTTATGTTTCACAAACTGTTGTGCATTGTTAATAGCCGTATAAGAGCTGTTTGATTTAGGAGAAGAGCAAAGATATACGACACATTGTGCCAAAAGTATTCTCGCTTCGGGAAATCCTATTTTCATACCGCTAAGCATGGTGCTTGTTGCAAGATTTAGTGCGTGGGGATTGGCATTGCCTATATCTTCGCTTGAGAGTATTACCAATCTTCTTGCGATAAACTCCACACTCTCCCCTGCTTCGATTAACCGTGTCAAATAATAAAGTGCCGCATCGATATCGCTTCCTCTGATAGATTTTATAAGAGCACTTGCCAGATCGTAGTGTGCATCGTTGCTGCTTACCCCATCTGTAATGGAAGAGTGTCGTAACTCTTTTAAAATATCTTTTGTAATTATTTTATTTGCTTTGGAACTGAAATCAAGAAGATTCAGTAAGGCTCTGGCATCGCCGTTACTTGTAGTTTTAAGAAATTCACGGGCATCTTTTTCAATTACAATATCAAGTCTCTTTAGCACTTTATCAATGACCATATCAAGATCATCGTCGGTTAAAGGGAGAAATTCAAATAAGAAACTTCGAGACCTAATTCCGTTTGTCAGGGTAAAAAACGGGTTTTCGGTACTGGCTCCTATTATAATAACCTCATAGCTTTCCATAACAGGGAGCAATACCTCTTGTTGGGTTTTACTCAGACGGTGTACCTCATCTATAAAGATTAAAGGTTTGATAAGAGAGTCTTTGTGTTTTTTAAATATGGCACGTAACTCCTCTATTTTTAAACTGGTTGCATTAAGTGAGTAAAATTCATTATTAGATTCTTTGGCAATAATTTTAGCCAATGTAGTTTTCCCACTACCGGGTCGTCCATAAAAAAATAGATGGGGAATTTGCTTTTGTTTGATAAGTTTAAAAAGAGTTTTATCTTCACTTATAATATGTTTTTGTCCAACAAACTCTTCAAGAACAGCAGGTCTTAAAATATTTGCTAAATTACCGTTCATTCTAATTACTTTGAAGTTTTTTCTGCTCTTTTAAAAAGTATCGTAAATCTTGATACTCCTCTTTTGTAAGATACCTTACTTTGCCGGAGGGAAGATTATTAAGATTAATCCCTCCAAAACTTACCCTTTTAAGATCCATCACTTTTGCTTTAAAGTATCCAAAGAATCTTCTTATCTCCCTATTTTTCCCCTCGGTTATTGCCACTTTAAGTTTTGAAAATTTTGGGGTATTGGTTTGGATATCAAACCATAAAAAAGGGCTAAAGTTCATAGAAGTGATATCCGTATCTTCATAAGCACCCTCTTTTGAATCATCAATTTGAAGTCCATTTTCCATGGCACTTATAATAGCAGGAGTTACATTCCCCTCTATTTTTATTTTATAAACTCTTTCAAGATTGGAGGTCATAAGAGCCGTTGCAATTTCAGGATCATCGGTTAGTAGAAGCATCCCCTCACTGGCAAAGTCAAGTCTCCCTATAGGGATAAAATGGGCAAACTTTTTGGGAATAGTATCATAGATGATACGTCTCCCTTGAGGATCTTTTTTTGATACAATTTCCCCTTTGAGTTTGTTATATACTATTACCGTCGAGGGTTTTGATCTATCTATTTTTATATCTTTATTATTTACGGTTACAATAGTATATGGGGTAACTTTTGTAGAAAGATCGGTTATCGTCTTCCCCTCGATAGAAACTTTTCCCTCTTTTATAAGCTCATCGGCTTCTCTTCTACTGTATTTTGAGTTGTGTGAAATAAATTTATTGAGTCTTATTGCTTCTTCTTGGGATGATTTTTCTCTTGACATTTTATTGCTCCATTGTATTTGGATATTATATCTAAATTGTTTTTATTATACTGATTAATTTGATTATCAGGGATTCAAAATGATTTAAAGTGAGGTTCACTCACTTTCACTCCATTTTTATAGTTCCACATGGAACTTCAATAATAAAAAAGTGAATTTATCCACTTTCTTATTTTTAAATCTCCCTACTGTACAAAAATAGTAGGTACGATCATAGGGTATTTTCTATATTTTCTAATACAGTGTTTTCTTACAACTTTTCTTAGCTCATCTTCCACCGCTTTTGTATTTTGTAAAATATTCGGTTTGATATGGTCTAAGAAATGTTTTAAAAGATCCTCTATCTCTCTGGCAAAGTTTTTCTCCTGCTTTGTATCAACCATACCAAATGAGCTTACTCTTGATGGACCTACGATTTTTCTATCACTTTCGCTAATTTGTGCTACTATCATAATAACACCCTCATTTGCCATAGTTTGTCTATCGATTACGACATCATCTCCGATTTTTCTATTTCTTTGGTTATCGATATATGTTTTCCCTGTTTTAACAGTTCTTACTTTTTTCAAATATTTCGGTGCAATTTCTACCTGCTCTCCATCGCTTAAAATATACGTGTTTCGCTCTAACACACCACAGTCGATACCTGTTTTGATATGTCTTACAACGTGGTTATATTCTCCGTGAATAGGTAAGAAAAATTTAGGTTTAACAAGTCGAATGATAAGTTTTTGCTCCTCTTGACCTGCGTGACCCGAGACATGAATATTGTCATAGTTTTGATATGCCACGTGAGCACCTGCTTTTTGGATTTGGTTGATTATTTCAGATACGCTTCCCTCATTTCCAGGGATCGCTTTAGCCGAGAGTACAATCAAATCACTTGGCTTGATTTTAACGTGTCTATGTTCATGTATCGACATTCTAAAAAGGGCACTCATAGGTTCCCCTTGACTTCCTGTAGTTACGATTAAAATCTCTTTATCAAGATGTTTATTGACTTCATGAGGTTCTATAAACTGGTCTTTTGGGAATTTTAAATACCCCAAGTTCATCGCTATCTCTAAGTTTTTTTCCATACTTCTTCCGATAACACAAACTTTTCTTCCGTATTTTAAACCACACTCTATAGCTTGTGCAACCCTGTGCATATTTGAGCTGAACGTAGACATAATGATTCTACCCTCGGCTTTAGAAAATAACATATCAAAAGTAGGTCCTACAGCCTTTTCTGTTTTTGTAAATCCCATTGCATGGGAGTTTGTAGAGTCACTTAAAAGAGCCATAACCCCTTTTTCTCCATAATATGCAAGTCTGTGTAGATCTGTAGGATATCCATCCACCGGAGTATGGTCTATTTTAAAATCTCCCGTATGGATAATAGTTCCTGCTTCAGTTGTAATAGCAAGTGCCGAGCTATCGATAACAGAGTGGGTAATATGCATCCACTCTACTTCAAACTCCCCTATTTTTATAGGTTTTCTTTTTTGAATAGCTCTAAAATAGCTTCTATGCTGTTTCATTTTATGCTCATCAAACTTTGCACCTATCATCTCCAGTGGAAGTGAAGTTCCGTAAACAGGTACTTGAATTTCTTTAAAAATATACGGCATTGCCCCTATATGATCTTCATGGGCATGGGTAATGACAATAGCGGTAATTTTATTTCTAATCTGTCTTACATAAGTAAAATCAGGGATTAAAATATCAACTCCATGCATAGACTCATCTGGAAAGCTCATCCCCACATCAACTATAATGGCAGACTTTTCAGTTTCCACCACCATCATGTTTCCACCAATCTCCCCTAGTCCTCCTAGTGGAGTAATTCTAACAGCTGCATTGGTTTTTAAATTAAGTTTATTGTGGGGATTAAGTCTCTCTTTTTGAACTCTTTCATTTTGTTCAAAAGCTTTTTTAAGATCATTATTCCAACCGTTACCGTTTGTAGGAAGCTTTTTCTTAGGGGGAACTGTTTTCCCTTTAGGATTATTTGGTCTTTTATCGTTATTTGGTTTTGTTGTTTTTTCTTTCTCGCTTGGCGTATCTGTTTTTTCTATTGTTTCAGCTTGTTCCGTTTGCGTTACATTTTCCATTTGTTACCTTTGTATAAATCTGGCTATACAAAGATGCTGCAACTTCATGAGGTCTTGCATTCAAATCTATATCAAGTTGTTTAAAAATATCTTCAAGTAACGATTTCTCAAAAGAGGCACAAAGGTTTTTTAAAAGCTTTTTTCTAGGAGCGCAAAAAGCCACTTTTAAAAACCTGTTGAAACTCTCATCAAAGCTTTTTGTTAAATCTTTTTTTATAAAGATTACACTTGAATCCACCTTTGGAGGCGGTTCAAAGCTTTGAGGGGGAACTACAACCAATGTTCTAGTTTCCAAAGAAGCCAAGGAAGTTATAACGCTTAGTGCACTAAACTCTTTTTGTCCACACTTAGCGGTAAACTTATCGGCTACCTCTTTTTGTATCATTACGATGATATGCTCACAATTATCATCATTTAAACAATTCAATATAATATTTGTCGCTATATAGTACGGCAGGTTTGCAATCAAGTCATATCTGCTGCTATATAAAGATCCGTCACTCTCCCACCGCTTTAAAACATCACCTAAAATGATCTCCAAAGAGCCGGATTGTAACTGATCATGAAATTCGGTATGCAGTATAGAGTATAAATCTCTATCAACCTCATAGGCTGTCACATCTTTGTACTTGACAAGTTCTTTTGTCAAATCACCTAAGCCAGGCCCGATCTCAATAATATGATTATCGTTGTGGGGCATCGATTGGATGATTTTATCAATAACTGAAAAATCTTTTAAAAAATTTTGACCAAACTTTTTTTTTGCTTGGTATAACTTGTCGTTTTGTTTCATAATAATCTAAAAATTCTATCTAAGAAATACTTATAATTAGTTAATTTTGTAAAAATAGTTTAATAATAGTACAAAATTGTAGTTTTATGTAGATTGGATATAATATTATCCTTATATAAATTGAGGAATGAAATAGAATGAGTTTTTTCGCAAAAAGAATTATTCCGTGTTTGGATGTTGATAACGGCAGAGTCGTAAAAGGTGTTAATTTTGTGGAGCTTCGTGATGCAGGAGATCCCGTAGAGGTGGCTAAAAGATACAATGAAGAGGGTGCCGATGAGATCACTTTTTTAGATATCGGGGCTTCTCATGAGGGGAGAGACACTATTGTAGATGTTGTAAAAAAAGTTGCACAAGAGGTTTTTATCCCATTAACAGTGGGTGGAGGTATTAGAAAACTAGAGGATATTTACAAATTACTCAATGTAGGTTGTGATAAAGTTAGTATAAATAGTAGTGCTGTAGTTCGTCCCGAATTTATAAACGAGGGGGCAAAACGGTTTGGAAGCCAATGTATTGTAGTGGCAATTGATGTTAAAAAAGTAAGTAATGGAAGTTATCATGTTTTTGTAAAAGGTGGTAGAGAAGATACGGGATTGGATGCTTTACAATGGGCAAAAGAGGTGTATGATAGAGGAGCTGGAGAGATACTTTTAACCTCTATGGATGCAGATGGAACCAAAGCAGGGTTTGAGACAAATATAACGGGGCAGATAAGTAAACTTGTAGATATCCCCGTAATTGCAAGTGGAGGAGCAGGGACGATGGAGCATATAAGAGATGCTTTTCTTTGTGGAGCTGACGCTGCACTTGCTGCTTCTATTTTTCACTTTAAAGAGATAGAGATAATGGAGCTTAAACGTTATTTGGCAACACAAAATATACCTGTAAGGATTTAAGATGAGATATTTAGTTTCATTAATAGTTTTTAGTACTTTGGCTTTTGGGTATACGATTGAATTTAATAAAAACTTTTCAAAAGAGATTGAAAATGATGAGGTTAGCTCATATATTTCAATTTATTCAAAAAATGAAACACAAAAAAAAGCAATCAATGGACTAAGTAAATATAAACGTCTTATGGATCGGTTTAAAAATATTAGAAAAACAGATATAAAACAAAACTCTTACCCCGAATATAGATATGAAAAAGCTTCCAATAAAAGAGTATTAGATGGATATAAAGCAGTCTTGAATTATACGATAAGTGCTAGAGACGCTACAAGCATCTCTGAATATATAGAAAAGCTTTTAAAGATAAAAAGAGATGAAAAATCGCTTCAGTTAAGTTTTTCAAATCTTTCTTACCAAGTAAGTAAGAGTACAAAAGAGGCTGTTGAAGAGGAGTTAAGGTTAGAAGCAATACTTTGGGCTAAAAATTATACTTTGAAATTAGCAGATGAGTTAAAACAAAGTTGTGAGATAAAAGATATTTATATTGGTTCAAATAGAGTAGCAAGTCCAATACCGGTAGCTTATGCCACATTAAAAAAAAGCTCCATGGAAACTACGGCAGATGTTTCTTTACCATCCCCATCTGATACAAAGATATCTATTAATAGTACATTTAGATTTGAGTGTAAATAAAATATGATAGTATGTGCAGGTAATAATGAAACTTTCCCTTTTGCTACACCAATTGGGGTGGGGTTAATTGAAAGTACTATAAATCTTACACGACTTTGTCTATTTGATAAACCGGAGTATATTTTATTTATAGGAAGTGCAGGGAGCTATGGAAAGTATGATATATTTGATATCGTTGAAAGCTCAAGTGCTGCAAATGTGGAGCTTTCATTTTTAGAAAATAATAGCTATACGCCGATTGATAACGTAATAAAATCAGAAGACCCAAGATTTAAAAATGACGTTCTAGTAAACTCGTCAAATTATATTACTACCAATAAAGAGATATCAAAAGAATATCAAGAGTACGGTATAGAGATGGAAAATATGGAATTTTATTCCGTAGTAAGAGTGGCAAAAGAGTTTAATGTCGATGTTAGAGGGATATTTGTGGTAACAAACTATACAAATGAAAATGCACATAGTGATTTTATTGCCAATCATAAAGAGGCGATGGATAAACTTGTGAAACATTTACTTGATAAAGAGATAATAAAGTAAAATGTTCCACATGGAACAGCGTTAAAAAAGAGTGAACAGTTTCACTCTTTTAGCTGTGGAAGACTGAGAAGTGTTTACGAAGTGAACCATCGAAGGCAATGGAACAGAATAAAAAGGAAAAAATATAAAAACAATATACGATTTTACTCTTGAAGAGTTACAAGAACAAATAAAACCATCTTTTCGTGCAAAGCAAATTTATAATTGGCTTTATAAAAATTATGCTACATCTTATGAAGAGATGAAAAATATCCCCAAGGATTTAAAGGAACAATTAGCTGTTGATTATCCAATTGATATTTGTAAAATAATTAGAACCGAAAAAAGTTCTGACGGTACAAAAAAATATCTTTTTGAGTTTAAAGACGGCAAAACTGCCGAAGCGGTATTACTTTTAATGAAAGAAAAACAGTATGATGAGGATGGATATATTATTAGAAGTGAGCAATACACGTTTTGTATCTCTTCCCAAGTTGGGTGCAAAGTGGGGTGTTCATTTTGTTTGACTGCACGTGGGGGATTTGTACGTGATTTAAGTGCAGGAGAAATTGTAGCACAAATAAAATATCTTAAAATGTTAAATGAAATTCCACAAAACAAATCGGTAAACATTGTCTATATGGGGATGGGGGAACCTCTGGATAATTATAATAATTTAGTAAAAGCGATTAAAATAATTTCAGATCTTGATGGACTGGCAATCTCCTCGCGTAGACAAACAATTTCCACAAGTGGGATCAGTACCAAAATAGAAAAACTTGCCCGTGAAAATTTAGGGGTGCAACTTGCAATTTCACTTCATGCGGTAGATGATGATCTTCGAGATGAACTTATCCCTATGAATAAGGCGTATAATATACGTTCAATCATAGATGCCGTTAAAAATTTTCCAATCGATTCAAGAAAAAAAGTGATGTTTGAATATTTGGTAATAAAAGACAAAAATGATGATATAAAAAGTGCGGATAAACTTGTAAAACTTTTAGAGGGAATCGATGCAAAAGTGAATCTTATCTATTTTAATCCTTTTGAAGGCTCAAGCTATGAAAGACCGACGAAAAAAAGTATGATAAAATTTCAAGAGCATCTATTAAGCAAAGGATTGATTTGTACCATAAGAGAATCAAAAGGTATGGATATCAGTGCAGCGTGTGGACAGCTTAAAGAGAAAAAAGAGCAAGAAAAACAAAGGATATAAAATGGGAACATTAGATTTAATAATGGTTGTATTTTTAGGGGTCGTTCTAATCGGTGGAATGGTTGGGTTTTTAATCTATAATTTTAAAAAAGAAGATTAGATATAAGATTTATTTTATAACACGAATGAAGTGTAATTATGATAAAATTAAAAAATTTTAACTAAAGTGAAATAATGGAAATAAAGAATATTGCAAAAGAGGTATTTGCTATTGAGTCCCGTGAAATTGCGGCTCTTAGTGATCTATTAACAGATGATTTTGAAAAAGCTATTGATGCAATTGTTTCAAGTAAAGGGAAGCTTATAATATCGGGTATGGGAAAATCTGGTATTATCGGTAAAAAAATAGCTGCGACATTAGCTAGTACGGGGACGCCTAGTTTTTTCTTACATCCTGGGGAAGCATATCATGGAGACCTTGGAATGATAGGAAAAGAGGATATTGTCCTTTTAATTTCAAATTCGGGAGAAACCGATGAAGTTTTAAAAATTATCCCTTTTTTAAAAGCACAAGAAAATATTACAATTTCTATGAGTGGAAATCCCGATTCAACCTTGGCAAATAATACCGACTATCATTTAAATATTGCCGTTGAACACGAAGCGTGTCCACTGCAACTGGCACCTACAAGCTCAACAACCGCAACATTGGTTATGGGAGATGCTTTGGCTGTTGCACTGATGAAAGTAAGAGATTTCAAAGATGAAAATTTTGCAAGATTTCATCCCGGAGGTAGTTTAGGAAAAAGACTTTTAACAACAGTTGAGAGTGTAATGAAAAAAGAGAATCTTCCAATATGTGAAAAAGAAACCGACGTAAAAGAGATAATCCATAAAATAACAGACGGTAAATGTGGTTTGGTTGTAGTTATTGAAAATGATACCATTGCGGGTATTATAACCGATGGAGATATAAGACGGTTTATGGAAAAAGAGGAAGAAAAATTTTTTACGCTTCAAGCTAAAAATATGATGAGTAAAAATCCTAAAGTCATCTTAGAAAATAAAAAACTAACCGAAGCAAATGATCTTATGGCAGAATATAAAATAAATTCACTCCTTGTAGTGGATGAAAACAATAAACTTTCTGGAATAATCCAGATGTATGATTTATAAGAGGACAATATGGTTTTAATGATTGATAATTATGACAGTTTTACATACAATATTGTGCAGTATTGTTTGGAACTTGGAGCTGATTTAAAAGTTGTACGAAACGATGAGATGACGGTTGCACAGATTAAGGAGCTAAATCCTGCAAAGATTATCATATCTCCCGGACCGGCAACTCCAGATGACGCAGGAGTGTGTTTGGATGTGATTAAACAGCTAGGCGATACCATACCTATTTTTGGAATATGCTTGGGACATCAAAGTATCGCTCAAGCATACGGTGGCGAGGTTATTAAAGCTCCCCGTATGATGCATGGAAAAACTTCTCAAGTTGCAGTTATTCAAGATGATCTTATCTTTCAAGGACTTCCAAAAGAGATGACGGAAACTAGATATCACTCTTTAACGGTCAATAAAGAGAATCTTCCAAACAATATAATTGTCACGTCAAAAAGTTTGGATGATGATGAGATTATGTCTTTAAAAATAAAAGATAAAAATATTTACGGTGTGCAGTTTCATCCTGAATCGGTTATGAGTGAATATGGGCATGAGATGTTGGATAATTTTTTGAAACTCTAAAAATGCTAGTATAAAGGTATAATTTGTGGTAACTATGAATCGAGATACAATAATCTTTACGGGTTTATTGGTATTACATACGATCCTTTTATTTTATTTGGCAAATGATTTTAGTATCTCTTACAAAGAAGCTGTAATCTTTTTTGAACAAACAAACGGGCTACTTCATGTTATAACAAATTTTTCTATATCGATTTTTGGACAAAATGATTTTGCACTTAGAATACCATTTATTTTATTTTATATAGCCAGTTCGGTTTTACTGTATCTTTTAACCCAAAAATATTTTAAACAAAAAATAGACCGATTAATAAGTATTGCTATTTTTATGATGTTACCCGGAGTCAATAGTGCAGCTCTTTTGGTAAATGAATCGATTATAGTGGTTTTTTTTACTTTACTGTATCTTTATATATATCGGATAAAGAACAAAGAGTGTTATCTTTTACTATTTAGTTTTATATTTATAGATAACTCCTTTGCAATACTTTTTTTAGCACTTTTTTTTAGAGCTTTAGCAAAAAAAGACAATATCCTTATTGTTGTATCGTTACTGTTTTTTGGGATATCGATGGGGATGTACGGTTTTGATATAGGGGGAAAACCTAAAGGTTATTTTATCGATACGTTTGGTGTTTATAGCTCGATATTTTCCCCTTTAGTATTTCTTTATTTCTTTTATGCCATTTATAGAAAAGGGATAAAAGATAATTATAAAGATATGCTTTGGTATATATCGGTAACGGCTTTGGTTTTATCATTTTTATTTTCTTTGCGTCAAAAAATAGCAATTGAAGATTTTGCACCGTTTGTTGTCATTGGAATTCCTGTTATGGTAAAACTTTTCATGCACAGTTTACGTGTACGCTTAAGCAGATTTAGAAAAATCCATTATAGCTTTGCGCTAATTGCTTCATCGGTATTGCTACTCAACTTTTTGGTATTGTTCTTTAATAAATCGCTGTATCTATTTTTAGAAAATCCAAAAAAACATTTTGCTTATAAACATCATGTCGCGAAAGAGCTGGTACAAAAGTTAAAGGGATTAGGGATTGATTCTATCAAGATGTATGACGATCAATTACAACTTCGATTACGATTTTATAATATTAGAACATCTTCCAATAGAATACTTTACAGCAGTTTTATAGAAAATGCTACACATACTATACCTATTGAATATAATGGGAAAACTATAGATACGTATTATGTAGTCAATAAGATTCACTAATTAAAGTGCTACAAAAAGAAACACAAAAATGATTAGAATGTGTAAAAGTGTTACTTTTTGCAAACTTTTAATAGTTCCTAGGTAATATTATAAAATTAAAATTCTAATAAGGGGAAAGTATGGCACAAAAAGCAATACGAGAATATGATGGAAAAGCATTGTTTTCAAAGCAATGGGAAAACTATTTTAGTGGATTTCATTATGGATTTAAATCTGTTCTTGTGACAAGTGGAGCAGAACTATTAGCCAAAGCAAAAGAGCACGGCTTTGAGTGGTTAAAACAAGAGCCGTTGGTAGCTAAGCCTGATATGTTATTTGGGAAAAGAGGGAAAAACGACCTTGTTCTTTTCAAAGACCAAAAACCTGGAGATGTATCTTTAGAAAAAGCTGCAGAGTGGATTGATGAGAAAATGTCTCATAACGTTACACTTCTTTCAGGACAGCATGGAACATTAACCCACTTTGTAGTGGAACCTTTTACACCGCACACACAAGACCAAGAGTATTATATCTCAGCTACGACTGTGGGAGAAGATGATGTTCTTTATATGTCTGCCGAAGGTGGTATGGAAGTTGAAGAGGGATGGGAAGACAAAGTTGTCGAAGTATCTATCCCTATTACTATGAGTGATGCAAATATGGAACATGCTATCCATTCAAATATCCCAAAAGATATTCCTGCAAAAAATAAAGAAGCATTTGCTTCATTTGCAATTGCATTTTTTAAATTTTATAGAGATATGAACTTTGCATATTTAGAGATCAATCCAATCGTTATGTTGGAAAACAACGATATGGCAATTTTAGACTTAGTTGCAAGACTAGATGATACTGCTGGATTTATGATGAAAGATACGTGGGGAGAGATTGAGTATCCGACGGCATTTGGTATGGAAGATCAATCTCCTGAGGAAAAAGCGATTGCTGAAGCTGATAGTAAATCGGGAGCTTCATTGAAACTAACTATTCTTAATCCTATGGGAAGAGTTTGGACAATGGTTGCAGGTGGTGGAGCATCGGTTGTATATGCCGATACCATTGCAGATTTTGCCGAAGCAAACGGCGGTTCTGTATCTGATCTTGCAAACTACGGTGAGTATTCTGGTGGACCAACTACCGGTGAGACTAAGTTCTATGCTGAAACTATCTTTGATCTTATGACAAGACATAAAGATGCCAAAGGGAGAGATAAAATCTTAATTATCGGTGGAGCTATTGCAAACTTTACAGATGTTGCAAAAACATTTACGGGTATTATCCAAGCCTTTGAAGGGTATGCGGAAAAATTAAAAGCGCACAATACAAAAATTTATGTGAGACGTGGTGGACCAAACTATGAAAAAGGTCTTAAAGATATTAAAGAAGCTGCCGATAGATTAGGTCTTAGTATGGAAGTATACGGACCTGAAACGCATGTTACAGACATCGTTAGAATGGCGTTAGAGAAGTAAGGAGAGAAGATGGCACAATTATATACTAAAAACACACAAGCGATTTTTTGGAACAACAACAAAAGCGCAATCCAAAGAATGCTTGATTATGATTATACAATTAAAAGAGAAAAACCATCGGTAGCTGCTATCGTTGCTCCTACAAGTTCCGGAAAATTTGAGAAATTTTTCTATGGACCAGACGAGATAATGATCCCTACTTTTAAAACAACAAAAGATGCAAAAGAAGCACAACCGCAAGCGGATGTACTGTTAAACTTCGCATCATTTAGAACGGCATATGATGTAACAATGGAAGCTTTAGAGATGGGTGGATTTAGCTCAATCATGGTTACGGCAGAGGGGATTCCGGAGAGACTTGCAAGAAAGATGAATCAAGCAGCAAGAGATAAAGATGTTATTGTAATTGGACCTGCTACGGTTGGTGGAATCAGCCCGGGAGCATTTAAAATTGCAAATGTGGGTGGAACAATTGAAAATATCGTAAACTCAAAACTTCACAGATGCGGTTCATGTGGATTGGTAACAAGATCAGGAGGTTTATTTAACGAGCTTTCAAATATTATCTCTATCAATGCAGACGGTATCGCTGAGGGTGTTGCTATCGGTGGAGATAGATTTGTCGGATCGGTATTTATTGATAATATGCTTAGAATGGAAGATAATCCGGATGTTAAGTATATGGTATTACTTGGAGAAGTTGGTGGAACTGAAGAGTATAAAATCATTGAAGCTGTAAAAGATGGAAGAATCACTAAGCCTGTAATTGCATGGTGTATCGGAACAATTGCTAAACATTTCTCCACAGGTGTTCAATTTGGTCATGCGGGAGCTTCAGCGAATGCAGATGCTGAAACTGCAGCTGCTAAAAACAAAGCGATGGCGGAAGCTGGAATCTATGTTCCTAATTCATTCAATGATTTACCGGGTAAAATCAATGAAGTATATACAAAACTTAAAAATGAAGGTGTAATCGGAGATATCCCTGAGCCTGAGATGAATGTATGTCCTAAAGTAAGAAGACCAAAAGAGTTTATCTGTACAATTAGTGACGATAGAGGGGAAGAGGCGACATATTGCGGACTTCCTATCTCATCGGTTGCTACACCGGATACAGGATATACTATCGGTGATGTTATGTCGATTTTATGGTTTAAAAAGAGATACCCAAGATGGGCGGTTGATTTTCTTGAAACGGTACTTAAAACAGTTGCAGACCATGGTCCGGCAGTTTCAGGTGCACACAATGCAAAAGTAACGGCACGGGCAGGAAAAGATGTAATTAGTTCTCTTATTGCAGGACTTCTTACAATTGGTCCAAGATTTGGTGGAGCGATTGACGGTGCGGCTAAATACTTTAAATATGCAAACGATAACGGTATGACACCTGCTGAGTTTCTTGGGTATATGAAAAAACAAGGGATAGCAATACCGGGGATTGGACATAGAATTAAATCATTAAAAAATCCTGATAAAAGGGTTGATGGTCTGAAAAAGTTTGCACAAGAAAACTTCCCTTCAACACCGTTATTGGATTATGCTTTAACGGTTGAGCAATTAACTACATCTAAAAAAGAGAACCTAATTCTAAACGTTGACGGTACAATCGGTATTTTGATGGTTGATATGTGGAGAGCATTAGGATACGATGATGATGAGATTGATGTATTTATCGAAGCAGGAGCTTTAAATGCTTTCTTTATCCTTGGACGTTCTATTGGATTTATCGGTCATATCTTAGATGAGAAAAGACTTGCTATGCCGATGTACAGACACCCTTGGGATGATATCCTTTATGATGTACAAAAAGCAGAAGAGCTGTAAAAAACGTATAGTACAAATATCAAGGTGTCCGATAAGGACACCTTTTTTTGTAAAAAAATCTTTTTCTATATTAGAGATAATAGCACTCCTTGCAATTATTGCCTTGGTTATTACTCTATCTGTCCCTAAATATACAAATTCCAAACTTCAATCAGCAACAGATAAAATAGCTCTTTATCTTCATTATACGAGATATATAGCACTTGTCGATAATCAATACGGTAAAGATGATAATGAATGGGAGAAAAAACGTTGGAGCTTAAAATTTCAAAAGTGCAGTGATCCTAAAGACGGATTGTATTTTGTGGTATTTAGTGATAAAAGCGGCGGAACGGGAGCATTTAAAAAAGATGAAACACTTAAAGATCCTCTTAACAATAAATACCTTTATTCGGGATATGATTGTATACCAAGTGTAAATGAGAGTAAAAATATTTTACTTACAAAAGAGTTTGGGATACAAAAAGTTGAAGTAAGCTGCAATACAACTTCTACAATAGGACAACTTAGTTTTGGTCATGACGGTAAAATATATTCACAATTAGGGATGAATATAAAAGAGATTACACAACCTTGCATAATAACTTTATATGACAATACAGATAACTATAAACAAATTAAAATAGAGTCAAATACGGGATATATCCATAAGCTATAATTTGTTATAATCGCCTAATATTCTAAAGAAAAATACAAAAGGTACAGTTTTGAGATTTGAAAAATACCCCTTTGAAAGGTTGGCAGAACTATTACAAAGTATAGAACCTGCCGAGAAATATCCCCTTAGTGATCTTACAATAGGTGAACCACAATTTGAAACTCCGGAGTTTATTCAAGAAGAGGTAAAACATACGGTATCACTTCTAAATAGATATCCAAAAACAGGTGGAGAGAGTTATTTAAAAGATGCATTGATAGGATTTGTTCGTAAAAGATTTAATGTATCTTTAGTTCCCGAGCAGATTATTCCGACATTTGGTACAAGAGAAGTGCTTTTTAATTTCCCTCAGTTTTTACTTGCAAATTCCGATGAACCCGTGATGGCATTTACTAATCCTTTTTATCAAATATATGAAGGAGCTGCAATTGCAAGTCGTGCAGAGATTATACATATAAATCTTACAAAAGAAGATAGATATGCTCCGGTTATTCCAGATGAGAAACTTAGAAAATGTGATTTGGTTGTATTAAATTATCCAAATAATCCAACGGGGGCGACGGTCACAAAAGAGCTGTTGGTAGAGTGGGTCAAAAAATCGATAGAGTTTGGTTTTGTCTTACTTAATGATGAATGTTACAGTGAAATATATCTTGATGATAGACATAAACCTGTATCGTTGCTTGAAGCATGTGTGGCTGCCGGAAATTTGGCTTATAAAAATTGTCTTGTGGTTAATTCTATTTCAAAAAGAAGCTCTGCTCCAGGACTTAGAAGCGGTTTTATTGCGGGAGATAGGGAAATCTTAAAAAAATATTTGCAATATAGAACTTATGTAGGTTGTGCGATACCGCTTCCTTTACAAACAGCAGCAGCAACTGCCTGGGGTGCAGAAAAGCACGTAGAGGAGTTTCGGGCACTTTATAGAAAAAACCTTTTACTTGCGAAAGAGATTCTCGGAATTCATCCTCCAAAAGCAACTTTTTATGTTTGGCTGCCTGTTAAAGATGAGTTATTATTTACGAAAGAGCTTTATCGAAGAGAAAATATAAAAGTGTTACCGGGAAGTTTTTTAGGAAGAGAAGAGATGGGAAAAAATTATGTGCGAATTGCACTGGTTGAAGATCCTGAAAAAACAAAAAGTATGTTATTAAGACTTAAAGAGTTTATCCACTATTATAGAGATCATATTTTGGTTAAAGAAGAAGATACGGATGAACTTGAGTGAGTTAGATCAAGCAAGAGTAAACCCTGAGTTTTTAGGTTTTTTAGAACAACAAGAGAATAAAGCTATAGAGGAAAAGTCTATATCGGAACTTTATCAAGTACTTGATACGTTACTTGTTTTGGATCTTGATGAACAAAGGATTCACAAGGTATATCAAGAGATATTAAAAATATCTTTTGAAAGTATAGAAGATAGATTAGCCGGGGGTACAAAACTTACGTTGGAGAATGATGATATCTATTTTATTAGAAGCTTTTACGAACATGCAATTGAAAAATGGAGTATTGGAGATTTTAAAGGGGCAAAGGAGCTGTTTTTTATCTTGAGTCAGATTGTTGAAGATGATAAATTGCTTGAGTCGTTTTCAATCCATATGCTTCAATGTGCCCAAAACACCGATATGGATAATTTCTATGAACAAAATGTTCTTTTTTCAGAAGATATTGAAGTAGATGAAAAGTATGGTTATTTTATCACTCAATACAGCTTTGATACAAAAAAATATTTAGATGACAATACAGAGCAACTCCAAATTCAATACCAACAAATGAAGCATCTACTAAACTAATGAGAGTACATTTTATAGGAATAGGGGGGATCGGGCTATCGGCACTAGCTAGATTCTTACAATACAGAGGATACGAGGTAAGCGGGTCAGATGTCAAATCAACACCTATAACCGATGAGCTTATCAATGAGGGGATCAAAGTAACAATCCCTCAAAGCAGTGAAGCGATTGATAATCAAGACCTAGTAATCTACAGTGCGGCAGTTCAAAATGACAATGTAGAGATTATAGAAGCCAAAAAGCAAGAGTTATTATTGCTTCCTAGAAAAGAGGCACTTAGTGTTATTATGCAAAAAACTACAAACTACTGTGTTTGTGCGGCACACGGGAAAAGTACTACAACAGCGATACTAAGCTCTATCTTACAAAGTTCGGCAATTATTGGTGCTATCTCCAAAGAGTTTAATTCCAATTTTAGATATATTGATGAGGTTTTAGCCTTTGAAGCCGATGAGAGTGATGCAAGTTTTTTACTTTCCCATCCCTATTGCTCTATTGTTTTAAATACCGAGCCTGAACATATGGAGTATTATAACTATGATGAGAAAAAGTTTTATGACGCCTATGAGAAATTTTTAGATATTGCTAAAATCCGTGTGATAAATGCAGAAGATCCATTTTTGCAAAACTATAAAGGGTATGCTATGAAGTTGTACCCCTCAAAAGATATTAAAAATATTGAATTTATTTTAAAAGATGATGAGCCTTATACGAAGTTTCATCTCAAAGATTATGGAGAGTTTGAAGTTTGGGGATTTGGAGTACATATTGCTATCGATGCATCTTGTGCGATACTTGCAGCTTCTTTATCTATGGAGTTTGATACAATTAGAGAAAATCTAGCCAAATACAAAGGGATCAAAAAAAGATTTGATATTATACAAAAAGAGGATAACTTTGTATTGATAGACGACTACGCCCACCACCCGACAGAGATAATTGCTACGCTAAAATCGGTTCAGCTTTATAAAAAACAAAAAGCCCTAAAAGAGACTATCGTAATTTGGCAACCCCATAAATACAGCAGAACCCTTGATAATTTAGAATATTTTAAAGAGTGTTTTAAAGGGTGCGATAAACTCATCATACTCCCAGTTTGGACTGTAGCTGAAGAGGTAAAACATATCAATTTTGAAAAAGAGTTTGGACACTATAATTTGGTTTTGGCAGATCATATTAAAGTAAGCGAAGAGAAGATTGATCTTATACGGGGAAATGATACTATTGAAAGTATTACAAAAGGGCTTATCTTAGGTGTTGGAGCAGGAGATATTACCTATCAGCTTCGAGGAATTAAATGAGTTACAACAACTACTATGTAATAGATACCAATATTATCCTCCAAGATGCTACAAATCTTTTTAAGCTAAGTGATGAGTGTACCAATCTTATTATTATCCCAGAAACAGTTCTTGATGAGATAGATTCCAAAAAAAGTGGATTTGACGAGATCAATTTCCAAGCAAGAGAGTTTGCAAGGGTTTTGGAAAATGCTAATATCAAACAAAAGCAAGAGATCGGTGGACATACTATCATCTTTGTTGCAATTGAGGGGGCAAAGTGTGCCCATATCCATATCATCTCCAAAGAGGACTATGAGGCAAATTCTAAAAATGTACAGCTTAATATTTTTAATGATAGAAAAATTTTAGAGATAGCAAAGTTTGTTAAAGAACACTATAAAGAAAATGTAAAGTTTTTATCCCTTGATATTATGGCACGGACACGTGCAGTTTCTCTTGATATAGAAGTGGACTCTTTACGTGGAGATAAGGGGGAGTTTGACTATGAATTTGTCAAAACCATAGATATTCCATTTGCAGAGCTTGAGACATTACCCAATCAAGAGATAACAAAACTAGATAAAGAGTATAAACCACAAAATTACTCCTATTGTTTTAAAGTGATTGATTCAGATCAAATGATTTTAGCCAATATTGTAAGCGGTAAAGTATCTATTTTAGAAGAGGGTGAAATTAGAGATCAAATCATTACTCCACTTAATAAAGAGCAGCTATTTTTTTCCAATGCTATCAATAACCCATACTATAATGTAATCGTAGTAGATGCAAAAGCGGGAAGTGGGAAAACTCTTTTGGCACTAAGCGGAGCTATTAAGCGGGTGCGAAAAAAAGATTATCAAAAGATTATCTATATAAGAAACTCTATAGAGTCCCTTGATAAAGGGGAAGATGTAGGGTATCTCCCTGGATATGAAGAGAAATTTGCTATCTATAACCATCCTTTAGTAGATAGTTTAAATTATATGGTACGAAGCGAACACAAAAAAAAGTCAGCCAATAAGCAAAAACAATTTGAAGAACTTGATGAACAAGAGGTTGTCCAACGCGTACAAGGGATGATGGATAACTATTCTATCCAAACAATGTGGGTAGGGGAGATGCGGGGACGAACCCTCTCCAATGCTTTTATTATCATTGATGAAGCTCAAAATATGTCAAGCAAAACGATGCAGATGGTTTTAAGTAGGATTGACAGCAGTTGTAAAGTAGTAATTTTAGGAAGTAACAATCAAATAGACAACTTCTATGTAAATAAATACACCAATGCCCTTACAATGCTTTTAAAATCTACGAAAAATAGCTCAGAGCTTGTAAATCTCTTTGCCATCCATCTTGAAAAAGTTTTACGTGGTCCTATAACCCAGTGGGCGGAAGATATTTTTACTAAAAAATAGATTTAAAGTAAAAAGAAGAACTAATTCTTTTTACTTAAATATATAAATACCCCAAGAGCTACGATAAGAAGTGAAACACCACCTATAAGATAAACGGCATTGAGCATTTGTGAATAGTCTTCTAAAGCGATTTTAAATACCACCATTAATGATTCAATTAAAAGTGCGATAATAATAGTAATAGAAAATTTGGTTAAAACTTTATATTCTGTTTTGGAAGTTTTGGAATAGCTTTTAAAAAATACCTCTTGTTCAAGAAGTGTTTTAGCTAGATCAAATATTGCAAGTCCTAAAGTAACGGCAACGATAGGTTTAAATATCGCTTCAATAGTAAGGTTTGGTTTAAAGAACATGGAATCAACAAGTTCATATACAGAGTATCCAAGGGTAAATAGTGCTAAAAGAGCCATTACGATACCTGTGAGGAAATAAAAACCTTTGTTCATCTTATTAAGTCCGTGGTGGATCTCTATCAATCCTAATCTTTGTAGTAAAAATTCAACTTTAAAATCTAAAAAATATATTTTGTCTTTTTCTAATTTTGCTACCGTTACGCACGTTGTTCCAGAGGCACTGCTTATATAAGGATGGGAAACTGATATACCATTTTCATTAAAGTGAACTTTATTCATTAGATATTTTCTATTGACCCCTTTTTGTTTTTGTGATATAGAGTCTCTATAAATATTTGCAGAGGTTTGATCTAAAGTCTCTTTATCGCATACATATACGAGTTCCAGTGAGGGAAAAGCAGAAAATATTTTTTTATAACTAGCATCTTCAATGAGATTTAGATGACCTAGGTTTCTAATGGTTTCTACTAAAAAGTTTTCTATATCTTCTGTATTATTTCTATAAGTATCCATAAATTCTTGCATTTGAAATCCTTTCAAACTTTTTTTATATTGTACACCAAATAAAAATTCAAATCGGACAAAAATTGTATAATTTGTAATCACAAGGAATAAAAGTAACTTTTCGATAAAATACGAAACTTATAAACACAAAATGAAACAGGAAAATTAAACAATGGTAGAAAGATACGCAAGAGAAGAGATGAGTTCAAAATGGACACAACACGCAAGATACGCAGCATGGCTTGAGGTGGAAAAAGCAGCTGTAAAAGCTTGGAATAAAATAGGGCTTATTCCTGACGATGATTGTAAAAAGATTGTAGAAAATGCTACATTTAGCGTTGAGAGAATAGAAGAGATTGAAGCTGTTACAAAGCATGACTTAATCGCATTTAATACAAGTGTAAGTGAATCACTTGGAGATGAGTCACGGTGGTTTCACTATGGAATGACAAGTTCTGATGCAGTTGATACTGGTGTCGCACTTCAAATGAGAGATTCATTAAAGATCATCATTGAAGACGTAAAGATGCTTATGGAATCTATCAAAAAAAGAGCCGAGGAGCATAAATTTACTTTAATGGTTGGAAGAAGCCATGGTATTCATGGGGAGCCTATAACTTTTGGACTTACATTGGCAGTTTGGTACGATGAGGTTGCACGACATCTTAAAAACCTTGAAGAGACTATGGAAGTTATAAGTGTAGGTCAAATAAGTGGTGCTATGGGGAACTTTGCCCACGCTCCGCTTGAGCTTGAAGAGTATGCGATGAGCGAGCTTGGTCTAAAACCTGAGCCTTGTTCAAATCAAGTGGTTCATAGAGATAGATATGCAAGACTTGCAACTGCTTTAGCTTTATTAGCTTCATCTGTTGAAAAGTTTGCAGTACAAGTTAGACACTTACAAAGAACAGAAGTGTATGAAGCGGAGGAGTATTTTGCAAAAGGGCAAAAAGGAAGCTCTGCAATGCCACATAAAAGAAATCCAATTTTAACTGAAAATATCACAGGACTTGCACGTACTATTAGAGCGTACGCGGCACCTGCAATGGAAAACGTGGCACTTTGGCATGAAAGAGATATAAGCCATAGCTCAAATGAAAGATTTTGGCTGCCAGATGCTTTTATCACAACAGATTTTATGCTTCATCGTATGAATAATGTGATAGCAAACTTAACGGTAATGCCTGAAAATATGATGAAAAATCTTAACTTAACAGGTGGTTTGGTATTTTCCCAAAGAGTATTATTAGAGCTTCCAAAAGCTGGAGTAAGCAGAGAAGATGCTTATAAAATAGTGCAAAGAAACGCTATGAAAGTATGGGAAGAGATACAACAAGGTAAACCAACAGTGAATGAAAATGGCGAGTCACTTTATCTTGGACATCTTTTAAGCGATGAAGAGCTAAGAAGTAAACTAAGCGAAGAGCAGATAAGAGAGTGTTTTAATTACGATTATTATACAAAGAATGTAGATGCAATCTACAAAAGAGTATTTAAATAAAAAGTAAATAAATGCACTACTGCTTCGTTAGAGGCTTTTTGATTTACTTCTAGTAAACCTACAAAGTCTCTGCCTTGCATTAGCACACATCTTTACTTTTTCTTGTCAAAAAAGAAAACGAATGAAAACATTTATAGACACTACCGATAAAACCTTTTCATTTACATCTTGCGAGGGGTGTCCCGCAAGATGTTGTGACGGTAGGGAGGGGAGTGTCTATAGTGAACTTCTTTTAGGAGAGTTTGAAAGAGTATCTAAGAACTTTCCTATCCTTTTTACATTTGGTGAACTTGGTTTTTTAAAAGCCAATGTGCTTCTCTCAAATGGAAAAGATTTTTGCCCCTATATACAAAATCATAAATGTATCATATACGATGAAAGACCGCAAGTTTGTAGAAACTATCCTCTAAGCCCTCATATTGATAATAAAATCTATATCGATGATAGTTGTCCTGCGATTGGTATGGATGGAATTGAGATTGTAAAAAACGGTGCAATACAACAAGGATTTGATAATAGTTCTTTACATAACTACCAAGATAAATTTATAGATACATACAATTACTTGCAAGAGTTTAATATAAAAGAAAATTTTGAATTGGTCGTAACTATAAACGGTATAGAGTTTTATAAGTTTATTGCTGATAGCCAAGATAAATTTATACAACTTCATATAAAGTCTTTGAATAATTTAAATAAAATACTAAAGGATTAAAAAGTGAAATTAAACACACATTTAAAACTTGATAATGAGATTAACGGTAAAGTGGTAGAACTAAGTGACGGTTACGCTAAAGTAGAACAAGTTACAAAAGAGTTTATGGTAGCAGATGAGCAAGGCTTAGTGCATGGTGGCTTTACCTTTTGTGCCGCTGATTTTGCAGCAATGGCTTGTGTAAATGACCCTTATGTGGTACTTGCCAAAAGCGATTCTAAGTTTTTAGCACCAATTAAATTGGGACAAACTATAGTTTATGAAGCAAGATTAGTAAAAGATGAGGGGAGAAAATCTACTGTTGAGGTAATTGCAACGGTTGAAGAAAACCCGGTATTTAAAGGGATATTTAATACAATAACTTTAGATAATCATATCTTAGGTTAATTATTTTAGTTTTTATTAAATTATGTACTGTATAATGTATACATCAAAAAGGAATGGTTATGCATAGAACACAAATTTATATAGAAGATGATATTTTCTCAAAGATAAGAACCATATCAAATACTCTTAATATATCAGTTTCACAGTTTATTAGAAATGCCGTAAAAAATGAATTGGAAAAAGAGCAAAAAAATGATATGGAAGATTTTTTTAACTCTTTTGATACATTGGAAAGTTTTGAAAATATTGATTCAAAAAAGTATGTACAAAACCTAAGATCAAAAAGTAGAATAATCAATGAATAAAGTTTTGCTTGATACGGATATCGTAATAAATTTATTAAAAAAAGATGAAGAGTTTGTTTCTAAATTTTTAAAGCTTCTCAAGGAGGATACAAAGTTTTATTATAATCCAATTATTATAGCAGAGGTTTACGCAGGAGCTTTTGAAAAAGAGCTAAAAACAATAGAGCAGTTTTTTGATAAATTGAATCATATAGAGATATGTAAATTTACAGGTATTCAAGCAGGTAAATATGCAAATAGTTATCAAAAAGCATATAATAAAATCTCTTTAGAGGACTATTTGATAGCCTCGTGCGCTAAAATGAATAGCTTAACTCTTTGGACAAATAATAAAAAACACTATCCAATGGATGATATAAATTTATTGAAATAAGTACTCAATATTTTCCCCTCCTTCACAGTCTCAGGAGCTTAGGAGTGAGATAAATACAAAATATTGATTTTATATTCAATTTGGGATATAATGTTTAAAATCAAATAGAAAAAGAGGAGTTTTATAATATGTCAAAAACTCAAACTACAATAAGAATAGAAGAAACAAATTATTTTCAGGCAAAAGATATACTTAGCAAATTAGGACTTTCATACTCTCAGGCTATTAGTGTATTTAATAATATGATTGTATTAAATAACGGATTACCATTTGATGTAAAAATACCGACAAAAGAGACTCAAAAAGCATTGGATGAGTTAGATTCAAAAAAAGGGAAAAGCTTTAAAAATATAGATGATTTATTTGATGATTTGGAAAGCTAAATGTATGAAGTATTTAGAACAAATAGTTTTAAAAAAGATTATAAAAAGCTCTCTTTTGGAGATAAAGAAAAATTAAAAGAGGTAATAATTAAATTATCACAAGGTAAAAAATTAGAAGAAAAGTACAAAGATCATAAACTTATAGGCAATTATTTGGGTTGTAGGGAATGTCATATTAAGCCTGATTTGTTATTGATCTATAGAATTAATGATAATATCTTAGAGTTGGCACTGACTAGAGTAGGTAAGCATTCAGAATTATTTAAATAGGATGGTTTCATCTACAATTTTCTAATAAAAACAACTTTTAAATAGTTGTCTTCCCTAAAGGCATCACTTACTTTAAAATCTTTTGGTAAAGAGAAAGTTTGCTCTATCTTATATCTTGATTTTGATTGTTTAAAAGCTTTATCAATGAACTCTTTAAATCTACCAAAGGAAAAGTTTGCATAATTTGTAGAGGCAACTATCACACCATTTTTGTTTGTAATTTGAATAATCTCTTGAAGTAATTTTACATAGTCTTTGGAGACACTAAAGGTGTGTTTTTTACTTCTTGCAAAACTAGGTGGATCTACCACAATCAAGTCAAATAAAAGTTTTTGTCTAACGGCTTGTTTAAAATACTCAAAAACATCTTTTACGATAATATCTTGCGATTCTGGGTCAATTTTGTTTACACTAAATTGCTCTTTTGTTTTAGCTAAGCTTCTATTTGCCAAATCAACACTTGTAGTTTTTTTAGCGCCACCAAGAGCTGCATAGACTGAAAAAGCACCAGTGTAAGAAAAAGTATTAAGTACAGTTTTGTTTTTTGCATACTTATCCCGTATAGTTTTTCGTACCTCTTTTTGGTCTAAAAAGACTCCAACCATAGGACCATCATCTAAATAGATAGCAAAATTTACACCATTTTCTTTGATAATTAAAGGTTCAGGGGCAACTTCTCCACAAATAAAATCTTTATCTTGCACATATTGTCCATTATCGGCAAATCTTCTTTTTTGGTAAATTCCTTTATAAGATACAGATTCTTTTAGAGCTTCTATAACGGCGTCTTTAAACGTATAAATTCCAAGACTATACCAAGTGATAAGATAATAGTCATCGAAGTAATCTATACTTAAACCGCCGATACCATCTCCAAATCCATTAAATACTCTAAATGCAGTGGTCTTATTATCTTCAAAAAAAGATTTTCGATAATTTATTGCAGATTGAATTTTTTGTGAAAAAAACTCTTTATCAATCTTTTCATCTTTTTTATCCGATAGTACCCAACCCAACCCTTTATTTTGTTTCCCAAAATATCCTTTTGCAATAAACTTTTTCTTAGAGTCAAAAAGGTTGATAATAGTACCCTCTTCTTGGATATCGTTTATATTCTCAATTGAATCGGTATTTAAAAGAGGATAACCACCTTTGTATTTTTCTACAAAAGGTGGTTTAACGGAAAGATTGATTTGTTTAGGCATCAAAGATTTTTATTCTGAAATCTTTGCAATAAGCTCTTTGGCACTATCCAGTGCATTTTGGCTTGAATCTTTATCAAAAGTAAGAGCTACAGCCATACGTCTACCTATATGGGTTTGTGGTTTTCCAAATACCCTTACAAAAGAATTTGTTGTAAAAATGGAGGAATCAACTTCAATTTGTGGAGTAAATGTATCGGTTGTAGATTTATACGCTGCACTTGCTCCACATCCATAAGTTACAAAATCAAGCGGCAATCCAAGAACTGCCCTGATATGCAATGCAAATTCACTTTGAGATTGGGTAATCATGGTAACCATCCCGGTGTCATGTGGACGAGGACTTACTTCACTAAAATACACCTCATCCCCTTTTACAAAAAGCTCCACTCCAAAAAGTCCACGACCCCCTAAACCATCGGTAATCTTCTTTGCTATATCGATCGCTTTTTGCTTTGCAATCCCACTCATATCCATCGGTTGCCATGAGAAGATATAGTCTCCGTCTTTTTGGATGTGACCGATAGGTTCACAATAAGTGGTACCCGTTTCATTTCTTACGGTTAAAAGCGTAATCTCATAATCAAATGTGATAAACTCCTCTACGATAAGCTCACTTGCATCTCCACGTGCTTCTTTTGCCAACTCCCAAGACTTTTCAATATCATTTGGAGTTTTAGCCACACTTTGCCCATGACCGGAACTTGACATAACAGGTTTGATTACACATGGATATCCTATTTTATCTGCTGCTGATTTTAATCCTTCAAGAGTTGTAACAAATTCATACTTTGAAGCAGGAAGTCCAAGCTCCTCACAAGCAAATACTCTGATATTTTTTCTATTCATGGTTTTATTTACCGCTTCGGCATTTGGAATCACGTGAAAACCTTCACTTTCGGCTTCAAAAAGAGCATCGATACTGATAGCTTCAACTTCTGGGAGGATAAAATCAGGTTTTTCCCGCCGTATTACATCTAAAATTTCATTTTTATTTTTCATATTGATTACATAAGCTCTATTTGCCACTAGATGTGCAGGGGCATTTGCATAAGAATCAACGGCGATAGTTTCAATCCCTAATCGCTGTGTTTCTATTACCACCTCTTTGCCCAATTCTCCACTTCCTAAAAGCATCACTTTAATGCTATTTGATTTTAACGGTGCAGTAAATTCCATCTGTATTATCCTTGATATTCTCTTTTTAGTGGATGTATTTTACTGTAAAAAAGATTTATAACCCTTAATAAACTTATTCATAAGATAGAAGTTATAATGTTTAATATTTAATATAGAATCAATTGAGTATAATCTATCCCTTAAAATAAAAATAGAAAAGAAAAAAAGGAAATAACCATGGGTATGCCAAGTGGATTTGAATTATTTATTATTGTAGCGATTGTTGTATTGCTTTTTGGAGGAAAGAAAATTCCGGAACTTGCAAAAGGATTAGGTAAAGGTATCAAGGATTTTAAGAGTGCTGTAAAAGATGATGAAGAGCCTGAGACTATGACAACAAACGAGAAAAAAATTGAAGCGGAAAAAGAGGAAGCGGAAACAAAGACGGCTTCATCTGAAGAAACTACAACCGATACAAAACAAGCATAATCTTAAAAGGATAGTTTGATTGCAAAATATTGTTAAAAAACATATTGATGATGTTTTAGAAAAAGAGGTGGTTTTAGAAAAACCAAAAGATATTTCATTGGGACATTATGCGACGCCTGTTGCTTTTTCACTAGCGAAAGAGCTTAGAAAAAACCCAATGATTATCGCCGAGGAGTTGGCTGGGAAATTCACTGATAGTGAGATGTTTGAAAGTGTAAGTGCCGTAAAAGGTTTTGTAAACTTTAAACTCTCCAACGAGTTTTTATCAACGCAGATTAAAAATGCTTTAGAAGCAAAAGAACAGTTTGCAGCAGGTAAAACAAAAAATCAAAAAATACTTTTAGAGTTTGTCAGTGCAAATCCAACGGGACCTTTACATATCGGTCATGCCAGAGGTGCTATATTTGGCGATGCACTTTTAAAAGTGGGACGGTATCTTGGATATGATATCACAAGTGAATATTATGTAAACGATGCCGGTGCACAGATGGATCTTTTGGCACTTTCACTTTATCTTGCAGGGCGTGAGCATATCTTAAAAAAAGATGTTGAATATCCTGAGAAATATTATAGAGGCGATTATTTAATAGATATTGCAAGATTATGCACGGAAAAATACGGTAAAGATGTTTTTGAAGATGCTACAAAAGAACAAGAATTGGCTCAGTTTGCCAAAGATGAGGTACTAGCTTTAATTAAAAGTGATTTACTTGATCTTGGAATTGAGTTTGATAATTTTGTGAGTGAAAAATCTTTGTACGTAAATTGGGATGAGACAAAAGCGGTTTTAGAAAAAAACGGAAGCATCTACAATAAAGAGGGCAAAGATTTTATCCGTTCAACCGATCATGGAGATGATAGCGACAGGGTTGTGGTAAGGGAAAACGGCGTTCCTACATATCTTGCAGGAGATATTATCTACCATAAAGACAAATATGATAGAGGGTATGATAGATATATCAATATCTGGGGTGCCGATCATCACGGCTATATTAAGCGGGTAAATGCTGCAATTGAATTCTTGGGAAATGATTCAACCAAGTTGGAGATTTTACTTTCTCAAATGGTGGCATTGCTTCAAGCTGGAGAACCTTACAAGATGAGTAAACGTGCAGGTACTGTTATCTTGATGTCGGATATTACAAAAGAGATAGGTGCAGATGCTTTGCGTTTTGTCTTTTTAACCAAAAAAAGCGACACCCATTTGGATTTTGATATAGAAACCTTAAAAAATAAAGATTCTTCAAATCCTGTATTTTATATTAATTATGCACATGCTAGAATAAACCAGTTGTTTGCAAAAGCGGAGCTTAGTCCAAATGATGTGATTGATGCACCTATAGATGGTGTTAATCAAGTAGCAAAGGACTTGGTATACGAATCGCTTCTTTTGGAAACGGTTTTAAATGAGGCTTTTGAAAAACGGGAGATGCAAAAAATTACGGAGTATCTGCATAGTTTAAGCGGTTCGGTTCATAAATTTTACAATGAATATAAAATTGTAGGGATGAATGAGCAAGATCAATATTTAAAAATATTAAGTATGGCAGCACTCTCAATTAGAACAGGACTATATGTCCTAGGAATTAAGGCAAAGGAGGTTATGTAGCCATGAATAATACAGTTAAATGGGTAGGTATAATATTTGCTATAGGAATCATCATTGCCGTCATAACAGGATATAAAGGTGGGGCGCGAGATGCAACATCAAACTATAATAAAGTGATGACTGGACAAAAATAAAGAGGAGTTAGAGTAATTCCTCTTTATAACTTTCTTCATTAAAAGCTACGAGAACTTTATTTTCATATTCGATAATAGGTCTTTTCAAAAGCATATTTTCTTTTTTTAACCATTCTAGCTTCCCTTCTTCATCAAGGTTAAGCTCTTTTAATTTTAAATCTTTATATTTAGTTCCACGGGAATTAAAAAGTGTATTTATATCAACCTGTGATGCAAAAAAATCTATTTTTGAAGCATCAAGCGGTTCAGCTCTAAAATCGTGAAATGAGTATTCTAAATCATGTGTTTTACAAAACTTAATAGCCTTTTGTACACTATTACAAGTTTTGATTCCGTAAATTGTGATCATTATTCTATGATTGCAGGTACTACAAAGTAATTATCTTCGGATTTTGGCGCATTTTGCATAATCGCTTCACTTATCCCTTCTACCTTAGAAGCATTATCCTCTCTTAAAGGCTGACCTCCTGCAATAGTAGTAAATGTAGCATCCACATGGCTTACGTCTATTTCATTTAAATTCTCAACAAATTCTATAATTTGTCCAAGCTCTTTTGCAATCGATTCTTTCTTATCCTCATCAATAGTAAGTGAAGAAAGTTTTGCCAGTTTATCGACGGTTGTATTATCTATAGTCATAGATTAATCCTTTTATCTTCTTTTTTTATAAAAATCAGTCTTGAATTGTATCCAATTATCATTTAATATAGCAATTCTAGCTTCTCTCATAAGATTTAAATAGTAGTGAAGATTATGTAAAGAAGCAAGTCTATAGTAGGTCATCTCTCCGCTACGATAAAGATGATTCAGATAAGCACGTGAGTGGTTTTTACAAGTATAACATTCACATGCCTCATCAATAGGGGATTCATCCTCTTTATGTTTTGCATTTTTGATATTAACCCGTCCAAAAGTGGTAAAGAGTGTACCGTTTCTTGCATTTCTTGTAGGCATCACACAATCAAACATATCAACTCCACGATCGATATTTTCTATAAGGTCTTCAGGAGTTCCAACTCCCATAAGATATCTTGGTTTATCTTTTGGCATAAACTGTGTGGTCCATGCAACGGTATCGTACATATCCGTATTGGCTTCTCCTACACTTAAGCCACCGATTGCAAAACCATCATAGTCTGTTAGGACACACAGTTGTTCGGCGGACATTTTTCTAAACTCTTTATCGATACCCCCTTGGATAATGGCAAAGATATTTTGATGGGTCCCTATCCCTTTTGCTTTTTGGGACATATGATATTCAATCGCCTCTTTTGCCCACTGGGTTGTTCGCCCAATACTAAGTTTAATACGCTCTTTTGTATTTGGCAACGCTACCAGATCATCAAGTATCATCATAATATCGCTGTTAAGGTCATATTGGGTATCAAGAACCGATTGTGGTGTAAAGTAGTGTTTTGAGCCGTCAATATGACTGGTAAACATAATCCCTTTTTCATCGGGTTTGGAATTATCACTTAAAGAAAAAGCTTGAAATCCACCGCTATCGGTTAAGAAGTTGTTTGGAAATTTAGAAAAACCGTGAAGACCACCTAGCTTTTTTACCGTTTTACTCCCTGGTCGTAAATAGAGATGATAGGTATTGCCCAAAATAATCTGTGCTCCAAGATTTAACATATCGTTAAAATCAAGTGCTTTGACCGTAGCTTGTGTACCTACGGGCATAAATACCGGAGTTTGTACCTCTCCGTGAGCCATTGTCAGGGTGGTTGCACGTGCTCCACCGCTTGTTGCATCTAATTGAAATTTCACTTTTTAATTTGCCTTTATAATATTGTGTGTTGGGAATGGAATAGTAATATCGTTTTGTTTAAAACTTTCATAAATATCCATATTTATTTTGTATTGTAGTTCATTATATTGAGTAGTAGGTGCCCAGTATCTCAGTCCAAGAGTAATTGAAAAGTCTCCAAATTCTTTAATTCCTACTTGTGCCCGTTGCTCTGTAGAAAGTTTATCATAGTTGGAAAAAATATCTTCTATTAAAGAAATTGCTTTTTTAGGGTCATTTTCATAGGCAATACCAACTGTTGTTTCTACAATTGTATATTCAAATGAGTTCTTTAATATTTCGCCGATAATATGTTTATTTGGGATAGTAATTTCCTCTTTATCTTCTGTTTCTAAAATGGTGTATCCCAGTTGAATATCTTTTACAAGTCCTGTATAACCTGCGATGGTAATAGTATTTCCTACGATAAAAGGTCTTGTTGCAATAATTGAAATCCCTGCTCCATAATTTGAAAGAAGTCCTTGAAGTGCTAAACCGGCACCAAGTGAAGCAGCACCGATAGCAGCTACAAAAGGTGTAACCGTAATACCAACTTTTCCAAGAGCAATAACGACGATACCAATTATAATAACTACTTTTATCGTAGCAGCAATGAATTTTGTAAGAGTTACATCAAGATTTTTGCTTTTGCAAAAATTTTCTACAAAAATTGATACTTTTTTAGCTATAAATACCCCCACAATCAGGATAATTATTGCACCTATTATCTGAAAACTGTAGGTAATAAAAAATTCAATGATTAGATTATAGATTTTTTGAATATTTTCAATCTCTTGCTCCATGATTGCTCCTATGTTTTTGATGAATGATTAAAGATACATTATATCATTAATTAGATATAATCCAACACAAATTAAAGATAATGGAAAAGCGACATGATAAGATTAATTGGAATAAGTTTGGTACTGTTTTTGGCATTAGAAAGTGGATATGCTCAATCAGATACAAAAAAAGAGGAAAATGAACCTACACGACTGGAGTCTTTTGCAAAGTTTCAAAAAGTTATTTCAGAGGTGGAAACATCCTATGTGGACGATATGAAGTTAAATCAGATTATCGATAAAGCAATAACTGGACTTTTACATGAGCTTGATGCACATTCATCAATGATAAATAAAGAATCTTTTAAAAATATGCAAGTTGAAACCAAAGGGGAATTTGGTGGACTTGGTATTGTTATAGGGAAGCGTGAAGGTGCATTGACTATTATATCTCCAATTGATGATACACCTGCATATAAAGCAGGGGTAAAGTCTGGAGATATTATTTTAAAAATCAATGATAAATCGACTATTAATATGAGTTTGCAGGATTCTGTTGATTTGATGCGAGGGAAAAAAGGGACACCTATAGATATTACTATTGTAAGAAAAGGGGAAAATAAGCCGATTAAAATCCATATTATTAGAGATATTATTAAAATTCAATCGGTATATGCAAAAACAATTGGCAATGATATTTTGTATGTAAGAATTTCATCGTTTATGGATATGAAAGTTTCAAGTGAATTGAGAAAATATATCAAAGAGCATGAAGATAAAACAAAAGGGATTATTCTTGATTTGAGAAACAACCCGGGAGGGCAGCTTGGACAGGCTATCGAAGTTGCGGATATTTTTATAGATAAAGGGGTAATCGTATCTCAAAAAGGAAGAGATGAAAAAGATTATGAGGAGTTTACTGCAAGTAGTTTAAATACCATTACAAAAGTACCGATGGTAGTACTTGTAAACGGTGGAAGTGCCAGTGCAAGTGAGATTGTAAGCGGTGCATTGCAAGATACAAAAAGGGCAGTTCTTGTAGGAGAAGAGACTTTTGGAAAAGGGAGCGTTCAAAAAGTTATCACTATTACACCCGATGGAACTGAAGCAATTAAGCTTACCATTGCAAAATATTATCTTCCTAGCGGAAGAACAATTCAGGCAAAAGGGATTATCCCTGATGTTAAAGTGTATCCGGGAAAAGTTGTGACAAAAGAGAATGAGGATTTTAAAGTTAAAGAGGCAAATATGCTCAAACACCTTGAAGGGGAACTTAATAAAGTTTCAAAAAACTCTGAGGATACAAAGAAAAAAGATAAAAAAGAAAATAAAATTATTACCGATGAACAGATGATGGAAGATAATCAATTAAAATCGGGTGTAGATATTTTAAGATCATTGATAATCACTCAAAACTAAGGAAAGTATAGATGAAAATAGCTGATATAATAGCACTTGGTCTTTGGCCGGAACAAAAAAAAATTACCGATAAAAAAGGGATTGACGAGTTAGAAGCAATAGGATATAATCTTTTTTATATTGGAAAAAATGCCGATTTGTATACTTGTCCCGAAGATGAGCCAAAGGTATTATTGGTAAGAAGTGATCGAACATCGGTATTTGATATCCCTTTAGATCTTGAGATTGAAGGTAAAGGGATTATCCAAACGGCAATTTCAAACAGTGGAGCGCAATTTGCCAAAGAGGAGGGGATACGAACTGCTATTTTATCACAAAATGTAGATAGTACTTTATCTATATCTCCAAGATGCCAGATGATGGAGCTTTGTAAACCTTTGGAAGCTGAGATTGACGGAGATGTTGTCCAGTTTGAATTTATCTTTAGAAATTATCTTACAGGATCGTTGTACGAGATGTGTCAAAACAATCAAGACCCGTACGGTTTGGAATTAGCTTCTAATTTACCCCAATGGCATAAGTTTGAAACACCTCTTTTTACCCCGACTACAAAAGGGATTAAAGATGAACCTTTAAATTCAAAAAGGGTAAGGGAATCTTTTCCTGAGATTATATCAAGTTTAGAAAATTTATTTACAAAATTTACAAAATTTGCAGAGGATAACGGGATTGTCGTTGTTGATACAAAGTTTGAAATTTTTGTAAACTCTAAAGGGGAATGGGTTTTAGGAGACGAAGTTTTAACTCCTGAGAGTTCAAGATTTATTGCACGGGAAGATTTTGATAAAGGGGAGTTTATCTCTATGGATAAACAAATCTTAAGGGATTTTGGTAAAGCAAGTAACTGGAAAGAGCAATCAAAAGAGTTACAAGCAGGGGAAAAATTAGAAGTAAATGTTCCTCAAGAGATTAAAGAGAAAATCTTAAGCGGGTATAAAATTATTTTAGAGAGATTAAGCAAATAAGCTAATTTTCGATATAATCGCAAAATATATAACATACACAAGGTAAAAAATGAAAGCAATTATAAATATTGGATTAAAACAAGGTGTTTTGGATTCAGCCGGTAAAGCAACACATCATACATTAGATACGCTGGGATTTAAAGAGACAGTGGAAGATGTACGAATCGGTAAACAAGTTATAATGAAATTAAACTCTGATTCAAAAGAGGCAGCAATGAAAGAAGTAACCAATATGTGTGAAAAGCTTTTGGCTAACACTGTTATTGAAGATTATGAGATCATAATTGAAGAGTAAGAGTATGGATTTTAGTTCAAAAAAAGTAGCGGTTGTTCAATTCCCCGGAACTAATTGTGAATATGATACGAAGTACGCATTTGAAAAGCTTGGAGCCGAGGTTACAATTGTATGGCATGAAGAGAAAGAACTTCCTGAACATATAGATCTTGTAGTGATACCGGGTGGCTTTTCTTACGGGGATTATTTACGAAGCGGTGCCTTGGCAAAAAATGCAAATATTATGAATAGTATTAAAAGTTATGCAAGTGACGGTGGAAAAGTTTTAGGAATTTGTAACGGATTTCAAATCTTAACCGAAACGGGACTACTTCCAGGAGCACTTAAAAGAAACGACAATCTACACTTTATCTCAAAATACCACCATCTAAAAGTGGTAAATAACGATAATACTTTTTTACAAAATTTAGAGGTTGCACAGGTTGTAAATATTCCCGTAGCACACCATGATGGAAGTTATTATATCGATGAAAAAGGGTTATCTGAATTAAGAGAGAACAATCAAATTTTACTACGATATTGCGATAAAAACGGAAAAGTAAAAGTTCTCAACGGTAGTGTAGAGCAGATTGCCGGAGTTTGCAATAAGTCTAAAAACGTATTTGGTCTTATGCCCCATCCTGAACGGGCAATGGAGACACTTTTAGGGTGTGACGACGGTGTAAAAATGCTTCAAGGCTTTTTACAATAATTGTAAATAAAAAGTAGAGGGATAATGAAAACAATACTGCGGTTATTCCTTACTTTGTCTTTATTTTGTATTACGCTGACAGCCGATGATACAATCAAATCAAAAGAGATATATCTTAGTTTTGAGTCCTATCCAAAGCGTGTATTTACGGGACAAAAGTTTGAAGTTAAATTAAAAGCGATTATTTTAAAAAACAAAGAACTTTATGAAAATATGGTCACAACCGTAGCCAAGCAAAGTGATTTGGAGCTTTTAACCAAAACCATTAGATGGGAACAACAGCGAGACGGCAGCTATAAAACAACTTTGACATTTAAAGCATACGATAAAAAATTTATTATGCCTAAAATTACCGTTGCTTTGATGAAAAATAATCAAATTGTAGATTTTGCAACTACGGAATCTATCGATATTAAATATCAAAAAATAGCGATACATCAAAAACTATTTTCCAATATTATTGCCAAAAATTTAAAAATCATCTCCGTAAAAACAAAACAATATTCCAATACCCTTTTACATAGTACCTTAGAGATAGAAGCTGCAAACGGTAATTTAGAAGATATGAAACTATCTCAATATGAGGAGCAGGGGATTAGCAGTATCTCTTCGGAGTATCCCCATCAAAAGCTTTTTTATTTTGTGATAACTCCTATCAATACGAAGCAGATAAACTTTACCTATTATAATACGGAAAAGCAAGAATTTATAAAGATGCAGGTTCCGGTTATATTAGCAGAAGATCTTGTAAGTACACAAACGGAGTTGAATCCTTATAATAGTAGTATTTTAATGTATAAGCAGATTGTTGTAGCAAGTTTATTGGTACTCTTTTTACTTGCGTATGTGGTAACGAAAAATCTTGTACATTTGATAATCGTAGCTGTATTGATTATAGCTTTGGCATATCTTTTTATCCCCAATAAAAAAGTATTGCTTTTAGAAGATACCTATGTGTACATTTTACCGACAAATAACTCTACGGTGTATAAAAAGCTTGAGACAAAATTTATTGTGGAAACGATGAATGAAGAGAACGGCTTTGTAAAAGTATTATTTAAAAACAACAGCATAGGATGGGTCAAAAAAAGTGATATTAAGTAGATTACGAGCCTTATTTACAGCAATTCAATTTATGGTTACCGTTTCGGTTGTTATTATAGGGATGTATCTTTTCCCTAAAAAAAACCATATTATTAGATACTATTGGGCAAAAATGCAATTATTTCTTATGGGGGTTACTATTGAGGAAAAAGGGCAGTTTGATCCAAATGTTGATATGCTTATGTTAAACCATCAATCGATACTCGATATTGTAATATTTGAGGCATTATGCAATAGAAATTTAGCATGGGTAGCTAAAAAAGAGATAAAAGATATCCCTTGGTTTGGAAGAATTTTAAGTGCTCCTAAGATGATCATCGTTGAAAGGGAAAATAAATCCAGTCTAGTAAAGCTTTTAAGAGACGCAAAAGATAGGATTGATTCAGGGAGACCTTTAGCTATATTCCCCGAAGGTACTAGAAGTAACGGGAAGCGATTGGGAAAGTTTAAAGCAGGTGCCAAGATGATTGCAGAGAAGAATAATCTTAAAGTGCAGCCGATTATTATAATCGGTTCAAGAGCAATTTTTGATTCTCAAAAATTTTCGCAAAAATCAGGTAAAGTGAGAATTATCTATCTACCGACAATAGAGGCAGAGAAAAAAACCGATTGGTATACTCAAAGTGAAGAGTTGATGCGGGATACTTTACAAAAAGAGTTGGTATGACCTTTAGTACTGGAAATATAATCGCAGTTGGACTTGGTGGAGCTCTTGGAGCTATTAGCAGATTTTACGTTGGGGTTCAAGTTGTAAAAAATTTCCCCCATGATCTTCCGTTAGCCACCTTAGTGGTCAATATTTTTGGAAGTTTTACTATCGGTGTTTTAGTTGCTTTGTTTTTAAGTTTTACCCCTATAGATTATATTAGAGCTTTTTTGATTACAGGATTTCTAGGTGCGCTTACTACCTATTCAACATTTGCAATTGAAAGTTTTATGCTGCTTAACAATAATTTTTGGTACGGTATTTTAAATATTGTTTTAAATGTGCTGGGTACAATCAGCGCAGCAATGGTTGGCTATAAATTGATAACGGAATGGATTAGATAGATGCAATTATATATTTACGCAAAAAGCGGACATAGTTTTGGATTGGAAAATATTAGACGTGCAAGTGCACTTTATAATATGTTAAAAGAGTGTGACCCTATATTATGCTCGGCAGACTACAGAGCGGCGACTTTTGCAAAGCAAAACCTTGGTGTTACAAAAGGTGTCGGTGTAGATGTGATAGGTAATATGCCAAATGTTATGGAAAGAGGCGATATGCTTATCTATGATGACAGCGGTGAAGCAAGTGATACTATGCAAAGCCATATGAAAGAGTTTTGTAGAGAGCTTTTTAAAGTGGGTAGTGACATCCCTTTTGATATCGTAGATGAGAGCTTTTTTGATAAAGTAGATATAAAAAGAGATAAAGCGATATTTTTTGCAGATGATGATTATGCACAATGGTTTTTTGAGTTTATCCAAACAGGTTCAAGAAAAGATATACCGCTTCTTTGGGGACATTATTTCTTTTTTAAAAATGAAGATAAAACAGCCGAGTATTTTAACGAAATAGTTGAAGAAGAGGAGTATATAGATACGATTAAAGAGACAAAATATTTTTTAACAGCTTCAGTACATAGTGCTTTAGAATCTCTTGCTAGTGGGAATTGTCCGGTATTTTTTCAAAGAGAAGATAAAGAACCTGTCAATTTAGATTTGATTGAAAAGTACAATATTCCTGTGGTAAAAGGGAAAAATTTTGACCAACTTATTGAGAGTTTTGAGAAAATTATAGAAAATTACCCTAAGACAAATACAATTGAAAAATTCGATATTTCAGATATTAAGCAAAGGATAGAAAAGATTCTAAAGTTGTTTGAAAATATCAAACCTGCTTTAGAATATAAGTTTTAAAGCTCAGATTCCGGAGCTTTAAAGTTTGCAAGAAAGTTTTCTAAAGAGTATTTTTCTCTATAACTCTCAGTCATAATATGCACTAAAATATCGCCTAAATCGATAATAGTCCAATCTCCATCCTCTTCTGTGCGTAAAAATTCCTCTTCCCCGGTAGGTTTAAGTGCTTCTTTTAAGTTATTTAGCAAAGAGATTGAGTGTTTATTGTTTAAAGCCGTAGCAATTATCACTTGATTTACAATATAACCTTTGTCCGTTAAATCAAATATTTCAATATCTTCAGCTTTTTTCTCATCAAGAATATCAACTATTCTTTGGATTCTTTTTTCCATAAATATGCAACCTTATCTTTTATTTTATTTGGTATATATGTGAGATCTTTGGATTCTCTTAATGTTGTTGAACTAATATCAATGTCAAGTTCAATATCAATAAACGGTATTATATCATTTTTTACTTCATATCCCTTTCGATGAAATACTACAAAAGTAACAAGCTTTTTAAGTTGATCGTATTTGTCCCAAAGGTGTAAAGTATTTAAATTATCTGCTCCAAGGATAAGATATATTTTTTTTGGATTAAGTGTATCTTGAAAATACTCTACTGTTTCAATAGAAGCAACAGCTCTATTTTGCTTTATCTCAAAGTCCGAAATTTTTATATTTTCTTTATTTTGGAAAAGAGAATAAAGCAATTTTTCCCTTTCCCTTGGATTAAAGAAATAATCCTTTTTAAAAGGGTTTAAATAGGTTGGAACAATAATTAATTCTTCTATATCAAGTACTTCAAGTGCTTTATATACTATTTGTTCGTGAGCTATATGAATCGGGTCAAAACTTCCGCCAAAAATTGCTATGTTATCCAAATTATTGTATCTCCATAATCAGTGTCTTAATACTCTTTGTTTCTTGTATTTCAATAAGCTTTAATCCCTCAAGTTCCATATTCATTAGTTCCCCAAACGATTCTATATTGTTTTTAGCCAACTGTTTGACGATATTTCCTCTATAAAATTTTGCCCAGTGGCTCACAACCTTTCCATCTTTTAAAAATTTGTAGGTAATCGTATTTGCAGCGGGTTTATAAAATTTATCGTAAAATCCTGCCCTTAAATCAACGACCTCATCTCCTAAAAATTGATTTAAAGGCTCTTGGATAACATTTTTATATTCTTTTATTACATTGATAGAGGGAAGTTCACTTCCTTGTTTAAATTTATAATCAGGTATTAGATCATCTGCTCGTAAAGGACCAAATAAATTTGAAAATAAAATGATATTCTCATCACAATATTTTTGCTCTTTGTTATTTAATAAAGTGTACTCCAATGCATCAAAAGCTACTCCGGTATAACGCTCAATCGCTTTCATTGCAGGTTTATTCACAATAGATTCTTTATATTTTTTACATTCATCTAAATTTTTTAAACCAAACCAAAGAGACAGTTCTTCGACGGTGCTGTTTTTCAGTAAAGCTTTATAGTGTTCTACTATAGTATCTCTCGTTTCACTAAACTCTTTAAAAAAAAAGTTCTCCTCTTTATAAGGGGCTACAATTCCCCCTGCTTTTTTTGTTTCTGCAGGTGCTAATAATATCTTCATAAACCCATTTTAGCTAAACTTACACAAAACTATAATTAGGACTTACGATGTCGGAATATTATCTTCCAATACTTGCTTTTCACGTCATAGCGGTACTTTCATGGATGGCAATGCTTTTTTATCTTCCAAGACTTTTTGTGTATCATCAGGAACACCGTGAGAAAAAAGAGTTTGTCGAGGTGGTAAAGATACAAGAGAGAAAAATATATAAAATCATAGGTGCTCCTGCTATGTGGGCAACTATCATAAGCGGTATTACTATGATTATTATCCATCCTGGACTTTTAAAAGAGGGTTGGTTTCATGCAAAACTTTTAATGCTTGTTTTATTGGTTGCTTACTCTTTTTCATTGGAATATTTTAGAAAACAGCTTGAAAATGATAAGTGTACAAAAAGTGGAAAATTTTTTAGAGCTTACAATGAAGTACCAACAGTACTGGCAATATTGATAGTGACATTTGTTATAATAAAAAGTATCCCTATCTATTTTTCTATAGGCACTACTTTACTGTTCGGATTCATTATGTATAAGATAATGAACCCAAAGAGATCTAACGAGGAATAGGGCTATCTATTTTGCCCCATTCCTTTACCACCTTTATTTTTTCCAAAGCCAGATTTCTTTGATCTGTTTTCCATCATTCTCTTTGAACGAAACTGATTGAGTTCTTTTTGAGTGACTTTCCCATCTTGATTAAGATCAATATCTGAAAATTGTGGAGCATTGGCAGCATTTCTCATCATTTTATTTTCAGCTGCTTTTTGTTCCATATTTTTCGCTTGGGCTTCATAAAATTCTTGCTCTTGAACCACACCATCACCATTCTTATCCATAAAAGAAAATGACATTTGTGCCATACTAAAAGAGCAACATCCTACGACGAACAAAGCTGTTATAAGTTTTTTATTTTTCATCACAAACTCCTTGTGTTAAGATGATGAATACCGTAAACGTATTGTAACATATTTTTGAACTATATCCCTTGTTGCACCATTTTTCTTCTAAGATAAGCAATCTTTGTCTGAAGCGGTAGATGTTTTGGACAGGTGTCATCACATCCAAGAAGTGACATACATCCAAAAACACCTTCATCATCCCCGATAATCTCATACATATCTGCTTCATCTCTTTCATCCCTTGGATCAAGGGCATATCTGGCAATTCTATTAAGAGCAACGGCACCTTTGAAGTTAGGACGCATCCTTTTAGTTCCACAAGCGGCAATACAACATCCACACTCTATACAACGGTCAAGTTCAAAAATCTCATCGGCAAGATCAGGATCCATCGGCTTTTCAATTGCGTCTATATTTGTCTCTTCTTGTGTGTGGATCCAACTTTCTATATCTTTTGACATATCTTTCATCCAGTTTGCCGTATCAACCGATAGATCGCCGATAAGTTTAAAAATAGGTAACGGTAAAAGGGTAATCTCTCCATCTTCAAAAGATGAGGTAAGGGTTCTACAAGCTAAAGTGGGTGTTCCGTTTATAACCATGGCACAACTACCGCAAATTCCTGCACGACATACAAAATCAAATTGTAAAGTATGATCAAGTCTATCTCTTATAAAGTTAAGTGCCACAAAGATAGTCATCCCGGGAGTCTCTTCCAATTCGTAAGTTTTTAGTTTAGGACGATCGTTTTTATCCAAAGGATTATATTTGAAGATATGAAATTTTAATATTCTATTTGTTGTACTACTCATCATCTATTCCTACTCGTTGATTTTTATTTTGATAGATTTTAGGTAACTTATAAGGCATTAAGATATTTTGCAACTTAAATCTATCAATTTCAGGGTTTTGTTCTTTAATTGCTTCAATCTCTTCCAATCTTTTTTGTGTAAGTTCATTTTCTATGATATTTCCTTTTTTACCATAACCTCTAAACCCGGGAGGAAGTTCCATAGACATAATATCAAGCTCTTCATAATCGATTTGTGGTTCGATAGCATCTTCGCTTGGCCATGAACTTAGAGTTCGTTTCAGCCAATTGGCATCATCTCTTTTAGGATAATCTTCCCTTGTGTGTGCACCTCGACTCTCGGTTCTAAGCAATGCTCCTTTTGTAATACAAAGGGCAAGTTTAAGCATTTTTTTGACTCGAAGGGTATCTATAAGACCCGGATTTGCAGATTTGCTTCCGGTACGTAGATGTACCCCTTCGCTGAGTTGATAAAGTTCTTTAAGCTCATCTAATGCTTCTTGTAGAGTTTTTTCCGTTCTAAAGATACCTACCTTGTCCATCATCACTTTTCTCATACGATCGCGTATATCATAGATACTTGTTTCATTTGGTTTGTGTACAAGATCACAAATATTTGAAAGAATCAAATCTTGTTCCCTATCAAATTCCTGCATAAATTCTTTAGCAAGTTTGGTATCGAATTTTACGTGATAATTTCTACAAAACTTAGTTACATACTCTCCTATAATCATCCCCGAAACAACAGTTTCGGCTACAGAGTTTCCTCCAAGTCTGTTAAATCCGTGCAGATCCCAACATGCCGCTTCACCGGCTGAAAAAAGACCTTTTAGATGGGGAGACTGACCTGTTTCATCGACTTTAATCCCACCCATAGAATAATGCTGCATAGGACGAACCGGTATCCAAACACCAGGTTCGGCAGGATCAATTCCTAAAAAGCTCATACAAATATCCTGCATATCTCTTAAATTTTTTTCGATATGCTCACGTCCCAAAATTGAAATATCCAACCAAAGATGATCGCCGTAAGGAGAAGGAACACCTTTTCCTTTTCGTATATGTTCTGTCATTCTACGGCTTACAACATCTCTTGAAGCAAGTTCTTTTTTCTCAGGTTCGTAATCGGGCATAAATCTATAACCGTCTACATCTCTTAAAACTCCACCGTCACCTCTACATCCTTCGGTCATTAAAATACCGTTTGGTACAAGTCCTGTGGGGTGGAATTGTACCGCTTCCATATTGGCAAGTCGTGCTACTCCAGTTTCGAGAGCAAGGGCGGCACCTGTTCCTTCACAGATAACCGCATTTGTAGTGGCTTCAAAGATTCTTCCGTAACCGCCTGTTGCTATAACCGTTGCTTTTGCAAAATAACTTTCTATTTTACCGCTCATAAGGTCTTTTACAACGGCACCGTAACAAATTCCATTTTTATGGATAAGTTTTACAGCCTCTTTTTTTTCTAAAATAACAACATCATTTTTAATCGCTTCATTTGCCACGGCATAAAGCATTGAGTGACCTGTTGCATCGGCGGTATAACAGGTTCTCCATTTTTTTGTTCCTCCAAAATCTCTTGAAGCAATAAGTCCGTGAACATCAGCATCTTCCGTAATCGTAGTACGCTCGGAATTGATAACTACATTTTTTTTCCCGGCTTTTATACGTGTCCAAGGAACACCCCAAGCGGTAAGCTCCCGAATCGCTTTTGGAGCTACGTGGGTAAACATACGTGCTACTTTTTGATCACATCCCCAGTCACTTCCTTTTACCGTATCTTCAAAGTGAACATCTTCATTGTCCCCTTTTGCCATAACGGAGTTTGCCAAAGATGCCTGCATCCCCCCTTGTGCCGCTGCAGAGTGGGATCTTTTGACAGGAATTAATGAAAGTACGGTTGTCTTATGACCCGCTTGTTGTGTTGCAATTGCAAGTCTTAGACCGGCGAGTCCTCCACCTATAACTAAAGTATCTGTATAATATATTTTCATTCATGCACCTTTTTATAAGTTGGAATATATCGTTCACCGTAATTATCTTGATGGGCATGACCGATTTTCATATATGCACCAAGTGAAAGAGTTCCAAGGATAAGATAAAATACGATGATTGCATTTCTAATAAATTTAAGCTTTGCTCTAGTTTGTTTATAGGTTTTATTCGCAAACCAACCCCATTTCACGGCTAATCTATAAAGACCGATAGTAGCATGGAGTTCAACCGCAATTAAAAGAACAATATACATTACCCATGCATGATCGCTCCAAATCCTATCGGAACTGAGATAAGGTCCTATTTCGGCGGGATTTGCCATCATTTGATAAAGATGCATCGATGCAAAGAAAAAAAGAAGAAATCCAGTAGTAATCTGTACACCCCATAGTTTTGTATCGCTGTGCGGAAACATATCGGTATGGGATGTGAAGTTTCTATATTGTCTAAAAGAGTTTGGAAATTTCCTTATGGCTAAAAAAGCATGGAAAATAATCACTATAAAAATAAATAGTGCAATCCCTACTATAAAAGCAGGATCTCCCCCTTTTACAAACAGTGAACCCGAGAGAACTTTATCAACATGGTGCATAAAATCTTTACTAATTAATATAGAAGAGACAAAGATTATATGAAATTTGATAAATACGGCTAGAATGAGTCCTGTAAGACTTTGGTAAAAATCGAGACGTGCGGGAATTTTACTTTTTGTACCATCAACTTTTTTATCGATCAATCCTTCGATAATATGATCCATTTTATTGTGTTGGCTCATCTTTTTCCTTTGATCTTAAATTGTGTCACAGCAGTGATATGTAGTTTGAAGGATTATATCAAAAGAAAGCTTCTATTAGATTATAATTGTTATAATTTTGTAAAATAATGGTTAAAAATTAAAAATGAAAAGGGAATATAAAATGAAAATAGTCTTTGTAGATAAAAAAACATTAGGGGATGATATCTCTTTGGAGATGTTTAATAAGTATGGAGAGGTTATAACGTATGAAACGACAAATAGCGATGAAACGCTAAACAGGCTAAAAGATGCGGATATCGTAGTAACCAATAAAGTTGTAATTGATCAAAAGATAATGGATAATTCAAATATAAAACTTATCTGTGTAGCAGCAACAGGGATGAATAATATTGATTTAAATTATGCCGGGCAAAAGGGTATAGAGGTTAAAAATGTAGCGGGATACTCAACATCAAGCGTAATACAACTCACATTTTCATTTGTATTAGAGTTTGTACAACAAATTGTATATTATGATAATTACGGAAAAAATTTGTGGCAAAATGGAGATATCTTTACCCATCTTGACAAGCCGTTTTTTGAGCTTGACGGAAAAAAATGGGGAATAATAGGTCTAGGGGATATTGGACGGGGAGTTGCAAAAATAGCAGATGCTTTTAATTGTGAGGTACAATACTATTCGACCAGCGGTAAAAATATAAATCAAACATACAAACAAGTATCCCTAGAAGAGTTACTGCAAACTTCGGATATCATCTCTATCCATTCCCCTTTAAATGAGCAGACGCTTAATCTCATCAATAAGAGTAATATTTCTATGATAAAAAAAGGAGCGATATTACTTAATCTTGGACGGGGCGGTATTGTAAACGAACAAGATATAAGTGATGCAATCAACGACGGACAAGATATTTTCTATGGAACAGATGTTGTATCTAAAGAACCAATAGCAAAAGAAAATCCGTTGTTATCGGTAAAAAACAAGGATAGATTGATGGTAACGCCGCATATTGCTTGGGCGTCGATAGAGGCAAGAGCAAGGCTATTAGAAGGGATAGAGACAAATATAGCAAAATTTTTAAAGTAAGAAAAAACATAGTAAAATTTGTGATATAATACATACAATTATACAAATAGGAGTTTGTAATGGCGCTATTATTATACAAATCAAATGAGATGTTTTCTTCTACGGAGCTTATTAGAAAGAGCAAAACTATTTTTGACAAGATACTTCAAAAGCAAATAGAAAAAGCTATTATCTTAAGAGATGGTAAACCCAGTTTTTTGTTGATGGAGTTTGCCAAGTATGAAAGGATAATGGCAGAGTATGAGGAACTTAAAAGTTATGTAGAGGAACTTGAAGGGGGTAGCACTCCCAAGAAAAAAATGAAATCTCGAAAAAATGGGGAGAAAAAATCAAAGTCCCCTAAAGTGAGAACCCAAGAGGATCAAAATCTTAAAAAAGAGTTGGTAGAAGATTCAGAAAAAATCTCTATCCCTAAAATGGATTACGCTGCAGATATTGAAGCTGAAACGAAAGAATTAATTGAAAAAGAAAAACCATTACAAAAAGAAGATATGGTAGAAGATAGCCCAATAGAAAAACAAGAGGAAAAAAGTGATACCGAAGCAACGCAAAATTTAAGCAGCGAAGAAAAAGAAAAAATCAAAGAGCAGATTCTAAAAGCAAGGCAAGAGAGAGAATCTATGCAACATAAAGAAGATGAACCGACCGAGCAAGAGGATACATTGCAAAAACAAATTGAAGAGGAAAAACTCAAAAAAGAGCAAGAGCTAGAGGAATTTTGGGATTAAAATAAAGGTAAAATGGTAGATATTTTAGTAATTGGAAGCGGTGGTGCAGGGCTAAGCAGTGCAATTGAGGCAAAAAGAGCAAATAAAAAAGTATTAGTTGTATCAAAAACTTATCCTACCCAGTCGCAAACATCACAGGCACAAGGTGGCATCAACGGAGTTCTTAGCTCCGAAAATAACGGCGACAATATAAACAATCATATTAGCGACACTTTAAAATCGGCTCACGGTCTTGGAGATGAAGCATCTATACATTATTTGTGTGAAAGTAGCAGTGAAACAATAGAGTGGCTTGATGATTTAGGAGTGCCTTTTAGCAGGGATGAAGATAATAATATAGCACAAAGATCACTTGGCGGTGCATCACATCCAAGAGCTTGTTACAGTAGTGATTATACAGGACTAAAGATTTTACATACACTTTACGACACTTGTTTAAAAGAGGATGTAGAATTTTTAAATGAGCATATGCTTTTAAGTTTTATTATTGAAGATGAAACGGTTAAAGGGATTATAGCTCTTGATATTGCTACAACGGAAATAAAACAGATACTTGCCAAAAAAGTTATCGTAGCAAGTGGAGGCTATGGGGATCTTTACCATGGATTTACTACTAATTCAAATGCTTCTACCGGAGATGGGATGGCCGTAGCATTAAAACATAAAATTAAACTATCAAATATGGAATATGTGCAGTTTCATCCAACTGCTTTGAAAAAAAGTTTTGTACTTATCAGCGAAAGTGCCAGAGGAGAGGGTGGATATTTAGTTACAAAAGATGAAAAAAGATTTGTAGATGAGTTGCTTCCAAGAGATGTAGTAGCTCGGGCTATTATGGAAAAACTAAAAATAGGGCAAGAGGTTTTCTTAGATCTACGACATCTTGGAATCGATAAAATAAAAGAGGTTATGCCACAAGAATATAATCTTGTAAAAGAGTTTGCAAAAAAAGATCTTGCACTTGATTTGGTTCCTGTTTTACCTGCGGCTCATTATACCATGGGTGGAATTGACAGTGATATGAACGGTACAACTTCTATAAAGAATCTTTATGCTGTAGGAGAGTGCTCATCAAATGGTGTTCATGGAGCAAATAGACTAGGTGGAAACTCTTTATTAGAGATAATTACCTACGGAAGAAGAGTTGGACAACAAGCACTTAAAGAGATTGATACTATAGCTCTTGAGCAAAAAGAATACAAAGAATATCAAGAGGAGATAAAGAAAATCAATACACTTTTTTCTTTATCTAATGAAGTGGATTTTTATAAAATAAAAAAGCAATTAGGGATTGATTTTTATAAAGATGTAGGGCTTTTTAGAAGTGAAGAGAAGCTTCAAGTGTTACTTCAAAAAGTAAAAAATTGGAAAACACAATTACCAAAAATGGGAGTAACAGATAAAGGTAAAATTTATAATACAAATCTTAAAGAGTTTATTGAATTTACCAATATACTTCATCTCGCAGAGGTAGTGATTTTAAGTGCTTTACAACGAAAAGAAAGTAGAGGAGCACACTATAGAGTTGATTTTCCGGATGAAAATAAGGAGTTTGCAAAAAAACTGGTAGTGGAGTGTGGTAAAGATTTACAAGTGAGATTTGGATGAAATTGATAATGTGTGAAAAAGAGTATATAATCGATGATGCAAAAATCAAAAGGGATTCTTTGCTTTCGATTTTAAATTATATAAAAACAAAAGTAGATAACACCCTTAGTTTTAGAAGCGGTTGTAGAAGCGGTGTGTGCGGAAGCTGCAGTGTTGTTGTAAACGGTGTGGAGAAGTTGGCTTGTAAAACCCATGTGAATGATGGAGATAGAATTACACCTTTGAAAAATGCTACAGTTATCAAAGATTTGGTCGTGGATTTAAGCTCTCAACAAAAATCTCTTCAAGAATCAAAGGCAAATTTAGAGCAGAAAAGCGATGCAGTTATTACCCTGCAAGATGAAAAAAATATTGATTTGCAAAGTAATTGTATTCTTTGCAACAGTTGTTATAGCTCTTGCCCTGTATTTGAAGTAAATCCACAATTTAAAGGTCCTTTTGCACTTACTCGTGTGTATAGATACGCTAATGATAAAAAAGAAAAAGATTCAAAATCAAAAATAGATGTGGTACAGCAAAACGGGATATGGGATTGTACTTTGTGTGGAAATTGTAATATGGTATGTCCTCAGCATATTGATATTAAAAATGATATAATGATGCTTCGTAATAAGTCGGCTCAGGCGGGTTATAGCGATCCAAATTTTGCAAATTTCGATAATGACTTTTTATCAAACCAAAGCTTCGGTTTTGACCCCAATAGTTTTTAATAGCCGATAGATAGAAATTTTGGTAGAATACGCGGAATATAAAAAAGAGATAATTTAAAATTAAAAGGAATTTTAATGGCAGTAACACGATTTGCACCGAGTCCTACGGGGTATTTACATATTGGAGGGCTTAGAACTGCGCTTTACAGTTATTTGTGGGCTAAGAAAACAAATGGCGAGTTTAAATTAAGAATCGAAGATACCGATTTATCAAGAAATAATGAAGATGCGGTAAAAGCTATTTTAGAGGCATTTGAGTGGGTCGGTATGCCTAGTGATTGTGAGATAGAGTATCAAAGTAAAAGAACGGATATTTATAAACAATATATTGACAAGCTTCTGACAAGCGGAGATGCGTATAAGTGTTATATGTCGCGAGAGGAACTTGATGCACTAAGAGCAAAGCAAGAAGCGGAAAAGCAAACTCCAAGATACGATGGAACATGGAGACCTGAAACAGGTAAAGTGCTTCCTGATATACCAAATGATATTGAACCGGTTATACGGATAAAAGCACCTACTGAGGGGACGATAGAGTTTGAAGACGGTGTAAAAGGTTTTATGAAATTTGAAGCTTCCCAAGTGGATGATTTTGTTATTGCCAGAGGTAACGGGATGCCTACTTATAACTTTGTAGTGGCGATTGACGATGCTTTGATGGGGATGACCGATGTATTAAGAGGGGATGATCATTTGTCAAATACACCAAAGCAGATAGTTATCTATAATGCTTTGGGCTTTGAGATTCCAAAGTTTTACCATATCCCTATGATAAATAATCCTAGCGGGAAAAAACTCTCTAAACGTGACGGTGCGATGGATGTGATGCAATATAAAAGAGATGGGTATCTTCCTGAGGCATTGTTAAATTTTCTTGTAAGACTTGGATGGAGTAACGGAGATCAAGAGATATTTTCAATGGATGAGATGATTGAACTTTTTGATCCAAATAATATCAATAAATCGGCATCAGCTTATAACCAAGAAAAGTTAGACTGGCTTAATGCACACTATATTAAAAATGTTACAAACGAAAGATTAGCCGAAGATTTAAAATTTCACGGGTGTGAGATTTATGGACATGATAAAAAAGAGATGGTGCTTGATTTATGTAAAGAGAGAGCTAACACTTTAATCGATTTAAAGGATGCTATTTCAAATATTTTAGAGACACCTGCAAGTTACGACAATAAAGGGGTAAAGAAATTTATTAAAGAGGGGACAATCGATATGTTAAATTCGTATGTTGCTCTTTTAGGAGAAAATATTGAGCTTCATACTCCAGTTGATATTGAAGCTGTTACAAAACCTTTTATTGAACAAAACGGGTTAAAATTTCCTCAATTATTTCAACCAATTAGAATTTCACTTACAGGTGGAACACAAGCACCCTCAGTGTATGATATTATTGCCATTTTAGGGATTGAAGAGACTATTAAAAGAATCAACACGGCAATTGAAAAAAACTTTTTAAAAGAGGAAGCGTAATGATTACAATCTGGCATAATCCAAGATGTGGGAAAAGTAGAGACTCAAAGAATCTTTTAGAAGAAAGAGGGTATCAGCATGAAGTATTTGAGTATTTGAAAAGTCCATTGTGTGTAGAGGATATTAAAAACATATTGGGTATGCTTGGAATATCGGATGTACGGGAGATGTTACGGGCAAAAGAAAAAGAGTATGAAGAGCTTCAAATTGCAGATGCAGATAAATCTCAAGATACAATTATTGATTTAGTTATTGAAAATCCAAAACTAATTGAAAGACCTATTGTAATTAAGGGAAATAGGGCAGTAATTGGAAGACCGATAGAAAATGTGATGGAACTTTTAAGCTAAAAACCATTGGAACAAAAAAGGGGTAACCGATATGCTAAGTGATAAAAACTTTATAAATATTGCCAAAGAGATAGCAAGTGCGAGTAAATGCGTATCCAAGCAAGTGGGTGCAGTTATAGTTAAAGACGGAAGAATCCTTAGCACAGGTTACAATGGAACCCCCGCAGGTTACACCAACTGTTGTGAACATTGGGATAATGAGTATACAAAAGAGCATCACGATTGGTCAAAAACTTATGAGATTCACGCAGAGATGAATGCTCTTATTTGGGCTGCACGTGAGGGGATTAGTATAAAAAATGCTACCATTTATGTTACGCTGGAGCCTTGCAGTGAATGTAGTAAAAACCTTATAGCCAGTGGTATAAAAAGAATAGTGTATGAAACAGCTTACGAGCATACCAATTCGGAAATTGTCTCAAAATTTTTAAAAGATAATAATGTATCGATAGAGCAGGTAAGTGCTTCTTAAAAATAAAAAGTTTTACGCCAAGTCTATTAAAGAGTACGGCATAACACCCGGCGGGGTTCATTGGAAAAATAAAAAGACACAGTATAAAAGATTTGAGATCCTTACAAATGGGATTAAAAATGATATCAAAAGCTCTTCGGTTGTTGATGCGGGATGCGGTTTTGGAGAATATTATATCTATCTGCAAAACAATGATTTATTACCAAAAAGTTATTACGGTATCGATTGTGAAGCACAGATGATATCTATTGCCAAAAAGCGGTGTAATACCTCCTCTTTTTATAAGCGTAATATATTAAAAGATATTTTATTTGAAGCAGATTATTATGTGGCAAGCGGTTCTTTGAATTTATTGAATTTAGAAGAGATGGAAATTTTTATCAAAAGGTCGTTTGAGCATAGTAAAAAAGGTTTTGTCTTTAATTGTCTCAAAGGATTCACTTTTAATAATATAGAAAAAGCAGAAGTTATCTCTCTTTGTAATTATTATGCCGATGCTTCAAATGTTACAGTTATCGAAGGGTATCTTGATAATGATTTTACTATATTTATGGTAAAATGATTACTTTTAAAATAAAAGGAAAATAGATGAAAAAATATCTTATAAGTTTATTGCTTGGTTTGGGGATAGCAAATGCCGGATTGGTAAACGGGGTAGCCTTAGTTGTAAATGATGAACCAATTACTTTGTATGATATAGATAAACAGATGCAAGAGAAAAGATTGAATAAAAACGATGCTATAAAAAATTTAATTGATGAGGTTATTTATAGGCAGCAAATCAAAAAAGAGAATATAAGCGTAGATATATTTGATATAGATAATTATATCGGACAATTAGCATCTCGAAATAAAATGTCGCTGTTGGAGTTTAAAGCACTTGTACGGCAACAGCAAGATTATGATAAATTTGTAGAAGGTATTAAAACAAGACTTACCCATGAAAAGCTTATCAAAAAAATTGCACAAGGAAATATTAAAATTGCAACGGATGATGATATTAAAATCTATTACGAAAACAACAAAAGAGATTTTACGGTAGCACAAAGCATTGATGTAAGAGCATATGTATCAAAAGATAAAAATCTTTTGATAGAAGCACAAAAAAACCCTATGTTAAAAAACTCTGCACTATCGGTACAAGATATCTCTTTTAATCAATCTGAACTCAATCCAAAAGTAAGATATATCCTCAATAACACAAGGGTAAATCAATTTAGCAGTATTTTTGCCCAAAGCGGTAATTACAATATGTTTTTTGTAAAAGCTAAAAACAACGTACAAACAATAGCATTAGAAAATATAAAAGAGCAAATATTTCAAGTAATTATGCAGCAAAGGGAAGAAGAGTTTTTAAATGAATATTTTGAAACATTAAAAATAACGGCAGATGTTAAAGTATATAGGTAAAGGATAAAAATATATGTTTGAAGTAATTATCGGTTTAGAGGTTCATGTTCAGCTTAATACAAACAGTAAACTGTGGTGTAACTGTGCTACGAGTTTTGGAGAAAAACCAAATACAAACGTATGTCCGACATGTTTGGGACTACCTGGGGCATTGCCTGTATTAAATAAAGAAGCGGTTCACAAATCTATCCAATTTGGAACGGCGGTAAATGCACAGATTAACCAAAAATCGATTTTTAATAGAAAAAACTATTTTTATCCCGATCTTCCTACAGGATATCAAATTTCTCAGTTTGAAGTACCTGTGGTAGGATATGGGGAGCTTGTGCTTGATTTTGAGGACGGAAGTCATAAAACTATAGGGATTACAAGAGCACATCTTGAAAACGATGCAGGGAAAAACACCCATGCAGGGGATCATTCAAGAGTTGATTTAAACAGAGCGGGAACACCGCTTTTAGAGATTGTAAGCGAACCTGATTTAAGAAGTTCCGAAGAGGCGATACTTTATTTGAAAAAACTTCACTCCATCGTAAGATATATAGATATCAGCGATGCAAATATGCAAGAGGGAAGTTTTAGATGTGATGTAAATGTTTCTATAAGACCTAAAGGAGATGAGAAGCTTTATACAAGGTGTGAAATTAAAAATATGAACTCTTTTAAATTTATAGAACGTGCTATTAAATATGAAGTGCAAAGACAAGTTGAAGCTTGGGAAGACGGTGTGTATGAGCAAGAGGTTGTGCAAGAGACACGTCTTTTTGATGTAGATAGCGGAGAGACTAGGTCTATGAGAGGGAAAGAGGATGCGGCTGATTATAGATATTTCCCCGATCCCGATTTGTTGCCTCTTATTATTAGCGATGAGATGATGCAAAAATATTCCGATATTCCTGAACTTCCCGATGAGAAGAAAAATAGATTTGTAAAAGAGTACGATCTTACGGAGTATAACGCCGGAGTAATTTGTGCAACAAAAGAGACGGCACACTTTTTTGAAGATATGATGTCTCACGGTATAACTGGTAAAAATGCCTCTTCATGGCTAACCGTAGAGCTTCAAGGAAGATTCGGCGAGGGTATAAGTATCGTAAACTCGCCTGTAGATGCAAATAAACTGGGAACTCTTGTAAAAGCCATTGAAGATGGAACTATCTCGGGTAAAGCAGGAAAGCAAGTACTTGATTATTTGATGGAAAATGATGAAAGTGTTGATGCGGTTATTGAAAAACTTGGATTAAAACAAGTAAGCGATGACGGTGCAATTATTGCTATGATTGATGAAATTTTGGCAAACAATGAAGATAAAGTAGCTGAATATAAAGCAGGAAAAGAGAAGATGTTTGCCTTTTTTGTAGGACAGGTAATGAAAGCTTCTAAGGGAAGTGCAAATCCTCAAATTGTAAATAAGCTTTTAAAAGAAAGATTAGCGTAGGATATGAGTTCTATTTGTGTAATTGGAGCAGGAAAGTGGGGTCAGGCACTTCATTTTGCCTTGTCCAAAAATCAAGAGTGCTATATCACAAGTAGAACAACAAAAGATATCAAAAATTTTATCTCTTTAGAAGAGGCACTTGATTGTGAATATTTAGTGATTGCTATCCCTTCGCAATTTATACGACAATGGCTGCAGGATAATTTTGAATATAAAGGGCAAAGGGTTTTAGTAGCCGCAAAAGGGATAGAAGCAAGTAGCGGTGCTTTTTTACAAGAGATTTACGAAGAGTTTGTATCTCGTGAAAATCTTGGATTTCTATCTGGTCCTTCCTTTGCGGCAGAGGTTATCAAAGGATTGCCTACGGCTCTTGTTATAAATGCAGTTGATACAAATTTTTATGAGAGTTACAGTGCATTTTTCCCACCGTTTATAAAAACTTACTACAGTGATGATATCATGGGAGCAGAGATTGCAGGGGCGTATAAAAATGTTTTGGCTATTGCCAGTGGTATTTGCGAGGGTTTAAATCTAGGGCAAAATGCAAGGGCATCGCTTATCTCACGAGGGCTTGTGGAGATGGAGCGTTTTGGGGCATATTACGGGGCAAAAAAAGATACTTTTATTGGACTAAGCGGTGCAGGGGATCTTTTTTTAACAGCAAGTAGTACTCTTAGTAGAAATTTTAGGGTAGGACTTGGACTTGCAGAAGGTAAATCACTGGAAATTATCTTGGAAGAGCTAGGAGAGGTTGCAGAGGGTGTTATGACCAGCGAAGCTATTTTTAAACTCTCAACAAAGAATAATATCTATACTCCTATAGCAAAGGAAGTAAAACTCATACTTGAGGGGAAAGATCCAAAACAAAGTCTTCAAGACCTGCTCTCTTCTTAATCAAAAAGGTCTTTATTGTTTTGATTTGTTTTAAATGCGTTTAAAGAGCGTTCAGCTTGATTTTCGTTAGATTGTTCATCTTCTTCTATCTCTTCTTTTTTAAAGTACTTTTCAACCGTAGCAGTGGGATTTAAAAAAAGGATCGATTCATCAATCACTATTTGAAAAATAGCATTCAGAGGGATAGTAACTACCGAGCCGAAATTTTCAGCTCCAAATCCTGTTTCAAAAGATATATGGTTGTCACTAAGCTCAACGGTAGTGTAAGTGTAGTTTGCCAATGTAAAAAGGGTAAAATGGGGGAAAGATTTTGATATGGTCTGGGGAATCTTTGGATTAAAGCTCACACCGTTTATATTTGCAGTGATTGAAAATTCTTGATCACGGTTAAGTAAAAACTCTATGATTTCATAGATTTGGTTTTCTATAATCTCTTTATATTCATAATCTTCTACTACGTTAAAAATCATCATTTCTCCTTTTTACAAATAAAAATCATTTTATCATAATTCTCTTGGTCATGTAAAGAAAACTTTACACATTCTACAAGAGTAAATCCACTTTGCATCAAAAAAGATTCTAGTACTTCTTTTGAATAATAAAACTGATGTATCGTCCCTGTTTGTTTTTTATAATTTTCATTAACTTTAGTAAATACAAAAAGGTCGGTGTACAAAGTTTCATCTTCAAAAACAGCGTCAATCCCTATAAAAATCTCTTCATTATTAATGATTAAACTCCCTTGGGCTATCTCGTCAAATCCAAAAAAACTATTTACATCAAAGATAAAGTATCCTTTATTTTCAACAATTTTATTTGTACCATCAAAAAAACTTTTTAATTGGTCTTGTGGAATATAATTGATTACGTCAAATGTAGCGGTTGCACATTCAAATGTTTTTGAAACATTCTTTATATCAAGTGCTTCAAAAGAGAGATTTGGAAACTTTTTTTTAGCGAGTTCTATTTGCTTGGAACTTAGATCAACCCCATAGGTATCGATACCGTTTTGTGTCAAAAGATTGCAAAATTCCCCTTGACCGCATCCTATATCGATAAGGGTTTTGATATCCCTTTTTGTAACTTGATTTTTGATCTCTTGATATAAAGTTTTTATCTCCTGCTTAAAGTCGAGGTATTCTTGAATCTCTCCGTATAGATCAAGTGTTTGCAAGAGACTCTCTTAAAGATAAAACTTGTGGTTTATTGTTGTAATATGAATTTTTATTTGCAATTAAATGAACCGAAGAGTGCATAATAGTATCTCCAACTTCAAGACCGTTTTGTTTCATAGTCTCCCCCGTCTCGACAATATCTACGATACAATCACTTAGAGCCACAAGAGGTGCAAGTTCGATGGAACCGTAAAGTTTTACGATATTTACAGCCATCGCTTTTTGTTCAAAGAATTTTTTAGCTATTTTTTCATGCTTTGTAGCTACCGTTATCTCCGACTTGTCCCAATCAATTTGTTCCCCTTGTTTAAGACCTATTGCCACTTTACACTGCCCGATTTTTAGATCAAGCAGCTTGATAAGGTCATACTCTTTTTCCTCCAACACATCAAGTCCCACCACTCCAAGATCGGCAGCTCCGTGCATAACATATGTAGGTACATCTTGGTTTCTTACATTTAAAAAAGTAAATCCCGCTTTTTGTAAAATCAGTTTTCTTTTTTCAAATACAAATTTTTCATTAAATACTTTTTCAAACTTTTCAAGTGTTTGTTCTGCGATTCTACCTTTTGGCAGTGCTATTGTCAGCATCACTGTTCCTTTAACTTTTCATTTATAATTTTTTTCATACTTTTAAAAATCAAATTTTTTTTGTATGAACTTGGAATATCTTTAAAATAAGGGAGTATCAATTTACTATCTTCCCCGGTAAAATATATAGGGACCTTATTTGAACGGTAGATATTTTTAATCGGTGCTATTATTGAATGTAATATCGAATAATTAATAGCATCGTTTGTCTTTAGTGGAATTTTATCTAAATTTATATCAGTTTTAAATTTAAAGCTTAGTTTTTTAGAGATTTCGGGATAAATTTTTTTATATGCATTAATCCCAGGGAGGATAAATCCCCCTTTATGTTTGCTATCTTTCATAATATCAACGGTTATTGCACTTCCTATATCGACTATAATACCGTTTTTGATATATTTACAAGTGATTTGTCTATCTATTCCCATCCCTTTATAGGCTGTTTCAAACTCTATATACGGTGTAAGGTCTATCGCTTTTGGAAACTCTTTTAAAAGTTTTTTGGCAGCTTTTTTATTGACACTTATAAAGTAGATTTTCCCTTTATATCCTTTTAGTGCTTTTATCGGTTGATTTACCCCTATTTTAAAGGTTTTTGATTTGGTTTTTATATGGTATGTCGTATTGCCGATATCAATTAAAATCATAGTGCACCCTTTTTATTTAACGGATGGTGTGAAGCTACGGTTTGTGCAAGATGCTTTTGTTGGATATGTGTGTATATTTGGGTTGTTTCGATATTACTGTGCCCCAAAAGCTCACTTACAACCATCAAATCGGCACCTCCTAAAATAAGTGAAGTTGCATAAGAGTGTCTAAATACATGGGGAGATACGTTGAAATATTTTTTACAGATTTTAAAAATAGTTATTCTACTAAGAGGATTTCCTTGATAATTGATAAAAATATGGTCGCTTTTTTTCGTCCGGTTTTCAAGATAGTTATTAAGTGCTTGAAGGGCAACCGATGCAATCGGGACTACCCTTTGCTTGGAACCTTTTGCAAAAAGAACTTTTACCCAGTTTTTCTCTATATCATTTTTTTTAATTTGTATCAATTCACTCACACGAACCCCTGTAGCATATAAAAAAAGGATTATAGCATAATCTCTTAGTCCAATTTCGTTTGTCCTGTCAATAAGTTCGATATTTTTTAAAATCTCCTCGTCATTAAGATATTTAGGAAGTTTTTTAGGAAGTTTTGCAAAGGATGCTTTTGGTTTGATAATATCGTCAAATTTTTCATTTGCAAACTTATAAAAACTATTGATAGAGCTTAAATGTCTATTTTGTGTACGTGGATTTTGAATGGTTTGGAGGTACTCTATAAGATCTTCACTGCTGGAACCTATCAAAGTACGTTTTTTATCCAATAAAAAAGCTTCAAATTCAATAAGATCGCTAGTGTATGAATCTATTGAATTTGAAGCAAGAGATTTTATAATAGTTAGATACTCTCTAAAAGCAACTATTAAATCAGACATCTAAATCTATTTTAAAACAATATAGCTGTCTTCAAAATATATGATATCATCAATTGCAAATACTTTATCCTCTTCATCAAAAGAGAAATCGTATACTTCATAGCCATCAAGATCATCATTAAGTTTGATTAAGTAATCTTGAGATTCCAGTGCATAAAGTGCATCCCCGTAAGAGAGTGCATAAAAGTTTGCATATTGAAATTTTGTCTCTGCTTTTTTATTTAATAAAGTATCATATTTTACGATTCGACCGTCAAGTGTAGCTACAAAAATTGATTTATCATTTGATGTTACGTTTCTAATATCCTCAGAGAGTGTTTTTACCACACCGTTTACAAAGCTAAAGAGTTTATTGTTGGTTGCAGCAATAAGTGTACTTCCTAAAGCTTTAAGATAGACGATATTATTGACATCACTTTTTGGATCAAGATTGATAGTTTTATAAACGGTTTTTCTTAGTTTATCTACAATAACCACTTTCCCGTCAAGTGTAGGAAATAGTACAAGGGTATTTAAAAATATCGGACTGGCGATTCTGATATCGTTTAAAATCGAGATATTAAAATAGTTTTTAAATACGGTTTTTCCCTCTTTTAAATCATAAAGCCCGATAGAATTATCAATCATAAGATATGCAATAAGACCTCTATTTGTAGAAGCGGCAACAATATTTTTTTCAAAGTCGATTTTTTTCGTTTGACCGTTTGTAGTTACTGCTAAAACAGCGTTGTCATTTGTGCTGATAATGGTATCGCCGTCTTTACTTAAAAATCTAAAATCCTCTTCAAGTGTTTGATTGGATATCCCCTCTTTGGTAATAAAACGGCTATTTTCTAAAGTTGCACCGTTACTGTGAAAATCAATTATTTGCGCTCCCGTGTCATAGGTAGTTATATCTGCACTGTAAGTCTCTTCGGGTTCATAATATTTTTTTGAACTACAACCGCTAAAGAGGATAAGAGATAAAGACAATAACACTAAATTTAGATTTCTCATGGAACTACTCCTATTTTGTCATTAAAAAATGTTGTAATATCTGCACAAGTGTATAAACTTGAGAGTCTTTTTGTATCATCTCTAAAGACTTTTTTGCTTCTGCATATTTATTATTTTTTGTTTCAAGTATCGCTTTATTCAGCAAAGCAAAGTCTTTGAGTAAAAAGTCTTGATTTTGAACCACACTGTTAAGTTTTTCAGGACTATTCTCTTGGATAGCTTGTGTGTAGCTGCTCAAAAGAGTTAAAAATTCATTATCACTTTGTGAAACCCCTTTTTGCATAAAAATTGCAATTTGATACAGTTTTTCACTTTTGGTTTTAAGCTCACTAAGAGCTTTCTCATCGGTTGGATTTGCCAAAACTTTATTAAATACTTCGTTTATTTTAATTTTCTCTTGAAGTTGTAGATATGAATAGCTGTAAAATCCTACAACACCTATAACAACTGCAACAAAGCCACCGATAATAGCCATTTTATTTCTTTTGTAAAATTTTTCAACCTTTAAAAAGCTTTCCAAAAAGCTTTCTTCGGTAGAAAGTTCTTTTTTTACATTGTTAATATCATCTTTTAAACTCACTATTAAAATCCTCTAAAATTTTTAAAATTTATTCAATTGAAGAATAGGTAAGATTATATCTTATTTGCACTTATAAGTGTCCTTAAACTCTCCGCTGTGGTAGAGCCATCTGTTGTCTTGTTTTAAAAATTTGCTTTTTTCACAAAACGAACAATCTCTCGCGTGACTAAAAATAGTTGCCTCAAAGGTAACATACGCTTCGTTTTCCCCATCAATAAACTCTAAAATTTTAAGTTTTTGAAACTCTGAATTTTGAGAAAAATTTTCTATATCTTGCAACCATTGTGTAGTATCGGTGGTAAAGTCTTGATTTCCTTGGTGGGTAGTTTTTATGATATATTTTGAATTGTTGAGAGCAAAAGCACTGTAACGTGAACGCATAAGTGCAAGGGCATCTTTGGGCAGGGCACCTTTGTGAAATTTAGAGCAGCACTTTTTATATTTTTCCCCACTGCCGCAAGGGCAGGGAGAATTGATTGAGAATTTTATGCAAGACCTTTTTTAATCTTTTCGGCTCGTCTTCTTTTGCTTGGGTCAAGCTCTCTTTTTCTAATTCTAATAGTTTGCGGTGTAACCTCCACAAGCTCATCGTCTTCTATCCACTCTAACGCGAGTTCTAATGAAAGTTGTCTTGGTGGAATAAGCTTGATAGCCTCATCAGCCCCACTACTTCTTACGTTTGATAGCTGTTTCCCCTTGATAGGGTTTACATCAAGATCATTTTCACGCGAGTGTTCACCGATAACCATACCACCGTATACTTTATCTTGAGGTTTGATAAACATTACCCCTCTTTCTTGAAGGTTAAAGATAGAATATCCCAAAGCTTCACCGTTTTCCATAGATACAAGCGCACCGTTCTTTCTACTTGTAACGGTTCCCGAGTATGGACGGAATTCTAAAAACGAGTGGTTCATTACCCCTTCCCCTTTTGTATCGGTTAAGAACTCATTTCTATATCCGATAAGTCCACGTGCAGGAATCTCAAACTCGACTCTGGTATAACCGTCCCCCATCGGGTTCATATTTGTCATTACCGCTTTTCTTTTCCCAAGAGTTTCGATAACCGCACCGCTGAATTCATCGGGAATATCACACACAAGATGTTCAAACGGCTCTGTTTTTACACCGTTTTCTTCTTTAATAATAACCTCCGGTCGTGAGATTGAAAACTCAAATCCTTCCCTTCTCATATTTTCTGCTAAGATAGTAATTTGAAGCTCTCCACGTCCGTTTACTTTAAAGCTACCTTCCCCTGCTTGTTCATAATTCATAGCGATATTTGTATTCATTTCACTATTAAGTCGGTCTTGGATTTTATTGGATGTTACGTGTTTCCCTTCCGTCCCTGCAAGAGGAGAATCATTGACTGCAAATGTAACCGATAGCGTAGGCTCTTCAATATGCATAGGGTCAAGAGGCATAGGATTAGACGGGTCACAAAGGCTGTCTCCCACATCAATCGTCTCAAATCCTGCAACGGCTACGATATCTCCATGCCCTGCAGTTTTGATCTCCATCCGCTCTAATCCTTTAAATCCGATAAGTTTACTTACTCTACCGTTTACCTTTTCTCCATCCGCTTTTACAAGAGTTACCGTTTCCCCTTGAGAGATAGTACCGTTAAAGATTCTGGCAATTCCTATTTTCCCTATAAAATTATCGTAATCAAGGGTAAAAACTTGAAGTTGTAGACCGCTTTCATCATCTCCGGTTGGTGTTGGAACATGATCTAAAATCAGTTTAAATAGAGGTTTTAAATCAACATTTTCATCCTCTAAGTTTTCTTTTGCATATCCGTCTCTTGCAGCTGCATATACCACAGGAAACTCTAACTGCTCGTCGGTAGCATCCATATTTGCAAAGAGATCAAATACCTCATCTACAACCCTATCAGGCTCTGCCGCAGGTTTATCTATTTTATTTACTACGACAATCGGTTTGTGACCAAGCTCAAGTGCTTTTTTTACCACAAATTTAGTTTGAGGCATAACACCCTCTTGTGCATCAACAAGTAGTAGTACACAATCAACCATTTTAAGCACCCGTTCAACTTCTCCACCAAAATCGGCGTGTCCCGGAGTGTCGATAATATTAATTCTCACACCCTCATAATCAATAGCGGTATTTTTGGAAAGGATAGTGATCCCTCTTTCTTTTTCAATAGCATTGCTATCCATCATCCGCTCTTCCACTTCGGCTCTTTCGTCAAAAGTTCCCGATTGTTTTAAAAGCTCGTCTACAAGTGTAGTTTTACCGTGATCAACGTGTGCAATTACGGCAATATTTCTTATATCTCTCATTTCTTCTTCTTTTTTTGAATTTTGTTTTATTTATAGTGTCGCGATTATATCTAAAGTGTTCTTAAGTTTTTGGGATAAAAAAAGGGAAAGCTTAAAAATAAGCTCTCCCTTGAGTGTTTAGTTTGGTATTAAACTATTTTTTTGAGTAAGCAGACTCAGTTACATTGTTTGTATCGACAATATATGGTACAAGTGCCATATGTCTTGCTCTTTTAATAGCTTGTTCAACTTGCTCTTGGTATTTTTTAGAAGTTCCTGTTAATCTTCTTGGCATAATCTTTCCTCTTTCACTTAAAGAGATTTTTAAAAGATCAGTATTTTTATAATCGATATACTCAACTTTCATAGCAGAGTATTTACAGTATTTTTTTGCGAATTTTCTTTTTTCAGCCATTTGTATTCCTTTTACAATTTCCTAAAACGGTATCTCATCGTTGTCGATGTCTATTGTCGGTATTTTTTCCTCATGTTGTTGTGCTTGTTGAGGCATACCACCTTGTTGTTGCTGGTTATATCCATTGTTGTATGGTTGCTGTTGCTGCGGTTGGTTGTATTGTTGGTTATAAGGCTGTTGATTTTGCATCTGCGGTGCTTGGTTATAACTACCTGCACCCATAGAATCATTTTTAGAATCTAAAAATTTAAACTCATCGACTCTTAACGTATGTCTATTTCTATTGCTTCCATCGTTTGCTTGCCATTGCTCAAATATAAGACGACCCTCAAGCATCACTTTAGAACCTTTTTTAACATACTGGTTTAAAATCTCGGCACCTTTCCCAAATACGGTAAAATCCAAAAAGCAAACTTCCTCTTTTTGTTCGCCGTTTTGGGCTTTATATCTATGACTTGTTGCGATGGCACTTTTTGCTATTGCACTCCCTGATGGAAGATATTTTAGTTCAATATCTCTTGTTAGGTTTCCTATCATTATTACTTTATTATACATCCAAGCCCCTTTGCAACTTTATTTCAACAATTTACTTTGCAGCCTTTGCTGCATTGCTTGACATAGCTTCCCATTGTTTGATTTCAGATTTGTTTTCATATTTTACAAAAATAAATCTTATAATATTTTCATTTACCTTGTAACTTCTTTCAAGTTCTTTGATAGACTCTGATGGAGCTTTGAAATATATTACGTAGTAGTAACCTCTTTTGTGCTTTTCAATTTCATAAGCAAGGTTTCTAGTACCCATATCTTCAACGGCAACAATCTCTCCGCCGTTTTTTTCGATTCTCTCTTTAACTGCGTTAATTTGAGCCTGAGTTTCCTCTTCCGTTAGTGTCGGTTTAACTATAAACATAGTTTCATAATGTCTAATTCTAGCCATTTATATTTTTCTCCTTTTGGTAGTAACCGAGCGATTCACATCGCCCAGTAAGGTTAAGGATATTACGATCACATTGACCATAAAAACCCTTTTGAGGGGCGATTTTATCTTAAACTAGCTGAGAAGTTCCTAAAACTTGATTGTACAAAAGCGTTAGACTCTAAATTTGTTTTTGTTTTCAGTTCAAGTTCCACCTCTTGAAAAAATTCAAGCATCCCTAAAAAATCCTCTTGCCTTGTAAATTTAGCGGCAATAGATGCTCTTGTATTGGCAATATTATTTGGTAACTTATATCCCCAAATATCGAGTATATCAAGCTTTCCGTAAAGTTTGAGATAACTGTTGATGGTAAAAAGCTGCTGGATAAAAGATACAGTTTGATTGATGAGATAAACTTCGTTCATCCCCTCTTCAAGAAGCATATAAAGATCACGGTTGATATTTTGACCGCTAAAAAGTTTATAAAAAAACTCATCGATATTTACGGCTCCCATACCAAAGCATTGAGAGTTTATAATACCTATCGTTATCGGTTCATTTAAAAGTGAAAGTTTTTTAAGATCACTCACACAAAGGGAGAGGTCTTTTTGGTGCATACTATAAAGATATTGCAACTCTCCAAATCCGCAAGTTAAATTGAGTGCTTTTACCTCTGTATATAAAATATTGATAGCCTCTTGTTCATTTGGCTCAAAAAACCTTACCTCTGCAGAGTTTGTTTTTTTGCCAAAACTTTTAGCCATAGTTTTAAAATCATTATCCCCTGTACAACAAAAGATCACTTTACTATCACTGTTTGTCGTGCAATTTGCTATCAGTTCATCCACTTCTTTTTTTAAGATTTTTTTATTTGTTTTTATAAGCAAAATATTACTTGAGCTAAAAAGTGAAGATTGGGAGAGAAAATTGGAACATTCTTTAAAATTATACTCATCGTAGTAAACTTTTTGTATATCTTCGCCGTTCGCCAAAAGTTTTGATACATTGTCGCTATATTTTTCAACTAAATAATCGCATCCTCCGTAAAACATATAGGCGTTATATTGAACATTATTAGCTAATTCTTTATCAAATTGGTTTTTATACATAAAAAAGATTATATCAAGATATTGATTAATGGGTCTTATATAGAAAAATTAGATACAATACAATCTTATAGGAAAAGAAGAGGAGTTATAATGAAATCCACAATATATGCAATTTGTTTGCTTATTTTTTCTTTGCATCTAGGTGCCGATGAGATGGATAATATCCCAGAAAAATTACGTACATCTATAGATCACGATAAGGTTAAAATCAAAGAGCTTATCGAAAAAGGTTCTTGCAAAAAAGCTGTAGATATTTCAAAAAATGGACTGGATACGCTTAGTAAAGAGTATAAAGATGAGCCAAAACTTAAATTGGCAAAATCAGTTTATTATGGGATGATTCATGAAGCGTATGCAAATAAAAACGGTATGTGTGAAGAGGATAAAAACAATAAGTTGGCATTGTCCTATTTGATTATGCAGGTAAATGCGAGTGATGCAAACTATTATCAACTTGGAGATGTTTACTTTTTTGGAAGATACGGTCAAAAAGTTGATTCGATAAAAGCTTTGAAATACTATATGAAAGAGTATGCAAAGAATAACCTAAAAAGAGGTAACCACCTTTATCATACTGCACAAATTTTAATTAAGATGAATAGAGAAGATAAAGCAGCAGTTTTTTTACGAAAAAACTTTGATTGTATAAAATCACAAGCTTTGCTTAAAGAGATAGAAGAAGGTAAAGGGTGTGGAGATAAAGAAAGTTCAAAATAGGTTAATAAGTTATTTATGGAGTACTATTTTTATACAATAATATTAAGGTACAATTAATATCGGAATAATATAATTTAAGATTATCTTTATTTTAAAAGGAGAATCAAAAACTTGAAGAAAATAATAATCCTATTTTTAGCTTTTTTTCTTATAGATTTTAATCTTTATGCAAACGATTATAATCTAAAAAAAAGTGGCATTGATATTGAATATATCAATGAATATGACTCAATAGAAAAAATCAATATCCAAAGAAGACCGGATGAAATATGTGCAAAAGTAAAAGGGAGTGAGCCAAATAATATTTGGGGTGGCGAGTATGCAAAAGGGGATATCCCAAAAGAGTGTAAAAAAACTTTTCTTACCACTATGGGCAAAATCACACCGATAACTATAGATAAAGAGATTGAGACTTATGGGGAATTGGAAGTTATAGATTTTATTAAGAAAGCTGCCAAAGATGAAAATATGCTTTTAATAGATGCAAGAACTTACGACTGGTACAAAAAAGGGACAATACCAACTGCTATAAATCTCTCGTATAAAAATTTTGATCCTACTTATCAAGATTATGAGATAGTGATGGATAGAGTTGGTGTGGAATATTCAGAGGGATTTTATAACTTTGAAAATGCAAAAACTTTAGTTTTATTTTGTAATGGATCATGGTGTCCACAATCTTCACAGGCGATAGAAAATTTAATTAAGGTAGGTTATCCAAAAGAGAAACTTAAATGGTATAGAGGAGGTATGTACGGCTGGAAAATCGTAAATCTAACAACAGTAATACCAAATTAAAAATTTAAATATAAAAAAGGGAGAATTATGTTTAAAAAAATAATACAAATAGTAGTAATTACGGCTGTCATCTTTTCAGTGGAGATGGTTGCAGATGTAAATGAGTTAATAAATGAAGCTAAAAAAACTGTTAAAAGTGTAGATACAAAATCGCTTTTGGAAATCTTAAAAAAAGATCCAAATACACTTATAATAGATGTGCGCTCACGTGGAGATATTCTTGCAGAGGGCGGTTATATAAAAGCAAATAAAGTGAGGAATATTCCAAGAGATAAATTGGAATTTACAATTGCACAGGAGGTTTCCAAAAAAGACACACCTTTTATAGTGCACTGTTATACCGGAAATATTAGTTTGTTGGCTGCAAAACAATTGCAAAATATGGGTTATACGAATGTAATTCATTACAAAGACAGTTATAAAGGATGGAGTGAAGCAGGGCTTAAAACAAGTTCTCTTGATAGATATATTGATTCAATGTTATATAGACCGGTTGAAAAAGTATCCAAAGGTGTATATGCCTCTATGGGACAAACAAGCCCTGGAAGCTATGAAAATTCAGGACACAACAACAATTTGGGATTTGTGATAGGAGATGATTCGGTATTAGTTTGGAATGCAAGTTCATCATATCTTTTAGCTAAAGCACTCCATGAAGAGATTAAAAAAATTACAAATAAACCTGTGAAATACGTGGTGTTGGAGAATTCTCAAGGTCATGCAATGCTTGGAAGCAATTATTGGAAAGAACAAGGGGCAACTATTATTGCACAAGAGATTGCAAAAGAGGAGATCAAACAAAAAGGTAAATCAATTTATGAGAAATCAATAAAAAGACTAAAGGATAAAATACTAGGAACAAAAGTCGTTTTACCTGATATTACGTTTAAAGATAATTATAAAATTGATCTGGGAAATAAAACAGTAGAGGCAAAATATTTTGGATATGCCCACGAACACAGTGATATCTGTATATGGCTACCAGAAGAGAAAATTGTATTTGCAGGGGACCTTGCTTTTAATCAGAGGCTGCTCCCTATATTTGAAATAACTGAGACAAATAAATGGCTTGAAGCATGGGAAGGTTTTGCAGCACTTGGAGCAAAGAGCGTAGTTCCAGGACATGGAGATGTGACAGATATGGCAACAGTGACAAAATATACAAAAGATTATTTAGTATATATGAGAAAAAAGATATTAGAAGTCATTGACAATGACGGTGGGCTGAATGAAGCATATGAGATTGATATGTCTCTTTATGAGCATTTAGATACCTTTAAAGAACTTGGAAAGCAAAATATTGCACGACTTTATAAACAATTAGAATTTGAATAAAAAGTAGAGATTCTATTCTCTCCTTTTGTATACCTTTAGCACAATACTTTTATAATCTTAACTAATAATTATAATTAACTAATAATAATTATAATTTAATAGTTTATTATATTTTTAATTAGAAAATGTAATAATGTTTTTTCAACTTTTTTAAATAGAGGAGAAAAAATGAAGAAAGTAGTTTTAAGTGTAGTGATCGTACTGTTGGTATTAACATCGTTACATGCAGGTGAATTTGAGAAAAAGTATGAGATGATGGATAGCAGAATCCATTCTAAGATGGATAAATACAAAGGAAATGCTGCTGCACAGGATTTTTTAACTAAAAAATTAGCTTGTGTAAAAGCGGCAAAAACAGTGGCTGATCTAAAAGCTTGTAAGGCAAAATATCATCCAAAAGACTTAAAAAAAATAGTTAAATAACTATCAAGTTAAGATAAATTAAAAATAGTGGTACATTAAAAAATAGTGTACTGCTACAATGTTTTATTATAATTTAATTTTAAAAAAGGGAAGGGTATGCTAAAAAATACAAAGATTTCATATCAACTATTGATACTCAATATTATCGGTATCATATTTTTATTGATTATAGCATTGGGAAGTTACTTCGCTATGAGTGATATTTCTAAAAACATGAATAGTATCAAAAAAAGCAATAACCTACTTATGGAACAAACATTGATATTGAACTCTATTGTTAAAGAGATAAAACTCAATGTAACATTAACTAAAATGGAAGCGTTTGAAAGCATTATTGCCAAAAAGCCCGTTTCAAAAAATAAAAACTATAAAGCAGCTTTAGAAAAGACAGATCAAAATATTGATAAATTGAAAAAGTTTTTAGATAAATATAAAAAATCAAATAAAAAACTCCAGCAAATGTACAGCGTGATGAAAAAAGAGTTTAAAACATATCATCTTATATTGGAGGTTTTACAAGAAGAGATTGAAGAGGATGAAGAGTATGGAAGAGAGATACTCTCCGATGAAGTAAAACCGATAGAGGTAAAATTATTTAATATTATAGATACACTTGTCGCAAAGACAACAGATAAATTCAATCTAAAATTTAATGAGATATCGGCAGATATTTCAAGTACCGATGATATAGTATCAGATAGTGTTATACGAAATGCTATTACAAGTTTTATTGCTATTTTAACCTTTAGTATAATTTTTGCATTTGTTGCTAAAAATATATCATCTTTAATCAACAATTTTAAAAAGAACCTTTTTGAGTTTTTTGATTATCTCAATAAAAAAACAACCCATACCCATAAACTAGAAGAGCCGCATAATGAGATAGGGGATATGGCAAAAGTGGTAAATCAAAATATTGAAACTATAAAAGATGGTATAGAAGAAGATAGAAAAGTTATAGACGATACTGTAAATGTATTATCTAAATTTGAGCAAGGGTATCTATCTCAAAGAGTAACTCAAACCAGTCAAAATCCTGCACTGAATGAGCTTACGAATCTACTGAATAAAATGGGTGAAAATATAGAAAAAATTATCGATTCAGTACTTGTTGTATTAGAAACATATTCACAATATGATTATAGAAGTAGAGTGAAAACAGATGGTGTAGAAGAACATTTGTTAAAACTGGCCACCGGAGTAAATGGTGTTGGAGATTCAATTACTCAAATGCTTATAGACAATAAACAAAACGGTTTAACTTTAGATATAAGTTCAGATATTCTTCTTGAAAATGTAGGTGTACTAAACAATAATTCAAATGAAGCAGCAACTTCTCTTGAAGAGACCGCAGCAGCACTTGAAGATGTTACAAAAAATATATCACAAAATACAAAAAGTATCATGGAAATGGCTACATATGCAAATCACTTGGCACAATCCTCAAACCAAGGGCAAACATTAGCCAAAGAAACAACTACGGCTATGAATGAGATAGATGAGCAAGTAATTGCTATCAATGAGGCAATTACGGTTATTGATCAAATAGCATTTCAAACAAATATTTTATCTCTCAATGCAGCGGTTGAAGCAGCAACTGCAGGGGAAGCAGGAAAAGGATTTGCCGTCGTTGCACAAGAAGTCAGAAACCTAGCATCAAGAAGTGCTGAAGCAGCAAGTGAGATTAAAAATCTTGTAGAAAATGCTACACAAAAAGCAAATCAGGGTAAATCTATTGCAGATAAGATGATAGAGGGATACAATGAACTCAATGAAAATATTTCAAAAACAATTGAGATAATTTCAAAAGTTGAATCTGCTTCAAAAACTCAACAATTAAGCATAGAGCAGATAAATGATGCTATCAATTCACTGGATCAACAAACCCAACAAAATGCTTCAATTGCATCACAAACAAACGATATTGCAAGTCAAACTGACGAGATAGCAAAACTGATAGTTGCCGATGCAGATGAAAAAGAATTTAACGGAAAAGAGAATGTAAAGCCGGTTGGACAAAAAACACAAACGCTAACCGACTATAATAAAGAGTAAATCCAAAGAGATAATTGCTTTTTCAAACCATGAAACAACTGATGAATGACAGAGTTTGTAATTTTTTGAATTATCTATACAATAGTGGCAGTGATTTTTTTTGAAAGTGGATCACTGCTGATTATTTGTACTTTTATTTTGGCAAAAAGCTTTTCTCCAGAGTAGTTTTCTATCTCTACCCTAGCTCCTAAAAAATCTTCATCGGTTAGTTTTGCAAGATGTTTTTCCATATCTACAATAAGTGCATTAAAACTTTTTTGAGAAGTTTTTTGTAAAGCCCTTGCATATTTTCTATCTTCATAATCCCATACAAGATTGGCAATTTCTCTCTCGGTTGTACTTACTTTATCGCAAATATCTTCTATATCGTTTGGTATCTCGCCGGTTTTTAAAATTCTATGTAAAATAAGATCGCTGTAACGCCTAATAGGGGAAGTAAAATGGGAATAGTTACTAAATCCCAGTCCAAAATGTCTTGCTTTTATGCTGCTGTAGTATGCCTGTTGTTGTGATTGGATAATCAACTCATCCACCTCCGCTTCAAGTCCAAAATGCTCCGCTTGTTTTTGGATACTCTCAATAGTTGCATGGAGATTGTTTTTAAGTTTTGCATTGATTCCCAGCTGGTGCAAATCATCGATAAGTTTTTTAATTTTTGCAGTTGATGGTTCTTCGTGTACTCTAAATATCCCTAGATGTTGCAGTTTTTTTGCCGCTTCTTGATTGGCTAAAAGCATACACTCTTCAACCAAAGAGTGTGATGGAGATGAGGTTTCAATCCGTACACTTTGCATATTCTCTTCACTGTCAAGTTCCATCCGTATCTCTTCACTTCTAAAGTCATAACCGTTTACTAACCTCTTTTGTCTAAATTTAGTGGTTACCTTATAAAGAATTACGTTAGGGTCAAGAGGGTCGTTTTTTTCTAAAACTTCGTCTATATATTCATAACTGTATTTATATTTTGATTCAATAATAGCTTCAAATACCTCAGAAGAGATTACTTTTGTTTTCTCAATATCCAGTTTCATTTTAAATACAAAGCTTGGTCTTTTTTGATTTGGTACCAATGAACACAAATCGGTACTGAGTGAATATGGAAGCATCGGTAAAACTTTATTTGGCAGATAGATAGAAAATGATCTTTTAAAAGCATCTTTATCAATCGGAGTATTTGGTTTGACATAAGCACTTACATCGGCAATAGCAACATAAAGTTCGCTGTTCTCTTTATCAAAATAGATTGCATCATCGTGGTCTTTTGCACTTGCCGGGTCAATCGTAGAAAAATCTAAATGACTCAGATCAACTCTATTGTTTAAATCAATTTGACCAAACTCCTCTTGGCTAAAGTTATCGAGTCTATAATATTCATTGTAAAGATGTAAAGAGATTTTTTCATCCACTTTAGGATCACTGATATTCCCAATCTTTGAGACAATCTTCCCATTTTCAAAAAGGACAATATCTCCATTTTTATTATTCACTTCATCGCAATCGATAAATAGAGATTCTTTGACACTGTAAAGTTCTTTATCTTTTACATAACAAAGAATTTGGCTATTTTTTCTTTGAAGTATCTCTAAAACTTTCCCTTTTGTTTTCCCTTTTGGATTAAAGACAATTTGAACAAGTACCAAATCATCTTTATATGCTCCGTTTAGATAAAGGGGATCAAGATAGATTTTTTGGGAACTTCTCTCAAGTTCAAGGGTTATCTGACTCCCAAGAATTTTAACGGTTCCCACTTTATATCGGCTGCTTAGTTTGTATTCGCCGTCGATTAGTTTAACAATAGGTTTGGTTTGCTCTTTATATATCTTTTTTAAAATATCCATATCTATCCAAAAATTTTTCTTCAATGATAGCAAAAAAATCTTTCAGCTAGATTACTAAAATTTTAAGGTATAATCCGCGAATAATTAAAAATGAAGGAAATAAAATGGCATTAAATGTTTATTATGACAAAGATTGTAATATTGACTTAATCAAATCAAAAAAGGTAGCGATGATCGGTTTTGGTAGCCAAGGTCATGCACACGCTGAAAACTTAAGAGACAGCGGTGTTGATGTATGTATCGGACTTAGACCAAACGGTTCATCTTGGGCAAAAGCAGAAGCAAAAGGTTTTGAAGTATTAACCGTAGCAGATGCATCGGCTAAAGCTGACGTGGTAATGATTCTTTTACCTGATGAAAACCAAGCAGAGATATATGCAAACGAAATTGAGCCAAATCTTAAAGAGGGTGCTACTATTGCATTTGGACACGGATTTAATATCCACTACGGAAGAATCGTACCAAGAAGCGATATCAACGTAACTATGATCGCTCCAAAAGCTCCAGGTCATACAGTTAGAAGCGAGTTTGTAAAAGGTGGAGGAATCCCTGATCTTATCGCTGTTGGTCAAAACCCATCAGGAACTACTAAAGAACTTGCACTCTCTTATGCAAGTGCTATCGGTGGCGGTAGAACAGGTATTATCGAAACTACATTCAAAGATGAAACTGAAACAGATTTATTTGGAGAACAAGCAGTACTTTGTGGTGGAGCAACTGCATTGGTTCAAGCTGGTTTTGAAACATTAACAGAAGCAGGTTACCCTGCTGAGATGGCATACTTTGAGTGTTTACATGAGTTAAAACTTATTGTTGATCTTATGTTTGAGGGTGGAATTGCAGATATGAGATATTCTATCTCAAATACAGCTGAGTATGGAGATTATGTAAGTGGACCAAGAGTTATCAATGATGAGTCTAAAGCTGCTATGAAACAAATCTTAAAAGAGATCCAAGACGGTCAATTTGCAAAAGACTTTATCCTAGAAGGTCAAGCAGGATATCCAAGAATGAACGCTGAGAGAACAATCTCAAGAAACTCTAAATTAGAGCAAACAGGTGCAAAACTTAGAGCTATGATGCCTTGGATTGCAGCGAATAAGATCGTAGATCAAGACAAAAACTAGAAATAAAAAAGCTAATAATCCTTTTTGATTATTTCGGCGTCATAAAATCAAATTTAACTAGTCGTTTACTTTTTGTAAGCTCCTAGTAAAATTTGGTTTTCTTCCTTGAACTAATTTAAAAATTATTATCATCTTTTTCATTTCACTTTATAAGAAAAATTAAATGGCCCAAAAAAGAAGAACCCACAAAAAACTCCCAAAACGAAAAAATCAAAAAAAACAACCGTTTTTAAATAAATATTTTACAATTGTTTTTGCCGTATTGCTCTCTTTTTTTATAGGTTTGGTAGTAGGGGCTTATTTTTATTTGGATTCCGGGCAACTGGCTGTTGATACAAAAAAAGAGCAGATTCAAAAAGAACATCTAAAGAAAAAAGAGCTTTCTTATGAAGAGAAAACAAAAGCTTTAAATATAGAATATGACGATCACAATACGGCGGTAGAAGAAATTGTCAAAAAAATCAAAAAAGAGCAGCCTGTTTTTCATTATGAAGAGCCTGATTACGGTAAAGTTGATGAAATATTACAAGAGGGGGAAAACCTTGTTGAAGAGATTATCCCTAAAGTAAAAGAAAAAGTGGAACAAGTTTTTACTTCAACTAAAAAAGAAATCATACAAAAAGAAAAAAAAGAAACAAAACCAAAGTTGGTCATTATCATTGACGATGTGACTACAAAAAGACAAATAAACAAAATCAAAGATATAGGATATACGGTAAATGCATCGTTGCTTCCCCCTACAAAAAGACATCCAAATTCGGCTGTTATAGCAAAATACCTGGAACATCATATGATACATCTTCCTCTCCAAGCAAGTAGTTTTCGATATGAAGAAGCCGATACTTTGCATCTAGGGGACTCTTTGGAAAGAATTGAAAATAAGATAGCCTCTTTAAAGCAACTCTATCCAAAAGTAAAATATATCAACAACCATACGGGAAGTAAGTTTACCTCAGATTATGAAGCGATGGACAAGCTTTTTTACGTATTAAAAAAGAATGATTACTATTTTATAGACAGTAGAACGACTGCAAAAACGGTAGCAAAAGCGTTGGCAAAAAAGTATAATCTTAAAATGTACAGCAGAGATATATTTTTGGATAATAAAAAAGAGACAACCTATATCCAGGGGCAGTTAAAAAAAGCGATTAAAAAAGCGAAAAAAAATGGCATGGCTATCGCTATCGGACATCCCTATTCCGTCACGCTTGAAACACTAAAATACTCAAAAAGTCTCTTAGAAGGGCTTGATCTTATCTATATCGACAAGCTATGATACAAAAAATAGATTTCCGCATAAAAGAGCTAGAGGATATGAATAAATATCCCGAGGAGCTTTTTTATATAGGAGATACCAATCTTCTACAAAAAAGAAAAATATCAATCGTAGGGACACGAAAACCTAATCAATACACAAGGCAACAAACACATAATATAGCAAAAGTTTTAAGTGATAACGGTTTTATAATAGTAAGCGGCGGGGCAATGGGCGTAGATGCTATATCCCATGAAGCAGCGGGGAGTTCACGCACCATTGGTGTAGCAGGAACGGGACTGGATATACGATACCCCGTTACCAATAAAAAATTGATACAAGAGATTGAACAAAATGGTTTGATGCTGAGCCAATTTCCTCCAAAAACCAACTCCAGAAACTACCACTTCCCTTTACGTAATGAACTAATAGTCGCTTTAGGGGAAGTATTGATTGTAACACAAAGTGATCTTAAAAGCGGTACGATGCATAGTGTAAAATTTGCAAAAGAGATGGGGAAAAAGATATACGTATTGCCTCATAGATTGGGAGAGAGTGAAGGGACAAATTTACTCTTGGCAAACAATGAAGCAGAAGCTATCTACGATATCGATAGTTTTGTTGCAAGTTTACTTGGAAAAACAAAGCTAGAAAAAAAGAGCGATCCTACCTTGGAATATTTTAGCTCAAACCCAACCTACGATGAAGCGATAGAAAAATATCCAACCGAAACATTTGAATATGAACTCAACGGTAAAATTGAAATTAAAAATGGAATAATCTTCAAAATTTAACTTTTCATTTGACAATTGCAATATATGTGTAAAAGTGCAAATCTTTTTGCTCAAAAATATTAAAAAAATAGCAAAAACAGTCAATATCTCAACTTAAAAACTCCAATAATATAAAATCTTAGCAGCTTTTTTACAAAAATTGAAAATTTTTCTTTTTTCCTAAAAAGTCTTATAAAAGTATTAAAAAAATTATTAAAATACGATAATAACTAAAGAAAATCAGTATCTAAAAGGTCTTATAATAGTCTTAAGTAGATAAAATTTATTATTTTCTCAAAAAAATTTCAAAAAAAAATAAAAATGTGACAGCTTTTATGACATTTTTTTTGTAGAATTTTCC